>JBBRAO010000037.1:0-30099 GCA_038206725.1 Kapaibacterium sp. (SeqCode)
GTACTGCTTTTGGGCGGGTTGTGCATTTACAACGAGTGCGGAAATTAGTACTACTAAAACCATTAATAAGGTTTTTTTCATTTATTCCTCCTTTTACCGTTTTCTATAGTTTATTTTATTTTTATTTAAAAAGTAAATGATTGTTCGTGGACAAAGAGCGATATTAAAATTCTGCGAGTCTTCCAATTGCATCGAAGGTATTCCGACTAATTCACCTTTTAAATTTATCAATGCACCGCCACTATTACCCGGATTAATACTTGCCGCGGTAAAGATATACGGGGTCGTATATTTTGATATAATTCCTTTGGTTACATATTCCAATATGCCAAAGGGATTACCAATACAAACCACATCCTCACCGACTTTTATACTATCCGGATTTGCAACTGGGAAGTCTGTTGAATTTTCAAGAAATGGTGTTTTTAGTAAGCAAACATCCAAATCTTCATCAAAATCTATTAATTCCGCATAATATAGATCTTTGTTATGAGTTGTAATAGTAATACTGCTATTTTGTTCAACAGCATTTTGTACAACGTGATAATTTGTTAATATATATCCGTTTACTGAAATAATTACACCACTGCCAAGTGCTGAATCAGTTTGAACAAGAACTACACTTGATAAATTAGATTCAATTAGAGTAGGTATATCAGTTCCCTGTGCTTGTACATTTAAACAAAGGAATATTAAAGATAAAAATAATAAAATTGCTTTCACTTTCTATACCTTTATAACAAATTCTACTCTTCTATTTTCTTTTTTCTCGTAGTCATTAGTTTCAGGATTCCAAATAGGATCGGCCATACCGTGCGGAACAATAATGATTCTACTTTTTGGTATCCCGAGCTTTTCGAATTCTTTTGCCACAATTTCAGCTCTTCTTTTAGATAAATCCATATTTACCGTCGGTGCTCCTGTTAAATCAGTATGCCCGTGTATTTCGATTACTGTTTTTGGATTTTTAATTAGATAATTTGCCATCGTTTCAATATTTGGTTTATAGATGTCTTGAAGCTCATCTTTACTATATTCAAAATATGCAATCCATTGTCTCTGCATCAAATCCAATCCCGTTCCGTCAATTTTCCCGATATATGTTTTTCTATTGATATTGCCTGTTGTTCCGTCTGGGTTTCCTAAAGTCATAATTATATTATGCTCACCGTCTAATTTTTTTGGTTTGAATGTAACTAAATAATAATTATGAAATATTCTCGGAAGCTCATTAAAAATTTGTTCAATTTCTTGACTATTATTTGCAAAATAGCTTTTTCCATCTGTAAGAGCGGAGATTTTCTCTAAAAGAGTTTTATCTACATTGCCATAGCCGATTGTAAATATTCTTACCTTTTCATCTCTGGCATTATATATTAACTGTTTTGGCAAAAAAGCATATCCTTGGTCGTTTTGAAGAGCGGCGCTCATTGAAGAATTTTCGTAACCATCTGTAAATAAAACTTCAATTTTTGTTGTTTTATTTCCGGATAAACTTCTAATACCTTCATCTGCTGCCGCAATTAAAGCGGTACCACCACCGAAATTATTTAGCCCATCAAATATGCTTGGAGTTAGTAGGGCGTTCTTGTCATTTGTTAAATTGACGGTTCTTTCAATATTTTGGTCAAATTTAATAATTGAGGCTTCATCTTTCTTTTCCATTTTGGAGATAAACTTTTTGACGGAATTTTGCAAAGACACTATGACATTATCCATAGAGCCACTATGGTCTAAAACCAAAGAGAAAGAATACTTTGCGGCTAATGTATCGTGTCTTTCTTCGACATCGAAATCATCAATTTTATAATCTTTGCCATCTACTTCTTCCATTAGATTCACAAAGTATTTTTTTGCGGTTTCATTTGAGCCGTAAGGTGGAGCTAAATTAGCAATAAAGTTTCCGAATTCATCTTTTACAGTCACATACAATTGAATTTTTGTAGGATAATCCAATTTATCCACAAAGAAAATATCATATTTTATTTTTGTATCTTCTTTTGTGTTTTCAATAGTTTGAAGCCCACGAACATAATCAGATTTTACAGTGCTGGGTTCCTGCATAACAGTTGGTTTGATAATAACAACTGTGTCAACTTTGGTGGCTTTTTTTACTACGGTTAATTCGCATTTTTCGCGTTTGTCTTTATCTTTTTTGTAAGCATAAATTGAATATTCTGTAGTAAAAGATGGTGAAACTAACATTCTGCTTCGTAGTGGCGCCGACTCTAAAATCGGCTCGTCAAAACTTTGTTGTTTTAGAACAATTGAATCCGCGTTTTGGACTTCCCATTCAAGATAGGTTTTATTGCCCTCAGTGATAATAGAATCGGATGTTCTAAATTTAATAATGGCGATAGGTTTGTTGCACGCGGTCAGAATAAGAATTACGATTAGTAAGCATAAAATAGTCTTCATTGAATCCTCCAAAAACTCAAGGTGGGTTGCTAAATTCATTAATTAAGCTAAATTTTACAAGCCCATCTGCAATTAATAAAAAACACTATGCAAAATTACAATTATTTCTTTAATTTCCAAATACTAATTTCAGTTTTCGCCCATCCCGCCCAAACAAAATGAATTCAACCCCTTTGGGGCTGAATTCGGATTTCGCTTTACCACGGGTTTCACCCGCGGTTATTGAGATTAAACCGCTATCGGGGCTTGAAGTTGGATTCCCGCGTCCGCGGGAATGACAAACAAAAGGATAGGTCGGTAATGACAATTGGGTTACGTTTCCGGTTAGCCCTTGTTCCAAGGGGGTTAGGGGTTTTTTCTTTTCTTCTTCTTCTTCATCGCGTTCAAAATTATGAAACCTTCCGAAGGTCTCAAACCTTCCGAAGGTTCAGAAAGATGATGACCGGTTCAGATCAGGAATTGTGAATAGATGTTTTATAGTTACTATGATTCAAATAATTAAAACTGTCAGCGAATTTACACACTATTTGACTTTGTTTGTAAAAGAGGTAGAAATTTCTGTAAATTAATGAATATTGTTTAATTATATTAGATAATAATTTGTAAATTTGATTTTGAAAATTTACAAATTTAATGCTTTTGGAGTACTCAATGACAATCGAAGACAGACTCAAAGAATTAAAAGAAAAGCGCGAGTTGGCTCGCTTGGGCGGCGGCGAAAAACGAATCGCCTCACAACATAAAAAAGGGAAATTAACCGCTCGCGAAAGAATCGAGTTACTTTTGGACGATAACAGCTTCGAAGAATTCGATATGTTTGTAACTCACAGGTGTATTGACTTTGGATTAGAAGCTCAAGAATTTTTATCAGATGGCGTCGTAACAGGATATGGAACGATAGACGGAAGATTGGTTTACGTTTTTTCACAGGATTTCACAGTCTTTGGCGGATCACTTTCCGAAACCTTCGCGCAGAAAATATGCAAGGTTATGGACAAAGCTATGAAAATGGGTGCACCAATAATCGGAATTAACGATTCGGGTGGTGCCAGAATTCAGGAAGGTGTCCTAAGCTTGGCCGGTTATGCCGAAATCTTCCAACGGAATATTTTAGCTTCGGGTGTTATACCTCAAATCAGCGCAGTTTTTGGACCTTGCGCGGGCGGTGCGGTGTATTCCCCGGCACTAACCGATCTTATCATAATGAGCGAAAACACGAGTTATATGTTCGTTACCGGACCAAAAGTTGTAAAAACGGTTACTAACGAAGACGTTACAACGGAAGAATTGGGCGGTGCTATGATTCACGCTTCGAAATCGGGTGTAGCCCACTTTGCCGTTGGGTCAGAAGAAGAAGGGCTATCGCTTATACGCAAGATTTTGAGCTATTTCCCTCAGAATAATTTGGAAGAACCACCGCGCTATAGTTGCAAAGACCCTATTGATCGGTTCGATGATGAATTGAACTATATAGTTCCCGAAAACCCAAATAAACCTTATGATATTAAAGATGTAATTTATAAAATTGTTGATAATGAAGAATTTGTGGAAGTTCACCGCAGTTATGCTAAAAACATAGTGGTAGGTTTTGCAAAATTCAATGGTCAGCCTGTAGGTATCGTTGCAAACCAACCAAGTTATTTAGCAGGTGTGTTGGATATCAACGCCAGCCGTAAGGGCGCGCGCTTTGTTCGTATGTGCGATGCTTTCAATATTCCTTTAGTTACCTTGGTTGATGTACCCGGATTTTTACCCGGAACCAATCAGGAATACGGCGGGATAATTATTCACGGAGCTAAACTGCTTTTTGCTTATGGCGAGGCGACAGTACCGAAAGTAACGATAATTTTACGCAAGGCTTACGGAGGCGCTTACGATGTGATGAGTTCGAAACATTTACGCGGTGACATCAACTACGCTTGGCCCAACGCTGAAATAGCCGTTATGGGACCATCCGGTGCTATTGGTGTGTTGTATTCCAAACAATTGGAAGAGTTAAAAAATCCCGATGAATTACAAAAATTCGTCAATGAAAAGGAAACTGAATACAGGGATAAATTTGCTAATCCTTACGTAGCCGCCAAATTTGGATTTATAGACGATGTAATCGAACCGCGCAACACAAGATTCCGAATAATCAGAGCCTTGGAAATGCTAGTAACTAAGAAAGAATCCAATCCATTAAAGAAACACGATAATATACCGTTGTAAAAGGGAGCTAATACTATGTCAATAATCGAAATATATAATAACTTAAGTATCGTTGCCTCGGAAACAGCACACTTGAAGAGTAAGTTTCAAAAAATCGTCTTCGATCCATCCAAAATATGGCAGATGGACGGATGGTCTATCGCGGGATATTCGTTTCTTGTCGTTTTTCTTGCTTTAACTGTTATAGTGTTATTTTTCCTGATGACAGGAAGAATATCATTTGTTCTTAACGCACGAAAAGCAAATCTTATTCAGATTAAAAAAATACCTAAAGAAAAAAAAGAAATGAATAATGACATTCACGCGGCGATTTGTATGGCGTTATTCATACAAATCAATGATACTCACGACGACGAAAGCGGTGTTATAACCTTAGAGAAAATAGAGCGCAGGTATTCGCCTTGGAGTTCAAAAATTTACAATATCAAAAAGAAACCATTTTAAATAAGAAATAAAGTGATAAAAATATGAGAGAATTCGATTTTATAATACACGGTGATGAATATCACGTTGAGTTGAAAAGTTTTGTTGGAGATGTTGCTGAATTGGATGTAAACGGCACAGGTTATAGCGTTAAAGTCAAGCAAATGGCGGTTCAACAATCAAAAACCCCTATTTTAGTTAGGAGCACTCCTTCTAATGTACCTGTTGACAATCCGAAAACTTCCAAACCAACTCAACCGGTGGGCGCGGGAAAAGTTTTGTCTCCATTACCGGGTACTGTATTAAGCATAAATGTAAATGTTGGCGATAAAGTCAAAAACGATGATGTCCTTCTGATTATGGAAGCGATGAAAATGGAGAATGAAATCCGTACAGACATAAGTGGTACAATCAAATTGATCCAAGTTAAACCGAATGACACAGTACTCGAAGGCGATGTACTAGTAGTAATAGAGGGTTAATATGGGAAATCTGGATAAACTAATTGCTTTTACAGGCTTTGCCAATGTACATACCGGAAATTTGGTGATGATATTGGTAGGTATAATCGCTATTTATTTAGCTATTAAAAAAGATTTCGAACCTTTGTTATTAATACCCATTGGATTTGGTATTTTAATCGGAAATATCCCGTTTTATACCGCCCCAGGAGTTAACTTAGAAATTGGTTTGTACCAAGAAGGTAGCGTACTGAACTATTTATACTATGGTGTTATCAAAGGAATTTATCCGCCGTTAATTTTCCTTGGAATAGGGGCGATGACCGATTTTTCGGCTATGATTTCAAATCCGAAATTGATTTTATTAGGTGCCGCGGCACAAATAGGGATTTTTACTACATTCTGGTTAGCGTTAGCATTTGGGTTCAGTCCCGATCAAGCCGCGTCTATTGGTATAATAGGTGGAGCGGATGGTCCTACGGCTATATTTCTAACTACAAAATTAGCACCGGAATTATTAGGTGCTATCGCAATTTCGGCATATTCATATATGGCGTTGGTTCCAGTTATTCAACCACCTATAATTAGATTACTCACAACTAAAAAAGAACGTCTAATCAAGATGAAGCCTCCGAGAGCTGTCTCGAAAAAAGAAAGAATTTTATTTCCTATTGTTGGTTTGATAATTACTACTTTCATTACTCCCGGAGCGTTGCCGCTTTTAGGTATGCTATTCTTTGGTAATATACTCAGAGAATCAGGCGTTACAAAGCGTTTAGCCGAGACGGCCGCTCGTCCGTTGATTGATATTGTTACTATTTTGCTTGGTATGTCAGTAGGTGCTTCAACTCAAGCGGATGTGTTCTTAAAGTGGCACTCCATATTGATTTTCTTTATGGGGGCGTTTGCGTTTATGACCGCTACGGCGGGTGGTGTAGGATTTGCTAAATTTATGAATTTATTTTTGAAAGAAGGCAATAAGGTGAATCCTATTATTGGTGCCGCCGGTGTCTCCGCTGTTCCGGCAAGTGCTCGGGTTGCGCACAAGATGGGTCAGTACTACGATAGGTCGAATTATCTGATACAGCACGCAATGGGACCAAACGTTGCCGGTGTAATCGGTTCCGCCGTCGCCGCCGGATGTTTGCTCAGCTTACTGTTTTTGAAATAATATATTAAATTCTGCTCCGTAGGGACGGAATAAGTTCATTATTACGTACCTAAAGGCACTTCCATCCGTTTGGTTCAGACAATTTTCTACCGATATTAAATCCCTCCAGGATTATCCATATTCTCAATCCTGAAGGGATATCATTTATTTCTTGTTCCAAAGCTCCTGCTTTGGAACAATTTCTTTAATCCTTTTAGGGATGGAATGTTTGTAGAAGGAATTGATGCCGAGCGCAACGAAACCCTGAAAGGGTGAAATAAAAAAGCCGGCGATTTTGGCTGTAACCTATATTTTTATAAATTTAGAATCGGAATTGTTTCGTAATTTAATTTTTTGGGGCAATAAATGAATTTAGATGAAAGTAGAACGAGTGATTTAGGGCGAACGCGGTTCGCCCCAACAGCCCACCTTCTTCGGCAAAGGCGGGCGAAGAAGACGTTGCACGCAACGGCTCTACGAGTGCCGCGCGGACGGTTTTCTTCAAGTCCTCGCCCACAGGGAGAGGATTTAGGTGAGGGTCTTCTTTCTTCTTCGCCGGGCATCTCGACTTCGCTCGATGACCGGTTTAATTCTCTCGCCGCCCAGTTTATGCAAGCGGACAACTACATCCGGCGGCATTTTTTAAATGCTTTTACTTTTTCTTATCTTTTCTGCAAAGCTCTTCGATAACCACAAATTGCAACTCACCGATTTTCAGTGCTTGATTGACTTTGCCGCGGATTGTGATAACGTCTTCTTCGGCAGGTAAGGGCTTTTCTGTTATGACGTGGATTTTGTCTTTTTTGCTCGTTCCGTCGGAAATTTCGTAGAAGCGGAGTTTGTCGAAAAGGTTTACAACACGGAGAACTTTGCCTTCGAGTATAACTTCTTCTTTATGAAACTTATTTGGACTCTCGTTAATCTCGCGTATTGTGCTTTTTTTTAATATATTATCGAGAAAACCGATGCAATCATCGGCATACGAAACTGACGTTAATAATAAGCATAGCGAAAGAGCAATAAGTAGAACATTTTTATTCATATTTTTTGGTTTAGTAATGAAACAATTACTAAATATAATCGTTTTTAAAGTTGAAATGTTTCAACAAACAAAAGAAATAGTTATAAATTAATATAAAAATTTGGAGGTAATCTAAATGAAGAAAATAGGATTGAGCATACTGATGGGCTTAATAGTTTTGCCACTAGCTTTAATGGCACAACCTAAATTGGATTTCGAAGGTGGAAGAATTTTTGATTGGGGCGATGTGAAACCGAAAGATTCACCTCTTAAAACGAAGATCAAACTATATAATAAAGGTACCGAATTATTAAAGATAACTAAAGTTGTTCCGGGTTGCGGCTGTACAGTAGCAAAGCCGGAAAAAGATGAAATCGCACCGGGTGATTCAACTTATGTTGATGTAACCTTGAACATAAAGGATAATGCTACAAAATTGACAAAGAGTATTACATTTAATACTAACGTACCGGGAACTGAAAAATATGTATATATGATTAAAGCTAATGTTGTTACCGGATATAGATTGAATCCGCAGAATCTTAATTTCTTCAACGTCGAAGCGGCTAAAGAATTCATCTCCAAGGTTGGTTTGGAAAATACCAGCGCTAAAGATATGACTATCAAAACTCTTAAAGTAGAACCGGATTATATGACATCCAATTTGAAAGAAGGGATGATAATCAAAGCCGGCGAAACAATTACTGTCGAATGTAAAGTTTTACCTAAACGTACAGAAAACTTTTATCCGCGAGTAACCATAGGTTTAGAAGGCAATCCTGACGTTGAGCAAATAATAATCTACGGTAGTGGCCGCGCTAAACCAACGGAAGAAATAATCAACGGTGCAACAACTGACGGCAATTTAAAATTACCACCAAGACCGGAAAAACCTGACGCTGTTCAAACACCGACCGACGCTCAAAAACCTGTAAAAACCGAAGCTCCTCAAGCTCCGATTCAACAAAAACCAGCGAAAAAGTAACCGGTTTCAAAATATTTGATTAAAACGCTTGATTAATTCTATCAAGCGTTTTTTTATTTTAAAAGGTTTTCATAATTTTACAGTTCAAATTTTTTCAATTTATACGGTACAATCAAATGGAATTAAAAACACTAAATACTTTTATCGAAATAGCACAAAGTAAGGCAAAAAGAACAATTGCTGTTTCCGCCGCCGAAGACCTGCACGTTCTTCAAGCTATATCAACCGCGGTGAACGCAAACATCGTTGACGCTGTTTTGATTGGCGATTCTGTGAAAATCAAACAATTCGCCGACGAAATCAAATTTGATATTAATAAAGTGCAAGTTATAAATGAAACCGATGTAGTTAAATCAGCCAAAACTGCTGTGAAATTGGTTCGCGACGGAAGTGCGCATATTTTGATGAAAGGTTTAATTCAAACAGCCGATTTCTTAAGAGCGGTATTAGACAAAGAGTGCGGTTTAAGGACAGGTTCTTTATTAAGTCACATTGGTTTCTTTGAATTAGAGCATTATCATAAAGTTATTGCTCTTACCGATGCCGCTCAAAATACATTTCCTGAATTAGGCGAAAAAGTCCAAATAATTCAAAATTCCGTAGATATGTTCCACCGTTTGGGTGTTGATAATCCTAAAGTCGCTTTGTTAGCCGCTATAGAGGGTGTTAATCCAAAAATGCCAAACACTATGGATGCCGCCGCTATAACGATGATGAACCGCCGTGGTCAAATTAAGGGTTGTTTAATCGATGGTCCTTTGGCTATGGATTTAGCGGTTTCGGCTGAAGCGGCTCACCATAAAGGGATTATTAGCGAAGTATGCGGAAACACGGATTTACTATTTGCTCCTAATATCGAAGTGGCTAATGTAATATATAAAACATTCAGCTATTTATGCGGAGCAAGCGCCGCGGCTTGTATTATCGGAGCCGCCGCACCGATTGTTCTGACTTCGAGAGCGGATTCTGAGAATACTAAATTGTTATCCATTGCTTTGACCGCCGCGGTATAACACTACTTTTTTTTTAACATAGATGACCCTAAAAATGAATCGTTTATTTTCAATAACTTTAGTTGTGATTATTACATTGATATTCGGCAAAGTACAAACTTTTGCGGAATACAATTCTTATATAATTAAGCTGAAATCAAGCAAAGAAAAAACTCAATTGCTGTCTTCAGGATTGAATGTAAAGCCAATATTTAATAGTACCCAAGTTAAAAATGAAGAAAAATTCTTGGAAAACTATTATTTGTTGATGGTTAACAAACCCTCCACGTCGGAGATTCAGTACATTATTAAAAAAATATCCGGAATCGAGTATATAGAACCAAACTATATTTATAAAATAGATAAGGATATGCAGACAAACGATTCATTGTTGTCAAGCCAATGGGCATTAGAACAAATTAAAGCAAAAAGAGCTTGGGCAAAATCCACAGGCGGGGGAGTTATAGTTGGTGTTATTGATACCGGTATTGATTGGAATCATCCCGATTTGCAAGGTCAGCTTTGGATAAACGAAAAGGAAGACATAAACAATTCAGGTAAATTCGAACCCTGGCTATCCACTGAAATACGCGATGGTATATCCGGCGATTTGAATGGAATTGATGAAGATGGTAACGGATTTGCAGACGATGTAATAGGTTATGATTTTGTTGACGAACTTACCGTCGGCTTTGGTGATAATACTGAAAGAGACGCTATTCCTGAGGATGAATGTAACCACGGTACACCTGTTTCCGGTATAATTGCCGCTAAAGCAAACAATAAATCGGGAATCGCGGGAATTGCGTATAATAGTAGAATTTTAACATCCAAGTGCTTCAACGCCGCCGGAACTGGCGAGTCCGACGATATAGCCGCCGCAATTGTATATGCCGCCGACAATGGAGCTAAGGTCTTAAATTGTTCATTTGGCGATTATTTTGAAAGCAAAATTATACACGATGCCATAAACTACGCTTATAATAAAGGGTGTGTCATAGTTGCTTCATCGGGCAATAATAATAATTACGAATATCATTATCCATCCGATTATGATAAAGTTATATGTGTTGGCGGTTCCAACGAATTAGGTGGCAAATATTCATTTGGTAATTATGGCTCATTACTCGACATAGCCGCTCCCGGACAGAATGTTGTAACTACTAAAACCGGCAATGGATATATGGCTTTTAGCGGTACTTCCGCGGCGGCTCCTCACGTATCTGCCGGTGCGGCATTATTAGTTTCCGCAAATAAAAGCTTAACCCCAAGAGAAGTTAAAGAAATTTTAAAAGCATCTGCTACGGACGCAGGCGATCCGGGTTGGGATATCAAATTCGGCAATGGCATTTTAAATTGTTCCGATGCATTGGATTATATTGGTAAACCATTAGTTACAATTACTGAGCCGACAAATGAAAGTGTATTCAATAGAGATAAAACAAGCGGAACTGAGATTATTGGTTCTATTGTTCATCCATTATTCAACAATTACGAAGTTTTGATTGGTCCCGGTTCCATTCCGACAAAGTGGACAAAAATATCGGAGGGTGATAAGCAAATACTTAAAGGCGCACTTGCATTTTTGGATTTAACAAAATTAGTTGATACTCTGATTATAAATGATTCAACCAAAAAAATAACGAAAGATACTCTATATACAATCAGTATAAAAGTGTTTTTGAAAAACGGGTTAACCACTCAGCACCGTACACAGATAAATATTACATCCTCCGAAAGCAAACTTAAGTTCTTGTCACTCAACAGCAAAAATGTTTACTATAATGGTAGAAGGGCGATTTTAATCAATTCAGCATTCAATAAAAAATGTAGTTTTATATTGAAGTATAAAACAACCGATTCTCAAGTTTATGAAAACAAATTAGATTATATGAGTTTCGATGATATTCACCAAATAATGTTTAATGATGAATTAGCCGTAGGGAAAACCTATCAAGCAGAAGCCATCGCTTACGATGATGTAGATACTATCAAGCAAAATATAAGTTTTACCCTGCAAGATGATAGTTTTAACCAAGATAAATTCAGTTACAAATATTCGATACCGAAACGCTTGTTTATGAATAATGAAACAGCGGATCTTTATGGAACCGGCGAAAAGATATTTGCTTGTAACGATATAAATACTCTTTCATTCGGTAATGGTGAATTGTACGCTCTTAGAGATGGTAAATTTGAACAGTTGGAATCGAGTAAAGACGAGGTTTGGATTCCCAAAGATTTTGGCGATCTTAATGGAAACGGCAAACCTGATATGTTAGCTTTAAATTATGGCATTAGTAAAGTTTTCGAAAATTCTTCAGGTTCGACGATTTTCAACCACCCGATTTTTGAATCCAATCCGGAATATTCCTTTTGGGGAGAGCATCTTATTGATGTTGATGGTGATGGGAGAGATGAGATAATAGGAACCGATAACAAAGAATTCTTTATCTATGATCCTTATTTAAAAAAGATTACCTCCGAAACCATTTTGCCGGAGGGATTAAATTATTCTCTATGGGTCAATTCAGCAATCGGCAATTTTGATGAAGATTCGAATAAAGAATTAGCATTCGCAAACGAGTATGGGATATTATTTGTTTATGAAATTAACAATGGTTTAGTTTTCGAATATGCAGATACATTAACAAAAGATCTTAGTAGTCAGAACCTTGAAGCGGGGGATTTCGACGGCGATGGTATTGACGAGATTATTCATTTGCGTTTTGGAACACAAGAACTTAATGGATTGAAAGAAAAAGGTGATCCTATCTGGATTTGTTCAATGATAAAAAAAGAGAATGGAAAATACGTTGAAAAATGGAAAGACTTTTTCTACGGTGTTCGCCAAGGAACTGTAAGAAATCTGAATGCCACATATAGAAATGGTATCTCGGTTGGCGATTTGAATGGCGATAAAATTGATGATATCATAGTTTCTGTATTCCCGAATCTCTATATTTTCGAATATAATAAAGATGCGGCAAAGTGTGAACCTATATGGCACTTTCCGTCAGTCCTATCAAACTCTGCTCTTATCGCTGATTTAGATGGTAACGGCAAGAATGAAATAGGTTTTTGCGGTTTCAACCAAACCTTGTTTTTCGAAATGAATGGTGCTAACGAAAAACCTGCCGCTCCGAAAAACTTGATGAGTGTTACACTTAGTGATACCACCGCTTTGCTTTATTGGGGTAAGTCCGATGATGCTCAGTATTATTATGTCGGCGAAATCAGGGATAATATGGTTGATTTATGGACTGTGCCTATTACAAACGACAGCATTATAGTTCATAAACCAAATGGCTTAGCTTCCGATTGCGCAGTGTTCACAGTTGTAGCTATGAATGATACTTACGTCGAAAAAAGAAGCGATTTTGCTGTTCCAAGAGAGGTATGTTTTTATACACCTATTGATAAAATGAATATCGAAAGTATTACTCCAAATCCTTTAGCTTTAGTACTTGGTTTTAATGGATATTTGCCTCATAATTCCATAGAAGCCGGCAAAATCCAACTATGCGATTCAGATGGGAAATTTATTAAATTTGCTGAGAGTGCTTTACTCAATTCCGACACCAGCTTAATAGCATCTTTCAATGCAACTTTAGCTGATGGTAAATACATCGTTAAAGTGGAAAGCTTTACTGATAGATTCTATACACCTACAACACCGTTTACCCAACCCTTCAATTTAAAAAACCCGGTAGGTGAGCAAGAGGTTTATCTTACAAATTTAACCGTTCTACAACCAACATTGTTGGAATTGTTTTTCTCAGATGATTTGGATAAAACAAACGCTGAAGTCGTGGGTAACTATGACTTAAAGCCGATAGGTTCTGTTTTATCGGTTGGATTAAGCCAGTCAAATAGTAAATCCGTTATACTGCTGTTATCAAATGAATTGAGACATAATAGCGCACGCGGAATGAACTATACAATTACAGCCAAAAACATAGTTACTTTAAACGGAAAGAAAATGACAACCGGTGCCGGTGCAACATTGGGATTTGTTTTTTCTGAATTGACTAATACAAACACTTATGTTTACCCTCAACCTATTAAACTCTCGGTTGACGATAAAGCAATGTTCGCCGGATTGACAAAGAATGCCGTGATCGAGATAATTACTATGGATGGAAGAATAATTCAAGAGCTTACAGAAAACGACGGTAATGGTGGAGTAGAGTGGGATTTACGGGATTTGAACGGAACCATCCTTGCTCCAGGAATATATCTTTATAGGGTTAATGGTACAAACACCAACGATAAATTACAATTCGAAGAATATAAAAAACTGGTTATAATCGAATAGTTCTCTTTGAGACTAAAAATGAATGATAAATACGAAGCGGTTGTAGGGCTTGAGGTTCACGCGCAATTGTTAACTGAAAGCAAAGCCTTTTCCGGTGATTCGGCAGAATTACGGCGATTTCCCGAATACAAATACTTCACCTGTAAGTTTGGGGCATCCGGAAACTTTGCCCACAGTAAATGAAAAAATGGAAAAGTTTTGCATTAAAACCGGTTTTAGGAACCCAATGTAATTCTGGGTTTCCTTTTTTTCAATAATTTCAGATTTGGCACGATTATTCCGAATGTTTTTATAGTATGAATTATTGATTATTTTTTAACATTAAAAGGAATATGTAATTTGAAAAAATTATTATTGATTGGATTGCTTATTTGCATTAGCTATGCGGCTAATGCTCAAGTATCAACCTACTTGGAAAAAGGTCAAACCGGAATCGGTTTACAAGGTATTGCAGTAAAAGGATATAAATTCAATGGTTACGGCGCGAAACTTAGCGGTACAATGAAAGGTATTGTTGATATCGAAGTTATTGCCGCACACGATATTTATGATAAGGATATCAACCATCTTATTGCCGGCAATACTGCGCAGTTTTATAACGCTAAAGCAACTTGGTGGTTATACAGAAGTACAATAACAACCGGAATAGAAGCCAATTTTGGTATATCCGGTGGTTTTATGACTGGTACTTACAAGGATTTCAAATATAATAATTCCGAAACCGGATTACCCGAAGAATCTAAATCTTATTCGGAAGGTACTTTTGGATTTGAATCTTCCGTCAATTTTCAATTGTCCAAAACCTGGTTTTTCCAACCGCAATTTGGCGTTCTACTCGATGCCGGTGCTGATGAAGGAATCAGAAATAACAAAGCTTATACAGAGAGCTATACCGGTTTAACATCAAATCTTGGTGCCGCGATTTTTAAAAGAATGCCAAATTGCGGAACTGTTTATTTCGATGTTGATCAATTTATAGATACTTTTGATTCCAAAGGTTTTTATTATGTTTCACTCGGATATATTCATAGCTTTTAAACTTTAAAAAAGTAATATAAAGTTTTGATATATATGTTGTTGTCTAATATGACACAATCCTGAACCAATGGAACCCTGATTAGATTCGGGGTTCCTTTTATTATACTATGTTCGGAAGTTTTCCACAATTTTAGAAAATGCTTGTTTCTTATGAATTATATTTTATAGTTTTGTAGAGCGAAAATGATAAATTTTTAATAAATTAAAAAAAAGGTATTATTATGAATACTCCAAATACTACAAGAAATTTTAAAGAGTTAATAACATTAAAGGAGCTTTTTGAAGAAAGATATTTTTGCATTCCTGATTATCAAAGAGGATTCTCTTGGGAAATAATACAACTTGATGATTTAGTTAGTGATATTGAAAAGCTTCTCGGAATAGAACAAACACATATTCACTATACTGGTACTATCGTATTAACCGAGCGGGAAGGTATTAAAAACAAATTTGCAATTGTCGATGGACAGCAAAGATTAACGACATTGATTATTTTATTGCACGAAATTTATTTAAAAAATCCAGACAAATATAAAGAAATATTTACAAAATATATTTTAACTGGAACTATAGGTAACGAATGCTTAAAGATTAATCCTGATGATATTAATACATCTATTTTTATAAAAGATAGAATTTTTGGTGTAAGCAATACTCCTCCTGAAATAAAATCTCATTCATTGTTAATTGAAGCAAAAAAATATTTTCAAGAATGGCTTTTTGATAAAGAAGATATCTTTATAGAAAAAATATTTAATATAATTGAAAATAAATTAGGTTTTTTAATATATACCCCGAATGACGGCAAAGAAATCGGTATAATGTTTGAAGTAATTAATAATCGTGGTAAACGATTATCGGAACTTGAGAAAATTAAAAACTATTTTATTTACTATGCTACAATCTTCGATAGAAACACACTTAGAGAAACTATAAATAAAAAATGGGGAGATATTCTTCGAAATTTAAGCAAAGCAGCTATTACCGATAATGAAGATGAAAATAGCTTTTTAAGAAATTGTTATATTGTATTTTATTATGCAAGCAAAACTAAAAGTTGGTATGTTTATAATGAGATTAAAGAAAAATTTAATACGAATAAAATAGTAGAACAAAAAGAACAAAATGAAAAAGAAAATCTAATAGACAGTAATATAAAATCAATACAGAGTTTTATTGATTTTTTAGAACGTGCTTCAAGATATTATGCTTACCTTGAAAAAGGTTCTTATTTCGAACACAATTATTCGGGAGTAGGAAAAAAAGAATTAAGCAAACAGCTTAAATTATTAAGATGCCAGCACGCTAAAGCTTCAATTTTACCATTATATTTGTCTGTTATGGATAGATATCAGAATGATTCTAAAAGTTTGCTTAAATTATTAGATACTATTGAAAAATTAAACTTCAGAGTATATATTTTACCCAAAATAGCAAATCGAGCAGATACTTATCAAGGTTCATTATTTTGGGTTGCTTACTTATTGTTCAATTCTGAAAGAGATGAATCAGTAAAAGAAAAATGGGTATTATACTCTGAATATACCGGAGATAAAAAATATTCAAGTGAATTTGATAAAATCAAAGACTTTTTGGAATCATTTACTCAAAAACATTGCAATGAATATAAATTTGTTCAGTCATTAACAATTGATCTTGATGAAGAAGAAGATTATTACAATTGGAAAGGTCTAAGGTATTTTTTAGCAAATTATGAATATGAATTGAAAAAGGTGCCTCAAATTGATTGGGATATCGAAAATATTTTAATAACGTTAGAAGACTCCAAAGAAAATAAAAATAATTATCTATCAATAGAACATATCTGGGCATCAAATAATAGGGTAGAAGAGGCTCCGATAGATTATATTCAAAAAAGAAGACTAGGAAATTTTGTTTTATTAGGTCTATCCGATAATATTAGGAAAAGCAAAAAAGATATATCTGATAAATATAACACAATGGAAATTCAAGCAAGAATCGAACTTCTAAAGGATGAAAATATTAAAAAAAGAGATGCTGATTTCCAATTATTACAAATTGATGAAATAAGACAAAGTTTTATACAAGCTGAAGAATACCTTCAAAACACCTTAAAGAGAACTAACAAAACTCATCAATACTATAAAGACCTTTCTGCTAGGATTAATGATATAAGAGAAACAAAATTAATTAAATTTGCTCTTGAAAGATGGTCTTTTGAGGGTGAAAAATTAGAAAACTTCTCAAAAGTTGATACATTTGAAGCGAGAGATACTAAAAGCAACGAAAGTTATGTAATACAAAAATAACTTCGATAAATATTAATTAATATAAATTTGTCCACATCACGTATGAAATATAAGCGTTATTAAACGAGCAAAATCTATGAAATATAATCTATAAATACATCACCTAAGAACAATTCGATTGAAGGAATACGATTATTCAATGTCAGGTTATTATTTTGTTGAGATTTGTACGTATAAACGCGAAAATATATTTGGGCAAATATTAAAAGAAAAGATTGAATTAAATGAGTTTGGTAAAATTACTGATGTTTGTGTAACCAATATTTCACAACATTTCCCAAATGCATTGGTTGATTCTTATTCCGTAATGCCAAACAATATTCATTTGATTGTAATATTAGACGATAATAGGGACACGATGATACCGCATCCCCTTCACAAATGAAAGCAACCGCAGAAAAAGCAAATCCCATAATCATTAATGAATTGCTGATGAAAATTTATTATAATAAAAAAGCCTCTAATTATCATCGAATTAGAGGCTTTGTTATATTAGCTTATGTTATTATTTTACATATTGCATAGCGTAGTATTTAGGTGTTAGTTTTTCACCTGTTGCGCGTTCAATCATATCATTCCATTTGTATCTAGCACCCGGGGCAAATACATTATTAATGAAGAATTTGCCAATTTTTGGATTGCCAACGAATGATTCTGTTTCAGGATTTTTGCTTCCGATTTCTGTTAGGATTGTGAATCTGTATTGAGAAGCAAGTAATTCGCCTAAAAGATAATTATGATAGTAGCAAGGAGAAGTTGCTATATGGATTTTTGTTGCCCAATCAGGCATATTGCGGTTAGCCGGACGTTTAATCATTTGATATTTTTCAACCAAATCCCACCATAGTTTGTTTAAGTCTTGGTCAGGGTTAGCATACATTGATTTTTCGAAACGATACATTACTTGTACCCAACGGCTGAAAACTAATTGACGGAATTGTTCTTGTTTTGTACAAGTAGGGCGGATGGCTTCTTTTTCTTTGTCTTTAATTCCTGTCATCGCTTGAATCCAATCAGGGTTGGTTGACAACCTGCCGAAGAACATTGCAACTGCTTCAGTTGTAAATGTATGTGCTGCTGATTTTAAAGACCAAGGCAAATCCTTTCCGTGGTAATATGAATAAGAAGCGTGACCATATTCGTGAAGCATAGTTTCCATCCAGCTAGTGTTGTTCTTAACGTTTCCTAAGACACGGATGTCACCATTATCACGATCAATATCAATGCAATAAGCGTGTTGGTTTTTACCCGGTTTTTCGTACAAATCACTTTTCAAAATAAGCGGTTTGATATTTAGACCGATACTTGTATAATAATCATCTGTCAACTTAACAACATCTTTTTTTACATAGAATTTGTCCAAATCAATATCAAATATTTTTGGAGTTTCTTGGAAATAACGGTTTTGATAATGCCAAGGCATTAGTTCAGAAGGTTTGATTTTATTTTGCTTTGCTAAGACCGAATCAATCTCAGTTTTACATTTTGTATAAGCATCGCGGGTTAAAACATCTAATTCGTCAAATAATTTTTCCAAATCTTGAGGATCTTGTTCGCTAAGTGTCAATGACATTGTGTGATAATTTGTATAACCCAAACCCTTTGCAATACCGTTGCGCATTTTTACCAAAGCTTTGATATCGTCGGCTACAACAGGTCCGATTAATTTGTGAGCTTCCCAAACTTCTTGAAGTTGTTTAGAATTTTTATTTGCCTGTAAGATATCTTCAACATCGTTATCTGAAAGTTCTTTGCCTAAAGCCTTTGCTCTGAAATTAGCATATTTGCCTTCGATTTCAGCTTGTTTGCGTGAAACGGCGTTTAATTTCGCGGTATCGACTTGATTGCCAACTAACGAAAGATAGAACACTTCCAATTGACGGGCAAGTAATGAATCCTTCATATAGGTTTTGCCATTGTTGTCAAAGAAAGACTTGTAAGTCATAACTTTCTGATAAGTAGCTTTATCAGAATAAAGTTCGTTCATTTTCATTTGTAAGTCAGTCAATTTTTTCCAATTTTCTGGAGTGTTTACAACTGACGCGTTAAAATATGCTAACGCAACTCCATTGTAGATTACTTTAGCTTTGTTTTCAAACGCTGTCGCGAATGTTTTAAATTCTTGTTCCATCTTTTGTATTTCCTTTTCTGTAGGGACATTACTTTTCTTGTTGCAACTGATTGTCAACAATGATAAGCAAATAAATAATAGAGCAACTTTTTTCATAGAAAACCTTTTATAAATGTTATTAATATTTTTACAAATTTAACTATCAAAATTATGAAAAAAACATTTAACAATAGCATAGAGTGGATAAAAGTAGCTATTATTTTAATAAAAAAAACGATTTTAATGGTTTCAGTTTTTCATTTCTACCTTTTGTTGTAATTTTGTTTTTTTAAGAATGGTATATGAAAGAATACTTTATCAATAAGGAAAACTTAATATTAAGTTTTATGAACCGAGGTATAAACGAACAGGTTATAAAGGCTGTTTCGGATGTACCCCGTGAAATTTTTATACCCGAAGAACTTAAAGAAAGTTCTTACGATGATAGAGCCTTGCCGATAGGATACGAACAAACGATATCACAACCTTTTACGGTCGCATATATGACAATGCTTTTGGATGTAAAACCCGAAAATAGTGTTTTAGAAATCGGAACAGGTAGCGGATACCAAACGGCTGTTTTATACAATTTGGCTGATCACATATATACAATCGAGCGGATACCCGAATTGTTGGATATCGCAAAGGCAAGATTCAAGAAATTGGGAATATTTCCAAAGACTTTAATCGGCGACGGAACAAAAGGCTGGAGCCAATACGCCCCTTTTGATAGAATAATCGTAACCGCCGCCGCGAAAGAAATCCCGCCGGTATTGCTCGAACAATTAGCCGTAGATGGGATTATGGTTGTACCTGTGGGTGGCAAAGAATATCAGGATATGCTGGTTGTTAAAAAGAACGCAATTGGCAAAATAAGCATTGAAACTAAAGAGCAGTTCCGTTTCGTACCCTTAATAAGTAATAAAAAATGATAAATAAGAAAGTAATTGTGATAGGCGGACCGACAGCGAGCGGCAAAACCGAAGTGTCGTTGGAATTAGCCAAATTGATTGATGTGGAAATCGTATCCGCCGATTCGCGGCAGGTTTTCAAATATCTTGATATCGGAACCGCAAAGCCTAACAAAACTGAACTTAGCGCGGTGAAGCATCATCTGATAGATTTTCTCGAACCGGATGAATATTACAGTGCCGGTAGGTTTGGCGACGATGCGGAAAAAATTGTAGAGGAAATAACCGAGCGAAACACTGTACCTCTTGTTGTAGGAGGAAGCGGCTTATATATTGATTCCTTATGCTTCGGTTTCTGCGATGAAAATATAGGTGAAAATGAAAAACGCTTTGAAATAAGGGAAGAGCTAAATAAACGATTAATTGAGTTAGGAAAAGACCAGCTTTACGACGAATTAATCGCGGTGGATCCGGTATCAGCTCAAAAATATGATGATAAAAATCCGATGCGTATAATTAGGGCATTAGAATACTTCCAAATTAATGGAAATCCATTTTCAACCGCCCAGAGAATAACAAAAAACCGTGGAATAGAGCCGTATTTCTTCGATATAGCTCACAATCGCGAGGTTTTATACGAACGAATTAATCGCCGAACGGACATAATGTGGGAAATCGGTTTGGTTGAAGAAACCCAAAGAGTGCTCAATATGGGATTCTCTCCGACGCTTAATTCGCTGAACACAGTTGGTTATAAAGAGTGCATCGCCTATTTGACCGGCGAGATGAGTAAAGAAACAGCTATCGAAGAAATGAAAAAGAATACACGGCGCTACGCCAAACGCCAGACCACTTGGTTCAAGCGCTACGAAAATATGGTGCATTTAACAGGAACTTCGGAGGAAATGGCGCGCAAAATATTGAATTGTTTTACAAATAAATAATACAAAAATGACTTACGGAAAAAATAATATTGACAAATGGTTTATATCACCCGATATAACTTACTTAAACCACGGTTCGTTCGGAGCCGCGGCACGCTGTGTTTTAGATAAAGCATCGGAAATAGAGAAAATGATCGAAAGCCGCACTATGGGCTTTTTTATGGAGGAATACCCAATTTTATTGAATGAATCCAAAAAGAAAATTGCGTATTTTGTTAATGTTGAAAATGACGATTTGGTGATGGTTGATAATGCGACTTCCGGAGTGGCGACTGTTCTGCGTTCGCTGATGCCGGATTTGAAACCTAAAGATAAGATACTGATTACTAACCATATATATCCAGCGGTGGACTATAATTTGAATTATCTAACCAAAATAAGTGGTATTGAATTGGTCAGAGTGAAAATTCCATTTCCAACAACATCGCCTGAAGAAATCATCGAGGCTGTGAAAAAAGAGATTGCTTCGGGTGTCAAGATAGCCGTTTTCGACCATATAACATCCGCAACGGCGTTAGTATTTCCGATAAGGGAATCAATGGAGCTTTGCAAAGAAAACGGCGTCATAAGTCTTATTGACGGTGCGCACGCTCCGGGTATGTTGGATTTGGACATTAGTTCGCTGGGTTGTGATTTTTATGTGGGCAACTGCCACAAATGGCTTTTTACGCAAAAGGGATGCGCAATTCTGTATGTATCAAAGAAAATGCAGGAGCTTCTTCACCCATTGACAATTTCCAATTTTTACAAGCAGGGTTTCCAAATGGAGTTTGCTTGGACTGGTACAAAGAATGTTGTGCCGTGGCTGTCAATGCCGACCGCGTTGGAGTTTTATGATTGTATGGGTGGGTTGGACTTGCGTCGATATAATCACGATTTAGTCATAGCAGGCGGAGAATTAATTTATCAAACGTTGAAAACTCAACCAACTGCTCCTAAAGAGATGACCGGTTCAATTCTCACTTGCGATTTACCCGAAAAATACAACAAAGCTAATCCAGATACTTTTGGCTTATGGAAAATGTTTATGGAAAAGTATAAAATTGAAATTATGTTCGTCAATTTCGCCGATAAACTGCGCTTCAGAATTTCAGCTCAGGCTTACAATGAATTAGGGGATTACGAAAAGCTGTGTAGAGCTTTGAATGCGGAATTTAGAGGGTAGTAGGTAGAAAAAAAATAAAACTCATCGGATGACTGCGAAGAAGACTAGTTGTCATTACCTCGGAAGAGGTAATCCATCTTCTCAACCTTGGGGCTGTCTCAAAACTCCTAATTTATCTGACAAACAGGGATGTTTGTCCCACCAAGCCATTGATGTATCGGTGGGTCAATCATCCCTGATTGACAAAAAAAAGGGTCCGAAAAACGAACCCTTAAAGAAGAAAATATTGATAGCATTTACATCTTCACAAATTTCGCCGTTTCGCCGCCAGCTTTTACAAAATAGATACCGCGCGGCAGTCGCTCTATATTCATTCGATGACTGGCAGTCATCGGATGAATGGATTCAGCCATCACTTTTTCGCCAAGTGTGTTGTAGATGAGGATTTCAAAACCTTCCGCAGATTCCAAACCTGCGAAAGGTTGCAAATATTTAATCAATCACTATTCTTACTACTTTTTTCTGATTCCCGACCGTAATATGCAAGAAATAAACTCCCGGTGCGGTTCCCTCGGCTTTCCAAGTTACTAAACCACTCGTTGAACCTTGCTGTTGAAGAGAAATGCTTTCTTTACCGCAAACATTTGTACCCAAAACATCATAAACAGCAATTTCCGCATCAGCTATATTTATAAATTCATTCCAAGAAATCAAAGTGTTTATATGTTGTTTACCGGGTTGAGGATAGGGAGGATTAGCGATGAGCGAATTAGTGATTGGTTTTTCGTCCTCTACACTAATCGGGTCAAAATCGCTGATTTTGGCCTTATAAACGCTGTTATTAGCAGTTCCTGCATAAACATAATCATTTAATCTCACAATACTTTTTATGGTATTTGCATTTCCCAAACCTTTGCTTGCATCAACCCAAGTTAATCCATTATCAAAAGACAACTTTATACCATCGCCAACATAAGGTGCGCCTGTATATGTGGTGCCTGCGAATATTATGTTTTCCGTCAACAAAATACTTGAAATTCTATACTTAGTTGTCGAAGGTTTTATTAAAGTCCAATTTTCGCCCCTATCTTCAGAAAGAAAAACTTTTCCTGTAGAAGAAGCCACACAAATGCGATTATCCAATAAATCTATATTATACAGGTGTATATCAGTAATTCCATTATTTATTTGATTCCACGTTGTTCCATCATCAATAGATTTTAATACCCCTAAGTCATAATTGACAATAAACAAATCACCATTATCAAATATAATATCCAGTACATTTGTAATTATTTTTGAATTATACTTAAGGGTGTCCCAAGTTGCTCCATTGTTTGAAGAACGGTAAGTGCCGTCAAGAAAGCAAGCAAATAAATACTCGTCAGTTTTATATAGCGATGAAGCATATTCGGTTACTAAATCCCCTTTTATATTCTTCCAAGATTCTCCATTATTGGTTGATACGAATAATGAATCAGATCCTTCGGCATAAATTATATTTCCGTCAACAGCTAATTTTTGTACTTGTTTTTGAAATTTGCTTTTGGGGATTTTGCTCCAAGTATTTCCACCATCGGTAGTTTTACTTAGCCCAAAATCCGAAGAAGAAGTATAGATAATACCATTATTAACAACCATATCAATAATTGATGTGGCAATTAACCCATCATTATATTCTATCCAAGAATTTCCGTCTATATTGTATTTAAAAAAACCAAGATCTGTTGAGGCATATATTTCGTTGTTAGAAACACATAGTGTGAAAACCATACAGTCTTCTAATCCATTGTTGAGAGGTGCCCAAGAATCGCCATAATCAGAGGAACGAAAAACTCCGCTTTTTCCCCTAGCGGTTAAAACAAAATTTCCGTACGACTTTACGTCGGTTACATGAAAGCCCTCAGCTATTCCACCACCAGGTAATACTTCCCAATTTTCACCATCGTCGTTGGATTTAAACATTCCACCTTCGGAACTGGTAATTAGTATTGTTTTATTATGAAGACAAATTTTGGTGATAGCAGTATTTGTAAGACCTGATTTGATAGTACGCCAAGACAAACCTCCATCATTCGTTACCTGCATTGCAGGTCCGTTCCAAGTATCATTAAACCAAGAACCTTCGGTTGATACATAAATTTTATCTTCTTTTAACGCAATATCACTAATAATAGCATCAATATAACCACTACTATCAGTAGTAATGCATTTCCATTTATTATTATTTATTGAAGAAATATATATATTTATATCGGTTTCGGTTTTCACATAAGAGGCTACATATATTGCAGTATCGTTACTTTTAATAGCAAAGGTTCTTTCTTGAAAAAATAAATCTTTCTGCTTTTCGAAAGTTTCTAAAGTTTCATCCGAAACAAATAATCCCAACGAGCTACCAATATATAATTCATTGTTAAAATAATGAATTACGGAAATAGAAGGCGTATATCCAGGGTTATCGGGCAAAGTAAATACTATCTTCCAAGTTTTACAATCGTCTTTCGATAAATAAACATATTTGCTGTTAAAGAAAGCATATTGGGAATCTGCAATTTTTATCATCGGACCTATTGCGGCACCTTTCGGTCCGTTGGTTTGAGTCCATTGGGCGGATGAAATGGAAATAAACAAAATAAGATTCAATAGAATTAATACAAACTTTTTCATAATACACATCGCGAATTTATTTAAAAATAATTATTTTTTCAATTATTATTATTGCAATAAGAACTACTTTATATCCAAAGATAAAACTTTCAATTTCACTTTTTGCAAAATTGTACATTGTCATATTAGTATAGACAACTGAGAAGTCCATTTCTTTCGCATCGGTTGAAAAATAATTGAAAAAAATTGAAAAATAAATTGAATTATTTGGCTTAAGCCCGATTTATATCTCCATAAACCAGACATTCACATAAATGAAGTGGCTATTCAAAATTAAAAAAAAACTTCCGCAGGTTTGAAACCAGCGGAAGGTTTGATATGAATTCAGATTTAAACTGTTTTTGCCAATTCTTTACGAATTTGTATAGGTAAAATAAATAATTGGTATCCCATATTATAAAGTTTACGTTGAAGTGAAAAACCGCTGTAATTATGAAGCAATCTCGACATATACGTATCGGTAGGAAATACTAATTGTCCTCCGAAAAATACTGAACGTGGGAATTTACCGGTAATTTCTGGTATAGCTTTAACGATTTCCGATTCAAAATCCAATCCGGTATAATAAAAACTTTCAGCATAATATCCATACCCTCGAATAAAGTTTTTATATTTTTCCAAATCGCCCTTACTATTTTCCATTAGTTGATCAATATCCTCTCTGCTTTTAAAAATATCCGCATCAATTGTTCCAACTTGTACAAAAGCAAAATTTGTGAATGTATCTCCAAAAAGTTTAAATATACTTAATAGTGAATGGATACCGATACCCGAAAAGCCGTTAACGAATAAAATAGCAGTTTTGCCATTTTTATCATATTGGGCTTGTTGGTCCGGCTCGACTTTTACAGGGTTCAACTGATCAAGATTTTCGAGAATAGCATTGACATTTTGTGTTAATTTTCCGGCTTTATTATATTCGTGTTTTATATATGCAAATAATCCTATTGCGGCACCGGTAATCAGAATGGTAATCCAGCCTCCTTCGTGGAATTTTATATATACAACAAAGAACAGAATAAACATAGACATTAACAAACCAATACTATTTATCATCAGTTTTTTTAACCATTTCTTTTCTTCGTGCCGTACTTGTATCCAATGCTTTACCATCCCGGTTTGCGAAAGGCAGAATCCGATAAATACATTAATGGAATAAAGAACAACAAGGAATGTTACTGAAGCGCGTGTTGCAAGCATAATAGCGAACGCCGCACCGCCCATAAGCAATATACCGTTTCTTGTAACCAATCTATCGCTCAATAAAGAAAATCGTGATGGCACCCATCTATCTTGAGCCATATTCGCTAATACCCGCGGTCCGCCGAGGAATCCGGTTTGCGCCGCTACAAATAGCAAAGCCGCTTCTGAAATTAATGTAACTATTATGAATCCGTAGCTAATAGTCGGATTCCAACCGCTGGTTGCACGTTCTAATAGGGAAGCGTTGATTGTTTTTCCCGGTTGCACAGAAACATTAAAAAGAAGGAAGTTCAGCATCAAACCAGCTACGATAATAGCCAAAGACCAAGCCATATAACGCATTGTGGTTTTGCCGGTTTTTACTCTTGGTTCTTTCAAAATAGGTAAACCGTTACTAACAGCTTCTATACCTGTAAATGTACCTGCTCCCATACTATAAGCACGCATAATGATAAGGAAGGTTCCCATTGTTCCCAAGGTCGAAAATGAATTATGTAGATCAGCAGAGGTATTAGCAATTACGGTGTTTATTTGGAAGAAATGGGTTATTGAACCATAAACTATTATAAAAGCGTGTGTAAATATAAAAATTAAAAATATAGGTACTAAAGGTGCTATTGATTCTTTAGCTCCCCTCATATTCATAATCGTTAATATCCCGACAATGCCTAAGACAAAAGGTAATTTGTAAGCTTGCCAATGCAAAGGTAAGAAACTAAACAAAGCGTCACCACCACTGGCGATAGATACAGTAATTGTCAATATATAGTCAATGATTAAGGCTGATCCTGCAACCATACCAACTTTGGGAGAAAGCAGTTTTGAACAAACTTGATATCCACCGCCGCCATTAGGGAAAAGTTCAATAATTTGCGAATAACTCGAAGCGATAACGAAAATTGTAATTATAGTTCCTAAAGCGACAAAAATACTCAAAGACGGATGACGACCGAGAGCTATCATAACTTCGGCGGGACCATAGCAAGACGATGATAAACCGTCAGAACCCAAACCTATCCAAGCAAAAAATGCTACGAGTGACACTTTATGAAATATATTAGGGTCAAGTGGATCTCTACTCTTGCCCAAAACCGTGTTTTTTAGTGAAAATCTGTATGCCAAGCAATTATCCTTGATTTTATTCAAAATTATTTTACAAAATTATAATATTTTTCCTAAAATAATAGATATTTAAGAAAAATAAATCATTATCTTGACAAAAAAAAGCGACTCAAATCATTGAGACGCTTTTTAAAAAATGATTTTAAATCTTTTTAGGCAGTTTGGGGTTCTTCACGTAATTTAATTGGTAATATTACAAATTCAAATCCTATGTTGTAAAGTTTTCTTTGTAATGAAAATACAGTATAGTTATGAAGTAACCGCGACATAAAGGTGTCTTTAGGGAAAACCAATTGACCACCAAAAAATACAGAACGTGGGAATTTAGCAGTAATTTCAGGAATAGCTTTCATTATTTCTTCTTCTATATCCATACCTGTATAATAAAAACCTTCCGCATAATATCCATATCCGCGAATAAAGTTTTTATATTTTTCTAATTCCAGTAAACTGTTTTGTTTTAATTGTTCTATGTCGTCGTGGCTTTTAAATACACCGGCGTCAATCATACCGACTTGAACAAACGCGAAGTTTGTAAAAGTTTCTCCGAATAATCTAAATATACTTAGTAGCGAGTGAATTCCAATACCTGAAAAACCATTTACGAATAAAATCGCGGTTCTGCCATTTTTATTATATTCCGCTTGGTTTTCAATTGCTACAGGGGTAGGATTAACCTGATTGAGATTAGTCAAAATCGCGTTTACTTGGCCGGTCAGTTTTGCTGTTTTATTGTATTGATGTTTAATATAACCAAAGAAAGAAACAACCGCACCGGTTATAATCATTGTAATCCAGCCGCCTTCGTGGAATTTGATATATACAACAAAACAAAGGATAAAGAATGACATCACCAAACCCACACTATTAATAAGCAATTTCTTAAGCCATTTCTTTTCTTCGTGCCGAACTTGAATCCAATGCTTTACCATACCCGTTTGCGATAGGCAGAAGCCAATAAATACATTTATAGAATATAGTACAACTAAGAAAGTTACCGATGCGTGTGTAGCAAGCATTAATAAGAACGCCGCGCCACCCATTAGTAATATACCGTTTCTTGTAACTAATCTATCGCTCAATAATGAAAACCGAGTAGGAACCCATTTATCGTGCGCCATATTAGCTAAGACTCGTGGACCGTCAAGGAAACCTGTTTGAGCCGCAACAAAAAGTAATGCCGCTTCGGAAAGCAAAGTAACGATAACAAATGTATAGCTTAAAGTCGGACTCCAACCTGCTGTAACATTTTCGAGCAAGGAAGCGTTAATCGTTTTACCAGGTACCATTTGTACGTTGAAAAGTAAGAAGTTAAGCATCAAGCCGGCAACAGTTATTCCGAGTGAGAATGCCATATACTTCATGGTAGTTTTTGCGGTTTTTACGCGCGGTTCTTTCAAAATAGGGACACCATTACTTACAGCTTCAATACCGGTGAAAGTTCCTGCACCCATACTATAAGCACGCATTATCAATAGGAATGTTCCCATAGTGCCTAAAGTTGTGAATGAGTTATTCAGTTCTATAGTAGTTTTGGCAACAACAGCATTGATTTGGAAGAAATGAGTAACGATACCAAATAGTATTACGAAGGCGTGAGTAAAAATGAATATTAAGAATATCGGTACCAATGGTGCTATTGACTCTTTAGCCCCACGCATATTCATAAGCGTCAGTAACGAGACAATTCCAAGGACAAAAGGGAGTTTAAATTGATGAAACTCAATCGGCAAAAAGCTGAATAACGCATCGCCACCACTGGCTATGGAAACCGTAATTGTTAATACGTAGTCTATTATCAAAGCGGAGCCGGAAATCATTCCTATTGTAGGGGAGAGGAGTTTAGAAGATACCTGATATCCACCGCCGCCGTGAGGGAATAGCTCAATGATTTGAGAATAACTGGAGCTGATAACAGCGATGGTTATAATTGTACCAAGA
This sequence comes from Kapaibacterium sp. (SeqCode), assembly GCA_038206725.1. Classification (GTDB taxonomy): domain Bacteria; phylum Bacteroidota; class Ignavibacteria; order Kapaibacteriales; family UBA2268; genus JBAXXL01. Next base: position 29,315 of record JBBRAO010000037.1, read on the forward strand.
GCGACGAATAATGCTAAATAAGGGTGATGTCCGAGTGCTATCATTACTTCGGCAGGACCGTAGCAGGAAGAGGATAAACCGTCAGAACCAAGCCCAATCCAAGCGAAAAACGCCATTAGCGAGACTTTATGAAAAATATTAGGGTCTAAAGGGTCTCTACTTTTGCCCAAAATTAATTTTTTAAGTGATACTTTATTTGCCAAAGCAAATATCCTAGATTAGTTTTAAAATAACTTACAAAATTAATACTTTTTCAATCATTTTATTCTTTAGGGTGGGAAATTAAGCAAATATTTGAAAATGAAAACCACAAAACCCTAAAGGTGCAAAGAAAAGGAGTTCGTCACTCTGAACGAAGTGAAGAGTCAATCTTCGCATTGCGGTTAGGTGCTGGGTATTGGAGATTAGGAAAGGATCGATTTCCTAGGTGCCACGAATATTAAGAAATGAATTAAAATATAATTCTTCTCAAATTTTTAGTTTACATAACGTGCCACTCATCCGATTATTCGAGGCATTGTATGAGTTTCAGATTGTTTTTGGAGAATAATTTAAGGATTTTATTAATTTTATAAGTATCAATATTAAATACTACTACAAGAAGTCAAAAAAATATTATAAAAATAAATCAATTATTTTTCGATAGGAGAGAAAGAAATGGACTTCTCAGTTGTCTATACTTTATAGAATGTGCAAATTTGAAAAAAGTGAAAATAATGCTTGCATTTTAATATTTTTCAGTAAATTTGCATTATTGGAATAAACGAATGTAAAAAAAGTTAAAG
>JBBRAO010000038.1:0-28965 GCA_038206725.1 Kapaibacterium sp. (SeqCode)
ATCGGACTTAATTTATGTCAAATACAGAATTCCTAAGTTGTTTGCAAGACCCACACGCTGAAGTGTGGGGTTGATGAGTCACGAATTTCCTCCTTTTGTTAAAGTTTCACAAATATTAATTTGTTTTTACAATTAATTTCCATTTCTAAAATAATAAAACAAAGTCGAAGATTTTGCTTTATTAAAATAAATTAATTTTATGGGAGGTATGATTCGATTACGTTACCAAGCGGGAGCTTGGTAACGAGTGTAGCTAGTTGGAGCTTGGTAACGAGTTTATAATTGAAGATGTACAAACTTTCGAGATGGAGTTCAGCTTATCAAAAAAAAAGGACAGAAATTTTCTGCCCCTACATTTATAATTTACAATTTACTATTAACAATTACTCTGCTGGTTTAAACATATCTTTTACTACTTTTTGAGCATCGTCGTATTTCACCATATTTTGCCATAAACCTTGTTTTGCTTTTTCCATAAATGGAGCTATAATGTCAATAGGCAATGGGAATAAAATTGTGGAATTCTTTTCTGCGGCTATATCCGCTAAAGTCTGCAAGAATCTAAGTTGTAGTGCAATAGGTTCAATTGCGATTTCCTGAGCGGCTTCACGCAGTTTTTGCGCGGCTTGAAATTCACCTTCTGCATTAATGACTTTTGCTCTTCTTTCACGTTCAGCTTGAGCTTGGCGTGCCATAGCGCGTTGCATTTCAGCAGGTAAATCAATTTGCTTAACTTCGACCGACGATACTTTAATACCCCAAGGCTCCGTATGGTCATCAATGATTTTCTGCAATTTGATATTAATTTGTTCGCGCTCAGACAAAATTTCATCCAAATCGCTTTGCCCTAAAATTGAACGTAATGTTGTCTGCGCTACTTGATTAGTTGCGTAGAAAAAGTTCTCAACATCAGCAATAGCTTGGATTGGGAAGATTACTCTGAAATAAAGAACGGCGTTTACTTTTATAGATACGTTATCTTTGGTAATAATATCCTGCGGCTCAACATCTATAGCAACTGTCCGCAAACTTACTTTCATCATTTTATCTATAAATGGGATTAATATAATTAAACCGGGTCCTTTTGCCCCTATAATCCTGCCCAATCTGAATACTACCGCCCTCTCATATTCTTTTATAATTTTGATGGAAGATAGAATCATCATAACAACTATTATGATGAGAAATATTGGAAACATATTCATAACGATACTCCGAAATATTTATAATTAATTAGCTCTATTTTTATCTAAATAATCTTTTTTCATAGTGTTAAATATATCATCACCCAAAAACCAATCAAAATTGTCATCGGAATAAGTTAAATACCCTATTTCAAAATTTTCTTTGGCTTTGGCTTGGTTTTCTTTATATGCATCCGCAATAGAAATATAGAAGTTAATCATACTTGCGGCTTCCCTTTTATGTTTTGTACTCTCCAAAAGCTCGTTTAGAAAAACGAGAGTACCTTCTATATCATTCATTTCAAAAAGATTTATAGCAATGTAATCATTGAAAACTCGTTCATTTATTGCAATCTTCGCGGCTTTTTTTAATAATTCAATTGCTTCACTATTTCTCTCAAGTTTAAGAAGTAAATGAGCATAAGAAATATACACTTCAAAATACTTGTTATTCAGTGCTATTGCGCGATCGAAACATTCTATTGCTGAATCATATTTGTTTAGAATTTCAAAGCATAAGCCCGCACCATAAACAGCCGATGCTAAATGTGGATTGATTTCTATAATTTGTTCAAATAATTCCAAGGCTTTATCATAATTGCACAAATCGCCATAAACACTCGCCAAATTATGAAGACAGTCAATATCTTTGGGTTTGATTTCTAAAGCTTTTAAATAGGCTTCAGCGGAATCTTCTAAGCGGTTCTCGGTCGAATATGAATGCGCCAAATTGAACCAAGCAATAAAGAAACCCGGCTCAACAGTTACCGCCATATCAAAAGCGGGTATGGCTTTTTTGGTATCAAGTAAATTGCTGTAAATTACGCCTTTATTATACCATAGATTAGAATCAAAAGGATTTAATTGGATGGCAAGCTCATAGTAATGAAGAGCTTTATCGAAATCTTCGACAGCATTATAGCAAAAAGCTAAATCTTGATAAATTTGAAGAGCATAATCGTCAGAATTTTCAAGAAGATATAAATATATATCTATAGCTGAATCAAAATCTCTGGCTGTTTGTAATATATTTGCGTGCGCATAGTGGTAATCAGCATTTTCCGGTTCAAGATCAAGCAAGCGTATGATTATCTCTTTCGATTCATCTACCTTGCCTAAACTTTCAAGTATTGTAGCTTTTAGCAATAATGTTTCTGAATCATCGGGATCGATTTGCATAGCGTTTTCAATTGCCTTTAAAGCGTCATATGAGCGGTCAAGATTTAGCAGGGAAAAAGCCAATTTATTATGCGCATCAATAGAATCGGGCATCATTTTGAGCCATTCACGACTTAAATCTAATGCTTCTTCAAATTTTTCATTTTCCAAACAGTATTCAGTAAGATTCTCAATCGTATTCAGATCGAAAATCCGTTCCCCTTTTTTCGACGCTTTTCGAAAATCCTTCCAATATAGTTCTAATTTTTCTTTTAGTTCTTTATTGGGAATTCCGAAATCATCATTTATATTATCGTTAAAATAGTCCATATTTATCTTAGTAATTCACAAAATATCTATGCTATAGAAGTCTAAAAAGCATATCTATTGTAACTAATACTGAATTATCTCAAAATTCGAAAATGCTCCGTCAATTTCAAATTCAATTTTTTTGGATGAACTGTTATAATTTTTGGAATAGTAAGCACCATCTCGTTTGATAAATTTATCGAAATCGTGTGATGAGAATGCTGTTTCAGTTAAAATCCTACAACCTACAGTAACTGGTATTTTCATTTTGATATTTGAAAGCCCACAGCTTATATCAACCTTAGAAAAATTATTCAAATCTCCGAAAACTAAATTAATCTCCGAAACACCAACTTCAATTGTCATCCGGTCTAATTTGATTTTTGTCAGGTCGAAATCTAACTTGCTTGCTCCGGCTTCAACATTGATTATCCAAGTAGGGACTTCGTTTAAAACAACATCTATTTTACTTTTTTTACTATCATTAAGCGCGTATTCAAAAGTAGGATCAAAATCCAAATTTACTTTAGTCTCCCCTTCGACAACATTTTTTCCAATGATATATGAGTCATAATCGGCATAAGCACTTGCTAATTTTGTTTCTCCACTACCAATACGAACATAGCTGGCTCCACCTTGAAAATCAAAAGTAACCTGCTTTTCGTTCTGATAGTCAATTGATTTTTGAGTTGGTTCGAATTGCAAATTATGGGAATAATTATTATTATGATCGAAAAAGAATTCTGTACTCATACGATTAACTGAATGTGTTAAACTTAATATTCCGGATATAATCACGACTCCAAGAATTAAACCATTTACCGCGCTGATGATATTACGGGCTAAATCTCCAATTTTTAAAAAAGTGATTCCCCATAGGATTAAAATCACGGGCCATATTTTATATATCCAATAGAAATCGGAACTATATACTTTCAAATTAACTAAAAGCATAATAATACCGATTGATAGTACAAAGGCTCCCCAAAAGTAGTTGCGATTTTTCATAGACGAATCCTAAATATATTTTTAAATAGAATTATTATACGTTACTAATCTTTGTTTGTTACATTTTGCAAATCTTAGAATACAATATGTAAATGGCTCTTTTAACTGCGTGATTTCTAATTTCATCCCTATCGCCGCCATAAACACATTCAAGAGATTCAACACCATAAATATCTGCGCAAGCTGACCATACTGTTCCAACAGGCTTTTCTTCAGTACCACCATCGGGTCCTGCGATTCCTGTAATAGAAACGCTTATATCAACATCAAAAATATGCCTCACGTTAACCGCCATTTCTTCGGCGCATTGCCTGCTAACAGCTCCGTATTCTCTAATAGTGTCTTCCTTAACGTTAAGAATTTTTATCTTTACATCATTGCTATATGATATTATCCCGCCTTTAAAACATATTGAACTGCCCGGTACGGCGGTAATTGCACCACCTAATAGCCCGCCTGTACAGGATTCAGCAACAGCAATCGTAACATTTTTTTTAGCAATGATTGCTTTTAACATATCACTTGCTTGCATATTAATTTCCTATTAATAATATTATACAATACAAAATTAACAGAATTCAAATTAGATTGCAAATTTTAAAATTTACTTAAAGGTTAGCTCTTGCATCTAATGTGATGATTTAGATAACATTCACTTTAAGTATAAGTTGTATTTTATTGTTATAAATAATATTTAAAACCGAAGGTTTTTTATTATTTAAGTATAAACTTTAATCCTATTCCCCCACCCACACCTAAGAATTTTTGGGTATCGGGGCTTCTATCAAATAAAAGTGGGAAATCCGAGCCGTCGCTGTGTTGGTATTGCAATCCAACATTTAGATTTAATGCTATCTTATTGAAAAATACTTTTTCATATCCTATACCGACACCAAAATTGAGTATGTTATTCTTGGTAATTTTTTTTTCAAAAATTATTTTCTCGAATTTCATATAGCTGATAACATCTCTTTTCTCCAAATAGCAATAGGATCCGCCGCCAAAAAGATATAAACGATTATCTTTAATTTTCCACACATTATATTGATATTCCATTCCGACATCACCATAAATAGTCATTTTATCTGGTGGCTTAACACCATAATACATTAAAATCCCTGAAAACTTTAAGACGTTGTTTTTATCAATTTCTTGAGTATAGGATAAACCACTGCCACTAATAGTTGAATAATCGACACCTACAAGATGTTTTGGGTAAGCCGTAAACAAGCTTACCGCCGATAAAATTGTCAAAACAAGAACTAAACTACTGAACCGCATTATTGAGTAACCTATGGATTCTGTCTTATAATAATTGGCTCCGATTTCTTTGATATGACATCGGCTGTTATGATGCACTTTTGTATATCGGATTGACCCGGAAGATCGTACATTATAGGAATCATAACGCTTTCGATAATCGAACGTAAAGCCCGAGCTCCGGATTTCCGTTCCTTTGCTTTATCCACAATCAATTTTAACGCATCGACATCAAAGACTAATTCGATATTGTCGAGAGACATAAGTTTTTGGTACTGCTTGACAATTGCATTTTTGGGTGTTGTAAGAATAGAAAGCAATGCATCGGCGTCCAACTCGCCCAATGGTGCATAAACCGGTAATCTACCAATCAATTCAGGAATGAAGCCGAATTTTAATAAATCGTCAGGTTCTGCAAATTTGAGTAAATCGAGGGATTCTACCGTTTTCGTTTTGTGCTCGGCATTGAAACCGATGGTTTGTTTGTTCATTCTTCTGGCGATTATGCGTTCTAAGCCTTCGAAGGCTCCACCGCAAATAAATAGTATATTCTTTGTGTTAATATAAATCAATGATTGCTCAGGATGCTTGCGTCCACCCTTTGGAGGTACGCCTTGAATAGTACCTTCGAGCATTTTCAACATCGCTTGTTGAACACCTTCACCAGAGACATCGCGAGTGATTGAAGTTGATTGGCTTTTACGACCAATTTTATCTAATTCGTCAACGTAAACAATACCGCGTTCGGCTAAGGCTACATCATAATTTGCGTTTTGTAACAATTGTAAAAGCAAAGTTTCGACATCGTCGCCTACATAACCTGCTTCAGTAATTGTAGTAGCATCGGCGATAGCAAACGGTACTTTTAGAATTCTTGCCAATGTTCGAGCTAATAAAGTTTTACCTGTACCGGTAGGTCCCAGTAAAAGGATATTGCTTTTTTCTAATTCAACATCATTTTTCTTTTTATCAAAATCGTTGAATTTTATCCGCTTATAGTGGTTATAAACAGCTACGGAAAGTACAGTTTTAGCATAATCCTGACCGATGACATAATCATCTAGTTTTAATTTAAGCTCTTTTGGAGTAGGAATATAATCTGATTTATAAAGTTCAAGTTTAGAGTTTTTGTTCTTTTGAATGATTTTGTTAGCACCTTCGCTACATTCGTCGCAAATATAAACACCATTTGGTCCTTCAATCATTCCTTTGCATTCAAAAGAACTACGACCGCAAAAACTACATTTAACATTATCCGAAAGATTATCTTTTTTAGCCATAATATAACAATTTAAATTAATACATAAACCGCACCTTTTTAATTTGAAGGTGCGGTCTTTAATTTATTTCTTATCGGTTTCCCGCGTCATTACTTTATCAATAATACCATACTCTTGAGCTTCGTCGGCAGACATATAATAGTCTCTATCAGCGTCTTTGATTATTTTATCCAAAGGCTGCTCCGTATGTTTTGATATAATACTAAACAAGGTTTCACGAGTACGCACCATTTCTCTGGTGTAAATTTCGATGTCAGTTGATTGACCTTGAATGCCACCAAGTGGTTGGTGCATTAAAATTCTAGAATTCGGTAAAGCAAAACGTTTACCTTTTGTGCCGGCGCAAAGCAGTACCTGAGCCATCGAAGCACCCAATCCCATACAAATTGTAGAAATATCGGGCTTAACGAATTGCATTGTATCATAAATAGCTAATCCGGCGGTTACACTTCCACCCGGAGAATTGATATATATGTTAATATCCTTATCAGGATCTTCACTTGATAAAAACAACAACTGAGCTATTACCAAACTCGAAACATATTCATCAATAGCTGTACCAATAAAAATAATACGCTCTTTAAGTAAACGCGAATATATATCATAAGAGCGTTCACCGCGGCTTGTTTGCTCAACTACTATCGGAACTAACTGATTATTCATTTAAAACTTTACCATAATTATTAATAAATCAAAGAATATAAGACGTTATTACTTAGGAGATATTTTCCTTTGTCTCTTCCGCTTCTACATCTACAGTAGTTTCAACATCGTCATTTTCTTCTAATGGCTTTCCGGAAAAATCAACTTCCCTAGTTTCTGCATAATCCAATAGTAAGTCCACAACCTTTTTATTGAGAATTTGGGCTTTTACTTGAGGATTATCTTTGATTATTGATAAAAACTGGTCAACAGGAATATTATACTGAACGGCTTGTTTTGAAGCAAATTCCTCTAAATCATAATCTTCGACTTCGATAGTTTCTTTTTTAACGATTTCGTCTTTAATAATTTCCCATCTAACCGCTCTGCTTGCCATAGGTTTGAAATATTCTAACATATCGTCGCTAATCATATCTTCTTTAGGCTCTTGCTTTGTCATATCCTGTAAATAAGACATAGCAGTGTTTTTAGCGGCTTCCATAACAGCACTATCAGGAATTGGGAATTCACCGTGAAGTTCCAACACTTCTTTCATTAGATTATTTTCCATCGCTTGACGAGAACGTCCATCCCAATATTCTTGCAGACGGAATGCTATTTCTTGACGGTAATCTTCAGTATTTTCGAATTTGTCTTGTGTATATTTTTTAACTAATTCATCATCAAATTCTGCAGGAATTGATTTATTAATTGCAACGACTTCAACTTGAAGAAAATCAATTTCAGCAGGATTTTGAGGATTGAATTTGACGAATTCAAATACTTCATTGATTTTTTTACCTAGTAAATTTGTTTTCAATTCTGGATCAACATTCGGCGCATATAAATCTATCGAATCTTCCAAGGGTTCTTCGCCAATTAAAGGTAAACGAGTAGAATTATCTAATTTTACAGTTTTTATATCAACTACGCAATTTTGATCTTCTATTTCTTCGGCATCTTCAAACTCACCATATTCACGGCATAGATTATCTATATGTTCTGCTATTTCTTCATCCGAAACGACGTGAACAGGTTCGTCAATTACCAAAGATGTATAATCTTTTAATTCTACGCCCGGTAAAATATCAAGGTTCATAAAATAAGTTACACTACCGTCTTCTTCGATTTTTACATCTACTAATTCAGGTTCACCGGTATATCTTATTTTTTCTTTCTTACATAAGTCGAAGAATTCTTTATTAATTAAGTCTTGATAAGTATCTGCTTCTATTGCTTTTCCATAAATGCGTTTTATCATTTCTAATGGCGCTTTACCTTTACGGAAGCCTTGAATAGATGCGTCTTTTTGTATATTTCTATATGCATCATCAAAATGCGGTTGCATATCAACACGAGTATAATGTAAGGTTAACTCATATCTGCAGCCTTCGAGTTGTTTTAATTGGTGTTCCAAGCTAATAATCCTATAATATGGACAACAGTTTTGCAAATATCGAAAAAGCCCGCTTTTTCGGGCTTTTTTGTACGGATGGAGGGACTCGAACCCACACGCCTCTCGGCACTAGATCCTAAATCTAGCGCGTCTACCAATTCCGCCACATCCGCAACATTTAGGAATTCAAAATTAACTATATTATTTTAAATAGCCAAAAAAATATTAAAAATATAATTATTTTTCTTATTTTATTAGTATTTTTGTTTTTTAATAATAACCAAGATTGATAAATGTTAAAATCTTTGAATAATGATAATAAGCCACTTACGTTAGGTATTTTAGGTGGTGGACAATTAGCCAAAATGTTAGCTTCGGCGGCATATAGAATGGGACTCAATGTAGCTGTTATTGAAAATCAGAGCTATACTCCCGCCGGTGATATGACAAAAAATGATTTTATTAATGGGTGGGATAATGATGAAGATTTAGAAGCATTTATTATAAAATCCGATATTATTACTTTAGAAAACGAGTTTATATCACCTGCTATATTGGAAAAAATTGAAAAAACGATGAGTGTTTATCCGAGTTCCAAAACTATGAGATTGGTTCAAGATAAATTCATCCAAAAAAATACATTTCAAAATGTAGGTTTACCCATACCTATTTTTACAAGTTTATATACTATCGAAGACGCATTGGACTTCGGTAATGTAAACGGCTATCCCTTTGTAATTAAGTCAAGAAAATTCGGTTACGATGGTTATGGTAATGCTACTATTAATTCACCCGAAGAAATTAAAACCGCGTGGGATAAATTCAAAGCCGATTCACTTCGCTCGGATTTGATGGCGGAAAAATTTGTTTATTTCCAAAAGGAACTCGCGGTAATGGTAGGCCGTTCAACAAATGGCGAAACTGCCGTTTATCCTTGTGTTGAAACAATCCAGAAAAATCATATATGCCATAGTGTTATGGCACCGGCTCCTATTGATAAAGAATTGCAAATGCTGGCAAAGAAAATTTCTCTTAAAGCGGTTGAAGCAATTAATGGTGTTGGTGTGTTCGGTGTAGAATTATTTTTGACAAATGATAATCAATTATTAATCAATGAAATTGCTCCCCGCCCACACAATTCAGGTCACTACACAATTGAATGTTGTTATTGCTCGCAGTATGAAAACGCGATACGAGCAATTTGCGGCTTACCTTTGGGTTCTACAGAAATGATCAGACCGGGAGGTGCTATGGTGAATTTGTTGGGTAAACACGACGGTAGCGGAGTACCGCGAGATATTACCAAAACACTTTCAAATAGAGATGTTTGGCTCCACTTATATAATAAAAAGTCTTCTCGTAAAGGGCGCAAAATGGGACATATTACAACAATGGCGGATACACCCGAAGAAGCTTTAGAAAAGGCATTGAAAGCCGCAAACGATTTGATTTGGTAAAATAAAAGCCGCTTTCGAGCGGCTTTTATTTATTATTCATAAGTTCTACAAATTGATTGATATTTCAATTAGTTCACCACAAACTACATCGCATTTATGCGCCCAATTCTTTTTTAATTTGTGCTACCCAATTTTCAAGTCTTTCGTCTGTCATTTCGTCTTGGTTTTCAACATCAATTGGCAAACCAATAAATTTACCGTCAACTATTGCGCGCGATGAATCATAGTCATACCCCGCTATTGGCCAAGAACCGAAAAATTTAGCGCCTTTGCAAGCTTGATACAGAACGCCCATTCCGTCAACAAAGTTTTCAGAATATCCATCTTGATCGCCTAAACCAACGAAACCAACGTTTTTTCCTGAAAAATCAAATTGACTGAAATCTTTAAAGAGTGAATCGAAATCGTCTTGTAATTCGCCATCGTTCCAAGTTGATGTTGCAAAAATCATTGTTTCGTAGTTATTGAAATCGTCTGTAGAAACAGATGCTACGTTATGGGATTCAGCTTCAAAGCCGTTATCGTTCATTAGACCAACTAATTTTTCACATACTGATTCAGTATTACCGGTGCTTGAACCGAAGAAAATGCCTACTTTCATATTAATTCCTATTAGTAAAATTTGTAATTTTCAAATAATATACTTTCAAAAATAATAAGATTAATTTGAATATAAAACCTTTTGTTAAAAATTATCTATTATTCATTTCGTCTTTTTTTATTTTACACGAGATTATATTAATGAAAATACCCTACATTTTACAAGAAATTGACCTATTAACCAAAATAATAGCATTGTATGATGCTCCTTATGACACTGAATTCAAAAATGTTATTGAAGTGAGCCCAACTAAGAAAAACTGTATTTTCCAGTTTTATAACGATTGGCAAGAAATCAAAACCTTAAGATTAACAAAACAATCTTATGGTTGTGGTGGTTGTGGCACTTGGCTTTTTAATGAGTCCAAGCGTACAAAAGAACAATTAGTTGATTTTCTATTTGAAACGGAAAAACTTAGGTTTAACAGAGAGCACATTGAAGAATTCACAAATAAAGCAAAATGTTACAGTCCAAAAAATGATGCCATCTTTATTGGAGAGTTAGATGAAAGATTTATGGATTATGTGAAAACTATTACCATATTTGCTAATCCTGATCAAATAAGTATTTTGCAACACGCCTTCAGCTATTACTTTGGAGCTGACGAAGTACCTTTTATTATTGAATTTGGTTCAGGATGTATGCAAATGTTGAATATAATCGAAAAATATAATGAGCCAAAAGCGATTTTGGGTGGATTGGATTTTGCTTCTCGAGGGTATTTGCCTAAAGAATTTTTTGCGATAACAATGAATTGGAAAATGTATGATTTAATTTCCAAGATAGATGAACATAGTTTTTTGACAACTTCATTTTTCAAGGGATTTAAAAAATCACGTCAAGGGTCGCTAAGCTAATGGCCTATAATCAAAAAAAATGTGTTGTTGTGTTATCCGGAGGTATGGATTCTACCTTATGTATGGCAATTGCTAAACGCGATGGTTATACTTTAGCCGCGATGCACTTAAATTACGGTCAATTAACTGAAAAGCGGGAAGAAAAAGCGTTTCTGGATGTTTGTAATTATTATAAAGTCGAAGAAAAGATAATTGTTGATACTAAGTTTTTCACGCAAATAGGCGGCTCAGGTTTGACTGATGATAGCGTGAAGATTGAAAATGCCGATTTAGATAACAAAGTTGTTCCAAATACCTACGTACCTTTTAGAAACGGCAACATTTTAGCTATCGCCACGAGCTGGGCTGAAGTAATCGGCGGGTCCGCGATTTTTATTGGTGCTGTTCAACAGGATTCGAGCGGATACCCCGATTGTCGAAAAAAATTCTTCGAAGAATTCGAAAAAGCAATCAATACCGGTACAAAACCCGAAACACAGATTAAAATCATAACCCCGATTATTGATTTCTCAAAAAGGGACATAGTGAGCCACAGTGTAGTAATTGGTTCACCTTTAGAGCTAACGTGGAGTTGTTATCGAAATTCCGATACAGCCTGCGGAACGTGCGATTCTTGCGCATTGAGACTGCGCGGCTTCCGGCAGGAAGGTTTGGAAGACCCAATCACCTATTTGGCAAGACCGGAATATAAATAATAATTGAAAGTTGAAAATTGAAAATGCGAAGAAGAGGAACCTCCTAACCACACTTTTCGGTTTGCTTGCTATGGAAATTGCGATTGTTCCCGATTTTGTCAAAATAGGTCCATTCATAGGCGGAGTATTTTTACTTGTTGCTTTAGTCTTCGTTTGGCGAAGTTTCTATAAAATGCGAATACCAAAATAAAGATTTTGCGAACTTTTACACTCATCCGATGAATCGAACTTGTCGGATGATTTTTTTTTGTAACGAATTCTGTTTTCTTGTGTATTATATTTATAGCTTCTTGTTATGCAGATTCTAGAAATGCATAGCAAAATCTAAAAAAACTATTTATTAAATTTCTATTTAGGTGTTTTTATGAAATCTTTGATTTACGCGATTATTATTTTCGCTCTCTCACTTTCTGTTATGTCAGAAGACAAATGGGAATCCTTTCCAATTCCCCAAACCCCCGGTATTACAGATAATGTTGTTACTAATTTAGTTACAACTCCGGATGGTCGGGTTTTTATGGTCTCCGGATGTGGATTTTACCAATTCTATAATAATGAATGGACTAATATCTTAAAAGATACACCTTTCAACGATGGGAACCACGCAAATATTCAATCGCTCACTTATGATCCAAATGGAATTATTTGGGGCGCGTCGGAAATGGGATTTATGAAATATACTATTGCGACAGGTACAATTGAATATCTTGACAAACCTACTATGAGCGGAAGCGGTTCTGACTATGGATATTTGAATGGCTTAACTTTGGATAAAAAAAATAATCTATGGTTCATATCGAGAACACCCTATTTATCAAAATTTGATGGAACGACTTTTACGGACTGGGATATTTGTTATGTGAACAAGATTTTAGCAACCAATTTTAAATCCGCTACACTTTTAGCTGATAATGCTGGTAATATTTGGATAACGGGAGACGATGGAGCAATGAAAGTTTCTACCAATTCAACAGCAGATTCATTGAATTATCAAAAGTTTACACTTGAAGATATGTACTTTACCAAGGGACAGGTATTGACAATATGCTTAGATAAAAAAGGATATATCTGGGCATCCAGCAGAGGCGGTGAAATTTCTTACTACAATGGAACTGCGTGGGTAAACATTCCCATACCTATAGAAATGAAGGGAGTGAAAGACGAATACGGAGAAGCCTTTATAAATACAATAGTAGAAGACAAATCCGGTGATATGCTTTTCTATTGGGGGTGTGCGGGATTTTATTTGAGTTATAGTTCAGATGGGATTCTAACCAAAAATCAATTTCCGGCGGAAATTACAGATGATAATGGTGTAATATCCATTTTCGATGCGGCGATAGATAATAATGGCAATCTTTTACTTGGAACTTATGGCAAATCGTTAGTTAAGTATAGCAAAACAACTTCAATTAATGAAAAGGAACTTTCGTATCTCACGCTACAGCCAATTCCGGCTTTGGATTATATTGATATAACATCAATTGATCCTGAATTAATAAATCAAAATCGTACAAGAGCATATATAAGTATTTATAATTCTTTAGGCGAATTAGTTAAAGATAACATTTCTGTTCAAAATTTGCCTTTCAGACTTAATATTTCTGATTTTTCATCAGGCGTCTATTTTATTAAAGCCGGATATAATTATTATCGTTTTGTTAAAATATAAAAAAAGTGTTATTTTGTTTTAGTTATTGGGTAATTATAAAACTCAATTTTTTGGAACGAAACAAAATCTATAGATGACGGTTTGATGAGCAGAATGAATATTGATACATCAAATAAAACATTCGATGTTGATTCTTTCAAACAAGCGATACAATTTTTAGTGCAAAAAGGTTATTTATAACCTAATACAACATTTATTACTCGATTATTTAGTTCCCGTGTTCATTATGGGAACTTTTTTTTTAAACATTTTTGTAATTAAAATTAATTTACTATTTTTGTAAAGTCTTCTTTACATATTATAAAGTTTATTTTACATTTTGCCAAACGGTTTTGATATGAAAACAAAATATCTGCTACCGCACTTGCTGAAATTACCCGGATGGATAATTATAGGGATTGGAATTGCTTTAGGGATAATTACGCTGATATATTTACACTTTGTAAATCTTATTTTAAATCAACCTGAATTAACCAATGCGTTGAAATTAAATGAACAAAGTGGGTGGTTTGTTGGTGCCAGTGATAATTTTTTTTGGGGGGAGTTCGCTGGCTTATGTTTAATCATCGGTTCATTGCTTGTCTCTTTCTCAAAAGAGAAGGTTGAAGATGAATTTATTATGAATATCAGGTATCAATCTCTTTTCTGGGCTTTAATTGTAAATAGTATTTTGATAATACTCGCACTTTTTACAATTTATTTCCATTTCTAAAATAATATAACAAAGTCGAAGATTTTGCTTTATTAAAATAAATTAATTTAACTACAATCTTATATCCTACTCTTCAGCTGGCTAAGTCCAACAAAAATAGAAAAAAGACCTATGATTCAAATAATCATAGGTCTTTTAATTTAATTACGTTTTTATTATTATTCTTTTACTCTTTCAGCATAACTTCCGGTTTTTGTATCCACTCTTACCAAGTCGCCTTCATTGATGAACAATGGAACCGCAATTTCGGCACCTGTTTCCACAGTGGCAGGTTTCATAACGTTAGTAGCTGTATCGCCTCTAAAGCCCGGTTCTGTGTGGATGATTCTCAATGTAACATTGAGAGGTAATTCGATATCCAATACTTCATCGCCTTCGAAAGAAACAAATACTTCTTCATTTTCTTTTAAAAACTTTACAGAAGTTCCAACAACTATCTTATCAACTGAGATTTGTTCAAAAGTACCCATATCCATCAATACAAGTAAATTTCCTTCGGTATATAGATATTGGTATTTTAATTTATCTACGCGTACAAAGTCTATAGATTCGCCTGAACGAAAGCGATTTTCAGCAGTACGTCCGGTTTTGATATTTCTCATTTTAACTTGAAAATAAGCACCGCCTTTACCAGGCTTAACGTGCTGAGATTCTAGAACAGCGCAATTTTCGCCATTAAATTTTATGATGGCTCCGTTTCTTAAATCAGCGGTAGAACCCATTTTTGTAAATCCTAATTATTAACATATTTTTTTTTGAGGTGACGATTGGATTCGAACCAACGTTCACGGTTTTGCAGACCGGTGCCTAACCACTTGGCTACGTCACCATTTTTAACCTTACCGTTAAAAAAGGAATTCAAAAATAAGGTTTTTTTTTTGAATAACAAAATTATTTATTGTTTTTTGGAATATTTTTCTTAATTTAGCATTTCGTACTTTGCGGAAGTGGCGGAATCGGTAGACGTGCTACCTTGAGGGGGTAGTGCCCATCGGGCGTGGGGGTTCAAGTCCCCCCTTCCGTACGAATAAAACAATAACATTATGAGCCTAAACACACTTAATTTTCGTGTAAACGAAATATTCCATTCAATACAAGGCGAAGGATCTTCAGCCGGGAAACCCTGTATATTCATTAGATTAGCAAATTGCAATCTAAGGTGCTGTTGGTGCGACACACCTTATGCTCAAACCAACGAGGAATCAACCCTAATGTCGGGAACCGAACTGCTCGATAAAATAAAGTCCTTTAATTGCAATTTTATTGAATTCACCGGTGGTGAACCGCTATTACAAAAAGACATTTTTCCTTTGATATCGCTTCTTTGTGATTGCGCATATTCAGTTGCAGTTGAAACCAATGGGTCCTTGGACATATCGCAATTGGATAGCAGAGCAAAACGTATAATTGATATAAAAACACCGAGCTCAAAAGAAGAAAACAGCTTTTATTCACTAAATATAAAACACATTTCGAACAACGACGAACTAAAATTCGTTATTTCCGATGCCGCTGATTTCGATTTTGCTATGGATGTTATCAATCAGTACAATCTTAATAAAAAAGCAGGTGAAATTCTATTTTCACCTGCTTTTAATATTATTGAACCATCAGTCTTAGCTGATTGGATTTTAAAATCATCGTTACCTATCAGACTCTCATTGCAATTGCATAAATATATCTGGAACCCTAACGAAAGATGCCGATAATCTGAAGTTGTTTAAGGTGTTACTTGAGTAGCAATAACCGCCGCGTTAGAAGCCGCTGTAACAGCTAACATCATATTCCTTATCGAATCTCTTATAATCTGACCAACATTCTCTGAATCAACCATATCCTTGATTATTTGCTCAGCTTGGCGAATTTCTTCTTTAGTGAAGATTTCTTCAACCAAATTACAAGAATAAATCAAGCTTATTAACGCAATATCGTCTTGGCTTGGTTTCAGACCGTCTAATACTATTCCTCTCAATTCTAATCTAAGATTAATTTCAGGAAGAGGGTTATTTGTCGGATATTTTTCTATAGGGATAAACCATAGAATTTTATCTTTTTCATATTTGAGTATGTTAGCACTAACAAGTTTGTTGATAATACGTTTTTTTAAATTATCAATTTTCTGATAAAGCTTTTCAACCCAAAATTGCATTTCATTATGTTTTTCATCTTCGGATATTAGTTTGAGAGCAACATCCAAAATCTCGTCCCCGATAGGAGTTTTATCAATTAACTTCACTTTGTTTTGAACAAAATCAATTTTTTTCTCAAAGTGCAAATCAAAAAGTATCGCCCCAGCTAAGCCATAAGGCAATGTTGTTGACAATGAAAATATGACGTGACCCTTGTTATCGTCAATTGAAAGTAACATTAATTTTTCGTAATTATATAAACCCATAATCAAATCCTTGTTTTTTTATTTTTTATATCAACAAAAATAATCAATTTTCGAGAATAACAAATTCAACTCGACGATTTTTTTGTCTTCCGTCTTCGGTTTCATTAGTTTCAATTGGTTTGGATTCGCCAAAACCGGTAGATTTCAAACGGTCCGAATGAATCCCTTTTTTTATAATATAATTCACCACAGCTTGAGCGCGAGTTTTTGAAAGTCTTATATTGTTTAGATCTGTACCTATGCTGTCAGTATGACCTTGAATTTCAATTTTCATCTTTGGCATATCGTTCAGCAATTTCACAACCCTATCAAGTTCGGGGAATGATTCTTGTAACAATGTATATTTTCCAAATTCAAAGAATATATTATTTAATCTAATTTTTACATTCTTCGAGATTGGTACCAAATATAAATCGCTGGTCATTTCTTTATAATAATTCAAATTTGTCAAATCCAAAAATTCATTGATTGACAAATACCCTTCTGCTTCAGCTAAATAGCCATATTTCTTACCGGTGGGTAATGCAATTTTATATTCACCTGTTTGTTGGTTCGATATAGAACTACCTACATTTTTACCTTCGGGTAGTAGCTCATAGTTAATTTTGGCACTTATAGGAGCATTAGTTGTCCTATCTAAAACCATACCTGATAACAGCACAACCGGTTTTGGTTTGGCGTCTTCGGGTAATACAACTCTAAATATATCCGTCCCGCCAATTGATTTAATAGAAGAAACGAAATAGGCAAAGTTGCCCGAGGCGGGTATAGTATAATATGCATCCCAGCCTTTAGTATTTAGGCGAGGTCCCAAGTTCTTCGGTTTACTCCAATTGCTCCAAGTATCATCTAATCTGCGCGTTACAAACATATCGGAACTGCCGTAACCAGGGTACCCATCACTCGAAAAATAGAGAGACGTATTATCGGCGGCAAAGAATGGCGATATTTCGTCGCCATAATTATTTATTGTTTGTCCCAAACTGATTGGTGCAGACCATACATCACTTTCATCTTTAAAACTGATATATAAATCGTGTTTCCCTAAACAACCTTTGTAAGATATAGAAAGGAACATCGTTTTACCACTTGGGGCAATACAGTAGCTTCCATCAAATACATAATTCTTATAATCTTCAATTTTCAAAGGTTGAGGTACATTCCAGTTTTGGCCATCAAATTTGCTTATTGAAAAACCCTGCTGCGAAACTAATCCGGGAATATATAAATTCCCAACGACTATTTGATTTTCGTCAGGTAATACTGATATGACAAAGTTATTAAATTTATCATTAATAGGAGGACCGAGATTTCTTGAGGGCGAAAACTTGCCATCCTTATTTATTGTAGAAAAGTAAATGTCTTGAAGTTTTTCAGTACCTATATTTAATGTATCATCTTGTCTTGTAAAAAAAAGTTTTTTACCACTTGTTGTTATTATTGGAGCAACTTCATTATATTTAGTATTAATGTTTGGTCCCAAATTTTCGGGAATAACATCGAGTAAGTCTTCAATTTCATCAATTTTGACCGCGTAATCTATGGATTTTGAACTAATACCTACAGCATCAATTTGATATTCCCTACCATAATAATTCATTGTACTAACTTCGATTTTCAAACTATTAACCTTTAGGTCTTTTTGTTCTAAAGGTATATTTAAAACCCTTCCTTCCACTCTTAATGGTACCGGATTGTTATTTGAATATATCTGATGTTCGTTGTTAAACTGATCATAAACAGTAACTGCTATTACAGCACCGGGGTTTAAATTCTCATAAATAATAACTGTTTTAACACTAATAACAGAATCGAATCCGAGCATTATCCATTCAGTTTTTGTCCGGCTTTTTTCAGGTGACCAAGCACAGGTAGAACTTCCAAAATCAGGCATAACATTGGGTTCCCCCAATATCTGCTTACCATTATTAATATTGGATTTAATTGATTTTGATATAACACTATTAGCCCAATGAATATCAACGGAGTATAAAACAACGGTGTTTAAAGCAACAATAATTAATATCAGTTTTATAAACTTTTTCATTTATTTAATTAAAAAATCAATATTATCATTTGGATTAAATTCAATTGGTTCTTGGTTATATTTAAACACTCTCATTGGTTTATCACCAATTAACGTCAATGCTTTATCAGTATAACTTAAAGTGCTTCCTTCGCGCAAACCAACTACATATATATCTTGGTTTGCCTCAAGAAATTCCAATATACGCTGTTCGCGAGTCTCACCATTATGGTTAGGTATCATACCTTCGGTATAATGAGGGTTTATCTGAAATGAAATTAAATTTAGAGCGTTGAACGATTTTGGCTCCGAAATCGGCATATCGTTAGTTGTTTTAATAGTCGGACAAGCCATATTAGAACCTGCACTCCAACCGATATATGGTGTTCCTGTATTGACCTTATTTCTTAATACATTGATTAAATCATAATCGTATAGAGCTTTTAAAAGAGAGAAAGTGTTACCGCCACCTACAGCAATTGCTTCGGCTTCCATAACAGCTTGTTTATAATTGTCAAATTCGTGTACTGATTTTACCTTGTATCCAAGCTGAGCAAATTTTGCCCTTGTTTTTTCAGTGTAATCATTATAGGATACTGTTACTCCAGCAAAAGGAATAAATAAAATCTCCGAAATAGTTTTACCGAAAAATTCGATAATATCCTTATCAGCGTGCTCAAGCCATCCATAACCATAAGTAGTTGAATTACTTAGTAATAACATTTTCTTAGCCATAAAATTCCCTATATTAATCTATTTATAAATTTGCGTAAATATACATAATTATAGCAATTGTTGCTACACAGTCGTTCAATTCTTTAGGATTCACCGCTTCAGGTACGTCTAATGGCGAATGGTGATATATGAAATAGCTATCATTTTTTGTGCCAAGCCCTAAAACAGGAAAACCTAGGTCTTTCATTGGGCTCACATCGACACCTCCTCCACCTTTGTGTACATTAAAGGAAGTATCAATGATAGAAAAATAGCTTTCGTAACTCTTTAATTTCTCATACAAAGAATCAGGACCTGTAAAACCAACAGAATTTGGTGTGAAGCATCCGGAATCGAATTCAAGCAATCCAAAATGAGGTTCTTTACCGTGTTTTTCGGCATATTTCTTTCCACCGGTTTGTCTATATTCCTCGTCTGCCCAAAGCACGGTTCTAATGGTTCTTTTCGTTTTCAAACCTAATCTTTTAAGAAGTTTAACAGCTTCCCAAGATGCAATACAAGCACTTGCGTCATCGTGTGCTCCAGTACCAATTCCGGCATCCCAACTATCGCTATGACCGCCACAGGCAACTATTTCATCAGCATTACTTGTACCACGATATTCACCCATCAAATTACAGGATGTTCTTGGGTTCTCTTCACGAGCTTCCATATAAATCTCAACTTCCGGAATAACTCCACGCTCATATAACCTTCTTAAAAGATTGGCACCTTCATCGGTAAGTGATAAATGTGGAATTTTGGGAATGGTATCAATATAACGCATAACTCCTGTATGAGGGTTTTGACTACTTTTTGGTGTGACAGGTCGAATTATCGAGGCAATAGCACTGTACTTAGCCGCCCAAGAAGCTCCCCATGCCCTATATTGAACATTATGACCATAATCAACATAGTTTTCGTCGTACAATACGATATTGTTTTTAACTAAATCTTTTTTTAACTCTAAATCTTCTTTCGATTTTATAGGAATTACTTTACCTTTAAGAACTTTTCCATTAGTACCTATAGAACCGCCCAATGCTAGCATTGGAATTTCAGCACTCCAAGGGCTTACTATTCGAAAATATTCTTTTCCTCTAACCCATTGCGGTAATTCGATTTCATCAGCCACAACATTCGATAAACCATCTTCCTTCATCTTTTTTTCCGCCCATTTCAGAGCATTATTCAAATTTTCAGAACCGGTTAATCGCGGACCAAATAAATCGCACATCTCAGCCATTCTATTCCAAGCAGTAGAATCTTTATGGGCTTCATTATATATTTTAAGAATTGTTTCTTTTAAATTATCATTATTATTTTCTGCGTAACTATTATAACTAATGTTCATTAGTATGAGAAAAAGTATTATATATCCGATTTTCTTCATTCTTATCCTTTAATTAACTCTAAATCAATTTCTCTTTTATCTACATTTACTTTGGTGATTTTCACTTTAATTTTTGTCCCGTAGGTATATACTTTTTTATTCCTTTTACCATACATTTGCAATTTTACTTCATCGTAAAAATAATAATCATCCCACATATCTTTAATATGTAGAAGTCCTTCGCAATATATATCATTCAATTGTACATAAAGACCGTATCTCGTTATTCCGGTAACTTTACCATCGAAAATATCGCCAACTTGACGAGAAGCCAGTACAGTAAATGAATACTTGTTAGAGGCTCTTTCAGCTTGCATAGCCACTCTTTCAGTTTCTGTACAATGTTTTGTTATGCCTTTTAAAAATAACTTATCAAGATTAATTTTTGAGATTTTGTAACTATGCGATTGATATTTCTTAATCAATCGATGCACAATTAAATCAGGATATCTGCGAATCGGGGAAGTAAAGTGGGTATAATCATCAAAAGCCAATCCATAATGCCCTATATTATTTACAGAATATTCCGCTTTTGCCATAGAACGTATCAATACTGAATTGGCTATTTCCCAATTTTCGGTATCTTTGAATTGTGATAATATATTATTCAATGCCACTGACGAAACAGCAGTTTTGTTTATCTTTTTGTTGGCTAAATATTCTAGAAAATTCAACGCTTCTTTTAATTTTTTAGGTTCAGGAACATCGTGCACTCTATAAACAAAAGGCAAACCGATTTTAATATCTTGTTCCTTGGATTTTGCAATTATAAAATTACATACCGTTTTATTGCAGATTAGCATACATTCTTCGACCAACGATGTAGCCAAATTACTTCTTTTAACATAAGCGGAAATTGGTTGTTTGCGTTCGTCAAGAACAAATTTATATTCAACACTATCGAAATCTATACTTCCTAAAGAATTTCGCTTCTTTCTTAGCATTCCTGCAAGTTCATTTAGTTTTAATAATAACTCTGAATTTGGATCTTCAGTACCGTTGATAATACCCAATACTTCGTCATAATTATAGCGTCTTTTACTGCAAATAAGACTATCCGTTATTTGATAATTAACAATTTCGCCCCGAGGATTTATTTCCATAAATACGGACATACAAAATCTTACTTCGTCCGGTTTTAAAGAGCATATTTCATTTGACAGCTCTTCAGGTAACATCGGTACCACCCTATCAACTAAATAAGTGCTGTTTCCACGTTTTCTTGCTTCGATATCCAAAGGAGTATTTTCTTCAACATAATGTGATACATCAGCGATATGAACACCCAAATAATAATTTCCATTAGGCATAATATCAAGTGAAAGAGCATCGTCAAAATCTTTAGCGTCATACGGATCGATAGTTACAATCAACTTTTCTCTCAAATCCATTCGAGCTTTTATCGGACGATTGCTAGGCTTTTTGTATTCTTTAACTTGTTCGATAACATCTTCAGGAAAGTTGGGATTCAAGTCAAATTCTAATAATATTGAATCATATTCAACTTCGCTAACCCCTGCTCTACCGATAATCTCATTAACTGTTGCTTTAGGATTTTTGCTTGGATCGGTCCAGCTAAGTAGAGAAGCTGAAACTTTATCACCGCTTTTGGCACCGTTCAAATCATCAACAGGAATTAAAAAATCCACGTGGTAAATCGGATCGTCTGGAACAAGAAAATAGAAAGTTCCGTCGTGTTCAATCATTCCAACAATATTGTTATTTGATCGTTCGAGAACTTCTATTATCTCCCCCTTTAGTTTTCGGTTTTCTTCACTAACTTGAGCAAAGAGCTGAACCCTTACTTTATCACCTGGAAGAGCATTTTTTAGATGTACCTTTTTTATAAAAATCCGAGGGAATTTTGGATTATCCGTTTCGACAGAATGAGTATTTTCAATTACTTGATAATAACCGACCAGTAATGAAGGGTTATTCCAATCCTTAAGAACATATTTTCTACGAGGTAATCGTTCAATTACCTCTCTATCAATCAAATCGTGTAGAACGTCTTTCAATATGAAATACGATTCATCTTCCGATTTAATTCCAAGTTTTTTTGCAAGATAGTTAAGTTTTAAAGTATCTTTGTCATTATAAAATAACTCGATTACTTTTTCTTCAATTTCAATTCTTTTCATCAATTAATTTTCCAAATTTAATATGATGATACATTATTCCCCTTTATTGATGCTTCTTTTAACGCTGAATATGCATTAGTTAAAAATTCTTTAGCTGTCATACCCTGTTTAAAATCTGTGATTCCCACACTAATAGTAACAGAAAATTTGTTGTTATTGTGAGATAGTATAGAATTCGCTATTTCTTTTCTTAAACTTTCAGCCCAGATTTTTGCATTTGGTTTTGTATAATCAATAAGGAGTATTCCGAATGTATCATCGTCGTAATTTCCAAATACATCGTAAGGACGTAGCTTGCGTCTTACTATTTGAATAATATTATCATTTGTCATTTCACTTATTTCGGGGTCACCCCAATTGACAGTAGTATATTTGTCGATATTAAACAAACAAACGATTAGATTTGATTTCTGTTCCGTTGAACGTACAACTTCGTGATTTAAGCGGTAATGGAAGGCGATTTTGTTATATACACCAGTAGCTGGGTCAATAATTGCTGAATTATGCAATATACTGATTAATCGTAATTTATCAATTGCCATACCAGCGTGGTACGAAATAGTATTTAACACACCTTTTTCAAAATCAGTATATATATTTTTATGCGAATTGATGATAAAGGCGGCACCAAAAACATTCCCATCGAACGATATTGGAATTACTACAAAGGAACCATTATCAAATTTTGATTCACCTTGCTTTACAAACACCTTTGTCTTATCGTTCTCTGTTAATTCATAATATACTTTTTGATGGTTCAGAATCGAGTTTCCAAGCATACTTAATTTCAAATCAATGAAATCTATATTTTCATAAAAGGAAAACTCTTCTTTAGCGTGGACGTTGTTAATAGTCCATTTATCAGTTATATGATTATATGAGCATACGCCAAGGGCATCAAATTCGAAAATCTCTGCTAATGTATCAGCAATACCTTTAAGAATGTCCTTGTTATTACTAATAGTTTTATATTGGAAGAGCGAAATTGCTTCTAAAGTTTTTGCGGCCTGAACAAGTTCAAACTTATTAATGTAGTTGCTTATAACCGCAGAGAGCAATCCGGTAAACTGTTCGATTAGTTTTGGTGTATTCGAAGTATAGGCTCCTGCGTGTGAAGAGTCCAAACATAATACACCGACAAGACCATCCCACCGCATAATAGGTAAGGCTATAATAGACAAAGTACCTAAATGCTTTGTGTAATATGGTACCAAATCCAATTCAACCGAAGGATTTATTTCTGATAATACAATAGTTTCTTCACCAATTATGACTTTGCTAATAATATCGGATGAAATTTCATATTCGGTTTTTGAATTAATTGCATCGGGCTTATTGGTTACAAAAGATTCAATAATAAAAGAATTTCTTTTTTTGTCAACCAAAGCAAAAACAACCGTACGAGTTTTGGTAAGGGTACGAATTAATAAAAGAATCTTTGAAATAAAATAGTCAAATTCTTTTCTTGGTTCAGCACCGAATAATTTATCCTTTTCGTTAAATAATATATCAGACTCTAAATCAATCTGGGTCATAACATCGCTTTTTACATCGCGAACTGTTGTAACGATTTCATTTTTAATGATATCTTTCGAGTCAACTGAACTCATCGAACCACCGCCGTAAGAATAGCGAAGTTCTTTATCGGAGGCAATTATTCTGATACCTGATTGTTCAGTATCGTCGTAATCCTCGCGCGCTCTGGGCATTGAAGTCGCCACGTCAACTTTTTTTGTAACCTCACCAACTTCAATATCTTTTAAACTTTCAAGATTTTCTGTTTCATCTTCAAAATCTTGTGGTGTTGGGTCGTCGTATTTTGCTGAATTTTCCTGAATGAAATTATTAGATTCGTTGTTATCCGGAGAATAATCTGGATAAGTATCTTTATTATCAGTTTTTTTTGCAGTGATATATGCCGAAATCATATAAATGATTGAAGCAATAGTCAATAATGATCCAATCACTTTCATAGTAACAGCTTCGCTATATATTACTATAATGATACCGCATATCAAAAGAACAACAGCTAATAATAATGAAACACTGGAAATTCGTCTATCTTTTGCCATTATCTACCCTCTATTTAATTTGAGATTTCTTTATCTATTAATTCAATAATTCTCTGAAAATCATCTACAGAATAATATTCAATTTCAATTTTACCAATTTCTTCGGTTTTGGGAACAATTTTTACTTGAGTACCCATAATATGCATTAGTTTACTTGCGGCGTCATTCAAAATAGTTTTTGTAGAAGCCGATATTGTATTCGCATGCACAAATGATGGATCCTGCTTTTCGAGCAATCTTTTAACTAATTTTTCAGTATCTCTAACAGAGAACTGCTTTTCAATAACGTTTTGAGCAGTTACAATCATTTCTTCATAAGAATCAAGTGAAAGTAATGCTCGAGCGTGACCCATTGTTAAAACTTTATCGCGAACAAAATCTTGAATTGTAACAGGTAACTTTAGCAGTCTGAGCATATTAGTAATTGTCGAACGGTCTTTGCCTACCACTTCCGCAACTTGTTCTTGAGTAAGCTTACATTCTTCAATTAAGCGGTTATAGCCATTTGCCTCCTCGATCGGATTCAAATCTTCACGTTGAATATTCTCAACAATTGCTTTTTCGAGCATTTCTACATCGGAATCAACATCTAAAATATATGCAGGAATCTTTTGCATTTTAAGCATTTGCGAGGCACGAAAGCGGCGTTCACCGGAAATCAATTCGTAACCTGAGGCAATTCGTCTTACGGATATAGGCGTGATCAATCCGTGTTTTTCAATAGAAAGTCTTAATTCTTCGAGTCTTTTTTCGTCGAAATTCTGACGAGGCTGGAATCTATTAACCTTTATTTCCGAAATATTTATTTCTGCAAATATTTTTGATAATTGATCTTCGCCTCGATTGCTGATATCAACATCCGGCATTAAGGCACCCAATCCTCGGCCTAAACCTTTTTTCTGTCTAAGCTTATCACCTGTTTCACTATCTTTTACTATCATTTTTTCCATTGTCTATTTCAATTCTTTTTGGATAATTTCTTCTGCTAAATGTAAATAATTTTTGGCACCGGTACTTGCGGCATCATATAGAATAATTGGCTTACCGAAACTTGGAGCTTCAGAAAGTCTAACATTTCTTGAGATAAATGTTTTAAATACTTTGTTTTCAAAATGTAATTTTATTTCATCTACAACTTGTCGCGATAAATTCAAGCGACTATCGTACATCGTAACAAGAACACCTTCTATATCAAGCAGAGGATTTAAGCCTTGTTTTACTCTTGTTATTGTTGCCATTAACTGCCCAAGTCCTACTAAGGAATAGTATTCGCATTGCACCGGAATAATCACACTATCTGCGGCTGTTAATGAGTTCAACGTTAATAAGCCCAAAGACGGTGGACAGTCAATAATTATATAATCATAACTATCCTTTATGGATTTTATTGTTTTCTTTAATACTTTTTCTCGTTCGTAGCGTTCGACCAATTCAATTTCGGCACCAACCAGATTGATATCAGAGGGTAATAACTGAAGATTTTTGATTTCGGTATCTAAAAAAGTTTCTTCCGGAGTTGATTCTCCAATCAATACGTGATATATGGAATTGGTTATTTCTCTGGGTTCATATCCCACACCGCTTGTCGCATTAGCTTGTGGATCTATATCTATTAATAAAATTCTTCTGTTAGCAAGAGCTAATGAAGCCGCTAAATTCACAGCTGTTGTAGTTTTACCTACCCCACCTTTTTGATTCACTACTGCAATCGTTTTGCCCATATTTCTAAAATTTATATCTTAATGAAAAAAAATACAATGCGGTTAATATAACACAATGGTTAATTTTACCGCTATTAATCAATTGTTTTACCTCTTGCGGCGAAAATTCGTGAATGTTTATTACTTCGTGTGTGTCCAAATTTTGTTCACATACTTTTCCACAATTTTCCCACAAATAGGAATAACATTTATTATTTAGGAAAGCCGGATTGGGCCTGGAAACTCCTAATAATATTGGTTCATTGGTACTTATATATCCTGTTTCTTCTTTGCATTCGCGCGAAGCGGCTTTAATAGGATCTTCGCCTATCTCAATCATACCCCCGGGTAATTCTATAGTTATTTCATCAGTTCCGTGACGATACTGTTCAACCATAACAATTTTACCATCGGTAGTAATTGGAATTATATTTGCCCAATCTTTAGAATTTAAAACAGTAAATACTCCGATTTTTTCAGTCACCGGATTTTTTCGTTGAACCTTTTGAGCTTTAAATATAGTTAAATCAAAATTATCAATAATATTTACAGTTTGCCATTTGTCTATCACTAGAATTCCTAAATATTAATCTTTCAAAAATAATAAAAAAATCTCATCTATCGAGATTTTTTTGTTAACAAGTTTTCACATCAACTCAAAAATATTATTGCAAGTTGATATTTTTATTCATATTTTTGAATACTTTGAAAATTAAATTTTATTAATAAAGGTTAATATGGAAACTATTATACCCCTTTACGCGATAATACCATTTGTGCTGATGCTTCTGTCTATAGCACTTTTACCATTATTCGCCGCTAATTTTTGGGAGAGCAATAGGAATAAACTTATTGTTTCTGGGATTCTTGGAATTCCAACTATTATTTGGTTATTATCTAAAGGTATGGGATTGGAAATCCAAAGTACCATCATAGGTGATTATGTACCATTTATTATATTATTAGGTTCGTTATTTGTAATTACGGGAGGTATTTATGTGGATGGTGATATTGAAGCCAAGCCATCTATTAACGTCCTATTTTTAGCTATTGGTGCTGTTTTAGCCTCGTTTATGGGTACAACCGGTGCCGCAATGTTATTAATACGACCAATCATTAATACCAACAAAGAACGCGAATATAAAATGCACACAATACTTTTCGCGATTGCAGTAGTGGCAAATTGTGGCGGTTTGTTAACGCCGCTTGGCGATCCACCATTATTTTTAATGTATTTAAAGGGTGTCCCTTTTGCTTGGTTTTTCTCTTTAATAGGTCGCTGGGTAATAGCGAATGGTTTGATTATATTGGTTTATTATTTTATTGATCGCCATCTTTGGAAGAAGGAAAGTCCGGAGGCAAGATATTTTGATAAAACAAATGTGAAACCAATAAGGCTTGAAGGGAAAAGAAATTTCATTTATCTTCTTGGTATCGTCTTAGCAGTCGCCTTTATCAATGATAGAACACTTCCGATTATTAAAGAGATGCCAATTTTAGAACATTTAAGAGATTTTACAATGGTTATTATGGTCGTATTATCCCTTATCACAACAAAAAAAGTTATTCACGCCAAAAATAATTTTTCTTGGGCTCCTATAGTGGAAGTCGCTTATTTGTTTATCGGTATTTTTATTACTATGATCCCCGCTTTAGAATATCTTCGCCATAATGCCGCGAGCTTCGGATTAACACATCCTTGGCAATTATATTATTCTTCAGGTATATTATCTGGATTTCTCGATAATGCTCCCACAGCTTTGACTTTCTATAATGTTGCCTTAGGCTTACAACAACCTGGTGCTATAGCTACAGGAGCAGGATTTGTCGCGGGTATTCCGGAAATATTAATGAAGGCAATTTGTACCGGCGCGGTAATGTGGGGTTCATTATCGTATATCGGTAATGGTCCGAACTTTATGGTTAAAGCAATTGCTGAAAGCCAAGGTATCAAAATGCCTGATTTCCTTGCTTATATGTATAAATTCTCATTGCCGGTGTTAGTACCTATATTTGTAATTATCCAACTGATTTTCTTCTATATGTAAATTCTATTTTCAACCCATCCTACAGTTTCTGAGTCATCGGATGGGGAATCAATTTACCTCGTTACCAAGCTAAGGCTTAGTAACGAGTTTTTTTTAGATAAATGCCTGTTTCAAAGCTCCTGCTTCGTAACTATATTTGTGCCCTCAATAAATATTTATTTACCTTTCTACTATTATCAAAACCTAATTATAATAGACTAATACAGATATTTTCCAAATTTATTTTACCTTTTTATCAATTATTT
>JBBRAO010000039.1:0-28102 GCA_038206725.1 Kapaibacterium sp. (SeqCode)
TCTATGTGGTTTTTAAAATTATTATTGATTAAATGATTTGATAAAATGACAGGAGACACGCCTATGATTGCCCAACCAAAAAAGCCAAAGTTTTTTACTTGGTAAAGTTTTCCTTTGGCTTAACGAAAAAATAAATAAAACCTCACCAAAAAAATGAAGTATTACCTATTTTGTAAAAATAATAGATTACAAAATTAGTAAATATTGGTGATACTTCTATTAAATAATGTATTATTAATTTTTTCCGGATGAAATAAATGAAAAAGAAAATCATCATATCTGCGTTATTGATAATAATCTTAAGTGGAATTGTATATTATGCAAATGCTTCAATCTATAATGCACCACCCGGAACAATTTGGTCTGTCAACGGACAACCAGTAATAGGTTATGTTAAACAAGATGGCGATTACCTATATCAGGACAATCTACCTAATGGCTTTATAATTCATTGTTGGCCATCAATCAATTTATGCTGGGAAGCTACCAGCCAAGTTGTCCACACATTTGATATATTTGGAAAATCACCTAACCAGACTCACGAGGGTACTATAATCACTTCCGTTATTACTTACGGAAAACCTTAATATTAATGTCGTTTATGGCTTGTTTTTTAAATAAAAGACAAGCCTTTATTTAATTTATAGAGATTTTATATGAAAGCATCCTGTTCATTCAATATTTTTATCTTAGTAATATTTTTACTTACTCCATTGGATTTGTTTTCAAAAATAATCGTCGAAAAGAATTGCACTATTCAAGAAAATGAAAATTATATTATACAAAGAATTTCGTATGTTGATGTCTCACCTGATGGGAAAAAATTTCTTTTGTCTGACGTTCAATGTGGTATTATTGGTCAATTTAACTTTTATAACGGAAATATTATTAATTATAAAACTCCCAGTAGAGATCTGTGTGATTTGCTCGCACTTTCTGGAACAAAACCTATGAAAACATATGATAGGGATGATTACAAATATTTAACAATACAATCTGCCGGTGAATTCAATCCTCAGTTTAAAGATGAATCTTATTTAAAGAATATAATTAACAATTCTTTTTCGATTTCTAAGTATTATAAAGATGGAATAATATCATTAGCAAGTCTTAATGTACCAAAAGTATCCCCAGCCTTGGATGCCATCCATCTCGAGCCTGCTGCTGAATTTTTTTGTTTTGATAACAATCTTAATAACAAGAAGGTATTACCACTTCTTCAGATGAGTAAAGATGTACCCCCCTGTCCAACTTCATACAGTTTCTGTTTTTTTAAGGATAATTATTATATAACTTCATTTGATTTTAGTAGGTATAATAGGCAGAAAAAATATGATTCTTTACCTGTTTTAGCAGTTTATGACAGCAAGGTGAATTTTATTAAAATAAAAAGATACATTCCTTACTTATATGAATATTCTAAATTAGGTTATAGATTGACAGGTCCAAGTCTATTATTAGCAACAGATAATGAAGATTTATATTCGACTCACAGCTGTGTTGACTACATTGATTTTTTAAACAAAAGCTATCATCTACAATTAAAGGGCTTACCTTATTCTAACTTAGAAAATTTTAATAAATTAATTGATTATTGCAAAAAGAAAGAATCTCTTCAATTAGAAATAAATGAATTGTGTTCACTATTACCATTGTGGATACGAAATTTAATTCCAATAGGAAAACAAATAGGAGTATTATCCCAAAAATATACTGTTAAAGATAATGAATATTTGACTAAAGAGTTTTATTTACAATTATATAAAAAATCAGGCGAATTAATTAAACAAGACACAATTTCTAACATCAATAATAACGGAAACCTTGAGTATGTAACTTATAACAATAAAATGAAAAAATTAATGTTATTCCGGAAAGATGAAAAAAAAGGTTGGACAATGGAGGTGGCAAAATGGGAATAAGAATCTGTTTTGTATTATTGATGCTCTATTCTTTGAATTTATATTCATTTGATGAAGCTTATTATAATCAATTAAAGTCAAAGGTAAATCTTCAAAAGGATGAGCAATTGGTTGTTTTATTTCAGAATATAGGAAATTGTTCCAGATGTTACATTGTCCCAATAGAACAAGTCCACAAATTAAAATATGAAGGTAAGATAAATAAATTCAAACTATTAGCCTTAGTTATTTGCGATAGAGATGTTGAACTTAATATTTATAAAAAACAACACGAATGGAAATATTTTATGTTCAGAGATGACGGAAAAGGTCATAAAAAACTCAATGCAAAAGAAACAACATTTTTATCCGTATTCGATTACAATGGTAAGAATATTTATGAAATGGAATAATTTCAAAATAATGCTAAAACCTGAACCCGAAGGAGGTTATACTGTAATTGTACCTTCGTTACAGGGTTGTATCACTCACGGCTCGACTTTGGTTGAAGCTAAAGAAATGGCAAAGGAATCTATAGAGCTCTATTTGGAAAGTCTTACAGCGCATAACGAGCAAATTCCAAATGATAATGAAACATTAGAATATAACCTCTTAGTGGAATCTTATGTCCAAGTGCACCACGTTTGAAAATGTTCTTGCATAAAAGACTCTGCCCAAAAAAACCTTATTTTATATTCAAAACCTTAGTAGAAAAGCGATATGTAGGAACATATAACCTTATTACCTTATTTTTCAACCCAACCCCACGC
This sequence comes from Kapaibacterium sp. (SeqCode), assembly GCA_038206725.1. GTDB lineage: Bacteria > Bacteroidota > Ignavibacteria > Kapaibacteriales > UBA2268 > JBAXXL01. The sequence continues at coordinate 2,672 of JBBRAO010000039.1, forward strand.
TTAAGCGTGGGGTTGATTGCTAAAACTAAGGTTGAAATGGGAAATAAGGTTTTTCAGATTATTTGCATATTTCGTATCTACTGCACTTCGCAGCCACAATTCAACTTCCTTCTATAAACATAACATCCCTAACGGGATGGTCTTCTTCGCATTCAAAATTCAAAATTGTTTGAAGATGGATTCCCGACTACGCTGAGGTGACCGATTCAGATTAGGAAATCCCGTTTTCAAAATAAATACTTCATATAACAGTCCATATAATTGTACTTTTATATTTATTTTCGGAGGCTTATTATGACAAATTCTACACACAAATTACTATGTACCGTCTCTTCATTAATAGAAGCGGAATTGGTAAAGCAGAATATGGAAATGGAAGGCATCGACGCTATCATATTTTCAGAAAAGGACTCATCATTCAACTTTACAATAGGCGATATGTCGGAAGTTTTCGTCTATGTCCACCCCGACGATTACGATCACGCAAAGGAATTATACGACAAAACTCAAAATAAATAAGGGGTTTTCTCGTCCATTCTTTCTTTTATTCATTATAAGTAAATAAATTAAAATGGGTTTATTAACAGCAATTTTCGGTACTAAGCACGAAAAAGATGTAAAGCTGATAAGACCATTAGTTGAAGAAATCAACGAATTCTATGATGCATTCGAAACTTTAACTGATGACGAATTAAAAGCTAAAACGCCTGAGTTTAGAGATAAAATTCAGTCGGCAACAACTCAGATGGAAGTTGACAAAGAGGCTCTCTATACAAAATTGAGAAACGAACCGCTTTCCGCTCCCGAGATTTCCGATGTAGCCGAACAAATCAAGAAATTAGACAAAGAAATTTTCAATACAACTCAAGCGATATTAGACGATATTTTGCCGGAGGCTTTTGCTGTAGTCAAACAAGTCTGTAAACGCCTTACCGCAGCCGAATTCACTTACGAATACGCAGGTCAGCACTATCGTTGGGATATGGTTCCTTACGATGTTCAGCTTATCGGCGGTGTGGTAATTCATCAAGGTAAAATCGCCGAAATGGCAACGGGTGAAGGAAAAACATTGGTTGCTGTTGCGCCTGTTTATCTGAATGCGTTACCCGGCAAAGGTGTACATCTTATTACGGTAAACGACTATTTGGCTAAACGCGACTGCGATTGGATGCGTCCGGTATATGAATTTTTAGGATTATCCTGTGGTGCCATCCAAGGCAATATGGACAACGTTCAACGCCGCAAACTCTATAATATGGACATTACTTTCGGAACGAATAACGAATTTGGTTTCGATTACCTTCGCGATAATATGGTTACAGAAATGGACCACCTTGTCCAACGTACCCATTGGTTTGCAATTGTCGATGAGGTTGACTCCGTTTTGATTGACGAAGCCAGAACACCTTTGATTATATCCGGTCAAGTTCCTCAAAGCGATTCCCGTTATGAAGAAATCAATCCTCGTATTCGCAATTTAGTTCAACTTCAATCAACTTTGGTTAATAACTTTGTCGCTAAAGCTCAGGAATTGTTGAATTCTTCTAATGCTGACGAACAAAAAGAAGCAGGTGTTTATTTGCTTCGCTCGAACCACGGTTTACCAAAACAAAAACGCTTGATGAAATTACTTCAGGAACCGGAAAATCAGAAGTTAATGAAAGAAACAGAATTGTTCTATCTTCAGAACAAAGGTCTAAAAATGCACGAAATTGACGACGAACTATACTACGTCGTCGAAGAAAAAAATAATATTATTGATTTGACCGAAAAAGGCAGATTGGTACTAACTTCCGCACACGAAGATCCGGATATGTTTGTTATTCCCGATATAGCAAGTGCATTGAGCGCCATTGAAGGTAGCTCTGAAATGACCACATTGCAACAGCAGTTAAAACGCGATGAAGCCTATAGAATATATGCAGATAGAAGTGATCGTATTCACGCTGTACAACAATTATTGAAAGCCTACACCCTTTTTGAAAAAGACGTGGAGTATGTGATTCAAGAATCGAAGATTATGATTGTTGATGAGTTTACGGGACGTATTATGGATGGCAGACGCTATTCAGATGGTTTGCACCAAGCTATTGAAGCGAAAGAAAGTGTTAAAGTTGAACGCGATACACAAACTTTGGCTACTATTACTTTGCAAAACTATTTCCGTTTGTATCATAAATTATCCGGTATGACTGGTACTGCCGATACCGAAGCGGCTGAATTTGAAAAGATTTATAAACTTGATGTTGTTGTAATACCTACAAATAGACCGATTGTACGCGACGATCAAGAGGATTTGATTTACAAAACAACACGTGAAAAATTTAATGCCGTCGTTGATACATCCATTGAGCTTCTTAAAGAAGGTCGGGCGGTTTTAGTTGGTACGGCAAACGTCGAAGTATCTGAAATTCTGAGTAAAATGTTTACAAGAAAAAAAATTACACATAACGTATTGAACGCCAAAAACCACGTTCGCGAAGCTGAGATTATTGCCAACGCTGGTAGAAAAGGTTCTTTAACCATCGCTACTAATATGGCCGGTCGTGGTACGGATATTAAATTGGATAAAGATGTTAAAGCGGCAGGCGGTTTGGCGATTATCGGTTCAGAACGCCACGACGCTCGTCGTATTGACCGTCAGTTGCGTGGACGTTCCGGTCGTCAGGGCGATCCTGGTAGTTCGATTTTCTTTATCTCACTTGAAGACAAATTAATGCGTCTTTTCGGTGGTGAAAGAGTTGCCGGAATTATGGGTAAATTGAAAATTCCCGAAGGCGAACCTATTCAACATTCTATGATTTCAAAATCGGTAGAAAAAGCTCAAAAGAAAGTCGAAGAAAACAACTTCGGTGTTCGTAAAAGATTGATCGAATATGATGATGTAATGAATCAGCAACGAGAAGTTATTTATACACGCCGTCGTTCCGCTTTACGTGGAGAACGCCTTCGCGGTGAACTTTTGGAATACGTAGAAGATTCAGTTATGGATTGGTACAACAAATTCCTTGAAGAAGATAACTTTGATGGTTTTTTAAATACCATACGGGTCAAACTTCTTTGCGATGTAAAAATGACCCAAGATGAATTTATGAATCTCAACAAAGCTGAGGTTGGAAAAAGAGTTGCCGACGTAGCGCACGATTTTTACCAGAGAAAAGAAGATATGATTGGTAGTGATTTTATGGCTAAACTTGAAAGAGTAGCAGTACTACAAACAATTGACGATAAATGGCGCGAACATTTACGGGGAATGGACGATATGAAAGAGGGTATTCACCTTCGTTCTTATGGTCAAAAAGATCCGTTACTTGAATACAAACAAGAAGCTTACTATATGTTCTTGGAATTGATTAAAGATATCAACCTTGAATCAGCATCGTTTGCATTTAGATATTTCCCACAAATGGTACAAGAAACCGGGGAAGGTTCGGCAAATGTAACTATTTCTGCTATGGCTCCGAAATTGAGAAATACTAACGTTACCAATCAGAATTTGCAATTCGAACATTCTTCAACCACACCATCGTATGTTACTCAAGGTATGGGTGTTCCTAAAATGCAAGGACCGCAGGGCGGACAAGCATCTTCGGTAACTCGTACTATTAAGCGTACGGAAGCGAAAATCGGTAGAAATGACCTTGTTACTGTGAAATTCCCGAATGGAAAAACCCAAAAAGTAAAATACAAGAAAGTGGAATATGATGTCGAAGCGGGTTTATGCGAAATCGTGCAAGACAAATAATTGAGATTATGATTAGATTAAAGGCGGAAATAAATCCGCCTTTTTTTTTTGTGCTAATGCGTTCTGAATATTTTTTTTATTATTTTTGTAATTCTTAACAAACTTTATTCGTGAAATATATATAAAATGATTGAAAACAAGTATTTATTCGTCATAAATCCAATATCAGGCAAAGGAAACGCACTGCACTTAGTCAAAAAAGTATTCGATAATATAAAGGATAACATAAATTATGATATATTTATTACAACACCCGAGCATTACGCCAATAAGATCAAGCTGTTAATCAACCACCAAAACTTTACCCACGTAATCTCGGTAGGCGGAGATGGAACAGCGAATGAAGTTTTAAACGCGGTTATAGGGACTAATGCCATTATGGGGATTTTGCCTTTCGGAAGTGGAAATGATTTTGCAAAACACCTAGATTTACCAAACAAAACTCAACATATTGTTGAAATGCTTGTGAATAACAAAACAAAGCAAATCGACTGCTGCAAAGCGGGAAACACTTATTTTTTAAATTATATTAGCTTCGGATTAGATGCGGAGATTAATAGAATAGCCGAATTGTACAAATCTTCCTTACCGGCGGAAACAGCTTATATTATTGCCGTGTTCCACGCTTTGATTATGCATAGAAGTAAACACATCACTATTAATGGCGAGCCGAAGCATATTCATTTAGTCGCGGTACATAACGGAAGGTTTTACGGCGGCGGAATGCCAATGAACCCGAATGCGGATTGCGAAGACGGCGAACTAAATCTAATATATGTGGAAAAAATGTGGAAAATTCAAATTTTAGGTATCTTCCCTACTATATTTATGGGTTTTCATCGAAAATTCAAGAAAGTGCGTACCTCTACATTTAAAAGAATGACGATTGATACAAACAATCCAATACCTACGGCTATGGATGGTGAACATATTGAATTACCTTTTCCTTTGAATATAGAAGTACAAGCGCAAGCAATCAATTTCCTATATTTTTAACATTTTTTTTATATAACATCCCTAGTTAAAAACCTTATGAATATTTTCAACGATTTATCTATAAACGATTTCGACTACGCCCTACCTAAAGAAAAAATTGCTCTCTTCCCTGCCGAAAACCGCGAAGAAAGTAAATTGTTGTTTGTGAATTGTACAAATCAAGCAATCGAACATTATAGGTTTGGTGAAATCACAAACGTAATGGAACCGAATTCGTTGCTCGTTGTCAATAATACAAAAGTTATCGCCGCGCGGATATTGGTACGCAAATCCACTGGCGGGAAAGCGGAAATATTATGCACGGAACCCACAAACCCGTCAAATGACCCACAAATCGCGATGAAGTCCACCGGCTGGTGCGAATGGAATTGCATAGTAGGTGGTAGAAATATTGGAATAGGGACAATTCTTAAGCCCGATATTCAGACCAATAAGATAGACCTGACTTGCGAAATAATTTTTAAAGACGGGATGGATGCGGTAGTTCGGTTTTCTTGGATTCCTAAAAACCTTTCTTTCGCGGACATATTGACTGAATTAGGAAAAATACCTCTTCCACCCTACATTGATCGCGACAATGTGGAATCGGACAAGAACAGATACCAAACAGTTTACGCGAAAAACGACGGCTCTGTAGCGGCTCCTACAGCGGGGCTTCATTTTACGGACTCGGTTTTAAATACTTTGGCTGAGAAAAACATAACGCGATGCAACTTGACTCTGCACGTTGGTCCAGGTACATTCAAGCCTGTTTCCGATGAAGGAATAAGCAAACATACAATGCACGAAGAGCAAATTTTCGTAAGCCGCCATTCGATTGAGACTTTGTATAATCAATACAAATCGGGGAAGAAAGTAATTTCGGTGGGTACGACTTCTCTTCGTACATTGGAAACCTTATACCAAGTTGGAACGAATTTATATAATCGGAATTATTCTAATTTTACGAACAATGTTTTTATGCTCGACCAGTGGGAAGCCTATGAAAATAAGACTTTCCCATCGGCTGAACTTTCGTTCAAAGCTCTTTTGGATTATATGGATGCCAATAAATTGGAATTGCTAACCGGGAAAACCAAACTTCTGATTTTACCCGGATATAATATCAAAACAATTGATGGATTAATAACTAATTTTCATTTACCGAAAAGTACATTAATTATGCTGGTTTCTGCTTTTGCCGGTGGTGAATACTGGAAAGAAATCTATAAAAACGCGCTAAGCAATAATTATCGCTTCCTTTCTTATGGTGATTCATCATATTTAGTTCGATAATTCTACATTTTGGAAAATGGGGCTGTCTGAAAACTCTAATTGTTCAATTTTAGAACAGACGTGGGCGTCTATTCTACTTTATTTATCAATGATATAGTAGAACATACGCCCTCGTATGTTTATCAACTGTATCTTCTGTACTTACTGAATATTGAATCTTTTGTTTTGCATTTAAAATGCAGTTTATTTTGAGAGGTTGAGTGTCCGATTCGGTAAATTCAATATAAATATCTTGATAAGGGATTTGTAAGCATAGCAATTCTAAGTCTCTCGAGATAGTGTGTTTTATTGTAAATACGCCACTCAGCTCGTCTGCCAGTTCCTTCCAAAATAATTCCTTTTGAGAAATGTCAATAAATCCCTTCGTTTGGGAAACAAATATTTGTCTTACGAGGCTGTCATTATTATTCGTTTTATTCATATAATTTCCGGTAACTAATTTATCAGACTCTTTTAAATCGTCGGTAATTTCTTTTTCTTAACTTCATAAATTTCCTTACGTCTGTCTTTTAGATTTCTAACACTTCCAAATTGATTAAGTTCTCTAAGCAAATCAATATCTAAATCTGCTATTAGAATCATTTCAGTGTTTGGAGTCGCTTCTGCTTTTATCCCGTTCGCAGGAAATGCAAAATCGCACGGAGTAAACACCATAGATTGAGCATATTGGATATCCATATTATGGACTTTCGGTAGATTTCCTACACATCCGGCTATGGCTACATAACACTCGTTTTCAATTGCTCTTGATTGTGCGCAATACCTCACTCTCGAATAACCGTTTTGTGTATCAGTCAAAAACGGTACAAATAGTATATCCATACCTTCATCCGCCAGAAGCCTACTTAACTCTGGAAATTCAACATCATAGCATATCAGAATCCCGATTTTACCACAATCTGTATCAAATACTTTTATCTGATTACCCTTTTCCATACCCCATACTTTTATTTCGTCGGGAGTTACGTGTATTTTTTCATACCTTTCAACAGCACCGTCTCTTTTACATAAATAACCAACATTATAAAGTCTGTCATTTTGCATTTCCGGAAAGCTCCCCGTAATAATATTTATATTGTAGGAAATCGCCAATTCTGAAAACTTCTGAACAATGCTTGAAGTATGTAAAGCAAGTTTCCTAATAGCTTCAGGTTCGGACAAATTATTGTTCTCCGCCATCAATGGGGCGTTAAAAAACTCTGGAAATAAAGCGAAATCCGATCGGTAACCTGAAACAGCGTCAATAAAATATTCGGCTTGTTGCATCAATTCATCCAAATCTTTATATGGGCGCATCTGCCATTGTATTAATCCAAGCCGAACCAGTCTCTTTGTTGTAGTTGGTTTTTTGTTTACTTTTTCATAGTATATATTGTCCCAAACCAATAGTACAGCATATTCGTTAGAAGCATCATCGCCTTCAAGATATTTTTTAAGGATTTTTGTAGGATGAAAATCATTCGATACTTGAAAATTCAAAACGGGGTCATCAATCTCCTTCCTTTTGACTTTTTCAATATATTGCTTTGGTGTTAAATCGGCGGCATATTTATGGTAATTTGGAATTCTTCCACCGAATGCTACACTTTTTAGGTTTAACCTTTCGCACAACTCTTTCCTGTAGTCATAAAGCCTCCGGCCAAGCCGCAGTCCCCGAAATTCAGGTTTAATGAAGATGTCTATTCCATAAAGCACATCGCCATTAGGTGAATGAGTATTGAACGTATAATTTCCGGTAATTTCTTTGTAGGTATGTTTATCATCAAATTTATCATAATCAATAATAATGGATAATGCACATCCTGCAATTAGATTATTAACCTTGATAACCACCTGCCCTTCTGGGAATTGATCAATTAAAGTTTTAATTTGAAACTTTTCCCAGTATGAATCCGCCATATTGCCGTACGATTCTATCATCGCTTCTTTTAGTTCTTGGTAATCATCAAGACTTAAAAAAGTTAATTCTATGTTTTCTATATCTATCATTATTTAATTTTTATTTTTTATATTTATTCACATCAATTACAAAAATACCTATTTTTTTATTCAAACCAGTTATAGGTGTTACTATCTTAAACTCGGTAGCATCCGATGTAATAACCTGCTCTTTTAGATTGGCGTAATCTGTATTTTTAACGCCTACATCTTTTTGGTCGGTTGCAATTTCAATTATAGAATTTTCAGGATTAATAAGTTGTAATTTGATCATATCAGGAGTTTTTATAAACTCATTGAAGTACTGATTAATTTGTTCTTTATTTTGCCTGATTAACTCGCTTCTGATTGCCCAAGAAAAAGTTTTTGCAGTCAATTTCATCCTGTCCATATTTAAATTGTCTAGTTTCAAGTTATAACTACTTATAAGTTCGGATTTTTCTTTCGCAAAACTTGTTTCAAGATTATGTACTTTTATAGCTTGCCATATTAAGATAATGAATATTATAAGTATTAAACCTAAATAATACTTTTTCTTCATTAAGAATTTCAACATCTTATTTTCTTTAGGTTTAGGCATATCAACTCTCTCTATACCAGAGGATTGAGTCATATTGTTTTCGTTTGTTTTCATATTGTAACCATTTTTTAGTTTATAAAGTAATTCTTTTATTTTAGTTTTTTGACAAATCGTTTCTAAGCGAACTCTCGATAAACTTATACAAAAATAACTAAATATTAGTGAAACCGCAATAAATATTTGAAAAGTTTTTTAATATGACTAGTAATTATTTTTCCCAATCGCGCCTTTTACAGAATCTATGGGCATATTTATTATTTGGATATTTCTTCGTTGTAAATCCGATACTAGCAACAAAGGACAGATGTATTTCATATTATATCCCTATTTCTATTTCTCAATTATCAATTTAATATATTTCATTATTATATCTGCAATATTTCCCATATCCATCATACCGGTATTTATTGAAATGCTGAAATTTTTCGCATCCGTCCAATCTTTTCCTGTAAATGCTTTACAATCTAAAGACTTTTCTCGATCATTTTTAATAATCATCATCCGTGCTTCATCGCTTGAGACATTATATAGTTTTTCCACTCTTTCAGCTCGGGTTGGTATATCTCCGTGTAGAAATATGCTGATATGATTTGGATAATCACGCAGAAAATAAAAGCCAAATCGTCCAACGATGACCGCTGAGTTTCCTTTAACAATTTTTTGAATTATATCTGATTCTATTTTGAAAACCTGAGCTTCAGTAGCAGAAAATAATTTTGGTGCTATATGAATATCGGGTGCAAATGTACTATAATGCGAAAAAGAATCCAAATAGGAATTAATTTCTTCATCGCGAGCTTCCTCGTCAGCTTTCAATAAAAAGTATCGTTCAGCCGCTTGATTTATAATTTCACGGTCTGCGTAGTATATATTCAATTTTTGAGCAATCCGTTGCCCCAAATAAGCCCCGCCACAACCCAATTGACGGCTTATTGAAATTAAAATTGGTTTAGTTATTTCCATTTTTACAGAGTATATTTTAAAATTTTCTTTTGTTATCATACAAAAATAAGCATAATATCCCAATAACTCCTACTTACCGAAGAAATCTAATTTAACTAAGATTTTTACCGTCGCTCAAGCTAAAATAAATTTATCACAATTAAAGTCTATAATTCCCTCTTATCTATTCTATCTAAATCCAAGGTTTTCAACAACAATAAATGGATAGTAACACTTATTGCCACAATCAATAGTAAAATTCTTATCCATAATATTTGGGTTGCAAATATTATAGATATTATTATAACTACCCAAAGCAATGTAATAGTAATTACTTTTGATTTTTTTGATACAGCCCGATATTTCAGATAATCGCTGATATATTTACCAAAAAACTTATTATTCACAAGACGGTTATAAAGAGTTATTGAGCTGTTCAAAAAACAGACAGCTGATAGCAGAAGGAAAGGAGTTGTTGGAAGTAATGGAACAAATATTCCAATTACTCCAATTGTAAGCGATAAACTGCCGGCAATAATTAATAAATATTTCTTTACCATTTTCTTCCAATATGTTACAATATCTGCGTTTACATTTGACAATTAACCATTGTTTAATGATCTTTCCGATATATTCTATACAGAAATTGGTATAAATCCGGGTGATAGGCTTTGAATCTCTCCGGGGCACCAAAAAAGTATTCGCTGATTACTGCTAAAAACTCGGCATTGGATTTGAGAGCATACGAGTTGATATCAGACACACTCGTTTCGATAAGATATTTTTCGGTTTCTATTAATTCGAGCCAGACCTTGATATCATCGCCTCTGATTAGAATTTCCGGAATACCATCAACTTCACCATCAATTTTATCAATCAAGTGGACGAACTCGTGGATACCGACATTACTACTATGGTATTCCCCGTCATAAGGTCGTATTAAATCTGGTTTCGATAAAATCATTGTGGAATTCATAAATCTATTACCCACCATACCAACAACATTTTCTTCGTGCCCCCAATATCGTTCAGTTCGGAATTTTTCATCAAAACTGTTGGGGTATATCAGTACTTCGCGTAAGTGTGGATAATTGTATTCAGGAAATTCAAACATTGGAATAAGAGCGCTAACGGCAACCATAAGTTTTACATCTGCATCTATTTCTGTATCAATAGGTACAATTCGTTTGCTTGCCAAAAAAAACTTTATCCGTTTTTCAAATTCTGTTTTCTTCCAATCGTTTAAATTTTGATAAAACTTAACATACTCATTTAGGAATAGTCGCCAGTCGTCCGGAAAATTCTGTTTTAGCAACTGTCTATCTATTCTCTTCCTTTTCATTAATATGGAATATATTATTGAACCGATTATAATTACAGAAATCAGTGATAGGATGAGAATTATGTTTAGCGGGAGCATATTTAGTCTAAATTTAGTATCAGCTTTGCCTCTTCCGTCAGCCTGTCCATATCCCAAGGAGGATCGAATGTTAGGTTCACAGTGACATTCCTCACGCGTGGGAGGTTCTGTATTCGGTTTTTTACCTGACCTGGCAGAATAGTTGCAACTGGACAATTCGGTGCGGTCAATGTCATATCTATCGTTACGTCAAAATCATCAGTTGCAGTTATATTATATATTAAACCTAAATTATATATATCAACAGGAATTTCAGGGTCAAAAACTTGTTTTAACTCTAAAATTATTCTTTCTATAAATTCTTCTTTCGTTATATTATTCCAATTCATACTCATATTTCACGCTACATAATAAATTCAGTAGAAACAGTTTCTTTAGTGCCTTCAATTGCGGCTTTCATTGTAAACCAAGGTAAAGATGCGCATTTTACACGTGCCGGAAATTTCCGGATTCCTGCAAAAGCAACCATCTTTCCATAATTCTCTTCGTTTGGTTCTATCGTTTGGTTAGCCAACATATTAACGAATTTATCATAGGCGGACAAAGCCTCTGTGACTTTTGTACCTTCGATAATCGTCATCATAATAGAACAAGAGGCAGAAAAAACCGCACCGCCGCCCCCAATGAACGAACATTCTTTTATAATATCGTCTTCAATTTTCAAATAAACTTCCACTTCATCGCCACGAGATGGGTTGGCTCCCTTTGCATAGTGGGTAAATTCTGCCATCTTGTGGTAATTGAATGGGTTTATATTATGGTCATTTATAACCTGTTGGTAAATTGCCTCTTTGTTATTGATGTCCATTTATTTCTCTAAGTAAAATCTTGCATAATCTTTAATCTTTTCCAACATAGACTTCAGCCCGTTAGAACGTGTCATAGATAAATGCTCTTGTAAACCTAAATCGCGCAAGAAATAAAGATCGGCCTCTAATATCTCTTTCGGTCTTGCGCCTGAAAGAACTTTTAACAGCATAGCAATTATACCGCTGGTTATAATAGCATCGCTATCAGCTTTCAAATTTAAAAATTCACCATCGTATTCGGCGGCTAACCAAACACGCGATTGACAGCCGATAATTAAATGCTCATCATCTTTTAAACTATCGTCAATTAAATCCAGTTCCTTGCCCATCTCGATAATGTATTCGTACCTATCAGCCCAATCTTCGAGCATAGCAAATGATTCTAAAATTTCGTCTTGTTTTTCATTTATTGTCATAATCCATCCATTACTTTAATAATTTTATAGCACGTTGAAGACTGCTGATAAAATAATCAATTTCAGCTTTTGTATTATAAAGAGCAAACGATGCTCTGGCGGTACCCTCTATTCCAAAACGTTTCATAAGCGGTTGAGCGCAATGGTGGCCTGTTCTAATTGCCACACCCATTTGGTCTAACAAAACCCCGATGTCATAGTGGTGTATGGCTTGGATACCGAACGACAAAGCTCCGGCTTTTTCAGGGGCGGTACCGATTATATGAACACCATCGATTTCTAGAATTTTTTCTTCCGCGTAACGAAGCAATTCATTTTCATAAGCCGCTATAGCGGGAATTCCGATATTTTTAATGTATTTCATACCTTCGGAAAGTGCAATTGCGCCACAAATATTCGGGGTACCGGGTTCGAATTTATAAGGGAGTTCATTAAAGGTTGTTTTCTCGAAACTGACTTGTTTAATCATTTCACCACCGCTTTGATATGGCGGCATTTCATTCAAATACTTTGCTTTGCCATAAAGAATTCCTATTCCGGTTGGTCCATAGATTTTATGACCTGAAAATACTAGAAAATCGCAATCCAATTCTTGAACATCAATTTCCAAATGTGCTACTGCTTGAGCGGCATCTAAGACAACAGGTATATCCATTTTATGTGCTATTTCGATGACTTTACGAACATCGTTAATCGTTCCTAATACGTTCGATATATAGGCGATAGATATAATTTTTGTCCTGCCGTCTATTAACTTTAATAATTCTTCGATAATCAATTCGCCACTATCGGTAATTGGAATCACTCGCAAATTCGCACCTTTGCGCTCGCAAGCCAATTGCCAAGGAACAATATTAGCGTGATGCTCCATTTCGGATATAATAACATTGTCACCGCTTTTGATATATCTTTCAGTAAACGAAAAAGCCAATAAATTGAGTCCCGCTGTAGTTCCTGATGTAAAGAGTATCTCATCTGTACTTGCGGCATTTAGAAATTCTTTAATATAAGCTCTTGATTTCTCATATTCTTGAGTTGCTATATTGCTCAGATAATGAGCGGCACGGTGAATATTACTATTATATTTCTCATAAAATTCGACCGTTTTGTCAACTACACCCGTAGGTTTGTGAGTTGTAGCGGCGTTATCAAAATAAACTAATGGCTTATTATGAACTATTTGCTCTAAAATTTTGAAATCTTTTCTTATATTTTCTATGTCTATCATATTTTAATCGAACTTATAATTGAGTTTTTTCGTAATTTGTTCTGTAACTATTCGTTGTATATCTTCGTTTTTGAGCGATGTAACAACTTCTTTTGCAAAACCGAATAGCAGTAAAGCACGTGCGGATTCATCGGATATACCTCGGGAACGGAGATAATACAATTGATCTTCGTTAATATTTCCTGTGGCACTACCGTGGTTACATTTTACATCGTCGGCATAAATTTCTAATTCAGGTTTTGTATAAATAGTTGAATCGTCCGAAAGTAAAATGTTTTTATTCGTCTGGGTTGCATTTGTTTTTTGCGCATCTTTATCTACCAAAACCTTGCCGTTGAAAACACCGATTCCATTATTGTTAATAACACCTTTGTAATTTTCAACGGTTGTGCAATTTTGCGCTTGGTGCTTAATAAATGTATGGTTATCTATAAATTCGTCGGTTGACGGCATAAACAAGCCATTCATATTCAATTCGGCGAAATCCTTTTTCATTAATATGTAGTCGTTATTACGGATCAATTTTCCTTCAGTGGAAATTACAACTTTATTGAATACCGCATTTTTTCCGTGGTTTACGTTGGTATTATTTATTATATATGACTCATTTGCATCAATTTGCAGATGATAATAATCAATATAAGCAAAATCGCCAATGAAAAAATCATTCACAATATTGCTAACGCCTGAGCCAACTGATAAATCGACACCTATAATTTTTGCGATGGAATTTCTGCCGGCAATGATTTTATTCCTGTTGTTCGAGAATACTGCCACCCCATCGGAAAAATTAATGTTAATAATACAAATCGGATTCGATAATTCTTTGTTATCAGGTATTTTGATAACTACACCATCGCGCGCGATTGCCGCATTGATTGCTGAAAAAACATTGATATTGTAATCAGCGTACTCAAAAATATACGGCTCCACTTCGCTTGCTTTTGAATTTAAGCCAAAGTCAAAACTGAAGATAGAAAATGCACTACCTTTTGATATATGAGAATACTCTTCCGAGTACCTTCCGTTTACAACAACTACAGTATCGAACAAATCCTTATAAACTTTGATTTTTGCTAACATATTTTCCGGAAGTTCAACGTGCGAAGTTGTGCTTATCACACAAAAATCCTCTCTATCCAAAAAAGATAGGTCGTTGTATCTCCAATCTTCATTTTTTTTAGTTGGAAATCCGGTCCGCAAAAAACTATCCATCGCTTTTTGTCTTACACGATTGCATTTACACAACATTCTGCCGTGCAAAGAATCCATAAGTGCCTGATATTCTATTTGTATTTTATTACTTAAATCTTGAATCATTTTTTTGCTTCTTTATATTATTTTAACCAATCGTAACCTTTGTCTTCCAGTTCAAGAGCTAACTCTTTTCCACCGGAAAGAACAATTTTACCACCGCTCAGTACGTGTACAAAGTCAGGGACCAAATAGCTCAAAAGTCTTTGGTAATGGGTTATTACGATAAAGCCATTTTCCTTAGTTCTTAGTTTATTGACACCTTCTGCAACAATTCTGAGTGAGTCAATATCCAATCCTGAATCAGTCTCATCTAATATAGCCAATTTAGGATCGAGCATAGCCATTTGGAATATCTCGTTACGTTTCTTTTCACCGCCAGAAAAGCCTTCGTTCACAGAACGACTTAAATAACTTTTATCCATTTCCACTAAGGCGGCTTTTTCTTTCATCATTTTCAAAAAATCTATAGCATCCATTGGCTTCAAACCACGATGCTTTCTAATTTCATTAACTGCGGTTTTTATAAAGTTCGAATTGCTTACACCGGGAATTTCCAAAGGGTATTGAAATGCTAAAAATATTCCTTCACGAGCCCTTATTTCCGGAGTCAAATCCAATATATCTTTACCTTCGAACAGCACTTCGCCCTCGGTTACATCAAATGCGGTATTACCCGCTAAAACAGAAGCGAATGTGCTTTTTCCCGAACCGTTAGGTCCCATAATTGCGTGTACTTCACCAGGTTTAACTTCAAAATCCAAACCTTTTAATATTTCTTTATCTTCTATTTTAGCGTGAAGATTTTTTACACTTAATAATAATGACATATATTTACCTTCATTTTTTTCATATTTTTTGATATATTAACCGACACTACCTTCTAAACTAAGTGCCAGTAGTTTCTGAGCTTCAACAGCAAATTCCATAGGTAGTTTTGCCAATACTTCCTTGGCGTAACCATTTACGATTAGAGCGACTGCTTCTTCAGTTCCTATACCTCTTTGATTCAAATAGAAAATGATGTCGTCCGATATTTTTGCAGTCGTAGCTTCGTGCTCGACTATTGACGACTTATTTTTTACTTCAATATAAGGAAATGTATGAGCGCCACATTTATCACCGATTAATAATGAATCGCACTTTGAATAGTTTTTTGCTTTTTCAGATTTTTTATTTACCTGTACTAATCCGCGATAACTGTTTTCACTATGCCCTGCCGAAATACCTTTCGATACAATTCGGCTTTTGGTATTTTTGCCGATGTGAATCATTTTTGTTCCGGTGTCTGCCAACTGATAATTGTTGGTCATAGCTACTGAATAAAATTCACCGATTGAATTGTCGCCTCTCAAAACACAGCTCGGATATTTCCAAGTTATTGATGAGCCTGTTTCCACTTGAGTCCACGATACTTTAGCGTTTTCTTCAGCGCATAAACAGCGTTTAGTAACAAAGTTATAAATGCCGCCTTTGCCTTCGGAATCACCCGGATACCAGTTTTGAACGGTTGAGTATTTGATTTCAGCGTTTTTGTGAACATATAGTTCTACCACAGCGGCGTGAAGTTGGTTCTCATCGCGTTTTGGAGCCGTACATCCTTCCAAATAGCTTACATAGCTACCTTCTTCGGCTACTATTAAAGTACGCTCAAATTGACCGGTTTGTGCGGCGTTAATTCTAAAATAAGTGGACAATTCCATTGGACAGCGAACGCCCTTAGGAATATACACGAATGAACCGTCACTGAATACAGCGGAATTTAGCGCGGAGAAGAAATTGTCCGCTACGGGCACAACCGAACCCAAGTACTTTTGGATTAATTCCGGATAGTGGTGAACCGCCTCAGAAATCGGCATAAATATTACACCCGCGTCAGTCAATGTTTTTTTGAAAGTCGTAGCTACAGATACACTATCCATAATAGCATCCACAGCTATACCTTGCAGAAATTTTTGTTCGTCCAGCGGAATACCCAATTTGGCGTAAGTTTTCAATATTTCAGGATCTACTTCATCCAAATTGTCCACCGTTTTTTTCTTTACCGGTGCCGCATAATAATATATATTTTGATAATCAATTGGAGGATAATGAAGATGAGCCCAAGTAGGCTCAGTCATCGTCAACCATTTACGATATGCTTTTAATCTCCATTCCAACATAAATTCAGGTTCATTCTTCTTTTTAGAAATAAACCTAACAGTATCTTCCGATAATCCAAGAGGTGCAAACTCTTGTTCTATGTCTGTAGTAAAGCCGTATTCATATTCTTTTTCGTTTATTTGCTTGATTAATTCTTTTTCTTGTACACTTTTTCCCATATTTGCCTTAATTAGCTTAATAAGATATTTACATTGCTTTTGACGAATTCTTGATTTAACTATTGTAGTAAAATTTATTCTCACGATATATGCAAATGTGGATAAATATAATTGTGTTTTGTGAAATAAAGTATTTATATTTGTAATTATAATTTTTAGTAAACTAAACAAAATATACTAAAATGGCAACAAATACAAAAACAAAAGAAGAAAAACCAAAACCAGAGATTGACCCTAATGCAACAACGGAATCAAAGAAATTGCAAGCAGTTAACTTGGCTATAGAACAAATTGAACGTCAGCACGGTAAAGGCTCGATTATGAGACTTAACGATAAGCAAATAGTTCAAGTGGAAGCAATATCAACCGGCTGTATGTCGCTTGACGCAGCTATCGGTTGTGGCGGTGTGCCACGTGGTAGAATAATCGAAATTTATGGACCTGAGTCATCGGGTAAAACAACCGTATGTCTTCACGTAATTGCTGAAGCACAAAAAGCGGGCGGTTTAGCCGCGTTTATCGATACTGAGCACGCTTTGGACGCTAATTACGCTAAACGCTTGGGTATTGACCTGAACAACCTATTGCTTTCGCAACCGGAATTTGGCGAGCAAGCTTTAGAAATCTGCGAAACATTAGTTCGTTCAAACGCGATTGATGTCATAATCATTGACTCTGTAGCGGCTTTGACACCAAGAGCTGAAATCGAAGGCGATATGGGCGATGCGCAAATGGGTTCACAAGCTCGTTTGATGTCGCAAGCGATGCGTAAGCTTAACGCCGCTATCGGAAAATCTCATACAACCGTAATTTTCACTAATCAATTACGTAGCAAAATCGGTGTTATATACGGCAATCCTGAAACAACAACCGGTGGTAACGCTTTGAAATTCTACGCTTCCGTTCGTATGGAAATTAGAAGAAAAGACGTGATTAAAGAAGGACAGGAACTGGTCGGTAACCGTGTCAAAGTTAAGATTATCAAGAACAAAGTAGCTCCTCCGTTCAAAGAAGTCGAATTCGATATTATGTACAACGAAGGTATTTCTAAAATCGGCGATATGGTTGACACAGCCATCAATTTTGAAATTATTCAAAAGAGCGGTTCGTGGTTCACTTTCGGTGAAAATCGTGTGCAAGGACGCGACGGCTTGAAAAAAATATTCAAGGATGACCAAGCTCAATTTGATCTTCTGCATCAGCAAATCCTTGATCGTATGAAACAAAACCTTCTATCAACAGCTCCGTAACTGAATTCGGCGGATGTTTAAATTCTGTTCCCTTACTTCGGTTTGGGAACTACCTATAGTAGATTTTTGGTGTTTTAAAGATCTTAAATATTATTTTGAGTAAACAATCGTGATAAGAAATATAGAAGAATTAGAGGCAAACGCACTTAAATTTTGGCCACAACATATTGCGGAACTTGAAAAAAATTCCAGTATTATACCAAAACTTATCGAAACTCAAGATAAGTTTATCAGTTTACTCGACATCGCAAATGTTCAGCCTTTTGCTTGGAAGAAAGTTTTAGAAACGACTAATGAACTTTCAGCAAATTTATTATTAAAACATTTGATGGTTCTATCCGATGTCGGTGGGGAAAAACTTATGAGGTTCAAAAAGGAACTCCCAAAAATCTTTAAAACTGATATAATGGAGTTTTTTTGGAATGGGAAAAAATATAATTACAAATTTCAAACACTTTCCGGTAAGAAAACTTGGAGTAACAAGCATTTAAAAGTTGATGGAGTTGGTCTTTTAACTCACCAAGAACTAACACCAATAATCGAGGACATTATTAATCTTCTTTTATTTGGTGGTAATACATTAGCCTTGGATTTACCATCGGAGATAGAAGAAAAATGCACTATTGGAACCTTAATAGGACATAAAAGTGAACTTGAAACATTTGTTAAGCAAAGATATATTTGGGTAAGTCGCATTACTGGTGGTGCTACAGCAAATTCGCTTGGTAATCTAGCTCAAAAATATGTTGTTGATTATTTAGAAGCAAAATTACCAAAATGGGATTTTTCAAAAAAGCAAATTCCAAAAATTAGTCAGAACAATAGGACATTGCTTTCTTATGATTTAGTTGCCACAACACCGGAAGGAAAGTATTGTGCAATTGAAGTATGCTTCCAAGTGACTACTAATAGTGTTATAGAACGAAAAGCCGGACAAGCTAAAGACAGACAGAAGCAATTACACGAACACGGTCATTTTATTTCTTATATAATTGACGGGGCTGGAAATTTCGAACGTTCATCAGCACTTAGAACCATTTGCGAATTTAGCGATTTCACTATAACATTAAAAGATAGTGAACTTGATAAACTTTCCGAATTTTTATTAAATTTAGATTAATACATTATATACAATGCACTTAAGCGAAAATACCATATCATTAAAAGAACGAATTAAAGATGGCGACATTGCGGATTTGGAATCAATTAAATCTAATGTTGAATTTATAATTTTACCCTATTTTAAATCGCTTGAAGAAATACCTAACAAGAATAATCTGATTAAGCAAATAAATGATTTTATCAGTCGTACTGATAAATATTCTACAATTGCGATTTTAACTTCTTCAATTTTTGCTAATGACTTTTGCACTCAACTTAACAATGATTCTTATTTAAAGCTTTGGATAGCAATTAAGCTTAATAATTCAATTGAACGTGAAAATTATTTAAATGATAGTCATTCAGCACTCTTGATTATTACACGTTACAAAGAAAGTTTAAATCACACAAAGACAAGAATAGGTTACACGTATTGCCCAAGTTGTGAAAAAACAACAAAGGATTACGGTGGAAAAAAACATTTATATCACGAGTTTGGGACTTTAATGTCCGATGTTTGGCGTGATATTTCAATTGACTTTGAAAGCTACCCAAAGGAAGTTATTAATCGCCTCTGCGACTTATTTGGTTTAGCCCGGTATCAGTATGTAAATGTTTATGACCAAAGAAAATTTTACAAATCAAACGATAAAAAACACTCATATAAAGAATATTCAAAATTTGAAAACATTTTTTTAGAGAAATCAAAGCTCTTAAATGGTGATTGTATGGATCAACTCAAAACAATTGCAGATAATAGTATTGACTTTTGTTTTGCTGATCCACCTTACAACTTAAATAAAAAATATGAAAGCTGGGACGATGGAATTGATATTAAAAAGTATTTTGAATGGTGCGACGCATGGCTGAGCGAGCTTGCAAGAGTATTAAAGCCCGGACGAACCCTCGCGGTATTAAATATTCCACAATGGTGCATTAGACATTTTGAGCATTTAAACAAAATCCTCGATTATCAAGATTGGATTGTTTGGGAAGGATTGAGCTTACCTGTACGTATGATTATGCCTTCTCATTATTCCATTTTATGTTTTAGCAAAGGTAAGCCAAGGCAACTGCCAGCATTTACAAGAAATTATAACAGCCACTTGGAAAAAAAAGCAATCGAAATGCAATCTGAAAATTTTTGTAATAGAGCAAGTTGTATAACCAAGCGAAAGCGTTTGAAAATACGAGATACCGAAATTGCGTCTAATATTTGGTCCGATATTCACCGCTTAAAACACAACAGCCGTCGAGTTGACCATCCATGTCAGTTACCGCCTATGTTTATGTATAGATTAATTTCTCTTTTCACAAATGAAAATGAATTTGTGTTAGACCCTTTTAATGGGGCTGGTACGACTACATTAACAGCTCAACAATTAAATAGAAAATATATAGGCATCGAACTTTCAGAATATTACCACAATATTACATTACAGCGACATAAAGAATTAGATTCCGGAATAGACCCCTTTCGGAAAATCAATGATGACAAACCGAAAGCTAAAAACAGTAGAGTGGCGAGGTTGAAGAAGCAGAAATATAAAGTAAGCAAAAAAGAACTACAACTCGAAATCAAAAACATTTTCAAACTAATAGGACATATACCTTCAAAAGAAGAAGTTATAGAAAATAGTAACTTCCCAATCGAATATTTTGAAAATTATTTTACAAGTTGGGGAGAAGTTACCGCTGCGGCAAGAACCACCGGTATGACAGAATTTAATCATTTTAATAACAGCAAGCAAAATATTTCAGAACCGCAATTGACGTTATTTGATGAAAATGCAGGAAAATATCAAAATATTAATTTGATTAATCCTTAAACATACCAATAAATCTCCTACTTTTGAAGGTATAATACATAAATTTAAGATTATTTATATCATGGGGCAAGTTTTTTTATACCTAAATTTATTTATCACTATAATAATTTCCTATTATTTTTGCATTTTTGTAGAAATATTTTAACTTTTTAGGAATTTTCTTAAATATATGATTATAGATTTTGATTGCATAGAGATGCAAAGAAAAATAAGAAATGATTTTATTGAAGAAGCCGAAAACGATCAACCCCATGCTTAAGCATATGGTTGATATTGTATCACATGGTGTTGGTTTGGTTTTTTATTTCTTCAGATTTATTGTTAATGATAAAATAAGTGATTTTTAAATTCGTTTATTGATATGTACCATTTTTGACATTTTTAGTACACGTTAAATTAATATGGGATTTTATGGGACATAATTCATCAAACCATTCGCTTGAATTGCTTCCTCCCGATCGCACAAAGGTAGAAACAATAGCGATTCTCCGTCAGGCAAATAAAGCCGCGACGGCTTTAGCGGAATTAAAAGGTATAGCCAAAACTATTCCAAATCAATCTATGCTGATTAAAGCAATTGTTCTGCAAGAGGCGAAAGACAGCTCCGAAATCGAAAACATTATTACAACTCAGGATGAACTGTACAAAGCGCTTTCAAGCAATAGCAATAATATTTCTCCCGAAGTGAAAGAAGTTGTAAACTATCGTAAAGCAATATTTCAAGGCTATGACATTATTAAAAAACAGGGATTTCTCAGCGTAAACGATATTATATCTGTACAACAGGAACTCGTTGACAATACCGCCGGAATAAGAAGTATTCCGGGAACGGTACTTAAAAACGACAAAACCGGTGAAGTGGTCTATACCCCACCTCAGAATAAATCTGAAATTCTCGATTTGCTTACAAATTTCATAAATCATTTTAATCAAAATGAACAAGATTTGTCTCCCCTGATTTATTTAGCAATTCTGCATTATCAATTTGAAAGCATTCATCCTTTTTATGATGGAAATGGAAGAACGGGAAGAATCTTGAATATACTCTATTTAATTTTAAATGATTTGATTGATATTCCTATTCTGTATTTAAGTTCCTATATTATAGGGAATAAACCTGAATACTACCGATTGCTTAATAAATTAAATACAACCGGTGAATGGGAAGAATGGATAATCTTTATGCTCAAAGCAATTGAGATTACTTCAATTAAAACAATTCAAAAGATTCTAGCTATCAGAGAATTGCTTAAGAAAACAATTGAAAATGTCCAACATAATGCTCCGAAGATTTATTATAAAGAATTGGTGGAATTGCTATTTGAACAACCGTACTCCAAAATTGATTTTGTAGTTAATAGGTTACAAGTCGAAAGAAAAACCGCATCAAGGTATCTAAAAGAACTTGAAGCGATTGGAATCCTGAAAGCACAAAAATTTGGACGAGAGACTTTATATATAAATATCGAATTAATCGAAATATTAAAACTCTCATAACAATATGTACAATTTTCCTGCTTTTTGTCCCACGTTTGTCTAATATGGGATAATTTGTCCCATATTAAATTATATCACCTCACGTCGAGAAATTTTCTTGACGCTTTTTTTTTTACTAATAATTGCAGAAACGTTTAATTTTATTAATTTTGCGATACGTATATTGTGAGTATATAAATATATGAATTGACCGGCATAATTAAAAACAGAAACAACGAGAAATAAATTGGCAACGTCAAAACGAAACAATTTGGAACTTAACCATAAGATAAACCAAACAACTAGCTCCACAGAATTATGGCATTCCTTCGGGGATGAAGATGCGATTACTAAACTGAATAGTAATCGCGAAGGATTAAATTCGGAAGAAGCAAAGTTAAGGTTAGATAAATACGGGTACAACCAGTTAATTGCGAAAAAAAATAAGACTTTTATCCGGATATTCCTTGCTCAATTCAGGAGCTTTATGATCATCATCCTGCTGATAGCCGCGGCTGTCTCAGGTGTTGTAGGCATAATGGAGGGCGAGGGTATAATTGATACATTTGTTATTCTCGGTATCCTGATATTGAATGCATTTATTGGGGCTTACCAGGAACTTAAAGCTGAATCTTCTCTTGAAGCACTGAAAAATCTGGCATCACCCAATACCAAGGTGTTGCGCGATGGAGTAACAATAGAGATCCCTACAGTAGAACTGGTTCCGGGGGATATCGTGATACTGGAGACAGGGGCGATAATTCCCGCCGATTTGCGGCTAATAGAAGCTGTGAATCTGAAGATAAACGAGTCATCACTAACCGGAGAGTCCGTTCCTGTACTTAAGCAAACCGAAGCACTTTCCGGCGATGATATTGCTCTTGGCGATCGCACCAATATGGCTTTTTCGAGCGGTATGGTTACTTATGGTCGTGGCCGCGGTGTAGTCGTTACAACAGGTATGCAAACCGAGGTTGGAAAAATTGCGGATATGATTCAGCAAACTGATAACACGGAAACCCCGATGAGCCGGCGGTTAGAGCAGTTAGGCAAGGTGTTAGGTATTGCCGCATTGATAATCTGCGGAGTAATTATGCTAGTTGGCATATTGTATGGCAATTCTGTTATGAGTATGTTTATGACTGCCGTCAGTCTTGCCGTTGCCGCAATTCCTGAAGGACTTCCGGCAGTTTCCACCGTTGTTCTGGCTATCGGAGTTCAGCGTCTCGTGAAACGGAATGCAATAATACGGACGCTACCTTCAGTTGAGACACTTGGTAGTGCAACTGTTATATGTTCCGACAAGACCGGTACACTTACTCAGAATAAAATGACTGTAGTTGAAGCTTTTGTTAATTATGAGAAATATGTCATCAACAGAACTGATCCGGCAACTGTTCTTAATGATGAGGAAAAAAGACTGCTCTCAATTTCTGTGTTGTGTGCCGATGCTCAGATGAGTACCAACGAGGAAGGCAAACTTCAGCTTATCGGTGATCCTACCGAAACCGCACTCTTGGATTTTGGCGCTTTGTACGGATTAAACAAGGATGAACTGGAAAAATCCCACCCTCGAGTAGCAGAAATCCCGTTTGACTCTAACCGCAAAAGGATGACAACGGTTAACCAAATGGATGAAAATAGCACTCGTGTTAATGTCAAAGGAGGGTTTGATGAAGTATTGAGCGTTTGCAATAATATAATTATCAATGGTGAGGTAAGGCTCCTTACCACAGAAGATAAAGAGCTCTTAAACACGACAAACCAATCAATGACTGATTCTGCGTTACGTGTACTGGCTATGGCGTACAAGGACTTATCTGATACACCACAGGATGTGAAGATAGACACTCTGGAAAACAATCTCATTTTCATCGGTCTGTTAGGTATGATTGATCCTGCAAGACCTGAGGTCATTGAAGCTGTAGCAAGATGCAGAACGGCGGGCATTCGTGCTGTAATGATTACGGGAGACCATAAAGGAACAGCTATGGCTATTGCCAGGGAGATTGGCATATATAAGGAGGGCGATATTGCAATTACCGGAGCGGAATTGGAAAAGCTCAGCGAAAAGGAGTTTACCGATAACGTGGCAAATTACTCAGTCTATGCCAGGGTGGCACCGGAACATAAAGTACGCATAGTTAAAGCTTGGCAGAAAAATAATGAGGTTGTAGCAATGACCGGCGACGGTGTCAATGATGCCCCTGCTCTTAAACAGGCTGATATAGGCGCGGCGATGGGAATTGTTGGAACAGATGTTGCAAAAGGTGCCGCTGATATGATCCTAACTGATGACAATTTTGCTACTATAGTGTCCGCCGTTGAAGAAGGCAGGAGAATTTATGATAATATCCTCAAGGCTATACAGTTTTTACTATCTACCAATGTAGGCGAAATATTCTTGTTGCTGACAACATCCATATTTAATATGGGAATCCCACTCCTACCCATCCATATCCTTTGGGTAAACCTTGTTACAGACAGCCTTCCGGCATTGGCTTTAAGTGTTGACCCAGCAGAGAAAGGAATTATGACCCGCAATCCACGCAACCCTAAGAAAGGTTTTATGACCAGAGGAATGATATGGAGGGTTATGTATCAGGGGATAATGATTGGGGCTATTCCTCTTGTCGCGTACATTATAGGCTTACACGATGGCGGGAAAATACTCGGTCAGACGATGGCATTTGCCACGCTTATGTTTGCTCAACTGGTGCACGTTCGTAACTTACATTCAAATACAAGGTCATCAATGGCTGTTAATCCGTTAAAGAACAAACCGTTGATTGGTGCTATTATGGCTTCTACCGGCTTGGCACTTTTGGTTATGCTTGTGCCTCCCATACGT
>JBBRAO010000040.1:0-27034 GCA_038206725.1 Kapaibacterium sp. (SeqCode)
TGGTACATTAATCGTTTCTGTACTTTTATAAATGCAAATTAAAATTCTTTTTCCAAATAAACAAATATATTATTCCATTTTTGCAAATTATTATTTTTCACTTAATTAAAGAAAGTTCCTATATATATATATATATATATATATAGGCTTATATTGTTATGCTGAGTCTAAATATATTTTGGTTTCCTGTGGGTGGGGTGATAAAAACGTTACCAAGCGGGAGCTTGGTAACGAGAGAAATGGGATGCGGGAGCTTGGTAACGAGAAAATATTGAACAACAATAACCACTTTCTACCCCCAACCATATAAAAAAGACGACCCTGCGAGTCGCCTTTACGGATTAATCATTTAACATTAATCTTCATTTTCTGAACATTAAATACTAATTTTAGTCATTTTCGGTTCTAGTTTTGACTTTGCGTTTATTCGGGTCGAGTTCGGCTTTGCGAATACGAATCGAAAGTGGTGTAACTTCGACTAACTCATCTTCAGAAATGAATTCAATTGATTGGTCGAGTGACAATAACCGCGGTGGACGCAAAACTACAGTCGCATCGGAACTGGATGCTCTCATATTTGTTAATTTCTTTTCTTTTGTTATGTTAACTTGCAAATCCATCGTTTTATTTCTTTCGCCAACAACCATACCGCAATAAACTTGTGTTCCGGGACTTATAAACAAATCGCCTCTATCATCCATTGCAAATGCCGCATAAGCCGTTGTTCTACCTGTTCTGTCCGCCACTAGTGCACCGGTTGTACGTTGAGGGATTGCTCCGAACCAAGGCTCATATCCGTGGAATAATGTATTCATAACTCCGCCGCCTTTAGTATCGGTCAAAAATTGACTTCTGAAACCAATTAATCCACGTGATGGTATAAGGAATTCAGCATCCACTCTACCACTACCTGTGTTAAAGAGTTTTGTCATCATTCCTTTACGATTGGACAATTTTTCAGTAATTACTCCAACATAAACATCGGGGATATCTAAGAATACAGTTTCAACAGGTTCGCAGGTAACTCCGTCAATTACTTTCGTTATAACGTTCGGTTTCGATACGGCGAATTCATAACCTTCACGACGCATAGTTTCAATTATAACGGCCATTTGGAGCTCACCGCGTCCACAGACTTCGAATGCATCGGTGCGATCGGTTGGTTTGATTTCTATTGATACATTACGTAATCTTTCTTTTTCTAAACGATCTTTTAAATGGCGGGTAGTTAGAAATTTACCTTCTTTTCCACCAAATGGGCTGTCGTTGACATAGAATATCATTGACAAAGTCGGTTTATCAACGTGAATTCTTTCGAGGGGTACCGGATTTTCGATATCTGTAATCGTATCACCGATTTGAACATTGTCCACGCCCGCGATAGCAATAATGTCACCTGCTTCAACAACAGTTGCCGGCGTACGCGTTAAACCTTGGAATGAATATATTACAGTTAATTTTACATTGCGGATTGCATTATCATCACCGCAAAGAGCATATTGTTTATTCATTTCTAATATGCCGTTTTCCAATCGACCTATGCAAATTTGACCAACATAATTATCATAATCAAGGTTCGTTACCAAAAATTGCGGTGAATGGTTGTCGTCCACATCCGGTCCCGGAATTTCCGATAAAATAGTATCGAACAATGGTTTCAATGTTGTTGATTCATCGCCTAATTCATAATGAGCTATACCAGCTTTTGCATTGGTATAAATGATTTTAAACTCAATCTGCTCGTCGGTGGAATCCAAATCTATAAATAAATCATAAACTTCTGAAATTACTTCATCAACACGCGCATCGGAGCGGTCAATTTTATTGATAACCAAGATAACAGGAAGGTGTCTTGCTAACGCTTTTTTCAAAACAAAACGCGTTTGCGGCAAGGGTCCTTCACTGGAATCTACTAAAAGAACAACACCATCCACCATATTTAAACTACGTTCGACTTCTCCGCCGAAATCCGCGTGACCCGGAGTATCAACAATATTTATCTTCACGCCTTCGTAAAACACAGCTGTGTTTTTCGCCATAATGGTTATACCGCGTTCTTTTTCCAAATCCATTGTGTCCATTACGCGTTCTTCAACTTGTTGATTTTCGCGGAAAGTACCGCTTTGTCTTAACATACAGTCAACAAGAGTAGTCTTACCGTGGTCAACGTGAGCAATTATTGCTATATTTCTAAATGATTCTTTTCTCATAATTCTATTATACAGTGAATAGTTTTTAAAATAACCTGCCATTGACGTATGTAAATCCATTTACGTGTTAATATGGCAAAATTAAATTAGCTTTTTGCTTTGATTAACTCTTCAGGAGCCTGTACCAATTCTAACAACACACCTTCGGAACAAAACGGAAACTCTTCATTTCCCTTTGGATGGACGAAACAAATATCATATCCTGAAGCGCCTTTGCGAATACCACCCGGGGCAAAACGTACACCTTGAGCATTTAGCCATTCCACACAAGCCGGAAGGTCGTCAATCCATAATCCAATATGATTCAGTGGAGGTATATGAACGGCAGGTTTTTTTTCGATATCCAATGGTTGCATAATGTCAACTTCAACTGCGTTTACTCCGCTTCCGATACGCAAAACATCTTCGTCCACGTTTTCTTTTTCACTTTGGAAAGAATGTGTTAATTCTAAACCCATCAAATTAACCCAAAATTTGCGCAAACGTTCTTTACTTTCGCCACCTATGGCGACTTGTTGAACGCCTAATACTTTAAATGGTCTCATTATATTTTCCTAAAATTCTATAAATTGGTAAATAATCAAAGCAAAATTAAAAAAAAATATTAAATTTGCGATTATAAGATTTCAGATTGAGAATAAAATGAACAAGTTATTTAAGTATTTTCCGGCGATAGCCTTTTTAGTCAGCATTATTATTTATTGGATAACATCGGCACCCGGCCTTATGTTCACCGACAGTGGAGAATTAGCTGTTGCCTGTACACGTTTGGGAGTTGCACATCCGACGGGATACCCCTTATTTACATTATTGGGTTTTTTCTGGGTTAATATTACTCCTTTCCTAACACCGATTAAATCGTTGAATTTACTATCGGGAATTTATACGGCTCTTTCGGTGGGACTATTTTACAGTTGGATGTTAGTTCTTCTACAAAACCTTCCAGTTAAAAAGAAAGTGAAGGCATTGGAGTCGGACAAAATCCATCTTCTTGCATTAGCGGTATCACTTTTTTATGCTTTTTCAGGAACTGTCTGGTCGCAGGCTACTTCAATCGAAGTTTATCCGTTGCATCTTTTAATGCTCAATTTAACACTGTATTTTACATTAAAGGGCAAATTTTCGAAAACCAATACAAATCGCTGGTTTTTGTTAGCGGCGTTGTCATTAGGTTTATCATTTGCAAACCACGCTACTACTGTACTTATTGTGCCGGCGATGCTATACTTGTATTTTAGCGATAAAAGTGGAAAATTGGTATTTTCAGTAGAAAAATTTAGAGGCTTCGCATTGTTATTAATTCCGATGTTTTTGGGATTGAGTTTATATTTGTACCTTCCTATTCGAAGCGCTATGGCGCCGGCTTTTAATTGGGGTGAGGTGCATCGCGGTTTTGATAAATTGCTTTACCATATAACAGGAAAGCAATATCAAGTTTGGATGTTCAACGGCTTTTCCGCTTGGAAAACAAATCTAAGCACCTTTATTGGATTGCTCCCAACGGAATTGGCGTTTGTTGGTATTCTTACATCGCTTTTTGGAATGTTCATAGTTTACAGCCGCTCAAAACTACATTTTTACTTGCCGATGCTTATGCTTATTTGTTGTGTGATTTATACTTTTAACTATGGCATACACGATATAGACAGCTATTTTCTTACGTCTTTTATAGCTTTATTCGTCTTCTCGGCTTTTGCATTAACTTGGTTATTTGAGAAATTCCCCAAATATCTCCTGATAGTCTTCGCGTTACCGATTGTTTCATTAGCTTTAAATTTTTCCCAAAAGGATGAATCCAAGAACTACACAGTACCTGAATATAAAAAATTAGTAATCAGTAATTTAGCTCCAAACGCGCTGATAATCTCGTCTCAATGGGATTTATGGTTTAGCGCATTTCTTTACGATCAGTTAGCGGAAAATAAACGCCCCGATGTAATTGCAATTGATAAAGAACTTCTTCGCCGTACGTGGTATAGGGACCAAATTAAAAACCAGATGCCTGAGTTTTATAAGAAAATAGAAAATGAATATAATATGTTTCTCTCTCAATTAGAGCTTTTTGAGGAGAATGCGCAATACAATCCCGAATTAATCCAGCTTTATTTCGAAAATTTAGTAAACAAAATGATTGATGTTTCTTATGGAGAACGACCTGTTTATGTAACAATTGATATATTACAAACAGAGCAAGGCGTTGCAAAATCTTATGATAAAGTGCCACGCGGATTGGCGGTTTTACTAACAAGAGATACATATTATCGTAAACCAAATCTGGCAAAGCTCGATATAAGCAAGATTCAACAATCAATGAAAGGCAAAGAAGGTCATTTGTACCAAGGGAGCGCCGAAAGTATTTCTGTAATGCTTATGTTTAATGCTCAATATGCCGTAAATAACAAAGACTTCACAACCGCTCGTGCTTTGTTGACCAATTCACTTGCCCTTTGGCCCCAAAACACTAATGCCATAAGTTTATATAATGGGATAGTTAATTTATAAGAAAATAAAGTATTTTGTTCTACGTTTATACCAATTTGATACTTAATATTAGAAATTACATTGGAGGTTATATGATAAGCGATAAACTACAAAATGCGATAAATAAGCAAATTGTACTTGAATATTTTTCCGCAAACCTATATTTGAATATGGCGGGCTATTTTTCTCAATTAGGTTTAAGCGGATTTGAACATTGGATGCGTACGCAATATAATGAAGAATTAATCCATATGATGAAATTCTTTAATTATTTGTTAGACCGCGGCGGGAAAGCAGAAATTGGTGCCTTGGGAAAACCGGCGACCGAATGGGAATCCCCAATAGCCGTTTTGGAAGACACGTACCAACACGAGCAACTTATTACACGCAGCATAAATGAGTTGATGTCAATTGCAAACGAAATCAAAGACTATGCCGCTGTAAGCTTTTTGCAATGGTATGTGGACGAGCAAGTTGAAGAAGAAGATAACACAAGCAGAATATACTCGCAGTTAAAGTTGATTGAAAACGATAAAAGTGCGTTATTCTTTTTGGACAAGGAATTAAGCGCAAGGCCTATGCCAATGCCGCTTCCACCAAGATAAACAGCTAAAACACGAACTTAAAACATATCTTTTTTTTAACCTTCGGAAGTTATTCCGGTCAAAGTCAAGAAAAAAATTATAATAAAGGAATAAAATTTAAAATATAATTTAGACAAAGGAATACCTCTTCAAACAAAATTATGTTTAAATATTTTGAAAAATCATTTTAATTTACTAATTTTGAATCAGGTCGGACTCAGACCCCGCAAATAATGTTTTTAACATTCTGGGGCTGATCTCCGGCCGTTCTTTTTTTATTTTGTCTTCTTGATATAGGTGCCTCGTTATCAAATTTCTGGTATCTACGATCCTTGCTCTCCTTAACTACTAAGGATTTATGAATCATCTTTTCTTGATTTTTAATATCAATATTCTCATCAAAAGCGGTATTGTTTCTAAGCATACCATAAATTATTCTAGCAACTTTATGCATACAGGCACCAATAGCGACCATCGGCATCATACCTCTTGAACAAAATCGGTCATAAGTTTTTTTAATAAAGCTTTTACTGCCCAAACCAGACATCACTGTCATAAAAAGAACTCGTCTCGGCTCAACACGGCCTTGTTTACTCATCATAACCTTGCTTAATCCATCTCCACTTTGTTTAAAAGTAGGATTTAAGCCAAAATATGATACAAGTTTCTTAACAGAAGAGAATCTCTCTATAGAACCGATTTCTATAAGCAAATCCATTGCAGACCAATCACTAATACCTGGAATAGTTTTAAGAAGTTCAAATTCAGGTAACTGACATTCAGCAACCATTAGAGCTACTTGTTCTTTGATAATGTTGGTATTGTTCATTATTTGATCAATAGTTGCTCTAACTAGTTTTTCAATAATAGTTCCTTGGCTTGATGCAACGCTGTTTTTTGCTAATTTTATCAATTCTAATGCTTTTTCTTCACTAATATAAGGAATCTTACTAACAGATTTTGGACTAACTTTAGCTAATTTAGCGGCAGTAGGATATTTCCTCATAAGCTTTAGAACCCAATCAGGTACACCGGAATTAAAATATTTGACTATTTCAGGAAAAGCATCATAACATAAAGATTGAAATTGATTCAGAAGTTGAGTCTTCTGAGATTTGAGTAATTGGACAAAAGCTCGCTGACGGCGAAGATTGACGAAATAGTCAGTACTGCCGTAAATCACATTGTCCCCATGATTTATTAAGTATTCCGCTATGCTGAAGGCACTTGTTTTATCTGTTGTTACATGCTTTAAATTGGCTTTGTTACTATGATAGACACCTAAAGGATTGATTCGTGCTACTTGAATATCCATATTACTTTGTAATCTTTTTATGTTATGATACCAATTGTTTTCATAACCTTTTCTTGCACCGGTGTGTTCATTGGGTCTTAGAAGGCTCCCTCCCAGCACGCGCTTTAGGATTTGTAATTGAATGGGCAACAATTCACCAAAATGAACTTAAAACAGCCCGGGCAAACGCTCGTTTAGGAGTGAAGCTCGATAAAATTCAACCTTTATAATGGAGTATATATGGTAACGATAAATACAGCATTATATAAAAATAATTATAACATAGAAGTGTATTTTTCAGACGGGACGGTTGCATTAATTGATTTCTCTGAATATACAAATAGGGAAGGGCTTTTTGCAGATTTGGAAAATTTAAATTTCTTCAAGGATTTCGATATTGATTTTGATTTAGGAACCGTTTGCTGGAATAATGGTTTGGATATTTCGCCCGAAGCATTATATGAAAAAGCCATCGGGAAAAAGCCTTCTTGGGCTATAAATTAATCATCTGAAATATGGTTTGCTTTTGGAAAAAATATGAAATTAGATAATAAAGAATGAATTTCAAAAAAGCAATAAATTATAAACAACTTCTTAACTTCTCTCAATTATTGGAATCTCAAGCAATGCTTCAAGTTTGATTAAAAAAATAAATCTCTATCATCCGCGTTCCATCTTCCTGAAAATTTTTAACTCTGTCTCGCTTTGCCCATAATCCATTCATACAGACGATTAGGTATCATCCCTACTATTATGCTAACCAGATATGCTCTATAAGGAAAATCAATATAAACCTTGCGTTTAGCTAATCCGCGAGCGATAATCTTAACAGCTCTTTCCACAGGCATTAGCAACGGCATTTTGTAATTGTTTTTTTGAGTCATTTCCGATTCAACAAATCCCGGACGAATAGTAACAACATCAATATTAAGGGGTTTTAATTCTATGCGCGCCGCTTCCAAAACCTTCGTCAACGCCGCTTTGCTTGTGGAATATGATGAAGAGAAAGGTATTCCGCGTGCGTCGGCTAATGAACTTACCGCCGCAATTTTGCCATAGCCTTGCGCTCTCATTATCGGAATAATGTATTCCATCGCGTTTAATACACCGAAGAAGTTTACATCAAAAGCTTTACGGTAAATTTCTGTATCCAATTCAGCAAATTTCGATGTTATACCCATCCCGGCATTCAAAATCGCCAGGTCTATACTTCCCATTTTTTTGTTTGGCGGTGCTGATCATTGATTCAACCTCAGCTTTGTCGGCAACATCGCATTTTTTATAATAGCATTTTAAGTTGTTCTTAGACAAATTTGCTGTGATTTCCTCAAGTCTTTCTTCACGTCTTGCTGAAATGAAAATAGTATTTCCGGCAGTACCGTAAAATTCAGCTAAGGCCTTGCCAATGCCGCTCGAAGCACCTGTGATGAGTATGTTCATAATTTATTCTGCTTCTTTTGCTAATGGAATGGTTATTAAAAATGTGCTACCTACATTTTGTTGAGCTCTACCGCTATGATGGTAAGCAAGGATTTTAAGTTGGTCGTTATCTGTTTTTTCGGCAATCTCAAGCGATTTTAAGGAATACTTTTTCGCTAAAGTATCATTTGTTTCAAGATATAAATCCGTTAATTTTAGTAGATACTTTAATTTCTCATCCTGATTAATCGAAGTTTTAATTTCGCTCTTCAACACATCAACCTTATCGGCGTAGGATACTGAATTTGAAATCATTAGAAACACCAAAACAATCGAAAATTTTGCTAAAAGTTTCATTTTATTCAATTTTATAATTATTAATAATCAAATTTATCAATTATTATATGAATAAACAAATTAATTCTTGTTAATAAGTCTATAAAAAATAAAAAAAACTTATGTTTTATTAAAAGAAATTCTTATTTTTGAATTAAGGTTTCGAGACAAGACAATCTTAAAAACCCATTATTTGAAATAACAAAAATAAATAGAAAATATGAAACTAATAGAATTCACAGAATCGGCGCTTTATACAGCAGATAAGATGTATGTACCGGAGAAAATGCTTAAAAAAAGACCTTTAGTCGAAGGTTATACTATTGACGGAGCTACTTCGAAGGATTTGGATGATGGAATCAATATCAGAATGAATGGCGATAACTACGCTTTGGAAGTTTCGATCGCCGACGTCGCCCAATTCATTAATATGGATTCGGAGTTGTTTAATATTGCTTTTGAAAGAGTGGAGACCCGTTATATGAAAGATTATAACGAGCCTATGCTTCCTCGTTTGATTTCGGAGCGTAAGTTAAGCCTTTTGCCGAACAAATTGAGTCCTACAATTACTTTCAATATTGAAGTAACACCCGATGGCGAAATAGTGGATTTCGCTATTCGCGAAACATCATTTAGAAATCTTCATCGTCTAAGTTATCCGGAATTTGATGAAATATTAGAGCAAAAAGAAGAAAGTCCTGAGCACGAATTATTTCAACTAATGTTCCAATTCGCCAATAGATTAATGGAAATTCGCCGAAACAAAGGAGCTTTAGCGATTTATGACATCAAACGTAAGATTTATACTAATGAAGAAGGTATGATTTTAAATCTGACGGATGATCTGGCTCATAAGAGTAATATTGTTGTTCAGGAATTTATGATTATATGCAATAAGGGTTTGGCGATGTACTTCGCTAAAAATAATTTGCCTTTGTTATACAGAAATCATTCTGTTAAATTGAACACTCCTGATCGCAAGGTAATTTTAGACCAAATGAACACTGCAATAGCCGAACCACAGCATTTGACAGCATTAAATGACAGGGTGGGGTTATGGTTTGAAAAGGCAACGTACAGCCCAATAGTATTAGGTCATTATGGATTGAACGAAGCGGCATATACCCACGTAACATCACCTATTAGACGAGTTGCCGATTTAATCAATCATCAGTTAATCAAAGCACATCTTAATGAAACTCGCCAAACTTACACTCAAGTTGCACTATCTGCACTTTCAGATGAACTAAATGAAGCGAAATTGGAGATATCTGAAGCTAAGGCAGAAGCTTTTAAAGAGAAAGCCGTTCGGGCGTTGTCATTAAAACTACAAAGTTCTACCGAACAAGAATTAATTGATTTGGAAAATCATAAATTCGAACCAATTTTGGATAGGGCAGTAAAAGGCAATCTTCTGTTTCCAAATTTGGAGGAAGCTTTGAAAAAACGTTTTGATAGAGATACAATTGACGCTGTGATGGTTTACGATTTATTATTCAAAAATCCAGAACTCGGCGAAGAATGGGACGATTTGGTAACTCAGTCACTCAGTTATGCCTATCAAACCAGTGGAATGCCGATATCAATCCTGAATATTTTAATGCAAAAGGGCGGTATAGATAAATTTGAAACCGAAATCAAAGATTCGGATGGTGGATTTGCCGCTAAATCGAAAGTTTTTATTGAAGCAAAATCTATTATGCCTGATTCTTTCTCGTACGCATCAAAGAAAAAAGATGCCATTAGCCGTTCAGCAGGCAGATTGATTTATCAAATTCTTAATTTCCCGTTTGTAGAGCCAAAAAGAGTTGTTGCGCTTCCAAAATCGTTGAAAGCAAAAATCGTTGTTTATGAATCGAAAAAAGACGTAGCTACTCCGGAGGTCGTTGAGGAAAGGAACTACGTTGGTGAAATGTTGGAATTTGTAATGAAGAACCAAAATTGGGGTAATCCTGAGTTTACTTTTACTCTTACGGGACCATCGAATACACCGACAGTTAGTTGCCGTGGGGAAATTGAAATCAATACTAATTCAATAATGGTTTACGCGACATCGAGCAATAAAAAAGATGCTAAGCAAATGGCGGCAATGAAGATGATGAAAATTATCGAAGAAAATTATGCTGAGGATATGGTCGTCGAAACAAAAGAAGACCTTGAAACAACATTTGGTGAGAACTATGTAGGATTGATACAAGAGTACTTTGTACAAAATAAAATTCCTGCACCTTCTTATAAATATAAACAAGCAGGAACCAATCAGCAGAGTGCTACATTTGACTGCACGGCTTTCATTAAATATCTTGATCAAAAATATCTATTTGCAGGCAATGGTAAAACAAAGAAAGAAGCCAAACAGAGTGCCGCTGAAGTTGCATATAAAGAGTTCAAGAAAATATTTGAAAGTGCCATTAAGGATTAATATTCTATTTGACTATTTTAATACGCTTTTCCGATTTGTTCGCTATATATATACCTAAAAATATTACGAATAAACTGGAAAAGTGTATTATTGAAATACTTTCGCCGTCGAGCCAACCCCAAAGCAATGATACAAAAGGTATGAGATAAGTTACAAAAGAAGCAAATAAAGCGTTCGATAGTTTAATTAATTTACTAAAAAGTAAGATTGCTAATGCTGAACCAAAAACAGCTAATAAAACTATTGCACCCAAAGAGTATAAATTTGCTGAATTTGAAACGGGGATGCTGAGAAAATCGGTCGTTAGAAGATAAATACCGGCAGGAATCGCTAAAGCGACAAAAGCAACAGCAGTTATCATTGTTCCCGATACGTCGTTCAGTTTTTCTTTCATTAGATTACCGGCTATACCATAAAGCAAAGTTGCAAAGACGATAAGTAATCCGTAAGAATTGCCTAAGTTTATTAATCCCTGACCTGATCCACCATTTTTCATAAAAGTGATTATAAACGCTCCCAGTAATCCTATAAATACTCCCAAAGTTGTTGTCCAACGGTAGCGGAGTTTAAAAACCAGCATTCCAATAGCTAAAGTAAACAACGGTACCAGACTGTTCAAAATACCGGCAGATGAGCTATCTACGCGGGTTTGAGCGAATGTATAGAGAAATGGAGGAATCCCAACTTCTAAGACACCGAATAAAAGAATATACCATAATTTATTCCAAGGGATCGATTTGAATCGGAAAATAATAGTGGGGACAAATACTAATCCTGCGAAGAAAATTCGCATTGAAGCAACTTGTGGAGCGGAGTATGAGAGCATCCCTTTTTTCATTAATATAAATGAACTACCCCATATAATTGAAAGTACCGCTAGTAATAATACCGAATCTAATTTTGATTTACTCATTACCGATTACAAATTTGAAAAGCAATATAGACGCTCAGAGAAATATTTATTTTTTATTTTTACCATTGCTATGTATATTTTTAATATATTTGCAATTTTATATATAGCAAATGAAAATTAAATATAATAAATGGCTTTTACTAATAATTGTACTCGCCTGTATTCTTCGCCTAATAGATATTACCACCGAGAGTTATTGGTTCGATGAAATTTACTCCATTGCTTTGTCGAAGTTTTCTTTCCCCAAAATCGCCGCTTTAGCCAGTATAGATGTTCACCCTCCGTTTTATTATATGATTTTTCATATCTGGATCAAGATATTTGGAATCTCTGAGTTAGCCGCTCGAAGTTTTTCGGCTGTTCTCAGTATAGCGACAATACCTATTATATATATATTGACCACACGGCTTTTTAATAAAAAAACGGCTTATATAGCGGCATTAATCTTCGCTTTTTCCAGGATTAATATTTTCTATTCTCAGGAATGTCGAATGTACACATTGCTAACTCTATTAGCTTGTGTTTCATATTATTTCCTGATTTTAATACTTAGAGACGAAGGTAGTAAGCGAAATAAATCATTTTTGTTGCTATGGTATTTATTAGCAAATACTGCGATGATATACACTCACAACTTCGGGTTTATGATTCTATTGGCTCAAGTCCTATATATTTTGACCATTTTAATAAGAACAAAAAGCCTTAAAACAGCAAAAATATTCCAACTTGGGATTTCCTATGTTATTCTTTTCGTATTATATTTACCTTGGCTTTTTGTATTTTTAAGCCAATTAAAAACTGTCGGTAAAGGATTTTGGCTGCCGGAAATATCTATCTTTTCAGGAATTGAATCATTTATCGAATTAAGCGGTTCAATAATCTTAGCAACGATTTTTTTAATTATCATCGTATATGGATTTTTAAAGAAATCGGAAAAGGAATCACTTGAATTAAAATCCGAGACTGAAACTAATACTTTATCTATTGGCGGTGGACTATTTTGGTTATGGTTTATATTACCAATAGCTATACCATTATTAGTATCGTATATAGCATCACCGATTTTCAATGCCAGGTACCTACTTCTTACTTCTCCGGCTTTGATTATCTTAGTATCAGTTAATATTGATAGAATTGTTTCAAATAATCTTAAATGGGCTATAGTGATATTAATACTTGCTTTATCAATCATTGCTTTAACAGAAGATTGGACGACAAGTGAAAAGGAAGATTGGCGATCCGCCGCGGGTTATTTAGATAAAACCGTAAAAAATAGAAATTTAATCATTGTCGATGTCTGCCCTGAATTTAATTATTTGGGTGATAGCCAGGCTTTAGTTGAGATGTACACAAAGAATAAAGCATTGAATTATTTTTCCATAGCGTCTTATAATACAAAAAGAGACTTGAAAAGAATGCTGAAAACAATCAAGAAATATGATAATATTTATTTTGTGAAATCTCACGGCAAGGAATATCACAATCCAATGGATTCTATATTAACCAGTCAGGGCTTCACTTTGAATAAATCAGTGTATTTCGAAAATTATGTCCGCAGATATATGTATTATGAGAGCTATGCTCCAAACAAATATGATCTTATGCTAAAGAAGTGTACTGTGGCAAATAGTATAAAAATTGAAACCTTCATTTCAAAAAACAATAAACAAATTGAAAATTAAATTTATAGATTTAATTGAATAATTGAATCCTATGGTGAGAAGAATATGAAAATAGCTGATGCGCATTGCGATACATTAACAACGTTTCCAAACAACCCGTTTTTCGAAGAAACTGCCCATTGGAATGTTACTAATTACCGAAAATTAGGTGGCATTCTTCAATATATGGCGATCTATACACCCGCTGAATATGCCGGCAGTGACGCGGCAAATTATGCGCTTCGCGCTGCCGGTAATTTGCATAAGAACTTACCCGACGAATGTAATTTGTTAAAAAAACCATCGGATTGGAATGACGATAAGTTAAATATATTAATGACATTGGAAGGGGCTAGCCCAATTATCAATTCAATTGAAAATTTGTCCGCTTTTTATCAATTGGGTGTTCGAGCAATAACATTAACTCATAATCATCGGAATTTTTTAGCTGATGGAGTAGGTTCCGATTATGGTCTTACCGACTTTGGTAAAGAAATTGTTTTAGAATGTGAAAAACTTAAGATAATAGTTGATGTAGCACACCTTAGCGATAGAGGTTTTGATGACGTTGTAAATATTACAAATAAACCATTTATGGCTTCACACTCCAATTGTCGAGAGCTTTGTAATATGCCGAGGAACCTCACCGATTATCAAATTAAAGAAATTGTTAGCAAAAAAGGATTTATTGGATTGAATCTTTATACAAAATTTGTCTCTGATAGAGATGATAATTTGACCTTGCAATTTTGCAAGCATATTGAACATTTTTTACAACTCGGTGCTGAAAATGTATTAGGATTAGGTGCTGATTTGGATGGAATTCCTGAAATACCATTTATTGATTACGAAGGGATTTATCGTGTTTTAGCGAATGTTCTTCGGTTGGATGATGCAGTTGTGGAAAAAATTATGAACAAAAATCTAATTAATATCACAATGTCATCAATATAATTTTTTTTATTTATGAATATTTGTTAATTTTGAATAATAACTGTAAATAATAGGT
Organism: Kapaibacterium sp. (SeqCode); assembly: GCA_038206725.1. Lineage (GTDB taxonomy): Bacteria > Bacteroidota > Ignavibacteria > Kapaibacteriales > UBA2268 > JBAXXL01. The sequence continues at coordinate 14,330 of JBBRAO010000040.1, forward strand.
AATATTATGCGTAAACCACGTGTTCTTGTCGTTGACGATAACAAGATAACAACTAAACTACTGGGTAGATTCTTAGAAAGCACCGGATATGAAGCATTTGCAGCGTATGACGGAGTGGAGTGTATTGAAAGAGTTCTTGAATTGCAGCCCGATGCAATAGTCTTAGATGTAATGATGCCCAGAATGGATGGTTACGAAACAGCAAGAAAACTTAAAGCCGATCCTATCACAAGAAATATACCTATAGTTATAACTACCGCTCTGAACGATGTTACCAATCAGTTGAAATCAATTGAATCCGGAGCGGATGACTTTTTAAGCAAACCGATTGAAGAAAAATTATTGACGGCTAAGGTTAAAATATTGACAAATATGCATATTATGCAAAAGAAAATTCGTGAAATCGAGGAAACTTTGAAACGAGAACAAGAAGAGAAAAATGGATATGATTGGTTGTTATTCCAAATGAATGATATATTAAAATAAAGGAATTTATTATGAAAAAGATAACTGTTGTTTATATGGCTTTGGTGTTTGCGGTTTTGGCAATCACATCTTGTCAGTTTTTGAAAGATGTGGCAAGTACAGTCAATAATGTGCAACGATTGAAATACAAAATAAACAATGTCAACAATTTCACTATGGGTGGAATGGATATTTCGAATAAAAAGTCAGCATCGGATTTCTCTGTTGCAGACGTTTTAAAATTAACTTTGGCTCTAAAGACAGGCCAGTTACCTACATCTTTTACAATTAATGTAGATGCAATGAACCCTAACGACGGAACAAATAGCACAACTCAAGTTGCCGCTACAATAGCTTCACTGCCGTGGGACTTGTATATTGATAATAAATTAATTGTAAGCGGTAATATTGGTAGAGAAATTTCTGTCCCGGGTACCGGTTCGAGCGTTACGTTACCATTGCAAGTTACTACCGATTTAGTACAGCTTTATAAAAATGAAGGTGTGGACAAACTTATTAATGTTGTTTTGGCATTAGGTGGAAAAAATAAATCAGCCGCTAATATCAAAATTATTGCGCAACCATCGGTAAGAACAGCGATTGGTGTAATCCAATATCCAAATAAAGTTACTATAGTTGATAAGACTTGGTCTGAATAAAATGATTAGCTTAAAAGGCGCAGAAAAGAGACTTAAAAATATCTTAGAACGGGTGGTTTATTCCGGTAAGCCACCCATTGTTATAAATAAACCTTCTGATTACGTCAAGCTTTCCGATGATTCGCAAATACTTTTTCTGCGGCAGGATAGGATTGGCGATGTGCTGATTTCCATACCAACATTTATTCTTTTGAAGAAGAAGTTTCCTAATCTTAAAATGGATATATTATTAAGTGAAAATAATATATCTACAAAAGCGGCTCTTAGCAAGTACTTCCGAAATATCTACATATACCAAAAAAATATATTTGCATTTGATAAATTACTGCATAAACTAAGAAGGACAAATTATACTGCTATAGTCGATTTACTAGCTAAACCATCATTGACATCTGCGATCTTTACCAAATTCTTAAAAGCCCAAAATAAAGTCGCCATAAATAATAGTGGAAATATCTATACACACGTAATTGAGGATCCTGGAAAAGCCACTCGTCATATAGTTGAGCGGACAGCTTACGCATTAAAAGCTTTTGGTATTGAAAGTGATAGTGAAACTTTGTTTATGGAGTACGATCTATCACACGAAATCATTAAGAATATTGAAAGCGGTATTGACCAAAATAAGTTTACGTTGGGTATTAATCTTTCCGGTTCAAGTAAAACCCGATTTTGGGGGACTCAAAACAATATTGACTTTATTAATCAAGTCACGAGTAAATATAGCAATATAGAATTTGTGATTTTAGCTGTACCGGATTATTACGATATAGCCGAAACGATTATTAGCCGAACAAATCCAGCAAATGTAAGATTAGTCAAAACAGCCTGTCTTGATGAATTCTCCGGAACAATCAGCCTCTGCGATGCACTGCTAACTCCCGATACTTCAGCAGTTCAGTTTTCAGCGGCTTTTAAAGTTCCTTGCATAGCGCTTTACAACAACTACCGGAAAAATTCAAATGAAATGCCTTGGTTCCCATATAAAGCAGAACAGTTTTCAATTGAGGGTACTTCTAATTTGATGAGTGACATCGCCCCATCAACAATTTTTGACAAATTTGAATTGATATATAACGATTATTTATCCGGGAAAAGCAAATCTCCAAATTCGTAAAATCCTTTTTTACCTGCTATTAATTCAACAGCTCTCAGAGCACCCAAAGCTAAACCAGAGCGATTTTTCGCTCTATGGGTCAATTCAATTGTATCCGCAAAAGAATCGAAATAAACAGTATGTGTACCCGCTATTTCACCCCCGCGTGTTGAGCTAACGTGCAAGGCATCGGGAGAAATTCTATTTTCTACTCTGTCAACAACAATTTCATTTTTAGCATCAATGTTTTTCAAAATTATTTCCGCTAATGTTAGTGCGGTTCCGCTTGGGCTGTCCATTTTGTGTTTATGATGCAATTCGTGAATCATCACATCGTATTCTGGAAAATTGTTGATATTCTTCGCGGCGTCTTCAATAAGTTTAAAGAAAAAGCGCATACCAATCGAAAAATTTGAAGCATAAACAAACCCAACTTGATTAGATACAATTATATCTTTTATATAATTGAGCTTATCGTACCATCCTGTTGTTCCGCATACGATGTTTTTCCCCATTTCTGCCAAAGTTTTAATATTATTTAAAACAGCTGTAGGTGTTGAAAACTCAATAGCCGTTTCGAACCTGTTTTCGTTAGCTTTGTCCAATGGTGTATCAATATCAAAAATACTACTAATAGTAAAATTTTCGGTGGGGCAGAGGCGTTCTATTTCTTTGCCCATTGTGCCATAACCAACGAGTGCTAAATTAATCATATTTATACCTAAAACTAATGTTTATCTTCTTTTCTTGAAATATTATGTACTTTTTATGGAAATATCAAAAATATTTAGACGTTCGATTGCAACAACAATTTTGTAATAAGATGAAAAAGTTATTTATTTATATACCGACAATCTGATATAAATTTGAAATGAAGAAATATGAAATATCACCGCTGATAGACGCTAATTACAGCTCTAAATCGTCTATAATAGCGTCTAAAAGGACCTACAATTTACGGTGAAAATTACACAGATAACAGTGATTTAGAAGAAAAATGAAAAATAAATAATTATTTCACAAAATTATTTGTGCATAACAAAAATGTTGGTTAATTTTGTAGTTGTATTTTTCACAAGTTTTAAAAAACAATTTGAAAAAAGTGTTTTGAATTAGTAAGCTTTTGAAAATAAAAAGAAATAAAAATTTTAGGATATAAATATATGGGTCATCACCATCATAAGCATCCGATACTCGAAGAAATCATTGAAATAACGGGTCAAGATCCTGCACTCTGCTATCAATGTGGTAAATGCTCAGCCGGATGTCCGGTTCGTGAATTTGCAGAATGTGCTCCTAATAAAGTAGTGCGTTACCTACAGTTGGGTATGTACGATTTGGCGTTAGAATCAAAAACAATATGGCTTTGCGCCGGTTGTTTGACTTGTTCTTCCCGCTGTCCAAAAAATTATGAGTTAGCCTCATTAATGGATGCTCTCCGTGAATTAGCTATCAAACATAACAAAAAAATCCCTGAACAAAATGTTTATAAATTCCATAAAGCATTTTTAGAACCGATTCGCCTATTTGGCAGATCGTATGAAATCGGGATGTTAATGGGATACAAATTCTCAACGTTCAAATTCTTGCAAGATATGGACTTGGCGCCGGAAACACTTCTTTTCAAATCGAAGATGGGTTTATTGCCACATATCGTAAAGAATTCAGATAAAGTCAAAGAAATATTTAGAAAGACTAAGGAGGCGGAATAATATTGAAAACTGCATATTTTCCCGGATGTTCTATGGCTGGAACTTCGCGTGAGTTCAGCTCATCGTTGAAAGAAGTCTTAGCATTATTGAACATAGAGTTGAATGAAATAGATGATTGGTCTTGCTGTGGTGCATCATCTGCTCACGTAACAAGTCATCTTTTAGCAACCGCGCTACCTGCGAGAAATTTGAATCTTGCTTCACAGCAAGGTTATGACGAGATTTTTGCTCCTTGCGCCGCTTGCTACAGCCGTTTGCTTATGGTTAGCCGTGAGGTGAATAATAATAAAAAAATGGCAGCTAAAGTTGAAGATGTGTTGGGTGAAAAATTATTACCAACCCCAAATGTTGTCAACTTACTTGAGTATTTTACTCAAATAGACAAAGAAAAATTGGCTCAATTGAAGAAAATTGACCTATCGGGATTGAACGTGGCTTGTTATTATGGCTGTTTGCTTGTTCGTCCTAATGGTATAAATGAATTAGACGATTCTGAACAACCTGCTTCGATGGAAGCATTAGTTTCAATTACCGGTGCTAAACCTGTGGATTGGAATTTCAAAACAGAATGTTGCGGTGCGGCTCATTCGATTCCTCATACTAATATAGTTGAGATTTTATCGAAAAAAATCATTGACGATGCTGTGGCTCATAAAGCCGACATTATCGTAGTTGGTTGCCCAATGTGCCATTCTAATTTGGATATGAGACAAAGAAAAATTAAAAAAGATTACCCTGATACAAAAGAAACTCCGATACTATATTTGACGGAGTTATTGGGTTTATCTTTTGGTATAGATTATAATAAGCTTGGCTTGAACTTGCATTATATTGACCCTATCAAACTAATTGAAAAACGATTGGAAAAAGAGGCAGTTAAATGAAAATAGGTGTTTTTGTTTGTGAATGTGGTGAGAATATTGGTAGAACTGTTGACTGTAAAAAAGTAGCAGAGATTGCATCACATTATCCCGGCGTTGCTTATTCCGTGGATTATAAATATATGTGTTCCGATCCGGGACAAAACTTGATAAAAAAAGCGATAGAAGATTATAAATTAGATGCTGTAGTAGTTGGTTCTTGTTCGCCGCATATGCACGAAAAAACTTTTCGTAAAGTTTGCTCCTCGATGGGAATCAATCCTTATTTGGTGGAAATCGCAAACTTGCGCGAACATTGCTCTTGGATACACGATAATATAGCTGAAGCAACAGATAAAGCCGCTGATTTAATCCGTCTATTAGTTGAAAAAGTAAAATATAACGAGCCATTGTTCCCGATTCACGTACCTGTTACCAAACAAGCTTTGGTAATCGGTGGTGGTATTTCGGGTATTCAAGCCGCTTTGGATATTGCCAATGCCGGCTTTAAAGTGGTTATGGTAGAGAAAGAGCCTTCGATTGGCGGTCATATGAGTCAGTTATCTGAAACATTCCCGACTTTGGATTGTTCGCAATGTATTTTAACACCTCGTATGGTGGAAGTATATCAACATCCAAACATTAAACTTCTGACTTATTCGGAAATTGAAAATGTTGAGGGATTTATTGGTAATTTCAAAGTTACGATTCGTAAAAAAGCACGTTCTATAAAAGAAGATTTGTGTAACGGTTGCGGTATGTGTATTCAAAAATGTCCAAACAAAAAAACAGCGAAAAGCGATTTTGACGAAGGACTAACAACACGTACAGCTATTTACGTTCCATTTCCTCAAGCAGTACCGAACATACCCGTCATTGATAGAACAGTCTGTACATATTATAAAAACGGTAAATGTAAAATCTGCGTTAAAGTGTGCGGTAGAGACGCTATTGACTTCGAACAAGAAGATACGATACTAACCGAAGAAATCGGTGCAATAATAGTTGCAACCGGTTATAAGCTTTATACTATTGACAAAAAACCTGCTGACAGCCCAATTCAAGGTTATGGGGAATATGGTTATGGTCAATACAAAGATGTAATCAGCGGTTTGCAATTTGAAAGAATAGCAAGTGCTTCCGGTCCAACAGCCGGCGAAATGAAAAGACCTTCCGATGGTAAAGAACCTAAGAAGATTGTATTTATCCAATGTGTTGGATCGCGTGACGAATCGAAAGGATTTTCGTATTGCAGTAAGATTTGCTGTATGTACACAGCAAAACACGCTATGCTTTACAAACATAAAGTTCACGATGGTGAAGCTTATGTATTCTATATGGACATCCGCGCAGGTGGTAAAAACTACGATGAATTCGTTCGCCGTGCTATCGAAGAAGACGGAGTAAATTACATTCGCGGTAGAGTTTCCCGTATTTATGAAGAAAATGGTAAGTACATCGTTAAAGGTGAAGATACTTTAGCAGGTTTACCTGTTCAAATAGATGCCGATATGGTAGTTTTAGCAACAGCTATGGTTGCTCAGCCTGAAAGTCCGAAATTAGCGCAGATCCTGAGCATACCTTACGATAAATATGGATTTTTAGCAGAATTGCACCCAAAATTACATCCTATTGAAACAAGTACAGGCGGTATTTTCTTAGCCGGTTCAGCAAACTCGCCAAAAGATATACCTGAATGCGTTGCTATGGCATCGGCAGCCGCGGCAAAAACATTGGTGCTATTTGGCTCCGATATGTTGGAACGCGAACCTATTGTTGCAAAAGTAGATGAATCAACTTGTATTGGATGTTTATACTGCAAGAAAGTATGTCCTTACAATGCAATTGAAATAAAAGAAATTAGAAATAGAAATGGTGAACTTATAAAAACTGTAGCTTATGTTAATACAGGTCTTTGTCAAGGTTGCGGTACGTGTAATGCGACTTGTCCATCGAAATCTGTTCAGTTGTTGGGATTCCGCGACGACCAGATATTCGCTCAACTTTGTGCTTTTGCTGATACTATATAGAAATAAATTATCAATAAAATAAAAGAAAATTATGGAAGAGAATAAATTTGAACCGAGAATAGTAGCCTTTGTGTGCAATTGGTGCACATATACAGGGGCAGATCTAGCAGGTACTTCCCGCTTGAAGCAATTACCAAACGCTCGTTTGATAAGAGTTCCTTGTACAGGAAGAATAGATCCCATTTTCTTAATAAAAGCTTTTGAATCAGGTGCAGACGGTGTTTTGGTTTCAGGTTGCCATCCGGGTGACTGTCACTATAATTCCGGTAATTTCCACGCACGCCGCCGTTGGATGTTCTTTAAAGAACTTCTTGAATTCGTCGGTATAGATGAAAAACGCGTACATTTTTCTTGGGTTTCGGCCTCGGAAGGAAAGAAATGGGTTGATATCGTAGATGGTGTCATCGAAACAGTTCGAGCAGAAGGTCCGTTCAATGAATATGAACAGATTAACAAAAAAAATATGATACCGATAGAATAATAAATTAATGAGAACAATAATCAGGAATAAAATATGGCTCAGTTAGTTGAAACAGCTAAAGAACTTCTGAAATCAGGGAAGGTTTCTTATATTATTGGTTATACTGCACACGGTGATAACGGTACGAAACCATTTATCGCCCGTACGGAAGCCGATGCGGAAAAACTTGTATTTAACCATCATTGCGTAAATAATCTATCGGTTTATATAAATAAGGCTGATATTCCGGAAAATGGAAACATAGGAATCATAGCCAAAGGTTGTGATATTCGCACTATTACTATGCTGGTTCAAGAAAACCAGATAAAACGCGAACATATCTATATCATCGGTGTAAATTGTAATGGTCAGGTGAAAGATATCGGAATGAACTGGGAAAAAGAAAATGTTGCTCAGAAATGCGCATTATGCGAAGTTCGTACTCCGGCTTTATATGACGTGTTAGTTGGCGATTTGGAAGATTTCGAAAAACCGGAACCAACCACAATGCAATTAATCCAGCAGATAGAAGCAATGACTCCAAAAGAAAGATGGGCTTATTGGCAGGAACAATTTGATAAATGTATCAAATGCTATGCTTGCCGGCAAGCTTGTCCACTATGCTATTGCGATCAATGTATAGTTGACAAAAATGAACCACAATGGATTGAAACAAGTCCAACATCACGTGGTAACTTATCGTGGAATATAATCCGCGCATTACACCAAAGCGGCCGTTGTGTCGGTTGCGGTGAATGCTCAAGAGTATGCCCTATGGGTATCCCTATCGGAATATTAAATGTAAAAATGAATATGATATCTATGAGAGACTTCGGTTTCAAACCGGGTATGAATATTAACGAATCTACTCTTGTCGGAAGTTATAATTTTACCGAAAAAGAGAATTTTATTAGATAATAAATAAGGATTCATATAAATGAACGAATATATAATAACAAGTACGAACATAAACCAATTGGCGGGTGAACTTTTAAACGAGGGTTATAACGTCGTAGCTGAAGCCGAAGACGGAACTGCTTTTATAGCCGTAGCCGCTGGAAGCAATGTGATATTGAACCCTTTCGGCAAACCAACCAATTTGTCACCAAAGCAGTACATATTCCCTAAAACGGAAACATTGTTTTACTATAAAAAATCTCAAACCGATGTAGAAATTATTGATCCAACAGGACTTGGTCACAAGACAGTAATTTTTGGCACAAAACCTTGCGATTCCGCGGCTAACAAGATATTAGCTAAAGTTTTCAATTGGGATTACAAAGATGAGTTTTTTAATAAAAGAGTAGAAAATACAGTCGTTATCGGCTTGAAATGTGGATATAGAGATGCACAATGTTTTTGTACATCTGTCGGTCTCAGCCCTGAATCGGGCGAAGGATCGGATGTATTTTTAACACCGCTCGAAAATGGTGATTATTTAGCACAAACAATTACCGAAAAAGGCGCTAAATTCGTGGAAGAACATAAAAAAATGTTCGACGCTATAAGCGCAGACAAAAATAAACCGGTTCCAATGCCAGAAGCTCCGGCGAAGAAATTCGACGCCGCTAAAGTTAAAGTATGGTTGGATAGTAATTTTGAAAACGAATTTTGGGATGGCTTAGGCGATTTGTGCTTAGGTTGTGCTCAATGCGCTTACGTTTGCCCAACTTGCCATTGCTTCGATATCGTGGACGAGAACTTCGATTATACAAGCGGCAGACGCGTTAAGAATTGGGATTGCTGTCAGTTCACAATGTTTACAAAGCACGCTTCGGGACACAACCCACGCAGTGTGCAATCCGACAGATTCCGTCAAAGAGTTAATCACAAATTCAAATATTATCCTGATCGTTTCGATATGATATTATGTACCGGTTGTGGAAGATGCTCTCGCGGTTGTGGTGTAGGAATGGATATTTCCGAAATAGTCCAAGCGATTGATAATTTAAAATAAGCTATAATAGGTAAAAAATGCTGACAATTGAAAATATATATAAACCTGACTTAGTTGAAATAATAGATATCATACAGGAAACTCCCGATATCCAAACTTTCAAACTCAAGTTTAAAGACCCTGAAGTTCAAAAAAACTATAGTTTTAAAGCCGGTCAATTTGCGGAATATTCAGTTTTTGGTGAAGGCGAATGCACATTTTGCATCGCGTCACCACCGACACGAATGGAATTTCTTGAATGTTCATTCAAAGCCGCCGGAAAAGTTACCAAAGCGATGAGCAGAATGAACGTTGGCGATACAATGGGATTGCGCGGACCTTACGGTAACTGGTTCCCAATTGAACAGATGAAAGGCAAAAACGTTGTATTTATCGCCGGTGGTATCGGTCTTGCTCCTGTTCGCTGTATAATAAAGAACGTATTGGATTTGAGAAGTGAATTCAAAGACGTTACTATTGTTTATGGCGCACGTTCGGTTAACGATTTGGTTTACAAATACGAACTAGAAGAATGGAAAAATATGCCCGATGTGAAAACTGTTGTTACAGTCGATCCGGGTGGTGAAACTCCTGAATGGACGGGTGAAGTAGGATTTGTTCCTACCATAGTTGAAAAGGTAGCTCCAAGTGGCGAAGACACAGTAGCAATTATATGCGGACCTCCGATAATGATTAAATACACATTCCCTGTTTTGGAAAAATTAGGTTTCAAGGATGATAATATCATCACAACACTTGAAAATAGAATGAAATGCGGATTGGGTAAATGCGGTCGTTGCAACGTAGGTAATATCTATGTTTGCAAAGACGGTCCTGTATTCAACCTAACCCAAATGAAAACACTGCCTGACGAATATTAATCTGATATAACTATAGATTTAATTAAACCGCTTTTGATTGAGAGCGGTTTTTTTTTCTTCTCATTCAAAACTCATCATTCAAAATTTAATACACTATATCGAATGCCATTTTGATTTCATCATCAACGGGTATAAATAAAAACGAGGGTGGGTTAATTTTAAAATCGGTCATCTTTATTGCGAATTTTCCGCTTATTTCGAGTTTCCCATTGAGTTTTATAAATTGGCATTTTATTACCATCGGTTTGGTAACGCCGTGGAAAGTGAGGTTTACCTGAGCGGTCAATTCGTTACGGTCAATTTTAATGGATGTGCTGGTAAATGTAACGGAAGGGTATTTTATAGCTTCGGTTACTTCCATCATATGTGAATCGCGGTTAGCGTTTTGGCTGTCGAAAGTGGAAACCCTAACTGAAACGGCTACTTGATAAATAGTGGATTTTGTGGGGTCAGTTAAAATTATAGAATTCACATTTTTACTGACAGCATAGACCGTATGAAACGGATGGTGCATCGAATAGGTAATGCTTGACAAGTTTTTGTCGTTCATCACTTTGATATTTTGTTTCTTTTCAGCCGTGGCGCCGATAGTAAACATTGTTATTACTATGAATGCGATGACAAATTTCATAAAAGCCTTATGGTTTTATGTATAAACACGTGTAAAAAAATCTATTATTATATTTCAGATTTGAATAATATTGAATAAAGAAAAATCGTTCTAAAAGATACTTGAAAATCCTAGTAATATTGCTATTTTTGTATATTATAATTGGACAAATTATAAAAAACTAATCAAAAAGTATTTATTTCATAATTTCTAAAAACTTGGAGGTTTTTATGGACACCTTTAAAAATATGACTTATCAAGACTTCACAAAACCGGAAGTCTTCAAAGCACAACAAGAAGCGATTGATAAAATCCGCGCCACATTCGGCAAAGAATATCCTAACATTATCAATGGTAAAGAAGTTTATTCCGAAAAGAAAACCAATTCATATAATCCGGGTCGTAAAGACGAATTATTGGGCATATTCCAAAAATCAGGTGCAGACCAAGCTGAAGAAGCTATTCAAGCCGCGGATGCCACTTTTAAAACCTGGAAAAACGTTCCTGCTGCCAAACGCGCTGAATATCTATTCCGTGCCGCTGAAGTTGTAAAACGCCGCCGTAATGAAGTCAACGCTTGGATGATTTGCGAAGCCGGTAAAAGTTATTTAGAAGCTGACGCTGACACTTGCGAAGGTATCGATTTCTTGGAATTTTACGGTCGCGAAGCAATCCGCTACAGTAAATTACAAGAAGTAACACCATATCCTGGTGAAACCAACGAGTATTTCTATATTCCATTGGGTGTTGGCGTTTGCATTCCACCTTGGAATTTCCCTTGGGCTATTATGCTTGGTATTTCAGCCGCCGCTATTGCCGCCGGTAATACTGTAGTTTTAAAGCCGTCGTCAGAAACTCCTATGATGGCTTGGTTGTTCCAAGATATTATGCGCGAAGTTGGCCTTCCTGCAGGCGTTTTGAACTATTTCGTAGCTTCTGGCGCGGAATCGGGCGACTATATTGTGGACCATCCAAAAACTCGCTTTATCAGCTTCACAGGCTCGATGGAAATTGGTCTTCGTATTAACGAACGCGCCGCAAAAGTGCATTTGGATAAAGGACAAATTTGGATTAAACGCGTTATCGCTGAAATGGGCGGAAAAGACTGTATCGTTGTTGATAGAGAAGCTAACATTGACGCCGCTGTTCAAGGTACTGTAACAGCCGCTTTCGGTTTCCAAGGTCAAAAATGCTCAGCTTGCTCACGCGTAATTGTTGATGCTCCTATTTATGATGAATTTGTTGCAAAATTAGTTAAAAAAGCAAGCGAAATCAAACAAGGCGACCCTTACGAAAACTTCTTTGCGGGTCCTGTAATCAGCCCAAAAGCTTACAAAGATATTTTGAATTATATTGAAATCGGCAAAGCTGAAGGTAAATTGCTCTTAGGGGGCGAAATTTCAGAAGGTAACGGATATTATATACAACCTACAATTATCGAAGTTGACCGCACAGGTCGCATCGCATTGGAAGAAATTTTCGGTCCGGTATTAGCTGTTGTTAAAGCAGACGGTTTCGATGATTTGATTGAAGTTGCGAACAGCACAATTTATGGTTTGACAGGTGCTATCTATACAGAAAATCAATGCAAAATAAACAAAGCTAAACGCGATTTCCATTGCGGTAACTTGTACATCAATCGCAAATGCACTGGCGCGTTAGTTGATGTTCAGCCTTTCGGTGGATTCAATATGTCGGGAACTGACTCTAAAGCCGGTTCAAAAGACTATTTAGGTCTGTTTATGCAAGGCAAAGCAGTTTGTGAAAAAAATATCACTGTATAATATAATGAATTGACATTCCCGACTCGATCGGGAATCTATCTTCTGAATTGAAAAAACAGAAGACCAAAATTTACTCATCCGATGGATTAGAAACCATCGGATGAGTTTTTTAATTTCTATTCCACTATCACTTTCTTGGTTTCCTTGAACGGACCTGCTTTCATTTCGATGAAGTAAACTCCTGACGTTAGTAATTTTGTCGAAATACCAAG
>JBBRAO010000041.1:0-22526 GCA_038206725.1 Kapaibacterium sp. (SeqCode)
TAAAAGCGACGGCAGTCTTTGGGCTTGGGGCCATAACGATTATGGTCAATTAGGCGACGGAACTACGACTAATAGGAGCAGTCCCACCCGTATAGGTACAGACAACAGCTGGGCGACTATTTCCTGCGGGTACTTTTATACTCTTGGTATCAAAAGCGACGGCAGTCTTTGGGCTTGGCGGGAGAACGATTATGGTCAATTAGGCGACGGAACTACGACGGAAAGACACGAGCCAACTCAGATAGGCACAGCCAAAAACTGGTCTTCCATTTCCGGTGGGTACGGGCATACCCTCGGGATCAAAAGCGACGGCAGTCTTTGGGCCTGGGGGGAGAACAGTCAAGGTCAATTAGGCGACGGCGACACGACTGATAGGCTCACTCCTACGCAGATAGGCACAGATAAAAATTGGGCTTCCATTTCCTGCGGTTGGGGGCACACACTCGGCATCAAAAGCAACGGTAGTCTTTGGGCGTGGGGTCGTAACCCTTGGGGTCAATTAGGCGACGGAACCACAACAAATAAAAGCAGTCCAACCCGGATAGGAGCAGACAACAGCTGGTCTTCCATTTCCTGTGGGTTTGAGCATACCTTGGGTATCAAAAGTGACGGCTCTCTATGGGCGTGGGGACAAAACTGGTTTGGTCAATTAGGCGACGGAACCGCGTCTCATAGGCTTAGTCCAACCAAGATAGGCACAGATAAAAATTGGTCTTCCATTTCCTGTGCAGACTTCCACACCCTTGGGATCAAAAGCGACGGCTCTCTTTGGGCGTGGGGGAATAACTGGGCTGGTCAAGTAGGCGACGGAACAACAACTGAAAAGTACGAGCCAACCCGGATAGGTACAGACAAAAACTGGACTTCCATTTCCGGTGGGTGGGGACACACAATGGGGCTAAGGTCTTCAGTAACATTTATTCTTCTATCACCCTCAAATAATGCGACTAACCAAGTTCGAAACACTACTATGCGATGGGAGGCTTTGAAAGATATAGATGGTTATCAATTGCAGGTAAGTGCGAATCAAGATTTCAGCACTCCGATAATAATTGACAACACAACAACGAACACCAGCTATACCGCTACAACGCTTTCAAACGGGAAAACATATTATTGGCGGGTTCGTGGAAAAGAAGGGGATAGCTTTACTTCTTGGTCAGATACTTGGAAATTTTCAACAGTCTCCGGTGATATTGATTTAGAGAAAGGTCTTTTAGCATATTATCCGTTCAATGCTAACGCTAACGATGAAAGTGGAAATGGGAACAATGGTACAGTAAATGGCGCCTCATTAACTACAGACAAATATGGTTTTGCAAATAGTGCTTATGATTTTAATGGCACAAGTTCTTCAATCAGCTTGCCAAAAATTTATACTTCATCTAATACCGCCTTAACAATATCCGCTCTCATAAAATCTGATAAAAAAAGTAATGGAAAGGTAGTATATCACGGTCAAAATGGAGAAATAACTGTTACAAACAGACACATTTCCGTTAAATTATCCGACAGTACTTGGTACGGCTCGGGTGATATAAATGATGATAGCTTGCTTCTTGGCAATCACTTCGTATTAGCATCTTGGGAAAAAGGTAGCTCTTTGAAATTTTATATTGATGGCAAATTGAAGTCGAGCAATTCATCAATACCTAACCTTAATTTATTGAACCCAGGGACTTGCTATACCGCAAAAATAGGTGATTGGGGTGATTGTACACAACACGATTATTTTGATGGTACAATTGATGAAGTAAGACTATATAACCGTGTTTTAAACAGTTCTGAAATCGAAGCGTTAAACGGACCAACTATTAAAACCGTACCTCAAATCAAAATTTCAAATTCACTTCTTAAAGCAGGTGAAACTCAGACAATAACCGCAAGTGGTTATCCATATAAAACAACAGTCAGGCTTCATATTTTCACCGCACGCGCGGAAATAGACACATTCGACATAACGACATCAGGAACCGGCGAATTTACTTATGACTACAAGACGGATTCAACGTTTTTCGCCGGCGAATACCGTGTATCGTCGTGGGTGAAAAGCGATGCCGGAATTTCGAGCAACCAATTGCAATTTAAATTAACAAAAACCGAACGAGAATATGAAATTTGCATAATTTTTCCTGAAAAGGCTGACACCAATATTACTTTGGGTGTTCCATTCCAAATTGTTTGGCGTGATAGAATGGATTTATACGGACAGGACTCAATAAACGGTACGAACCGATACTTTAACTATTTAATAGAGTACATACGACCAAATTCGAGTGACCCGATCAAACTCGATTCGTTGAAAGGTTTGGCTTCTTTATATGAGCTAATTACCTTTACAAAAACAATAACTATACCTGATACATCGGATTGCGGATCTATCCGTGTTACCGACCTAACGGCTTACAAAAAAACACCTCCGCTTTTTAATAGCAAAGGAAGATATACTTTGCAGGGAGGAGGTATCTATAGGGAGAAAGAGGTTTCTGATATTTCCACAAAAAAAATTGATAAAACTAATACTTATATTGAATTAACACGAGAATGGGATATTGACAATCTGAAATCTTGGACTAATGGAAAAGAGAGCCGTATAAGGGACAAAAATCCATCACCATTAGGTGTAGTAGCTGATGGAAATGCACGGATAATATTTAATGTTGGTGTTAAAAACATATCACCAGTAAATCCTATAACATATATTATGATTTATTTAAGAAGTAAAAACACAACAACTGACCTAACAGGGAAATTGGAGTATTTCTATATTAATTACGGAAAATATACATATTCTACAGATTATGATAAATTTAAAAGGCATAGCAATCCTGAATTTAAAAATGATCCAACTGTTTGTAAATTTGATTTTAATAAAGATGAACAACAAGATGTAACAACTGGAAATTTATATTTTTGGTATCAAGCGCCTCTAAATATTAATAATTCTTTATCCGATTTTATTGATTACGGGGTTATAAGAAACTATTTTGATGTTTATATCCTGTTAAAAAATGGTGAATCTGCTCTGCTAACGGGTCAATTTTTAGTAACTTTACCACCCGTTTGTTTAGTAGCTGGTGTTGGTGGAAATATGGATGGGCAATATTGGAAATCATTTGAATTTGAAGATCCTAAAAATTGGAAACCAATTTTTAAAAAACAAATTCTTTTCAAAAGTCCAGAAAATATTTATCATCCTTATGTTGAAACACCAGAATTAACAAGTGATTATGGTTATGATATGAGAGTAAAATCGTTATTGTACGAACCTATAAAAAGTTGGCACGGGAGTATTCCTAATACAGTTTATAATGTTTTAGAAAAAGGTTTTGCTTGTACGCAAGTGGATTGGATTGGCCATAGTATGGGTGGAACAACAGGAAGGGCTTTCTGTCAATATTTTGATGAACAGAAATCAATTAATCCAAACAATATTCACGTAAATAGAACTTATGGTAAAGGCTATGTTCACAAATTAATTACAATTTCTTCACCTCATATAGGTGCCCCAGGTGCCAATATATTAGTAGATTGGGTAAATTATATTAATAATTCCAAGAATCCCAAAAATATTCAGGAGCTTATTAATTTATCAAATGTTATAAAAAATGATAATAAATGGCGTTTTATAAAACAAACATCGAATTTTGGTTTAGTCATTAAAAATGATTATAATATACAAAATGTCATTGATTATTTTGTTTCAATAAAAAATGATTGGGATAAAAAGTATTATAATCCTTTAATAATACAGGATGTATATATGGACCTTCAATTGCCTCAAATTAGGTCTCGCTCGACAGATATTTTAGGAAATAGTTTTAATAGATATCGAGCGCCAAAACCCATTTCTAAACAAGGTTTTGCATTTGATAAAATATGTGTACCTAACTATTTAATTGGATCGAGTTTGGGGGAGTATTCTTCAATAATTGATAAAAAATTAATTTCTGATATAATACGTTACAAAAAAGACTATTTCGAAATGGTAGTATATATTCCAATTTTAATAAATAAACTCTTTTTAAATACTGATGTCCTATGGGTTATAAGTAACTTTCATACAATAAACGGATTATATTCAATTTATGGTTATACTGACGCTGAAAAGAATTCTTATTACACCAAGGAAAGTGATTTAATTGTAGGAAAAAGAAGTCAGACAAATGATCGTCCAAATAATTGTGTAAATTACCACGTTAATAATTTTTGGTCATACAACCACAAAACCACTGTAGAAAGATCAGATATTGGTACACAAGTCTGGGATCTATTAACCTATTATATAGATAAAGATGAAAAAAACTTGGCTAACACTCTTGAAGTGCCTAATCAAGGTGAAATTAATCCAACAATTAATATGCAAGACCTTATACCAGATTCTGAAAATCAGTATCAATCAGAAACTGAATTTTCAGCGAAACTGATTGTAAACTCTCCTTATGACAGCCTAATAGTGAAAACAAGTGAATACTTAGATGTAAGTTTTGAGCTCTCTGATACAACGGGTTTGAGAAACTGTACCGTTGAATTCCAAAATAATAATTATTATCCTGATTCACTCCGTAAATATAATACTATTAAGATACCTGTAACGCACGCATCCTTAGGTAAGCAGTATATAAGAGTAACCGCAAATTTTTTGATTAATGAAGTACCTCATACTATAGATACTGCGATTTATGTGGTTATTGAAACAGAAGAAGACTTGCAGAAATTTACGGTGTCACCAAAATCTATAAATTTGAGAGTAACCGATTCTTTTACACCAACAATGACGGCTTATTACAAAACAGGAATAACTGATGTTATCGGCTCAATGGATAATAAAATTTCTATAACATTTTCAAAAGACAGCATTTTGGATTTTGACTCTACCTATAAATCTTTTTCAGCGTTGAAAATAGGTTCAACTATGGCTATGATCAAATATTTGAACTTAAAAGACACAATATATTTCGATGTTAATGGCGAGTATGCACAACCAGATAGTATAGTAACATTGATTTCTCCTGAGAAAAAAACCATAACACAACAGGATTCGATTTTATTCAAATGGAATACAGTTGAAAATGCTCAATATTACAAAATAGAATTAGCAACTGATACTTCATTCCACGAAATATATCAATTCAAAAATCAAATACCTGATACTACTTTTATATTATACAATATTGATGGAGGTTTAACTTACTATTGGCGTGTTAAAGCATTCGGTGAGCGAGGCGAATCCGATTGGTCGGAAACTTGGACATTTACAACAAAGAATCCTGTACCTTCCTCTTGGGCTTTCACCAAAACACTCGATAGTGCCAATATCAAAGTCGAAAAAGCCGGAGCAAATGCTTTTTGCGAACGTGGCATTGATACTTACGACGCCATCGGTTTCTTCTACCGAGACACTACAATGGAAAAATGCGCCGGCTATGGCTACTGGACTGCGGGAAAAGATTTATCATTTACCGTATTCGGAGATGACACAACCACCACAGAAAAAGACGGCTTTGACGACAAAGAAAAATATACAATCAAGATGTGGGATGCCGTTTCGGGTAAAGAAGTTGAAGTAAGAAGCAAAATCCAATCAGGCAACAATTTCTTTACCAAGGATGGAAGTACTGTATATTCTTCAATTGACGCCGTTTGTGACGAAACACACAGCATTCAATTAGCAAAAGGCTGGAATATGATTTCAACTTATGTTGTACCGCAGAACGACAGCATAGCAAATGTCTTTAAACCAATAGTTTCAAACTTAGTTATTGTTAAAAACGGTACAGGTTCATTCTATTTTCCAGAAAAAACTATTGATCAAATAAAGAAATGGGACGTACAGCAGGGCTATATGTCGTATATAAAAGGCATAGACACACTTGATATTACAGGGCAGGCGTTACCTAAAGACTCATTGATGTTTCTGCCAAAAGGTTGGAATATGATTGCTTACACACGCAAAACAGCACAATCAATTGTAACCGCTTTGGCCGGAATAGTGTCTAACTTTATCATCATTAAAAACGCTGGGGGTCAAATGTATTATCCCGCAAAATCTATAAATCAAATCGGTGATATCCAACCGGGCGTGGGTTATTTAATCTATATGAAAGTTTTAGACACACTCGATTATCCGGGAAGTAACGAGAAGCGAACTGTAGATAAGTTAACTGGAATGCCAAAAAACCTGCTTACAAAAACCAGTCCGATGAATATGAACTTAATCATTGAGACAAGTTTGCCTGACAATTGGGAAATTGGTGCTTACAATGCTTCAGACGAACTCATTGGTTCGGGTTTGGTAGAAAATGGTAATGCGGGCTTAACAATATTTGCAGACGATGAAAACACAGCTGAAATAGATGGTGCCAAAACCGACGAAGCAATAACATTCAAAGCGTACAATCCTGATAATGATGTTTACGAAAGTTTCGATTTGACTAATATTCAGGATATTATTTCAGGCGAAAGTGTCGCTTCTGTCAACTATAGAACCAATAGCGTGCTAAATGCAAAAACCTATTCCGATATTAAAGCGGGTGAAGACTATAGAATAGCTCTATCACCTAATCCCGCACAAAACAGCGTTGACTTGCTGATAAATCTATCATCAGCAACAACAGGCGATATTAAAGTGTACGATTTGCACGGTAAAGAGCTGATTTCTGTATTTACAGGAAATTTACAGCAAGGCGAAAACAAACTACAAATAAACTGCGCAAATCTTCCAAATGGAACGTACAATGTTGCTATCCAAATGAAAGACAGAAGCATAAGCAAGCGGTTTGTGGTGGTGAGGTAGTTGTAGTATTATTAATATGGGCTGTTTGAAAAGGACAGCCCTATGTTTCGTATTTTATGAAATTGCAAATATTTTAGGTGTGTTTTATAAAAGTAGTTTTGTTATTAATTTGTGTTAATGAGCTAATTACTATGCTTTTGCTCAAAACTCAAATATAATATTTATATGGTATGATAAGAACTTGAATACATCTTAGGATTGTCAAATTATTTTTGAACAACCAAATAAATATATGACAAACTTATGTGAATGCGTAGTTTATTAAAAATTCCAGTTCATTCATAGGTTGCTCTTAGAGGTCTTAACTTTGTATGATACGATTAATCAACTCTCGGAATACCTTATGTTTAGTATTTGCGGAACTGCTAAACTCTTTTTCCTTATATTTCCAATTCCCCTCACCCCTGTAACCGTCTAAGTATAATTATATTAATAAAGCATCTATCAAATAATCAGCACTATTTTAAGATTCAGCTGTTTTCGATATTAATGTAGTTTGAATTATGAATAAAATTATAAAAAACAGCGTTAATCACTGGAATATAATAAAATACAGACAAATGTTACCAAAATTAGCTCAAAGCTGAATGTTCGAGATATTTTCATCTGAGCAATTTTTTCTTTACTTTCTTTTTTTTAATATGATTTTTTTAATTATAATAAAATAGTAATAATAAGTAACAACAACAGCTAAGCTAAATAAAATGAACACATTCTGCTGTTTCAGCAAATTTACTACATACTAAAGCATATTATAGCTAAATCTATGTTTTTATAGTCTTATTCAATGTTATTCTAATTTGAACATACAATTGCTTAATATATTCCTAAGTGTCGAATAATCAAATAAATCAGAGTGTTCTTGATAAATAAGAATAGGTAGCTTATCAAAAACAAAAGAGCTCATTATCTCTAATTATGTAATCAATCATATTAACATTCTATAGAATTATTGTTACTTAGATTGGTCTGGGGGTGTGGGGGATTAGACAAATAATAAAGAAGAGTATAGAATCACTATACAACTTTCAATTAATTGAACACGGGCTATTCAGAATTTCAGATTAAGCAGAATTGGCTCATTGTTCCACCACAATTGATTTTCCGGTGGAATTCAGATCAATGTTAATAATCTGATAAATCTGATTTGTGGGGGGTATTAATATATGTATAATTTCAGCAATACGGGTTTAATTTCCTTTTATTCCGATGATACATTTCTTCCTACATTAGGAATGCCAACCAGATAGGTAGAATATACAATGTGAGCCCAAAATTATAATGGTTTGATGCTCAATTGATTGAAGAATATTCTTATCATGCGGGCTAAAAGAGCTAAAATTATTTATAAATCACCTCTTCCAAACAAAAACTCACTTTTTTCGAATTAAAATGCTAATATCCGCTAAAGTCCACTCTGTGGCTGTTTGCCAGCTAATGCTACTCTTGATTATGTCGAATGTTCATCAAAAACATTTATGATTACTAAAAATTAATTTTATTATCAACTTAATAATAATAATATAGTTCAACAAGAAACAAATAATAATTTATAAATTATTTTCTAATTTATTCAATATTTCAGCATTTTTTTTTTAAAAATTTGATATATACTTTGAAAACGATTAATATTTCAAAATATTAAAAAATTAAGAGTTTGACCAGAAGACGGACAAATAAAAATTTTAAAAAAAAAATAAATCAAACAATGGAAAATCAAACCGAACAAAAAAAAGACTTAGAAATAAGATTATTGGGAAATGCTCTCATAAGAACACCTGATGTCGCACCCGAAGAATGGATAACCATAAGTCAATTAATGTATGGAATTCCGAACTCATTATCCTTGCCATCACTCAACAGAATATTGAAGCAAGGTTTGCTAACTGAATATATTATGTACAAACATAAGTTATATATTCCGTATAAAGCTCAAGACATATTCAAAGAGCGGTTGGCTACATATATGTATCGAAATACTAACAAAGCGTAAGGTCATAATTTATAAAACATTATTAAACCGGAGGAATAAATGGTAATATCATTTCAGAGAACACGTGCAAGTCCAAAATTGATGAATATAAAATTCAAGATTTGGGAAAAACTCATATAATTGATACTTGATGTATTACAGGTTCCATCTTCAAAAAAATGTAATACAATCAATAAATTAAAAAAATAAAACTAAATATTATGGTAGAAAATATCAAAATTGAAGAAGTTGTAAAACTTCTCAAAATTAAAATCGAGGAAAAATCAGAAAAAACTGATTCAAATAAAATTCAAATGCACTGCCCAAATAAAAGTGGACATAAGAATGCTGATGCCAATGCCAGCCTTGTCTGGTTTAAAGAATCTCAAAGTTGGAAATGCTTTGGCTGCGGTCGGGGAGGCAAATTAATAGATTTGGTAATGCTTGCCAAAAAATGTTCCAAATCGGAAGCAACGGCTTGGCTCCATAAGAATTTCAGCCAATCCGATGAAGCTAAGCCATCAAAAATGGTACATTGTAGGTATATAAACGATATTGTTGACTCTAAAAAAGGCAGATACATCTCTCTTAAAAATCCTTCACTTAGACAGGTAACAAATAGAGATATTAATTATATCAAAATCACTATGAACAAGCAATTCAGCATTGATGGGTTTAGTCGTGCGAAAGCCTTGATGGTGGATCATCAAGGCTCGCGGCTAATTGCATTTCCAGATGTTAATTCGATGATATATCAGCCACCAAAACCAGTTGGTATTCTTGTTGTGGAAGGCTGTACCGACTTCCTCACACTGTGCTCGACACAAATATCAAATGATTATATAATTATTGGCAGAAGATCTAAAACAGCGAAATTCACCTTACCAAATTCAGATTTACCAGTTTATGTTTTCTTGGATCCAGATGCCAATATGGATGACTTTTTTGGCAATTGTCTTAATTCTGTAAATAATCTCCGTTCCAGTAGTATATATGCAATTAATTTATTTGAATCAATAGAAGTTAAAGACCCAGGCCAATATTTTGGCGTTGGTCTGAGTGAAAAGGATTTTATAAATTTAATTAATTCACAACCCAAGTTTGATAGGGACAAATATTATGAAAACAATGTGTCTGAAAATAAATTGCCTTTCTGCTTTTGGGGGGATAACTTGAAGTTGATATTCGTGCAATTTTGGGATGTAATTAAGGCTAAGGGTTTTAAATTAGTAGTGTTTGACGGCAACAGATTAGAACCTGTATTAATGCGAATAGTCGATAATGTTGCAACTGAATTTAATGTACGTATGCTACAAAATTGGGTTTGTAATGAGCTAATTAATGAGTTACCTGATGAATTTGATGGTTTTACAAGAGAAGATTTAAAAGAAAAAATTGCTCGCTGCTCGCATATGATTAGTCAGAAGAATCTGAATATTCTTCCTTTTGAAGAGGTTGAATTTAATCGGGATACTCGTGATGAATCATTTTTATATTTCCGAAATACTGCCGTTAAAGTTTCTAAGGATGGGAAGCAATTGGTAGATTACAAAGACTTGCCATCACCAATATTTGATAAGCAGATTATTGATAAAGAGTTTGTTCTTGGTGTGGATTTTAGCAATTTTTCATACTATAAATTCTTACAGAACCTATGTAAACCGAGCAGAGAAAATGATTATATCGACGAAGAACGCTTCAATGCTTTGCGCAGCAGCATCGGTTATCTTCTTCATAAGTTTGTAAATCCCGAAAAACAGAAATTAATAATTTTTACCGAAAATAACATTTCATCGTTACCAAAAGGTCGTACGGGAAAAGGCCTAATTCTCGAGGGCGTTAAGCACCTGATTAATGTCATATCAATCGATGGCAAAAAGTTCGACCCCAAAAAAGAATTTGCTTTTCAAAGAGTTGATCGAACCACTAACCTTATTATGGTCAAGGATGTGCCTCAGGGATTTCCGCTTGAGAATATGTTCTCTATGATTACAGATGGCTTAACTCTGCGGAAAATGTATCAGGCGGAGCAATTTTTAGAAATAAAGGATGCCCCGAAAATTGTATTTGATTCCAATTATTCGATTGAACACGAGCAAACGAGCTCCTTCCTTGACCGCATATATGAAATGGAAACATTTACAAGATATAGTGACTCATACAAGCCTGCCCACGAATTAGGCGAAATCTTTTTCTCCGATAGTTGGAATCAAAATTCCGATGAAGGTTGGAATAAATTTTACAATCTTATGATTGATAATCTCCAATTTTATTTTAGGAACGATTTAATAAAATATAGGAGCGATACCCTAAAGATCAGAGCACTACGAACAGCGTGTGGTGAAGAAGCAATTGAATTTTTCGAAGTGACATTGCTTGATTTACCTTATTTTGAGACCCCTTGTTCAGATTACTATAATATGTTTTTGGACAGTTCGGGCAAAACTGCTAAAGAATACTCTGTTAATAAATTCGGTAGAGCCGTTGGCGCTTATTGCATAGCCAAAGGATTAATTTGGGAGGCGAAAACACAAAGAGTTTCCCCAACGAAAGTTTCTAAAATATATCGATTTAATAATCCGCAGTACACC
The DNA here is from genome assembly GCA_038206725.1 of Kapaibacterium sp. (SeqCode). Classification (GTDB taxonomy): domain Bacteria; phylum Bacteroidota; class Ignavibacteria; order Kapaibacteriales; family UBA2268; genus JBAXXL01. Next base: position 11,360 of record JBBRAO010000041.1, read on the forward strand.
GATAATTAAGCAAATATGAATCGAAAAACAAAAAAAAATAAAATTAATTATGATGAAAAAAATAAGAATTGAAAATTGGGGAACAATCAAGAAATATTTTCCAATTATGTATCAACACAAAAATCTAATCAATTTTTTTATTGAATGTTTGGATTTTCGCACCAAATATGAATTGAACGATTATCTTTATCCATTATCCCAAATGACACAGGATGATTGGAACGATTTCTTGCAAAAAAAAACGAAAGTTAAATAATATTTAATATTAGGAACGAATGTCTTAGCATTCTAACCAAAAATCAAGAACTTCTCAAAAATATAATTGAGAAGTTTTTTTTTTGATTTTAATTATCATTCTGACGCTCAATCCATCGTTTTAGCAATTATTATCGATTAAGCGGAAAATAGTTTTATCTATACTTCAACTTTTAATTTATATAATTTGATTAGACGATTTTTATGAACGGATGACTGATTTCCGTTTGAGCAGTATAAAATGACTGGTACCCTTCACCGAAATGACTGGTAAACTTTTACCGAAATGACTGGTACCATTTTCCGATACAGACTGGTTTACTTCACCGAAACAGACCTGTGTATGGTAGGGAAGATGGATAATGATCTTCAGACAAAGATGTAGGATAAAAAAAGCGTCAAGAAAAAAAATCTTGACGCTGATTTCAAAAACAGGAATATTCTTAAATTATTCTGGATTATGAAATTCAACCATAAAAAGTAAGAATTTTCCATTAATATAAGCAAATGAAAGTACAGTTGATTTTTTATTCCCGATTTTTAAAGTATAAATCGGCATCCCCTCAATCAATAATTTACCAACTTTGTTACCATCATCATCTTCAAACCATTTTTTACTTAATTTTCCTAATTTCAACTTTGTTGCATTTGTTGATGCAATGACCTTGAGTATTGATTTATCAATGAAATATTTTTTAAAAGTATATTGATTGAAATCGCTTATGGAACGATCCGAATAAGATGGGTTCCCTGATCCAACTTCCTCTAATTCTACCAAAGGAAAATTTGACATATCGGCTACTTTATTCTTATCACCCTTTGCAACAGCCGCCTGAAACTCTTTCCAAAATGATTCGAAAGTTTGTACCTCCGGTTCTGGCTCTGTTTTTGTTTCTATGCCAGCCTGTTGGTTGAGTTCAGCAAAGAAATCAGCGTAACTTTGGGTTGCCTTATAAATTCCGTTGAATGCGACACTATAGCAGTTTTTAAATTTCTTATTAGGGATGACTTTTACCCGAACCACTTTGTTTCCGAGCTCAAATTTAATTTGACAGTTGTTAGAATTTTTATGTAATGCAGTATTTCCTTTTATTATTGCATCACCTTCGGCTTTTGCTAAGCCGTTGTCGAAATCTAATGCAAAATGAAAGCTTTTTTTGGTCTCATCCGAGATTTTTAGAGTGTATGTTTTATTTACAGTCCACATACCTTTCCAAGGCTGGGCTGATGCGACGAGTGAGCTTAATAATAGAATAGCTATTAATAGCAACGATTTTGATTTCAGTAAATTCATAAGATTAATCCTTTTAATATATTAATAAATTAGCATAGAACATTATTCTCAATAACTTATATATTACTTAAATACAAGTTTTTATTGCTTAACCTTACTTATCGAATAGACAATTAAAACAAATAGAAGCAATAATATTCCGGTTACTAAAACATAGCTATGAGCAGCAAACTTCACAAAAGTAAAAATTGTATTGCTAATCAAGCCAATAATAAAGAAAGTCCACGAAACAAACCTAATATTCGTGGTTGTACGAGGCAATTCAAATGTAACTCCAAAAGCCATTGTTGATGTAATTGTAAGTAAAAGGAATGTTCCCGCACTGAGCAATAATTTATTATCACCTATTTGAAAATTATATAAAGCATAAGCAATTAACAATCCTAATGCTACCGCTATAATCGTTGGGATTGATTTAAAGTTCATAATTTTACTCCCTCCGTTTGAAATGGCGGTGGGGATAAAGCCACCAGTTTTAAAATTTCAGGCAATTTCTCAGCTACTTCCCATTTTGGTAATCCAGGTTTCCAAATATAGGTTTCTTTTACTATTCTTTTCTCCGCAATTAATCGTGCTAACTCCCGTTCCGAAAATGGACCCGTCTGATTTCCGTCAATAACAGCATAATAAAATTGCTGTTGTGGCGCTTGCATTGGGTTCATAGAACCTGGAATGTGCATATTACTCATTGCGTCATTCATAGTTTTTACCATTTGCTGTGCAACGGCTATTCCCATTCCAAATTCTACCAATCTGTTAATCGAAAAAAAACTATCATCATTCATTTTAAATCCACTTTATTTTCAAAATATTAATTTACTTACAGGTATAAAAAGCTAAAGTCCTTTGAAGATTTATTATATCAATTCCTTTTTTTAGTTCTTTCTTAAGTGGTAAAGCAGTACTTGAAACCCAAATTTCAAGTTCGCAGTCGCCATCAAAATTACCGGCAGTTTCTACTAAAAAATGTGTAATTGACTTATACGGAATTGAATGATACTCTTTTTTGGTACCAGTCATACCTTGGACATTTAACATAATCAATCGTTTGTTAGTAAATACCCACTTGTCTCTAAATATTTTAAAAGCTGATTCTGCTTGTTCGCCTTCAAACATTACTTTTCCAAATTCGAGTTCTAACTCTTTAGGATCAACTTCAGAAGCGTGACCCATTAAATTCGATAATAATCCCATTTTCATTCTCCAAAAAGTTGTTTATATTTGATAATTATTAAAATTCTGGTGGCGGAGGTGGTGGTGGTGGAACTGTACCAAACAATGAGCTTAATTCCAGAACATTGCCAGCTAATTCCCAACCAGCCATACCTTGTTTCCATACATAAGTGTTTTGTTGTAGTTGTCCGTTTTGCACCATCTGTTGTAATTGTTGCCAATTAAATGGTCCGGCAGTTTGCCCGTTCGCTGAAATACTATATTGAATTTGAGGAAGTGGTGGTGGTGTATTCTGTTGTTGGTTCATATTTTGTCCCATATTATTCATCATACCAGCCATTTGGTTCCCCATAGCACCGCCCATCATCATACCTGTCATCATACCTGCGGGATTCATTCCGCCGCCTCCGCCAGCAGTACCGTCGCCCAAACCACCACCAATATTTCCCATATTGCCAAGACTGCTTGCCCCAGTTTTGAGTACTTCGGTTTGTTTGTTTAATGCGTGGGCACCAATGAAATTTGACTCAGTTTGGAGTTTTTGCGCTCTTTGAGCTTCTTCTCTTTGGATTCGTAGAGTTTCATCCATATTTTGAGCATTAATATCTTGCATATCTTCAAGATTTTTAATATTGACATCTGCCTGAGCAACTGTTGTTTTTAAGGTTTGTTCTGAAGTGATTTTTCTTAATTCTGAGTAACCTTGACTTTCTTTATCTACATCTATAGATGCAAGATCGAAACCCTTTACATTAATCCCAAAATCATTTTCAAGTCGTGGTTTTATATGAGAAGCCACCATTTCATTAATTTCAATGATTTTCCGTTCCATCTGTAGTACAGGTATTCCGTGCTCTAATGGAATATTAGTAATTACACCTTTGATATACTTTATTACTGCATCCTTGATTTGTTTTTCCAAATCATCTAACTCAAAATTTATCAAACGATTTAATTTTATAAAAGACTTATATTCTGCAATATTGAAGGTTATTGTCCCTCTTGCCGACATCGGAACAGCGAAATCCAAGAATCTTGGGTCAAATACATCAAAGTAAGGAATTGCAAATTTTATTTGTATATTACCTGACAAATTAATAAAATATATTTCAGCTTGGAAAGGTGAAGCACCGCCAAATGCTAATCCCACAATATTTGATAAAACCGGAAAGTTTGCAGTTTTTATTGTTTGGTCATAGGGACCTATAATAAAATCTTGTAATGTTCCATCACTCTGCTTGTAGACAAATACCGCAAGTTCACCATCTTTGACACGTAAACTACTTCCATAGCGAATAGCGTTCTCTCTTTTTGTCGAATTTGCGTCACCTGATGGACGCCACTTCCAAACAAGATACTCTTGTTCGTCACAGCGGATGACGTCCATTAATCCACCTTCTGATTTTTTTCCGAATAGTCCCATACTTTTTTACTCTCTTACATTTATCTTCTTAGCTTTTTTTAAATTTAATCTAACCCACTTAAAAGTTTTAATCCATCGTTAGCGATTATTTTATTTTCTGATATTCTTAAATTCCAAGGATTCTATTTATTAATTTCAATTTTACCCATTTCGTGAATGGATTTATTTCTTTTTTCCGGCCATTCATCAACTCTATCAATGATATCCAAAGTTTCTTTATTCTATTCGAGTTTTTTAAATTCAACAATCAGTTGTCATAAATTTTTTAAAGTCATAATTTGTTGATACAAGGTAAATTAGACAACCTTCCATACGGTCAGCTATTAAACTTTCGGTTATGGATATAGGGTCTATAAAAAAGCCTAAATCAATTGAACTTTTAACCCATCCATAAGCCGCTTTGAATAAATCATACCTTTGCTTCGGGATTTCAGTATCTTTTTCTGCAATTGCTCTCGTTCTACTAATGAAATCACCTATTCTTTATACCTAATTCCTTAGCATAATATTCTATATCTTCAAGAGTTTGCACATCATCTTTTAAAGAAAACCGAGCCTTCATGATTATTTGCTCGCATTTTGTTTTCCATACAGGAACAAACTCATTATGAGCTATGAACTCATCGTTATTGTGTGTCCACATATTTCCCATTTTTTTTGCTTTAGGTGTTGCTATTGATAAAAATTCTAAAATATCATTCTTGGTAGTAGGTATTGGAAAATTTGATATTATTTCCATTTTCTTTTTATCAACTTTATCAACGTTACTAAATCTATCTGTCAGCTCTCGTGATAGCTTGGATAAGAAATCATTAGGTCCTTCACTTCTTTTATCCTCTGCATCGTTCAGCATTTTAAAAAGTTTTTGAACCGATGCGTTTGCTTCTATGTTACTAAACTCGTGACCACAATCCACACATTTAGTTTGATAAGATTGTATCATCGCGCCACAAGCCGGACATTTTTTTACATCACCAAACTTATCTGATTTAGGCGCCGCAGAAACAGGTACTTCAACTTTTTTATCGTGTTCTTGTTTCTCGTATAATCTTGCGTCAAGAACCATCTCAAATTCATCTAAGTCAATGCCAAAAGACTCAGCTCTTTTGAAAAGAACTTGTTTTTCTTTTTCTGTTAATTCTCCATCCATTAGAGCCATCTCGATTAATTTTTCTAATTCTTCATTGTACATTTTATTAAACCCTTTTTTAAATATTCATTAATGTTACATATCAGCGGCGGCTTTTACAAGTTTTTCTTGTAATCGTGTAAATCTCACCATTTGTTCTGATGTTAAATTTTCACTTGCATTCTGTAATTTTTCTGATAGATCAGTAGCTTTGTCCATCATATCGGTATATTCTGACATTGCGGACATATCACCATTTTTTGCTTTTTTGAGAAATTTTACATATTGATCAATATAATCTTCATAGCTTTGCAGAACAGCGTCCCAATCTTCTGAATTTGTTGATTCTTCACTAATGTTTTCAGTATTACTTCCTTCCGAATAGTTAGAGCTTTCTGATTCCTCGTCTGGTTGTTCCATTTTACTTGAAACAATAAACTTTTTAACTTTTGAGTAATCTCCGAGGATAAATAATTCATTAGGATTATGTTCAAAACTGATAACGGCTTCTCCTTTTCCCCCTTCCATAAGCGATTTTAGTTTATCCTTACCTTCACTTGTAGTTTTAAATTCAATAGCACTGCTAACGGGTGTTCCTTTGTCATCAACGAATGCAATAGATAAGACAGGAACTTCGTTTCCCCAACAATAACATGGATTTGTTGCTTTGATTCTTAATGATAGAATCCCGTCCTCTGAAATTTCATATTCGCCGTCAACGATTTTAAGATAATCACCTAAATCACCTGATATTTTAATACTTTCAGGTTCGATTTTATTTGGACCACCACAGGATGCCAATAAAATTATTGCTAAAATAGCAATTCCAACTTTGTATAAACTTTTCATAGCACTACACCTTTAATTAAATTACTTAAATAACATTTATAAACATTAATAGTGAACATTTATATCATTTTTAAAAATCTTGAACATTTTTATCTTCTGTAAATCAAAATAACACACACCACTTATTGTTTCTTTAACCATATATTTTTTAACAAATCCATTATGGAAATAAAATCCTATCAAAGATATGCAATTTTGACTAAATGAGAAAGTTATAATTTATAAACAGGTAATATGGGTTGATAATTGACCTATTTCAGGGCATAACATAGAAACAACTTTGAAAATCATTAATAATTAAATTACAATTGCGGTTTCTTTCAATTTCTCAAAAAAGTAGTCTCTTTTTGACTCCGATACAGGAATTATTAAATTTCCGTGAAGAATAATAGCCAAATGCTTACTTTTTGTGATTGATTTGATTGAATTGATATTAACAATATAACTTTTATGAACACGGATAAAATGATCAATCGGAAGAACCTCTTCAAATTGCTTCAAATTCCTTGAAACAAGAATTTCTTTATCATTTGTCTTGATATTGGTATAGCTGCCTTCAGCTTTTAAAAACAGGAATGTGCTCAATTTTAATGAAATAAAGCCATCTTTCGTAGGAACCAAAATATTTTCGAAATTATTCATAACTAAATCATCTATAATTAATAAACAGCAATTTCAAAGTTCATAATGAATTAAGGAGAACATAAAAAAGGGCATCTCCACAATCTGCCCAACATAGAGGTACGACCAAGCACCCAGAGTGAAAGCAAAAAGGGAAACGCCCCATCTCTGGGGCGTGCCTTCTTACCGTTCTCACTCTTAAAATTGGTCGTTTTCTATGAAGAACGAAAGTAAGACAACGCTTACAAATATTTCAAAATTTCGTAAATTTCTTTACATTTTATTTTTATTCCATTATATTCTAATTAATTCATAACAAAATTACAATAATTTTCATTAAATAAAAATTTATTAATTGTTAAAGTGATAAAACAATCGTATTCTTTCAAAAAAAAATAATAAAAGAATATTAGCAGTAAAATTTCTGCTTGTAATTGTATCAAATCATTGCTTGAATTATCATTGATTTAATGTTATTTAGCCTTGCATTTAGGTTAGATTTGTAGGGGTTCTGATCTGAATCTTTGAGCCATTAACCTAAAAGTAAATAGAATTTTATTAACAAATATGCTCAAGATTATGGTATTAAAGTAACTTACGGCAAACTTTAAGAATTTATTTTCGTAATAATTAAAATAATTTGCAATATTTTTAAAACATATTCGTTATTGTATACGTTCTTTTAAAGAAGTTTATTAAGAATGGCCGAGAGACAGGCTCTATGACGCCATGACAACCTATATTATACATTGATATAATACAAGGTGCCAACCTGCCTTGAAAAAGGAAAGATAAGCTATATTTGAGTAAAAATCTTCAAAGCTCCAATGATACCTTATCATTCGGAGTTTTTTTTATTCTCCAATGATGAATCCATTCAAGATAAACTTTCAAAAAATATTTTATTAATAATTTTTGGGGCATTCCTAATGGAAAAAGTGAAACTCAATTTCGTGATTGATTGTATTCCAGTCATAGCGGAGACCGATTCGACTAATCTAAGACAATTTTCTTTGCGTCTAATTTCCCACGATTTTGATGCTTGGTTTACAAGCCGCACAATAATGTTGATTGCACTTCCTTACGTGAGATTTTTCGATAAAGGTATAATAACTGATAAGGGGCTTGAATCAGCAAACGAAATGGCTCGAGGGCTCTATTATGGCTATCTGTTGTCAAAAAGCCACCTTGAACAGCTCGATTCAGAAGCAAATAAAATAGTTCAGAGAGATATTCAAAACCAACTAATGTTAGAAGAGAAAATTAATCAATTAAACAGTTTACGACAAGATTGGAAAAAGAAGTTAAAAAGCAATCAAATCGATATGAAGGAATATGTCAGTAACAAAAAGCGTATTGAAGATAATAAAATAGCATTACGCAATTTGTTTGAAGAAAACAAAAAAAAAATGATTGAATTAACATTAATCAAAATAATCCCTGGATTTACAAAGATCAAAGAAAGCGACGACGATTACACCGCCGAAAAAGCAGTAATATCATATATGACAAGACTTGTTAAATTGAAATCGAATGAATTCGAAAAAGACCAAAACCAATAAAATAAATTTTTAAAAATCATTAAAGGAATGAAAATAATGGCTGAAGACAAATTAACTGTCGTTATGACAGAAGAATGCCAAATCGAAAAATTCGATGATATTTTGTTCGGATTGCACTTCGTAGAAGATGTGTTAGAATCCGATCCGAATAGATGTTGGATCACCGACGGAAGTGAGTTGTGGCACTTCGGGGTGCATCCGAATAAAACGAAGAATAAACTATTTTACAAATACGGGTACAGACAACCCCAAGATTATGAATACATTACTCCAAGCAAATTGAATGAAGATGATAAACAGATCCTTTATAGTTTCGTCCCCCCGAAAAATAATACACTGCTGTGGCAAGACCTTGCCCAAATCAAAGAGAATTTACAAGTTCATATTCCACTTGATTTGAATGCTTTTTGGGCGGTGCCAAGCCGCCTGTGCATTAGTCATAGCCATCCCAATGATGATGTTTTTTGTACTGAGCACATCGTTAGAAATATAGCCGAAACAAAGTTCGATGTGATAATTGAACTTCGTACTAATGAAAGAGTAGAAAATAAAAATATGTTTGCCGAAATAATGAAAGAAAATGATTTACAAGTGCAAAAGATAGAATTTGTTATACCCGAAGATGCAGAATTTGCATTTGAACAAATTAATAGCATTATAACACAGATAGATAATTTTCTTGCAGAAGATAAGCGTATCCTTTTTCACTCACAAGGCAGAACAAACCGTTTAGGCTTAGTTCTTGCCAGCTTCCTTCTTAAGCATAAACTCGCACTCAAAAAGAATTTCATAAACAAAATTAATGAACTTAGAGAAGGTCTGTGGTCTAATGAAGACCCTACAATCCAATTTGAATATTGGGACTTCAATCAGACCCAACTCTATAATTGCGATAGATCACGCCATTATTTTAAATCAAAATACCTAATAACCAAACCAAGAAGTTCTTATGTTGTACCTTTCTATTTTAACAAAAAAATGATAAATTCAATTGAATATTCTGTAGAAGACTTAGCATTAGCAGTCGATTATAAAGTTGATAAAAAGACTTCCGAATTACTCTCATTGTTCAAAAATATGAAAGAATAATTATTTGATTATTATTAAAGTAAAAGTAAAATTTAAAGAGGTTTAGTTCAATAAATATAAAGAATAAAAAAATGAAAAGTCCAGAAGAAATCAAAAATGGATTAGAACAGTTTACAGGAACAGAGCAATACTACAAATACACCACTGGGTTACTATTGACTGACGGAGTTAAATACCTCGCAGACGCTTGTGATTGCTATTGGTTGTTAGATATTATTGTTAGTTATCAATTTAATCGTAAGATTGCTTGTGAGCCGTTTCAGACATATAAATTAACAGTAAATCAAAAAAGAAACTCAGCGAAAGTTACAATAGAAGATGGAAATGAAAATGTCTTAAAAACCCAAATTATTGAATATACAGACTTTCCATTAGATGAAATTAAATTATGGTGTATAGATAAAGTAATTCTATTACCATCAGAATATTAAAAATACTAATTACTAAAAATTAAAAAGGGCAAATCCTATGAAAGAAAGCGATAAAAAATTAATAACCGATTTATATAATATAAATAGTTATTCAGGTCGTGAGGCCGAAATTAAAAATTTCATTGTTGAGTACATAACCAAGCTAATAACAAATATAAAGATTGAAGTTGATGAATACGGTATCTATGTTACTAAAGGAACTGCAATGTTTCCCTGCCTCATAGCACATTTAGACGAAGTACATAGACCAAAAGATAAAAATGTGGTAATAATTAAAGATGACTTGATTTTTACAATAGACAAATTTAATCACCCAACTGGATGTGGTGGAGATGACAAAAACGGAATTTACATTGCGCTGAAGGCATTGAAAGAGCTTGTAAATGTTAAGTTGTTCTTTCCTGTAGGTGAAGAAATTGGCGGTGTTGGTTCTTATGACTGCAATCTTAATTTTTTCAACGACTGCACATACTTAATAGGGCTTGATCGGCGTGGTAACAGCGATGTGATTACAAGCATTGGGGGTGTTGTTATGTGTAGCGAACAATTCAAAGAAGATTTTATGAGCCTTGCTTTATCCTATGGTTATCAGGAAACCTCCGGAATGTTCACAGATGTTTATGCGTTAAAAAATAGAAGTGTTCCATTATCAGCAATCAACCTATCTGTTGGATATTACAACCCACACAGAAACGAAGAATATACTATAATCTCCGATATGGAAAGAAGTTTTGATTTAGTTATGGAATTCTGTAATGCGTTTACAGGTGTGTATGAACACTCCATAGAAAATCGAACAAGTAAGTTCGATTATAGCAAGTCTAAGATATTTGATGACGATGCTGAATTTGATGATGACAATTATTTCAAAGATTTTTTCAAGAAAGTCCGTCCGAATATCAGTCCAGATAATTCAATAAAACAAAGCAAATTCAAATATTTTTAAAATGTTAGATAATATAAGGAAAAATTATGAAAACATTAGTTTATTTCGCTTCCGGGCCAAACAAGGAAGAGTATCAAACCTTAGATTATGAGCGGATTTATCTTATTGACCATTGTTTCAGGAGCAGAATGTATGGCAGAAGGCAAATCATTAGAGAAGGTAAGGTTATCTGTATTGGGATGGATTGCCTTGATTCAATCAGTTTTTTAAAGGAAAGAAATGTAACAATTGATTGTTTCGTGTCGCTTAACGAAGGCTTATGGGAGGGCGGAGGTCATTATGCACTAAATTCCGATATGTTCCTTGGCTACGCAATGCCGTTGTTCAATGATAACTATATCCACATAATGAATAAACGCTATTACCATAATTGGGAATTTCGGATTAGGATGGAT
>JBBRAO010000042.1:0-22124 GCA_038206725.1 Kapaibacterium sp. (SeqCode)
TAGTACCAAAACAAACAGCCGTTTGATGAAAATTCCGGTAAACACATACTCTGAAGGCGTTTATTTTATTCGTATCAGTACTTCACAAGGATCAATAAACAAAAGCATTATCATAAGAAGATAGACGAAAACCAAAACTAACCATCCAATCCAAGGGCATCCTCCGGGGTGCCCTGGGTCGAGGGTTTTTGAGGGTAGTTTTGCGAAATTATTGTTATTATTAATAATTTTTTCCACATAAGCAAAATTTATTATTAGGATTAAAAATAAATTCACTAAGTTTGAATATATGCTTTATGCGTATTATAAACTAAAGAATTTTGAAACAAAAAATTATTGTGTTTTTATTAATTAAATTAGAGAAATGTTATGAAATTAAAAAATTTTTTTGGGAAGAAAGCTGTCGAATCCGGTAGTAATTTCGTTAGTGGATTAGCTGAATCAGTAGTTGATATAGCGGGTGATGTGGCTCATAATGCGACAACAAAAGTAATGGATATTACTGCAGAAATTCACAAAGGGAAAATAGTAAATGCCACTTTGGATACACAGATGCACGAAGAAAAATTACTAAAACTCAAATCTTTATTTGAGAAAGGCCTTTTAAACCAAACAGAATATGAATCTGAAAAAGCTGATGTTTTATCGAAATGGTAATAATTGTTTATTTTTCTTTTTTGATTGGACATTACCAATGAAGAAGTAAAAAAAGAGTTGATGCAAAAAAAAATATCTTGAAGATGTTAAAGAACAACAGAAAATTTAAACAAGAATATTGAATATTTTACATTTATTAATTATTATTATTAAATTTTCACATACTTCCAAATATTTTTTTTAGTTATAATATTTTTTTATTACTTTTGAATAAATGCTTTAGAAGCATTTCATAATAATGAGCTAAGCGTCAAGATTGTAATTATTTCTAAATTAAAAATACGAGATTATATGAAATTTATAAAATTCATCGGAAGAACAATAGCAAGCGTAACTACTGATTTAATAAGTGGTGTTGCAGAAGACGTCGTTGAAGCGGCCGGGGTTATTGCTCAAAATGCAACTACAAAAGTAATGAATTTATCAACAGAAATTCAGAAAGGTATATCGGAAAAAGACGGTATAAAATCCAAAACTTACGAAGAAAAACTACTAAAACTAAAGACTCTTTTTGATTCAGGTATTATCACCCAAGAAGAATTTGAAAATGAAAAAGCCATAGTTTTAGGAAAATGGTTATAGCTACTTTTATATATTTTTTTGGTAAAAACAATGACTAAAGAAGATGCAAAAAAAAGAGTTGACGCGAAGAAAGCTCTGATTGAAGATGTTAAAAAAACTGTTCAAAGAACAACAGAAACTTTAAACAAGAACATTGAACGAAAAAACAGTAGTATGAATCCTAAATCAGCCGTTGACAAATCTATGATTGATGGTTGGAAAAAAAATATTGCGGAAATTAGAGCCAATGGTCAAAAAAGAATCGAAGGTCATAACAAAGATATCGAAAATATCTTAAAACAAGTTAAATAATATCGATTGATCCTCAGGAAATCAATAAATAAGTAATGATTTAAAAATGTTATAGAGGGTTATTATGAATATTTTGAAAATTAACGGCGGGAAAGTTGAAATCCGAAGAAAAAACGGAACTTTCGTCAATAATATGGGTAGTGGAGACGCTGTGATGGCAGACTTCAATAGTGATCAAAGTTTAGTGGTTATCACCACTATAAAAGGTAAAGTTGAACTTAGAAGAGCAAATGGTTTTTTTGTTATTAATATTGTGAATACTGATGCTCTAAGTGCACGATGGATGGGCGAGGAGATTATGATTACAACAACCAAAGGCAAAGTTGAGCTCAGAAGACCAAACGGAACTTTTATAAGATATATATAAAGAGATTCTCCTCTATGTCCACATATAAGCATAAAATATCGAAGTCCCGATTTGTGTCGGGTGTGCAATGCGAAAAGAAATTGTTTTTCGATTTGTACAGAAGTGACTTAAAGCCGGCGGTTACTCCCGCGCAACAGGAATTGTTCGACAAAGGGCATCTGGTGGGCTCGCTGGCTCAGCAGAAATTCCCAAACGGCAAAGACGCCACACCCGAAAGCTATTACGATTTTTCGGAGGCTATCGAAAACACAGCGCGATGGATAGGCGAAGGTGTCCAAACCATCTATGAAGCCGCGTTTTTCGCCGACGAAGTGATGGCGGCGTTGGACATTCTCCACCATCAGGCGGGCGAACGCTGGGCTATCGAAGTGAAAAGCAGTACGGCGGTGAAAGCGTATCATCTTCACGATGCCTCGTTGCAGTATTGGGTTATGAGCCGCGCGGGTTTCAAGCCCGATAAATTTTTCCTTATGCACATAGACAATACTTATGTGAAAAACGGAGCGATTGACCCGCAAGCCTTTTTCACGCTCGAAGATATCACATCGGCGGTTATTCTCAATCAACCGTGGGTAGAGAAAAAATTAGCCCAATTTAAACTGCTCGACCCAAGCCGAGAGCCTGTGGTGGAAATCGGCAAACAGTGCAACGACCCGTTCGATTGCGATTATGTCGGTCATTGCTGGCGGCATATACCGCAAAATTCCGTATTTGATTTGACTTATGCGCGCGGCAAAGATTGGCAATTGTACAATGAAGGGATTATCGAATTGGCGGAAATCCCTGCGGACATAGAGCTTAGCCACCGCCAGGAAAAACAGGTTGATGGCGTAAAATACGGCGCGTCGTACATTGACCAAGCTTCAATTGCCGATTTCCTCAATAGTTGGTCCTATCCCCTATACTTTTTCGATTTTGAAACCGTTTTTCCGTGCATCCCTGTTTTAGACGGCACTTCCCCATTTCAGCAGGTTCCGTTTCAGTATTCACTGCATATAGTTACCGCGCCGGACGCCGCAATGGAACATCGGGAATTTTTGGCTGACCCCGCCAATTTCAATTCTCCGGCGGAACTCAAAGACCCGCGCAAAAGCTTAATCGAACAACTAAGGGCGGACTTTGGCTCTACCGGCAGTATAGTCGCTTATAACGCGCCATTTGAAAAAGGGGTGCTGGGCAATTTGGCAAAGGCTTTTCCCGAGGATAAGGATTTTCTGGACGATTTGATTAGCCGCTTCGTGGATTTGCTGATAGTGTTCCGCAACGCGTGGTATTACAAACCGGCAATGGGTTCCTCCGCCTCCATCAAATACGTTTTGCCCGCCATCGCACCCGAATTCAGCTACGCCGACCTTGAAATCGGTAACGGAGGCGTTGCCAGCAACACCTTTTTATCAATGATAGAGGGCAAATTCGAGGGCGACACAGCCGAAACCCGCAACAACCTATTGCGTTACTGTGAGCGCGACACCGAAGGAATGGTAGTGATTTGGAAAGAACTAATAAAAGAAATTACGAATTACGAATTATGAATTACGAATTAGAAGAAAATTACGAATTACGAATTACGAATTACGAATTACGAATTACGAATTACGAATTAGAAGAAAATCACGAAGAGATTGAATGTGAATAGCGATGGGTGAAACCAATTGGAAAGGAATATTCGTCCATTACAACAAATACTTCAAAACCGCATCCCAATCCGGAAATTTGTCCGAACCAAAATGAATGAATTCGCCCGTAAATTCTCCTGCACCGTTAGAACCCGGGCGGTCGTCAATCAGATAATCGCCACGGTTCAAATGCTTGTGGTGGGTCAAAATCAAACGTTTATAAGCTGATTTACCAAGATACTGTTTTACCCACGCCTGCTTGTCGTGCAAGGCTGTGGGGTTTTCCCACGGAGCGGTTGATAGAATGTAAGTGTCGTACTTTTCCGCCAGTAGGTTATAGCTTTCTATCGCTTTGGGCATAGGCTCCATTTTTGAAAATATATCGGGCACTTCGTCCAATATACCTTCATATTTGGCTTTTGTTTCATCGGACAGTTGCGCTATTCCTGATGCGAAATTCACAAGCACATTATCCATATCCACATATAGTATTTTTTTTGGCATAAGGGGCTCCATATATATTTCAGTCAGGTTTTTTGGACCTGACTGAAAGTTTGTATAGTTTATTATTTTATTTTATTATCATTAGCTATCTTAGTAAATAGCGTTTTTAAAATAGAAATATCGGACTTTGTTCATATTTTTTATATATCATTTTATTAAGCAGGATTTTTACATTTACTTATATCTGTTAGAAAATGCGCCATATTATAAAGAGATTTCCTTTGCTCATCTGTTATTCCTTCCGGATTAAAATGCATAATGTCATTCCTTATTTCTCTAACATTATGTAATTGCTTTATAAAATAGGTTTTATCAATTTTTAAATTCAATTTTTCAAAATTGTCAGGCTTTTCAATCAATCGAACGTATTGACCAAATGTTAAATCTTCAATATAATTAATTTCTGAATTTGTGTCTGTTGGACTACAAATATCTCTTAATTCTTCCAATAAAAAATTATTGTCCAATAGTAAACGTATCATATTTTCAATTTGTTCTAACAATAGAAATGGTTCTGTTATAAATAAAAACTGAGAACTGATATCCGCAATGGTAACCATACCACAAATTGTTCTGTCTTTTTTTTGAACTAAAATATATTCCTTCTTAATTACAGTTTTGATTGCTTCAAGTAAGGGGGTATCGTATTTTAAAATTGTAAAATCAGTATTAAGAAAATCCTTTACCTCGGTCGAAGTAACACCATTGCTTATCGCATACCCAATAGTTTCCCACGTAATGAAACCTATAACATCTCGTTGCCCACTCATAACCGGAAGTTGGGAATAGTTATTCATCATCATAAGTGTCAGCGCTTCAGATAGCTTTGCCTCTTTTGTGACAGATAATGGAGCACTATTTGCAGATATCAAAATATTGATTCTTTGTATTGAATCAGATTCAGCTTTACTTTTAGCCTTTTCCTTATGTTTCAATGTTATTTCACCATTAATATAAACATTTTTATAATTTGGCGAAGTTTCAAGATTGTTTTCTAAAAGAATTTTATCAATTCTTGAATTATTTCCTTTTGTCCTTTTTTCACAGTTAAAAAACGATATAAAATCTCGAGGTGACATTTTAAATTCTTTATCCTTTTCTTTGATATCTGTTATCATTTCCGTTAGTGAATCTCTTATTTCCATAAATATATCCTCAATTATTTATACAACATATTACTGTTTTTCAAAAATACCGAAAATTGAAATATTATAAAATAAACTTGATTACATTTTTGATTGTAATGTTTTTATGCTATAATTTGTTAATGCTTATTTTATTCTAATTCCTTTTGCCTTTTTTTCATTCTTCATAATTATCATCATTTTCAATGGTAAGAATTATATCCTTGATTATATCCTTGATTATATCTCGATATTTTGGTTGTCCACTTATTCCACCCTTCAACGCAATTTTATATTGAGCAATGAGATTATTTAACAAAGGCGTTGAATCATTACCTTTTGCTAGTTGTTCCCACTTTAAAAATGAGTTCAAGTCGCTCCCTTTTTCACGGAACTTAGGTTCTTTGAAAAGTGAATAATCACTACCCTGGGTTAAATAATCATCTACAATTTGTATAGCAAATTCAAGAAGTGCTTCCATGCTAGATTCGTTATCCGTATTAAAAAGCTTAAGAAAGGCTTGTGTTATATTTTTGTTTGATGCTTTTTTATCAGCTGCTATAAAACAATCCTTAAGAAGCTCGACAACCATCATATAAAACAAGTATCGAGTTTGCCCTCTTTGTTGCTTTTCTGCACCTCGTCCGAATTTATAAGAAACACCAGCTTGGTATAAAAGGTATGATGCGTATAAATCATCTAAGTTAAAATCAGGTTGATTTACAATTTTATGGAAAATTGTACCGCCAGGTGCAAATGGTGGGTTCTTTCCAAAAGCTGAACCTGCCTCACCAAGCCAAGCTGAACCATATACTTTGAGTAAATCGAAAGCGTTAATGTGTTTAGTGAATTTTTGCTTATCTGGATTTTGCCTTTGATAAGCCTTTTGTGAATCCCATCCACCTCTCTGGATTTCCAAAAAAACATTATGTTCTTTTGCCATACTATTTGCCCACTTTTGGAAATCATCCTCTAGAGCTAAAAAATCTTTCTCGTTGACTGAATTCTGACTGTTTGTGAATCTTGTAGTTTCAGTTAAAAGTTCATGACCATTCATTCCGACTTTTACGATTTTTATAACTACAACCCCCTGGTCTAATTTGACTTTCCATTTTTCCAATTCTTCATCTCTTCCTGTACCACCAGCTTCTAACTTATTAAAAAGAACATTCCAAATAGTTTTTGTTGTTTGACAACCATTCACTACATAAGGTTCTGTTAATTGGTATTGAGTATTATTTGGTAATTTTTCAAACTCTTCGACAACTATTGTTATACCATTGTTATAAATACCAAATCGCTCTGGTTTTTTTAACAAAGTAGTTTCAATACCATGGTTAACTTTCCTTTTGTTCCCTAAAAATTTCCGTACGTTTTTTTCATATAGCACGTCCAAGTCACCAGTTTCAGCTTTAAATTTTTTTAAAAATTCATATAGTTGCACAAGTCCTATAGAACCTACTAACAATTCTTGGCCCGAGGAGACAAGATGTGCTGTAATATTTATTCTGTTTTTGTGTATAATTTGTTTATTCTCTAAATTTCTGTTATAGATGTTTTGCACACTTATCGCTTCTGTTTCAAAATTTGGACCAATTCTTTCTTTTCCCATTGATCTAATATCGTTAATCGCTCTTTTTTCTTTATCGTTTAATGGTTTTTGTGTTGCATAAAGAAGAATTAATTTATCCTTTGGTGAAGCAGAATTTAGAAATGTTTTTAATCTTTGGAGAATGCTCTCTGAAAGTGAAGAAATGTTTGGCCGCTTTCCATCTAACGTATCTATCAGCTTTTGACCCTCTTGGAGTAAAGTATTCGTTCCTTGAAACGATTTTCCATATTTACTTTGAACCAAATACCATATGTTGCCATCATTATTATTTTCTTCATTTTCGTCTCCTCTTTGTAAATAAGCTATATCAATTCCACCATCTCCGCTACCATCACAATAAATGATGTCGTCTGGTGATTCGTCTTCTATTCCGAATTCAAACCATTGACTAATTAATTTCCTTAAAATCTTTTTCCCTTTTCTAGTGAACTAGGACTATCAATTAATATTTCGCTTAACCATTCTGATTCAAACATTTCAAATGTTATTGAGGGTTCCATAGCTTATTCCTGATATTTTATTGTTATTTTATTTACTTACACATTTATTTAGCAAAAAATAATTTCTATTTCTATATTTACAAAAGTAACTAACTCAAATTTAATCAAATTTATGCCATTGGCAAAAAATAATTCTTTGAAATAACGATTATTTTCGCTAATGTGGAAAACTTTTGGTTTCAACTATTTTTTCCTAAAATACATACGGCTTAATGGTACTCATTCCCAATTCCAATTCGTCGAAAATTTCGCTTAGGGTGTTTAATACTTCTTCTTGTGTTGCACCATCCTCAATTCGTAATTTGCTGTAATTACTTTTGTCTATGGCATTATGCTTGTAAATTTTGGGATGCTTTTTAACTATCGAGCGGCATATTCCATCAATCAATTCACTTACAGGATGCAAATAACTTGGCACAAATCCAAGAGCATCAAAAGCCAATAAGTTGGGTCTGCAATAAATTCTGATTTTACCTCTTTTGCAGAAATAATTAAACTCAAAAAAGCATTCATAACTTTTGTTCTCACTTTTATAGGTACTTATGTTGCTGAATTGAAAATCTCCATAATTTGCTTGTTTGTTTGTAGCTAATTTTTGGTTTTCCGCCATTGAAGCCGAAAACATAAAACTATCAATGGCTTCTGATTCGTAAGACCTATGAAAATTAAGTGCCTTTAGTGAGTTATAAGTATAATTGCTTCTGTTAAACAAATCACTGTAAAGCTCTTCTTTAGGATTCATCTTATGGTCAATTAATTCGCATAATTCAATTAATCCGCGGTAATAGTTCATATAATCTCGAATATAAACTTCTTGGGATTGCTCTATTTCATTTTTAGTTATGTATTTATCCAAAAAGTCCACTATATCCATTATATCACAGCCCTTGTAATAAATGGGTTCGGGCTCCGGTATTTGATAGCACCACATACTTGGGAAAAAATATTCATCGTCAGCTGATTTATCCCTATTGTAAGTCGAATGGTAAAACATCACAATGTAACGTGGTTCATCGTCCAAATAAATTCCTAAACTCCCATCCGCCTCTTTTCCGGCTCGTATAATGCCTTGTATTTCCCAGCCTATAACATTGCTAAAGAACTCGGTCATCATCGTAGGAGCAGTATTCACAAGCCAATAGAAGAAATGCAAATGGAATTCGCTTTGGTCGGCAAGCGATAGATTGTACATCGGCGAGCGACGCAATTTTTCAATCAATTCAACGAATTTTTCATTATTATTCATATCCCTTACTCCCCCACTTCAAAATGCTTAAGTATTTCTGCTACATCTTCGTCAACTCTGTAATCTAATTGGAGGTTTAGGTTTCTGGTCCAATATGGTATTACTTCGCGTTGAGCCCGTGTGAAAAGGAACGGTACTACATCATTTACTCTGATTTTTCCTGTGCGGTGCCCCGTCGCGAGATCGAGCCTCGTTTCATCGCAATTAAAATCGAGAAATCGGTTCAAATCCCTATAAGGAAGAACTTTATCTTTATCTTCGCCCAATGCACAAAAGCCTTCGCGCAATGCCTCAATTTTATCAATGAAGTTACTGCTATCGGCTAACTTATGCTTTATCATCCAGCACGCGAGGACTAAGCCCAATCTGTCGGTTCTGCCTTGCGAATGAAACAAAATTCGCTTCCCTTTGGCGATAAATTTATCAATTTTCGCAATTATGCTTTCTATATCATTCAAGTCAATATCGCATTCCTCCGGCATAACATAAGTATAATGCAGCTCGATACTTTTTGGTATTTTCACTGTGTCGGAATATTTTTTATCTCTCTCTTTCGGGAGTATTTCAATTAATATGTCAAAATCACAGCCGCCTATAAATTCCGGAAGATATTGTGCTTTGAACACGTCGCGTGCGGGATGTATGTGGCTGACGCAAAAGCGACTCGGTATAGCCCAAAACGAATAGACATCGTCCGGTCTTGTCGTTTTCAGGTTTTTCTCTATTGCGGCTAAAACTTGCCATAGCTTTGTGGTTTTTTTGGACTTCTTGACTCCTGTCACAATTTGCTTATCGTCTTCGTTTAGTTTTGCGGTAGTAGGTTTTTCTTCCGGCATCATATATCCGTATTTGTAAAATAGCTTGTGGCGGAGGGTTTCAGGGTTCACTCCGAAGTGCCACAGCTCGCTCTCGTCTGTAACTAAACATTCTTCGGGCTTTATTTCCAATACTTCTTCCATAAAATTCAATCCATAGAGAACTGCGCTGTATTTCTCGATTTTGCTTTCTTTAGCCTGTCCGACTTTCAATCTTGCCATCATCAGTTTTTCCCTTTTTGCAATTTTAACATATACAAAATTACATTCCATCGCGACGCAGTATGACACACACAAATGGGTTTTCAAAAAAGGAGATATTTTTTTATAATCAAATAATCGGAATTTATAATCGTTTAATTTTAATTATTAATTTTTACTACAAATTTGCTTTAAAGGTGAATAAATGGACGGCATACAATATATTGTTACTGAGCAAGGCGATAAAACCGCCGTACTTATTGATTTGAAAAAGTACAAAAGTATTTGGGAAGATTTCTACGATGTATTAATCGCAAAATCACGAGAAAACGAACCCCGTGAAAGCCTTCTGGATGTCAAGAATAAATTGATAAAACAAGGCAAATTAAATGAAAAGTTATGATATAAACTTCTCCAAATCTGCTGTTAATGAAATAGAAGTATTAGAAAACCAATTAGTTGAAAGACTATGGAAGAAAATTGAACATTTAATTCATAATCCTAGACCAGCAGGTTGCAAAAAACTTCAGGGTTCCAATAATATTTGGCGAATACGTGTTGGTGATTATCGAATATTGTATTCAATTTCAGATACAGATATGGTTCTAGATATTATTGCCATAAAACATAGAAAGGATGCTTACAAATAATCTCTAATAAGTGAAATTAACAGCAAATCAATGATAAATAATAAAAAATATTGATACGTTGTTAAATTTTGCGAAAATATTTGGTGATTTAGACAAAATAATATAATTTTGATTGTGATATTAGAAGAATATTCAAATGGGTTCTTGTATTCTTCTTACTTTGAGTTAAATATTGAATTTTATGAACCCACCGTATATTTAATAATTTTTCCGGGTGTAGTATGCGAATAATATTAGCTTTGTTTATGATTTCCTTTTTTCTTATATCCTGCACATCAACGAAGGTTGAGAAAAGCGTTGTCGCCGAGCGGATTACTAAAGCCGACACAACAAATTATAAAGACTATTGGACTTCTCTGATAGTCTATGCCCCCGAGAAGGCTTTACAATTTGCATCAACGCCCGAACACAAAGAACTCGCTGAAGTTTGGGCATCGTTTATGGCGAATAAGCACGATGCAATGGAACCAAAACTTTTAAATTTATACAATAATGCTAAAAACGATACTATCAGAGATTATGCTGAATATTTCCTTTATGCAATTTACTTTAATAATAATGATAACAAATCAATTTTCAAGAACTTAAGACACAAAGGCGATACCGATTCTTCTGTTTTGGTTCGTTATCCTTCAGTTGCTTATGCGGATTCCACCCAAACATCAGTGGATTTCTCAGCGAAACCCGACACTTTGAAAATGTATGTTCGAAAAGGTTTAGCCTTTGTAAAAATTAAACTCAACGGTATGGAAAAGGAGTTGCTTTTCGATACAGGATGCCAAATGACAGTACTCAGCGATGAACTCGCTAACGAATTAAATTTAGCATCTACAACAACGGAATTATCGGTGCTTGGTAGTGTGGGTAGTAGCAATTCATCCAATTTGACTATATTAAAAGGTTTAGAAGTTGGTAATTCATATTTTTCCAATTTACCTATAGGAGTTTTACCTGCGAATGCGTTTAAGTTCAAGTTATGGTTTATAACTTGGGTGAAATTCGATGGGATTTTAGGTTGGGACGTAATAAAAAACTTCGATGTAACAATTGATCGTCGGCAAAATATAATCATTCTTAGAAAGCCATATTTAAAGCCAAATCCCGAACCAAAGTTTTTTTGGCTTAGCGATCCGATTGTAAAATTGAAAGGTGAAAATGGTTCCGAAATCATTGGTATGTTCGATACAGGTTGCAACAAAACCGACGGAGCTTTAAACCTTCTGGGCAAATTGAATACTCCCGATGAACTATCCACAAAAACTTCAAAAAGACTTTGGGGTGTTGGCGGAAGCAAGAGACTAAAGGGCTATCGGGTGAAATATCTTGATCTCTATTACGACAATACAAAAATCCATTTTAAAAATATAAGAGTTTTTGATAAAAGCGGATTCTCAAATTCGGCATTCCGATTTACAGATGTTTTGATTGGTTTTGATATAATTAAAAATGGGCGTGTACATTTCGATATGACAAACGGTATATTTGAATTAGAATAGATGATTTTAGATGAAATAATACAAGCAATAAAATGAAAAAAATGATATTTGGCGCAAACGGTACAGCGGGCTCGGAAGTTGTACATCAACCAATCACGAAGTGATTGAATGTAATCTAAATGACACCCTTTTTTTTATTAAAATCGTTCCCAAGCAGGAGCTTGGGAACGAGAATTTTGGTGGAGTTTGGGAACGAGAATTGCTACATTGTTCGAAAATGTATATAAAAATCAAACGAAGTTTGCTACTTCAAATTACTCAGATTTTCTTTTACCTGAGCAAGCGAATTGCGCATACTTTCCAATTTTTCGCGTTCATTTTGAACTATTTCAGCAGAAGCGTTCTGAACAAATTTCTCATTGCTGAGTTTACGTTCGCAACCGGAGATATTTCCTTCCAAACGCCCGATTTCTTTTTCCAAACGCGCTTTTTCGGCGGGGATATCAATTGCGCCGTCCGCATCCAAAAATATGCTAATCTCACGAATAACGGAGGCTAAAGCACCTTCAGGTTTTTCGGTTGAACTGGTGATTTCAATCTTATCGGACTTCATAAAGTAGGCTAGCGAATTTACTTGTTCATTTAAGAACGCGATTATTTTTTCGTCCGCACTCGCTATCGTAACAGGCAGTTTTTTCGATGGTTGAATCTGCATCGAAGCTCTCAAACGGCGTACTTCTTCAACGATTAGCTGTAATAGTTCGAAGTTCGTTTCTATCGCAGAGTCACGGTAAGCTGGATTCGATTCGGGACTTCTTTCCAAACTAATACTTTCTTCCTGATTTTTAACACATAATATATGCCATATCTCTTCAGTAATAAACGGCATAACCGGATGAAGCATCAACAATATTCCTTCGTATATATCAATCGCGAATTTCATCAGCGATAGTCTGTAATCGGCTGATTCATTTTGCGCAAATTGTACTTTTACTATTTCAACATACCAAGCGCAGAAATCGCTCCAAATAAAATCGTATAATATTCTTGCGTATTCAGTTACTTTAAAATCGTCCAACGATTTATTTAAAGCGTCAATTGTCGTATTGAATTTAGACCGAATCCATTTATCGGAAGCGGTAAGTTCCGCATCGGTTAAATCAATAATTTTATTTATATCTATATCGTTCTCGCCCATCGCTTCGTCAAGTTTCATTAGCAAAAAGCGTCCGGAATTCCATACCTTATTTGCAAAATTGCGTCCGATTTCAACAGATGGAACATCTTGTTTTATAACATCAACTTCCATTTTTATATCCTGACCTAAAGGAGCGAGATATATCATAGTGAAGCGTGTGGCGTCGGTACCGTATTTTTCGATTATGTTCAGCGGGTCCGGTGAATTACCTAAGGATTTGGATAATTTTCTACCTTGCCCGTCCCGAATTGTACTTGTGAAGTAAACATCTTTGAACGGGATTTCGTGATGGAACTTAACCGATGCCATTATCATACGCGCTACCCAGAAGAAAATAATATCCGGTGCGGTAACCAATAAATCCGTTGGGTGGAACGCTTCCAAATCGGGAGTGCTTTCCGTAATACCGTCGTGTTTCCAATGCATTGTTGTAAGGGGCCATAGCCAAGACGAGAACCAAGTGTCCAATACATCGGGGTCTTGGTTTAATTTGGTTCCTTCCGGAAGGTTCATTTTCTTGCAAGCTTCCGTTGAATTACGTGCCGCGGTAAATTGCGTTCCGTCTTCAGTATAGTAAACTGGAATCCGATGTCCCCACCAAAGTTGACGGGAAATACACCAATCGCGAATGCCGGTCATCCAATGTTCATAGGTTTTTACCCAATGCGCCGGATGGAAGCGAACTTGACCTTCTTTTACCACACGAATAGCGTCCGCGGCTAAAGGTTGCATACTAACGAACCATTGACTGCTCAAATAAGGCTCTACAGGCTCTCCCCCGCGTTGTGAAAATCCTACATTGTGAACATAAGCTTCAGCTTTTTCGAGCATATCCAATTCGCGTAATTTAGCGGTAACAGCTTTACGCGCTTCGAAACGGTCCAGTCCTGCATATTCGCCGGCGTTGCTGTTCATTGTCGCGTCGTGATTTATAGTGTTAATAATTTCCAAATTATGGCGTTGCCCAACTAAAAAGTCATTCGGGTCGTGCGCCGGAGTGATTTTCACACAGCCGGTACCAAATTCCGGATCGGCGTGTTCGTCGGCAATTATCGGAACAACTCGTCCCACTATCGGAACAATTACATTCATTCCGATTTTATCTTTGAATCGTTCATCATTAGGATTAACGGCAACGGCAACGTCGCCGAAAATCGTCTCGGTTCTAACAGTGGAAACCATTAAGTATTCGTCGCTGTTTTCGAAATAATAGCGTAGTGTATAAAGCTCTTCCGATACTTCACGGAACTCTACTTCTTCGTCTGATAGCGCGGTTTGGGATAGCGGCGACCAATTGATAATTCTTTTGCCTTTGTAAATCAAGCCTTCATCAAAAAGTTGAATAAATACTTCTTGAATAGCGTTCGAAGCTGATTCGTCCATTGTAAACAAAGTTTTATCCCAATCGCAGGAAATACCCAATTTCGCCAATTGTTTTAAAATGATGCCACCGTATTTTTCTTTCCATTCCCAAACGCGTTCGACAAATTTCTCGCGCCCTAAGTCATAACGGGTCAAACCTTCTTCTTTCAAAGCGGCTTCCACTTTACTTTGTGTTGCTATTCCGGCGTGATCCATTCCCGGAAACCAGCATACGTCTTTGCCCAGCATTCTATTGCGGCGTATATAAATATCTTGTAATGTCTGATTTAAAACGTGACCAAAATGCAAAATGCCGGTTACATTCGGCGGAGGCATTAAAATGGAATAATGTTCACTGCCTTTGTTCCCATCTGTCGCGTATATTTTGTTTTTTTGCCATTCATCGTACCATTTCCCCTCGCAATCGTGAGGCTGAAATGATTTTGGAAATTCTCTCTTCATATAGATCCTAATGTCACTTTTATTATTTTTTCCAATATATTAAGGCAAAAATACCAAATTTTTAGCTAATTTCGCATTCTGTTTTGTTACAATTTTAACTTTTTAATGACCGATAAAGTAAAAGCCGCTGTTTATATGAGCCTTTCAGCCCTATCATTTGCTGTTATGACGGCTATGGTACGGCTCGCAGGCGATATCCCGATTATCGAAAAAGTTTTTTTTCGAAATTTGGTAAGTACGATCATCGCTTTTTTTATGTTGCGTAAAACCAAGTTCAGTTTCTTCGGTAAAAAAGAAAATCGAATATGGTTGATATTGCGTTCGGCTTTTGGTTTGCTCGGTGTAATTTTATTTTTCTATTCAGTTGACCATATTTCGCTTGCCGATTCCTCGATGCTGAATAGATTGAGCCCTTTTTTTGTAACGGTTTTCGCGGCAATATTCCTTAAAGAACGGATTACTAAAATCGAAGTTCCGGCTTTAATTATCGTTTTTGCGGCATCTATGTTAATCGTAAAACCTCAATTTAATGTTCAAGTCCTGCCCTATCTTTCCGGTATTATTTCAGCCGCCGGTGGTGGCGCCGCTTACGCGATTATCCGCTTTCTTCGAAATCGAGAAAATCCGCTGACAATCGTGTTTTTCTTTTCATTCTTTTCGGTTGTGGCTATAATACCGTTCCTTATGATTGATTTCAAAATACCCAATCTCGAACAAGCAATGTATTTGATACTAATCGGTGTTTTTGCCGCCGGAGGACAGTTTGGCTTAACTTACGGTTTTAAATACGGTCGTGCTTCGGAAGCATCGTTGTACAGCTACCTAAATGTTGTTTTCGCGGCATTTATAGGATTTTGGCTTTGGACTGAATTACCGGATTTGTTGAGCATTATTAGCTCAATTGTTATAATTTTAGTCTCGGTATTTTTAGTATTTTACAAAGGTAAGGCGGACGTTCCTAAAAAATTGGATATCTCCAAATAATACCTTTTACGATAAATTTTAAAATAATCAGCATTCATAGTATTTTTAGGCTTGATTATGAAAACATTTAACAATTTTATACGTTATTTAAAATGATTTATTAACTAACTAACAGCGGAATTTAACAAAAATGAACTTTCCAAAAAACAAAATTATATTTAGTATTCTAATTGGTTTGATTTTAGGCATCATAGCCATACCTACTACAAATTCAAAAGAAAATAATATTTACGAAGAACTCGAGAAATTCAGATATGTATATAATATGGCATATCGGAATTATGTGGATACGGTGGACACAAAGAAATTAACCGAAGCCGCAATTCAAGGAATGCTCAAAGAATTAGACCCTCATTCAGTATATATTAATGCTGAAGAAATGAAACAGGTTGAAGAAGATTTTGCCGGTAGTTTCGAAGGTATTGGTGTTCAATTTGATATAATTAACGATACAATTACCGTTATCGCTCCTATTACCGACGGACCAAGTGAGAAACTCGGAATACAAGCCGGTGATAAGATTGTGAAAATTGACCACGAAAACGCAGTCAGTATAAAACGCGACGACGTGCCGAAAAAATTAAAAGGTGCCAAAGGAACTCACGTTGTTTTGGATATTAAAAGAACAGGTGATAAAAATCTTATCCAGTTTGATGTGATAAGAGATAAAATTCCTATATATACAGTTGATGCAAGTTTCTTGATTGCCGGAACCGATATCGGTGTCGTAACAGTAAATCGTTTCGCCGCTACAACAAATAAAGAAATGATGGATGCTGTTGAAATACTTAAAGCCAAAGGTATGAAACGTATGATTTTAGATTTAAGGAGTAACCCTGGCGGATTCTTGGATCAAGCATATTTGATGGCTGATGAATTTATACACGGCGGCGATACTATCGTTTATACAAAAAGCCGTATCACATCGTTCGACGAAGTTAAAATTGCTACCGATGGTGGTGAATTGGAAGACATTCCTGTAATCGTTCTTGTGAACGCAGGTTCCGCTTCCGCTTCCGAAATCGTTTCGGGTGCTATTCAGGACTTGGACCGCGGTTTAATCGTGGGCGAAACTTCATTTGGTAAGGGTTTGGTTCAACGTCAATATCCGCTTCAGGACGGTTCAGCATTCAGATTGACTATTTCGAGATACTACACTCCATCGGGCAGATGTATCCAAAGACCTTATGACGATCCTGTGAATTATAGAAGATTAGTAGGTAGATTGGAATTGGAAGAAGGCTCCAATTTGGAACACTCTTTGGATAAAATCAAAAAAGAGCAAGCTAACGAAAAAGATACAACCAAAAAAATTGATATGAAATCCATTCCGTTATTTTATACTCGCGCTGGAAGAGCAGTGCTTGGCGGTGGTGGTATAATTCCTGATTATATCGTAAAAACCGACACAATCACAAGATTCAGTTCTGAAATGAGAAGAAAACGCATATTTTACGAATTTGTTAACAATAACTTATTAGCTAATAAAGAAATAAAAGAAAAATACAAAGACAATTTTAATTCATTCTATAAAGATTTCAAAATCACAGACGATATGATGAATGATTTGAAGAAATTAGCTGAATTAAGAGACGTCAAATGGAACGATGCTTCAGCAAAAACTGACGATCAATTTATAAGAATCGAATTGAAATCACAATTAGCACGCCAACTTTGGGGTAGGAACGAATATGAGATGGTTTTCTCGGATATTGACGATCAAATCCAAAAAGCCAGAACTTTATTCCCTGAAGCTGAAAAAATACACAAAATGAAAAAAAGATAATCTTAATATATTAATAAATATCTAACTTTTATCAATCGTAGGGTTGCACAAAACCCTGCGATTGAATTTTGAAAGACAAACCAAAGAATTACATTATGAACCCTAAAATTGTTTTTATGGGAACACCCGAGTTCGCTATTCCCGCATTAAAAAAAGTATATGAAAAGTATGGCATTGTGGCTGTTGTAACTCAACCTGACAAGCCTAAAGGTCGCGGACAGCATATCGCATTACCCGTAGTGAAAGAATGCGCTATAGAGCTTGGAATACCCGTTCATCAACCAATAAGCCTGAAAGACGCTGATTTTTTGGCTGAACTCGCCGCAATGAAACCGGATATTATTGTTGTCATAGCATTCCGAATTTTGCCACCTGAAGTTTACGAATTGGCATCTATTGCTTCTTTCAATATTCACGGAAGTTTACTGCCTAAATACCGCGGTGCGGCACCTATTAATTGGGCAATAATAAACGGCGAAAAAGAAACCGGCTTAACCAGCTTCATTTTAAAACAAGCAGTCGATACGGGTGATATTTTATTACAAAGAAAAATTGCAATCGCTCAGGAAGATACTTTCGGCGATATTTATAATGCCTTATCCGAATTATCGGCGGAAATAACACTCGAAACAATAGATACTTTGATAAATGGCAACTACTCGGCTTTGCCGCAAAATAACCAAATCACATCGCCCGCTCCAAAAATTTTCAAGGAACATTGCCGAATTGATTGGAACAAACCGGCAGTTCACATCGTGAATTTAATAAGAGGTTTATCCCCCACCCCATCGGCTTATACAATGTTCAATGGCGAAAACCTTAAAATATTAAAAGCTCATAAATGCAAAAAAAACCAGCTCGAACCCGGTCACTTCAAAATAACGGCAAAAGAATTTACCGTTGGCTGTTCCGACGCCGCTGTCGATATAATCGAACTACAACCTGCCGGCAAAAAAGTTATGAAACTGGAAGACTTTTTAAGAGGGTACAGAGGAAACACGAAGGGTGTTATGGACGAGTAATCAATTACGAATGAAAATTGAAAATTAGAATGTAGAAATGGACTCAAAAATTTGAGTCCATTTTTTTTTTAATTACGTGGGCGTATATATCTACTCTAAATTATAGAATATACGCCCTGTATTTTTTTTTTAAATTTTGCACTTGGCAACAAAATTCTGATTTATTTCTTCAATTTTGTATAATCTATTTCCGAACCGAGAAGACTATGCGGAATAAGATAAACCGCTATTAAACCCAAACCAGCGATAATAACCCACGCGCGGTGTTGACGGTTTTTCCAAGTTTTAATAAGCGCTACTAGCCAAAGAATAAATGCGGCTAAAACTTTATTGTCGGTTAAATCATGCCCAAAGGGCCAACCTGTCCAATAGGCGTTAAAGGCGTATTTTTGAACAATAGGACCCAAAATCAGTCCACCAATAAGAAACATAGAGAATGTAAAAAGTGTCAAAATAAATATTTTATCACCCTTCGATATAGCCTCCATTAACGCTCGAATTGCGAATACCATAGCTAAAAACATAATTATGATATGAGGCCATAGAACAAAAGGCGGAACTATACCTGTAAATCGAATAATTACCGGTCCCTTGCAAAGGACAACACTATTTTTACCACTGCGTAGAATGATATTATACATTACTTTCCCGGCGGGCGGCTGATGCGGGATGAAAGCAATTAAATAGCCATTGCTTTTTTGCATCGGGACATAAGTCCAACCGTCATAACTTTTAAAACGACGGTATTTGAATGTTCCGGTAATATAGTTGTTAGGTGTTTCAAGCTTTATCTCAGCATCTCCGGTTTTGCCCCAGGAGCGTATCAACTTGTATTTAATCGTCTCACCAACAAAAGCAACTTTACCTTTTATAGGGTATGTTGGACCTGTCATACGTTGATATACTACAAACACCAGCATAAAGGCCACTGCCACGACCCAAAGCAGAATTGCACGTAAGTTTTTATTCATATTTTTCCTCAAATCAATAATAATAATGTTTAAAAATAATAAAAAAAAAACATAAACGCTCTTATTTCCTGAAATCCATTAAAAAAAATGTTAATTTTGAATAGATATGAATGATTATAGAAAATATTTAGAACCGAATGTTATCGCCCAATTGGCCGGTATAGAACTCAAAGCGCGCTTAGTGGTTGAGGGTTTTATTACAGGTCTGCACCGATCGCCATACCACGGATTCAGCATTGATTTTTCAGAGCATAGACCATACCGAACCGGTGATGAAACTAAAAATATAGATTGGAAGGTATTCGGACGAACAGACCGCTACTATGTGAAGCAATATGAGCAGGAAACAAATCTCCGTACCGTGATTGCTGTTGACTCGAGCCGTTCTATGGCTTATGCATCCAGAGGACAAATAAGCAAGTATGAGTACGCTATTTATCTCGCCGCGGCGCTTTCGACTTTGCTTATTAAGCAACGCGATGCCGTTGGATTGGCACTCTATGATACTGAAATCCATAAATATCTGCCCCCAAAAGCAAAACCTTCGTACTTGGCTGAAATATTAAAAGCTTTAGCTAACCACGAACCTGCCAACGCTACCCATACAGCAGTAGCTTTGGATATGTTAGCTGAAAAAGTCAAAAGCCGTGGATTGGTTATTGTGCTAAGTGATTTTTTCGACGATAAAGAATCAGCGCTAAAGGGTCTGAAGCATTTTCGCCATCGTAATAATGAAGTTCTTGTTTTTCAGATATTAGACCCACGTGAAATAGATTTCAATTTCGGTTATGCCGCTGAATTTGTTGATATGGAAACCGATGAAATTATGACCACCCAACCAAATCAAATACGTCATTCATACCAAACCGAAATGCAAAAACACGTTGACGGCATACGTAAAGAATGCCTGAACCACAACATAGATTATTTTTTAATCAACACCGAAATGACTTTCGACAAAGCACTAAAGAAATACCTTGCTAAAAGAGCAAAAATCTAATAAGTTTTTAATGCAAAGCAGAAGACTTTTACTCATCCGATGACTTCCCTGTCATCGGATGAGTTTTTAAAAGATTGTTTTTTTTATACTTAACGAACGGAAGGCTTTTACTTATTTCCAATCTATGGCGCACTCTAGAAATGAAGTCAGTACAATTATAATAGTATTTTAGGGGGCTGTCTCACAACTCACAATTTTCAAAACATTAGTCAATCAGTGATGATTGACACACCGAAATATCAATTACTTGGTGGAATAACCATTCTAGCTTGTCGGTCTAATATTAGTTGTGAGACAGCCCCATTCAAAATTCATAATTCAAAATTGTTCTTCTCATTTTCAACTTTCAACTTTCAACTTTCAATTTTCAATTTATTTACGCTGAATTTGGCAAAAAATAGCTAATTTTGCACTTACAAATATTAAAAATTAAAATTTAGGATATTTTTATGCCATTAAATTTAGGAATTGTCGGTTTGCCCAATGTTGGCAAAACTATGATATTTTCTGCACTAACAAGTACTATTGCAGAATCAGCAAATTACAATTTCAGCACAATAAATCCAAATATCGGTACTGTTAACGTACCGGATAAACGATTGAAAAGACTGACCGAGATATATAAACCAAAGAAAGAAGTGCACAACACAATCGAGTTTGTTGATATTGCTGGTTTGGCTAAAGGCGCTTCGAAAGGCGAAGGAATGGGCAACAAGTTTTTGGCGCACATCCGTCAAGTAGGTGCTGTGGTTCAGGTTGTTCGCTGTTTTGACGACGACGATGTACTGCATACTGAAGATACAATTGATCCATTACGCGATATCGAAACTATTGAATTGGAATTAGCTTTCTCGGATTTGGAAACAGTTACAAACCGTATAGACAAGTTGAGTAAATTTTTGCGCTCTAACGATATGCAAGTTCGTGCAAAAGCAAAACTAACTGAACCGCTGTTGCTCGAACTGCAGGAAACATTGAACGAAGGCAAACCAATCCGGAGTTTGAATCTATCGCAAGATAAAATTGATTTGGTGAAAGACCTTAACTTGATCACTTTAAAGGATATGATTTACTGCTGTAATATTGACGAAAACAGCTTAGAAGAAGACAACTATTACGTAAAAGCCGTTCGCAAATACGGCGAAGAAAATAATTGTGAAGTTGTCTCGATATGCGGTAAATTGGAAGCCGAAATAGCGCAATTGGAAACCGAAGAAGAACGCGAAGAATATTTGGAAGCAGTCGGGTTGAAGGAATCCGGGCTGAACCAATTAATACGCGCCGGATATAAATGCTTGAATTTACAATCTTTCTTTACCGGTGGCGACGACGAAACACGCGCTTGGACTTTCAAAAAAGGTTCCACCGCTCCGCAATGCGCCGGTGTCATTCACTCTGATTTCCAACGCGGTTTTATTAAAGCCGCCGTATTCCATTGCGAAGATATTTTCGAACTTGGGTCGGAGCAAGCGATAAAAGACGCCGGAAAGCTACGAATCGAAGGAAAAGAGTATATCGTAAAAGACGGCGATGTGATTCATTTCAGATTCAATGTGTAACAAAGTTATAAAGAGAAGAAGAAATAAAAGATTCAATTATCAAAAAAAGGGGTAGATTAAAACAATAATCTACCCCTAAATATTTAATTCAATCACCATTCTCCTACTCCTTAACAAATTTCTTGATGTATTGAATACCATAGCACGGGCAAATAAAATATTCGTGCCGCGTCCGTGAT
>JBBRAO010000043.1:0-21510 GCA_038206725.1 Kapaibacterium sp. (SeqCode)
AGCTGCAAAAAAGCAAAGTATCACCGTTTTTATTAAACAAGCAATTACAAAATTAATAAAAATTGGCGATATTTCAAGGGTTTTCTATGTATTTATGGTTATACTATCACTAAATAAATTATACAGTATGATAGTATAATATCGAGTTTTATTAAACTATTCAAGGACTATAACAATGAAAAATAATATTATTTTATCAGCATTTCTTGTATCTGCTTTTGTTATATTTATTTATATTGCAGATGCAACTACCACTCACAATGCGCCACCGGGCACTTCTTGGATGCTCAATGGTCAACCGGTAATTGGAACTTATAATAAATCAGGCACATTTGTACATGTAGATGAACTACCTAATGGATATAGAGTTTATTGTGAAAAAATACCTTGGACGTGCTATCAACTAACTAGTGCTGTACTAACAATTTTTGATACGGTAGGCAAATCCCCAAGCACTACTCTGGATGGTCTGATTAGTTATGACGATATTCAATACTACACACCTTAAACATATTAATTACGTTAGGCTCTTAAATTCTATTTTTACGAGCCTTTTTTTTAACAAAATAACTATCGAGTGTATATGAAACAAAATAAATATTATTTAAAAGTTATCGTACTTCTTTTTTTTGTAAGTATATCAAATTTATTTTCCAAAATTTCAATCGAAAGTAAAACAACAATTGAAGAAAATGAGGATTGCATTTTTCAAACAATAAGCTATATTGATGTATCAAACGATGGGAATAGAATTCTTATATCCGATGCTCAATCGGGTACTATCTGTCAAATAAATTATTCTTCCGGAAAGATAATTAATTATTTAGTTCCTGATTTAACCTTATGCGATATAGTAGCGAATTCAACTGCGAGGCCTTACAAACAATGGGAAATGAAAAATAATAAAGTAGTAGAAACACTAAATTGGAAGTTTATAACTTTCAAACAGGCAGAAAACATCTATCCGGGTAAACAAAACCAAGAAACAATGTTTGGATTGATAATTAATAATTTTTCAATATCAAAATATAATAAAACCGGTATAATCTCCCTTTCGAATATTGACGTTCCTAAAATATCTGATCCTTTCGTTAGTATTTTCGTTCAAGGTGCGACAGAATTTTTTCAATTTGACAATAATTTAAAGGGGATAAAAATATTTCCTTTGAATCAAGAAAACAAAGACATCCCTCCTATACCGGCATCAAGTAATTTTTGCATTTTTAAAAACTATTATTATATTACTTCATTAGACCCCTCTAGGGCGTCAGTTGATAAAAAGAGTGATTCCCTCCCTATATTAGCTGTTTACGATAAAAATGGTAATTTTATCAAAATCAAGCGGTATTTGCCTTATTATTACGAATTTTCAGAATTGGGTTACACGCTAACAGATCGAAGCCTTTTATTGGCTAACGACGAAGATGACTTATATGCGTCCTTTTGGTTTGTGGATTATATTGACTTTTTGAATAAAAGCTACCATTTAAAGTTAAAAGATTTACCTTATGCCCAAAAAGATGATTTTAGAAAATTAAAAAAATATTGCTTGGAAAAAGGTTCATTTGACGTGCATTATTATGAAATCTTTCGATTCTTACCATTAATGATTAATAACATTATTCCAGTGAAAAACGATATTGCAGTTTTAAGTTCAATATATACAGTTACTGGAAAAGAATATATTTTGAAGGAATATTATCTTCAACTTTATCATAAAACCGGCGAATTAGTCAAACAAGATACAATTAGTAATAATAATAAAAACGGGGCTTTGAAATACGTTACTTATAATAAAGCTAAGAATAAATTATTGCTATTTAGAAAAGATGATAAAAAAGGGTGGTCGATGGAGACGGCAAAATGGGATTAAGAATCAGTATTTTATTGTTTATGTTTTATTCACTGAACTTGTATTCATTAGATGAAAACTATTTTAACGAATTAAAAACAAAAGTAAATCTTCAAAAAGATGAGCAGCTAGTCGTTTTATTCCAGAGTATAGGAAACTGTTCAAGATGTTATGTTCTACCACTGGATCAAGTATCCAAATTAAAACAAGAGGGCAAAGTAACAAAGTGCAAATTATTAGCACTCGTTATTTGTGACCGTGATTTAGAACTTAATATTTATAAGAAACAACACGCTTGGAAATATTATTTATATCGCGACGATGGCAAAGGTCATAAACGTTTGGAAGCTAAAGAAACAACTTATCTTTCTGTATTCGATTATTATGGCAAGAAAATTTACGAGATGGAATAATATTTTTTTCCAAAGGGTACGTCTGTCGAACCCTTTTTTTTAACAATCAAGGATGAATGATCCACCGAGCGCGGTGGAACAAACATCCTTGTTTGTTTTGTAAATTATTATATTTTAACAGACTGGCTTTTTAACAGACGAGGGCGTCTGTTCTACTGACTGTCTTCTCGAGTTTGCTCAATGAAGATTTCATTCATACTCGGTTCACTTAGCTCGAATTTAAAAATTTCTGCTGTGTTCAGCGCTTGCGCTAAAAGGTCGTTCGGTTGGATGCTTTTATCTAAAATCAGAATTTCAATTCTATTGTTTGTGCTTTGGATTATTCTGACTGTATCCATCGCTTTCAAAAAATCAACATTGCCTTCGTACTCCATCAATATCGTATTTTTCCCAAAACTACGTTTGATATTTCTAACGCTTCCTGTTAATATTGCTTTGCCTTTGTTCATCAAGCAAATATCGTCGCACATTGTTTCAACCTGATGCATTAAATGTGTTGATAAAATAATTGCTTTACCTTGCTCCTTCAATTCCAAAATTATAGTATTTAGTAACTCGGCGTTAACCGGATCGAAACCCGAAAATGGTTCGTCTAATATTAGCACCGCAGGATCGTGGAGAATGGTTGTAATAAATTGTATTTTTTGTTGCATACCTTTGGAAAGTTCCTGGATTTTCTTGTTTTTCCAAGACAATGCGCTGAATCTATCTAACCAATAGTCGGCTTTTTTGCCGGCATCTATACGGTTTACACCCTTCAATTCCGCGAAATAAAGTATCTGGTCTATAACCTTCATCTTTTTATATAGACCTCGTTCTTCCGGCAAATACCCGATTATATTTTGAAAATCGGCGGTTACTTCCTTTCCGTCTATAAATATTTGTCCGCTGTCCGGAATAATTATATTATTCATCATTCGGATAGTAGTTGTTTTGCCTGCGCCGTTTGGTCCGAGTAATCCGAAAATTGCTCCGCCTTGGACTTCAAAAGAAATATCATCTACCGCTTTAATATTGGTAAACGTTTTAACCAAATTTTCTACTTTTATAGTACTCATATTTTCAATCATAGATTAATAATTACTTATATACGTTTATTTTTGCTTAACAGTTTCGATTATTTTGAAAAAAATTTGTAATTTTCTTTGATAATTGCTAATTTAAAAAATAATTTGTACATATTTTTCAAATATAATCAAAAAAATACAATGACAACAAAAGATAAACTTGATTTGTTCCGCTCGGAAATGAAAAAGCACAATCTGGCGGCATATATAATTCCTTCCAGCGATGCCCATATAAGCGAATATACGGCGGATTGTTGGAAAGCGGTTGAATGGATTTCCGGTTTTACCGGCGAAGCCGCTACTGTTGTAATAACTGAATCGAGTGCTAACCTTTGGGTTGATTCACGATTTTTTATTCAAGCCGAAAAACAAATTTCAGGGTCGGAGTTTATTTTACATAAATTAAAAATGCCCGGCGTAAAAGATTTCCCGGATTGGATAATTGAAAACATTTCAGCTTCGACAATGATTGGAATTGACGGCTATGTTTTTCAGGTAAATTCAGCAAAAAATTTAGAACGTATTTTGCAAAAGAAAAACATAGTTTTAGCTTATGAATTCGATATTCCGGGAAATTTATGGCAATCCCGTCCCGATATTCCAATGAACTCAATATTTTTGCACGAAGAAAAATACTCCGGAGCTGGTAGTACTGACAAAATTGAGCTCGTTCGCCAAAAGATGAAAGCCGCCGGTGCTGATGTACATTTAATTGCAACACTAGACGATACTGCTTGGATTTTTAACATTCGCGGCAACGATATTGAATGTAATCCTACTCCTATCGCTTATTCGGCGATAGAGAAGGACAAAGCTTTGCTCTTTATATCAAACTCTAAAATTCCGACCGATGTAAGAGGATATCTTCTCAATAGTGGTGTGGAAATACACGATTATTACCAAATTGAAAATTATATTAAGAACTTGGATGGGGTGAAATTACTGCTCGATCCGGCTCGGATGAATTTTAAATTATATAAAAATGTTCCTGATAATGTGAAAATTATTGAACAGATGAACCCCTCTACAAAATTGAAATCCATTAAAAATTCAGTTGAAATTGAAGGTATGAAAAACGCCTTGCGTCGCGACGGTGCGGCGATGGTGAAGTTTTTCCATTGGCTGGAAAACCACATTGGTCAAGAAACAATTACAGAAGTATCTGCCGCTGAAAAAATGAAATCATTTAGAGTTGAATCGGATATGTATTTGGGTGAAAGTTTCGAAACAATTTCAGCTTATAAAGCAAATGGCGCCATAGTGCATTATACAGCAAACGAAGAAAATAACGCTCAATTAGAAAAGAACGGATTTTTCTTAACTGATTCGGGTGGTCAATATTATGATGGAACCACCGATATTACGCGTATGATTCATCTCTCAGAACCAAACGAAATTGAAAAATTAGATTATACAAATATTTTGCGCGGTGTGATTGAGCTTTCAATGGCGAAATTTCCGAAAAACACACGCGGTGCACAATTAGATGTTTTAGCGCGCCAGTTTATATGGAAAAATTCACAAAATTATATGCACGGAACCGGTCACGGAGTAGGGTGCTTCTTGAATGTTCACGAAGGACCGCAAAGCATCCGTATGGAAGATAATCCGATTGTATTAGAGCCCGGAATGATGATAACCAACGAACCCGGCTTATATAAAGAGAATCAATACGGCATCAGAATTGAAAATATAATTATGGTTGCCGAAGACAAAACAAGCGAATTTGGAGAATTTTTTAAATTTGAGACTCTGACTTTGTGTCCAATTGATTTAAAAGCCGTAAATTTGAATTTGATGAGCGCTGACCAAATCAAATGGTTGAACGATTATCATCTTCGTGTTCGTCAAGAGCTCGAGCCTTTACTTGGAGGCGAATTGAAAAAGTATTTATATGAAAAAACAAGAGCGATATAATAAATATGGCAAAAACTAAGCTGACAGTATTGAACAATGTCCCTATTAAAAAGTACGCAATTTATATGGGTATGGGTCTTTTGCTGTGTTTACTGCAAATATCCGCCGTTGGTCTAATAGCAATTGGTCCACTAGTACCCGATTTAGTATTAATCTTAGTTGTTTACATCGCGGTAAACGAAGGTAAATTCGTTGGGCTCATAGCCGCGTTTTTCTTGGGATTGATGTTCGATTTCTTCACTTTAGATATGATAGGTGCTAATATATTAGCCAAAGCCAGCGCGGCGTTATTGGCGGGATTTTTCCATAGGGAAGAAGGGCATAAACAAATAACCGCTGATTACAAATTTCTGCTGGTTGTATTTCTATGCAGTTTCCTTCATAACAGTATTTATGGAATCATAAATATAAGCGCTTATAAAATGAATTTTGTTCGCTTTTTCTTGGAATATGCCGTAGGCGCATCTATTTATACCGCTGTTATGGGTATTTTCCCTTATGTTTATTCATCTAACAAACAAGCAAAGGTAGTGTAATGAAACGGTTGCATTATGTTATTATGTTTTTTGCAGTTTCGGTGTTGATATTATTACCGGCTTGCTATGAAGATTCAAATACCGGTCCCGACGATTATAATAAATCGCAGAATTTATTAACAGCAACTGTTGAGGGCGATGTAAAGTTAGACTTTACAACAAAATCGGTAAGTTATCGATTATACAGTGCATATACTCAGCTTTCCGCTTCGATGGTCTCCGGTCCTTTTGAAATTTATTCTTTTGAAATTTGTTTTCCCGATACTGCCGATCACTTTTCATTTGATTTATCGGGTTCCGATACATTGTCAAATTTCAAAGTGTATATGGGACATATTCCAAAAGAATATTATTTTCGGAATATTACCGGAAAATTGGATTTCGAAAGACGCTCTCAAGATACTATTTCAGGCGTATTTTCTTTTTTTGCAGAGGATTCTCTGCTGAAAAAGTCAATAACAGTGAAAAACGGATATTTTAAATATATCAAAAAGAAGGCATAGTATGAAAAAACGTATCTTGTGGATTAGTCTTGCTGCAATTTTAGTAATTGCCGTGTTAGCAGTAATTTATCTTTTCAATAAACCAAGGAATACCGTCGCCGATAAAGCATCTGATTTTAAGGTTGAGGCGCCTGTTTTAGTTGAAGAGTTTAAAGCGGGTGACGAAACTGCAAATAAAAAATACCTCGAGAAGATTATCGAAGTCAGCGGATTAATCTCAGAAATCAATATTAGCACTAACAATTCAGGTTCAAACTGTATTTTACGCAAAACAAATGAATTTTCAGGTGTGATTTGCGAATTCGAACCCGGAGAAGACACCGAACTAAAGAGTTTTCAAGTTGGTGATAATGTTACAATCAAAGGCAAATACAGCGGTTTCCTGATGGATGTTGTATTAAACACCTGTGGAATAATTAAATAGTATAATTTGAAAAAAACACCCATAATATTAATTTTGTTGCTCTCTTTGAGCTTCTCGCTGAAATCACAAGGTTTCAATTGGGAGTTCTCGCCGAGTATGCCGTCAGTTTATCCTAATTTTTATTTGGGATTAAATCTTACAGCACAGAACAATTTTAATACAGGGAACTACACATTTACCGAAAGCTTCGTACCTTGTTGTCAGTTTACTAAAGGTGGTGGTACGGGATTTAACATTGGAATGGCGGCTGAAAAATGGTTCCAAGGAACTTGGGCGGCAGGTGTTAAAGCAGGTTATTCTATCTACACCAATACATTTACAACACAAAATACATATCCGAGAGTGGATTATAATGTAACCTATCAATTGGATTATAATTCTAATTATTCCTATTTGACGATGGAGTTTTTCTATAAACGACGCATTGCCGAGAGTCATTTTAATATTACCGGCTCTTTGAAAACGGATTTTTTAGTTAGCCAGAACAATGTCTTTGCAGAATCAATAATTGCACCTGTTGATGAAACTTATGTTGACGGCTCGCAAAAGCGAACCATAGCAAACGGTGCCATTGCTTCTGTTAACAGCGTTGTAATTATCCCCAAGGTCGCCTTGGGATACGACATTAATTTGAAAAAGGGCAAATTTGCCAATTTGAGTATATATAGTGAACTGCCTGTTATGAGCTTAGTTGGTTATGGTGTTTGGCGGCGCTGGTCTGTCGGAGCAGATTTTTTACTCTATTATGGAATTTTTCTCTAAAATTTTAGTAATTTTGAAAAAGTATTTATTAATATTTATAAAGTTAGAAAATGCAATTATATCTTGATACAGCAAATATTGAACATATACGCTATGTAGCGGGTTTAGGTTTTATATCCGGTATTACTACCAATCCAACCTTACTTGCTAAGGAAGACCCCAGCGTTGATATAAAGGAAAGGATTTTGGAAATCCATAGTTTGGTGGGCGGCCATTTATCGGTAGAAGTTAATTCTATTATTAAAGATGAAATGGTTCGCGAAGCTGAAGAAATCCTTGAATGGTTCCCACAGGCAACTATTAAAGTACCTATTATCGAAAGCGGTTTAGCGGCTGTTTCGGAATTGTCCAAAAGAGGCATCCCAACGAACGTTACTTTGGTATTCAGCCCAACCCAAGCTATTGCGGCGGCAAATGCCGGTGCTACTTATGTGTCTGTGTTTATGGGCCGTTTAGACGACGTCGATATTTCCAGCGAAAACATACTGAACGATATTTGTAATATTTGGGATGTTCACGGTTTCGAATCTTTGATTATTGCCGCTTCCATTCGTTCTCCATTACATTTGACTCAAGCCGCGTTAGCAGGTGCCGATATTGCTACAGTTCCGTATAATGTATTGATGCAATCACTAAAACATCCTTTGACTGACAAAGGTGTACAGATGTTCATTGACGACCATAAAAAAATGTTAGCCGCGAAAAAGGCATAGTCATCAACAACCGCGGATTTGATTTATGTTTGAATTAAGCCCGGATATATTAGTATCACGGTATTCGAATGGATATTTCCCAATGGCGGAAAGCGATACCAAGGAAATTTATTGGTATTCTCCCGATCCGAGGGCGGTTTTTCCAATTTATGAAATCATATTTGCTAAATCGTTGCTGACAAAAATTCGGAAAAATGAATTCGAATTTGCTTTCGATAAGATGTTTGAAGAAACCATAAGGGCTTGCGCTGAGACGCACGAGGAAACTTGGATTTCAGAAGACATTATATCGGCTTATGTTAGGTTATTTGAATTAGGATTCGCCCATTCCGTAGAAACATATAAAGACGGAAATTTAGTTGGCGGTCTTTACGGTGTGGCTTTAGGCGGAGCATTTTTCGGTGAGTCAATGTTCAATTTGGCGACCGACGCTTCAAAAGCCGCGTTTTACTATTTAGTTCAGAATTTGCGAGTGCGTGGTTACGAATTACTCGACTCGCAGTTTCTGAATGATTTTACTGAGCGATTGGGTGCTGTAGAAATTCCAAAAAGTGTATATTTGAATATGCTCGATGACGCATTGAGAAAAAAATGTAAATTTATTTGACAAAAAAATATGAAAACTAAAAAATTATTTGTATCCTTATTGTATCTTGGATTTATCGTCTGGTTTGGCGCTAGTTTCTGTCGTACAATAATAGCTTACGATTTATTCGTACCATTTAGTCCCGATATGTTGCTGAAAGCGGGTTATACCAGCTATATTTTATTCCATTCGGTTTATCTTTATATGTCGGTATCCCTCTATTCTTATATTGGATACTTTGTGTTTTTAGTATCCGGAATTGTGCTGTTCCTTGGTACTAAGCCCAGTTTTAAAAAACGCGGGTGGCTTTTTATAGCAGTCGCTTTAGTATGTTTGGCTTTCCCCTACGAAGTGTTCAAGGGATATTGGGATGCTAAATTGGCTATTGCCATATTCTTTGGCGATCTAACTGAGTTTTACAGTACGACAGTACAAGAATGTTTCTTAGATATATATAGAAACCCATACTACTCGCTTTGGGCAAGTTTGTCATTTTTAGCTAATTTGACAGCTTTCTTATTCTGCGTTTGGAAGCCATTGGATTTGGAAAAGGACAAAAAAATAGATGTTACGGAAATCTTATAAAGTGAATAGATCCATAATTATATTAGGATTGATTTCGATTATTATTGGACTTCAGTCTTGCGATTCGACAGGTCCCGATATAAGCAAAATCGTGTTTCCCGAAAAGAATGTTTCATATATGCACCACGTAGAGCCATTTATGAAGTATAATTGTTCTTATTTGGGTTGTCACGGAATAAATTCTCCCGGCGAAGAACTGAGCGACTATAATTATCTGCTTGCCGCGAACAGCTATGTTTTCCCGGGTAATCCCGACGCAAGTTTGGTAATTCAAATTTTAAAAAGGCGTCTGCCGCATCCGGCAAACTATCCGGTTTACTTTGGCAATATCACCGATAATCAAGTCCAGGGAATGAGAATCTGGATTGCCGAAGGCGCAATTAATAATTGATGAATGTTATCGAGACGACATAATATTTTATGCTTAAGACAGCCCATTAGGTCGTCGCTACCAAAAAAAAGGGTTCGGCACGCCGAACCCTTTAAAAAAATCCATTTCATTTTAATTTTACAGAATAACTATTTTCCCACCGTAAAGTGTTTTACCGGCAGTTCTAAGTTTATAAATATAGGCTCCTGTGCGCAAATCATAAACCGATAACGCCTCACCTTTAGTTACTGTCTCGCTGAATACTTCTTGCCCACTTAAATCGTAAACTGTTACTTCAAGCGTTACTTCATTACTCTCCCAATTGAAAGTTACATATCCAGTACTTGGATTAGGTGAAATTTGCGCTGATGTGAATTTGCTATCGAAAACAGAAGAACCGTTAAATTCGGAATAATAATATGTAAGTTCAGCACTATCGGCAACAATTCCTTCGTTGTAAGTATAAGAGATGCTCGAAAGAATCATATGACTGAAGAAATCGGCTTGGTCTCCATCACTCGGCGTAAAAGGTAAAATTAAATCGTTTGCTGAATAATCATTGTTGAATGTATATACATCTCTTGCGGTAGTTATTAATTCCGCACTTTCCGGATTAATATCATAATCTGTCTGGATATCTCTGTTGTTAGCTTCGTCGTAATTAAATACTCGTTTTGTGCTCGGAATAAGTAACTCTTCGTTGTTTTGACCGAACTCAATGCTATATGTAATTATATTTACAAGATTATTATTTTGAGCATACTCATATTTTTCAGTTTCGCTTTTGTGGTACCCTTCGTTAAACGAATAGTGCATTATTTCAGTCAATTTATCAGTATCATCGTAATAATATTCCATTTTTCCGTTTAAGCCGAATTCATCACCCATTATACTACCATACAATAACTTCGTAATAACTTTGTTTTTTGAGTTATACTCGTATTCATATTTATTGGATAGAAGCCAATTGTTTGAAGAATCGTCCCAATATGATTCGGTACCGGACTCCAACTGATTTTTATCATTATATGTATATTCATATTTATAGGAGTTTACACCTCCCTCCAACTTTTCAGTATCTTTTATAATCCTGCCGCTTTGGTCATATTCATACTCGTCTGTTGTATTATAAATAGGAATTGACGTACCAGCCACAAACACGTTTTGAGTAGTTCTAGTTATTATTCCATTTGTGTTATATGTAAATCTATATTTCATATCTACTACCGTCTCAGCATCCATATTTAGGCCGTAAACAGTTGCGCTATCCATCTTTCTTTTGTCTGTATTTGTTTGATTGATAGTATTCACGATTTGGTTAGCATTAATATTTGTATTAATTTTTCCGCTAATATGTTTAGGGAAAAATGCACTGACTAAGCGAATGCTTGATAATTTGTCCTCGGGTGTGGCGAATGAGATTGTCGAGATGGCAATAAACGCCATTAATAAGGTTGCTAATTTTTTCAAAACAATTCCTTTGGTTAAAGATTATTGAAATTTGTTAAAT
The DNA here is from genome assembly GCA_038206725.1 of Kapaibacterium sp. (SeqCode). GTDB lineage: Bacteria > Bacteroidota > Ignavibacteria > Kapaibacteriales > UBA2268 > JBAXXL01. The sequence continues at coordinate 11,239 of JBBRAO010000043.1, forward strand.
CTGTTTGACTATAATAATAACGTGCAATTGAGATTATTGTTTCATAATTATTTTTAACTTAGTTCAGCGTGATGACGCATCGGAAATTCAGCAAACGCGACACTATACCAAAAAAACTCATCCGATGACCGGGAAGTCATCGGATGAGTATATTCTTCTTCTTCGTCATTGACAATTAACAATTGTTCTAGTCATCAATGCTCAATATTGCCAAGAAGGCTTCTTGCGGGATTTCCACCGAGCCGACTTGCTTCATACGTTTTTTACCTTCTTTTTGCTTTTCCAAGAGCTTGCGTTTACGACTTATGTCGCCGCCATAACATTTTGCGGTTACGTTTTTACGCATTGGGCTTACTCGTGAGCTGGCAATAGGTTTAGCACCAATTGAAGCTTGAATGACCACCTCGAACATTTGTCTCGGTATTAGCGCTTTCAAACGACTGGTTAATTTCTTGCCTAAGTCAAATGCTTTCGACCGATGCACAATTGCCGACAGCGCGTCAACGGGGACGGCATTCAAAAGTATATCCAATTTGACCAAATCGGAGCGTTCATAATCATCGAATTCATAATCCAGCGAAGCATAACCGCGGCTGATGGATTTCAATTTGTCGTAAAAATCAAATACTACGTCCGCCAATGGAAGTTTCCAAGTCATATCCACACGTTTTTGCGAAAGGTAAACTGTATTTAATAAGGTGCCTCTTCTGTCCATACAAAGTTTCATTATACCACCGATATATTCATCCGGTGCAATTGTTTGCGCTTTGATATAAGGTTCTTCAATAAAGTCAATGTTACCGATAGGCGGAAGATGAGCCGGATTTTCAATAAACAGTACTTTTCCGTCAGTTTTGTTTACTCTGTAACGTACGTTCGGAACGGTAGTAACCAAGTTTTGATTAAATTCTCTTTCCAAGCGTTCTTGTACGATTTCCATATGCAGTAATCCAAGGAAACCACAGCGGAAGCCAAATCCTAAAGCGGAAGATGTTTCCGGTTCATAAGTTATCGCCGCGTCGTTTAGCACTAATCTTGCCAAGGATTCTCTTAACGATTCAAAACCGTCAGCTTCGGCAGGGTATATACCACTGAATACCATAGGCTTTACGATTTTAAAACCGGCGATAGGTTCTTCGCATTGTCTTTTGAAATTGGTAACGGTGTCACCAACTTTAGTATCCTGCAAATCACGGATAGCCGCGGTGAAATAACCTACATTTCCGGCGGAAAGTGTTTTGGTGCGCTTTCTCTGCATCTGCATCACACCTACTTCCTCGACTTCGTAAACTTTATCGGTTATCATAAATAATGCTTTTGAGCCTTCTTCCAAAGTTCCGTCGAAAACTCTAACGTTGACGATTACGCCTTTATATGAGTCATAAATGGAGTCGTATATCAAAGCTCTCAAAGGAGCGTCAGGATCGCCTTTTGGTGCCGGAATACGTTCAACTATCGCTGAAAGGACTTTATCGCAATTCAAGCCGCTTTTGGCGGAGATTTCGATAATCTCATCAGCACGACAGCCCAGTAAATCCATTACTTCCTTTCTAACATCATCAATGGTAGTTTGCGCGCTCGGAAGATCTATTTTATTTATAACGGGGATGATTTCTAAATTATGGTCAACAGCCAAATATAAATTACTTATTGTTTGTGCTTCCACACCTTGAGTAGCATCAACTATCAATAAGGCACCTTCGCAAGCGGCCAAGCTACGCGATACTTCATAAGTAAAATCCACGTGACCGGGAGTATCTATCAAATTCAAAAGGTATTTCGTACCGTCTTTATATTGGTAATCCATCTCTATAGCGTGTAGCTTAATGGTTATACCTCTTTCTTGCTCTAAGGGATTATCATCCAAAATCTGCGCATTCGTCATTTCGCGTGCGGTTAGAGTGCCCGTCATTTCCAACAAACGGTCAGCCAAAGTGGATTTACCGTGGTCTATGTGGGCTATAATACAAAAATTACGAAAGTGCGACAAATCTGTATCTATCATTTAAAATTCCATTCTTATTGAAAATGTAAAAAGTACAACTGCAAAATTACACTGATTTTCCTAAATGAACAAATATAGTCGCATTTAGTTGTGTCATTTATATAAATATATTTTTCGTTTGGTGTTACAAGAAACAATTTGTTAATGTGGACACCTAATTACAAGAGAATTATCTAGATGAGTGAATACATTGTAATAACTTGAAAATTATGGTTTTACAATATTCTTCAATCCTGAAAGGATGGAATGTTCGTAGAAAATGAATGCGAGCGATGATGAAAAACCCTGAAAGGGTGGAATAATTTTTCCTCTTGGCAAATGATTCTACGAAAGCGATAAAACAATTGATTCTTTCACCCCTACGGAATTTTGGCGTACTCAACAATTTTCCTTTTCTACCGATATTGAATCCCTAACGGGATTTTCTTTCTTTCTTCCTCAATAACCCAACCTAATCTTCTCGACTTCGCTTGGGTGACCGGCTAATTTTCAAATTCCAACCAAAAAAAAGGGGTATTCTCCTACTTGGCAAAAAAATATTTATGCTTATTTAAAAAAAATTTAGCAATTTTGTACTTTAAATAATTTATAAATGAAAAAAATACTGATGGCAGAAGAAATCAGCGTACTATCGGCGGAAAATCTCGAGAAAAGATACAAGAAGCGCAAAGTCGTTCGCGGTGTCAGCTTGGAGGTCAAGCAAGGCGAAATAGTGGGTTTGTTGGGTCCGAACGGAGCCGGAAAAACCACGACTTTTTATATGATTACAGGCTTAATCAAACCCAACGCGGGTATTGTGAAATTCAATAACAAGGATATCACCGGTCAAGCTATGTACAAACGCGCAAAATTGGGCATCGGCTATCTGCCGCAGGAGGCTTCGATTTTCAGAAAGCTGTCGGTAGAAGACAATATCAAAGCCATATTTGAAGTAATTGGAATTAAACGCAGTTTACGCAAGGACCGATTGGAGGAGCTTTTGGAAAGTTTCGGTATAGCCCATATCCGCAAAAGTTTGGGTTACACGCTATCGGGTGGTGAACGCCGACGCTGTGAAATAGCCCGTGCTTTGGCGGCGAATCCTAAATTTATACTATTGGATGAACCATTTGCCGGTATAGACCCTATCGCTGTCGAAGATATTATGAAAATCGTTTATAAATTAAAGAAAGCCGGAATAGGTATTTTGATCACCGACCACAACGTTCACGAAACTTTGTCAATTACAGATAGAGCTTATATTCTGATGGAAGGGGAAATCTATACATTTGGAACAGCACAAGATATAGCCGATTACAAGGAAGTTCGCGAATTGTATTTAGGCGAAAATTTTAAATTAGATAGGTACAAAGATTGGGAGGAATAATGAGAAAGCTGAATTGTCTCGTAATTGCATTGCTATTCGTAGTTCTCGGGCAGGTAAATGCTCAAGAAGCGCCAATAACAAAAATCGTTACGCAAACGGTAACAACAATAACTGATTCTATACCATCGCCTTGGTCTTGGGGTGGAAATTTATCGGTTTTGGTTAACCAAGCAACATTTACAAATTGGACTCAAGGCGGCGAAACATCGCTGAGCGGCGCATCGTTCGTCAATTTAAAGTGCAATTACAAAAAGGATTTATTTGAGTGGACGAACACATTGGATTTGGGTTATGGTCTTATGAAATCCGAGGATAATAATTTCTATAAAAAGACCGAGGATAAAATTGAGTATAAAAGCGTATTCAGCCGTCACTTATCGAAAAGGACGCGCGCGACGGCTTTGGCAACATTTAATACTCAGTTTGCCAATGGCTATAATTATCCTAACGATTCCATTCCAATGTCCACATTTATGGCTCCCGGGTATTTGACACTTTCCCTTGGTGCGGACTATAAACCGTGGGAATTTATAACTATATTTTTTACTCCTATATCGGGGAAAACCATTTTCTGTTTAGATCAAAACTTAGCCGATCAAGGCAAGTATATACCGGAACCGGCTGTTTATGACTCTGTTAACGGGAATTGGGTTAAAATCAAAGATGGCGGACGGGTAAAATTTGATTTTGGTTTTAACTGCATTATTAAGGTTGAAAAAGAAGTAATGAAGAATGTTTTTCTTTATTCTCGTTTGGAACTTTTCCAAAACTATACCGACCCGGAACCTGAAAAACGTATGAATATTGATGTGAATTGGGAAAATAAACTAAATCTTAAAGTAAATAGTCATATATCGGCGAATGTTTTAGTACACTTGCTTTATGACCACGATATAAAAGTGCCTATATACCAGACTGTTGACGGTAAAAAAGTTCAAGTTGGCACTGGTCCGAGACTTCAGTTCAAGGAACTTCTCGGGTTGGGATTTACATTCAAATTTTAGAAACAAATTAGCAACAATAATATGACACAATTAGAAATCTTTGAAAATCCGGCACTGGGGCGTAATTATACGATAACTCATATCAATAATGAATTTACGTCTGTTTGCCCAATAACGGGATTACCGGATTTTGGTACTATAACCGTACGATACATACCCGATAAAATGTGCTTAGAGCTAAAGGCTTTGAAATATTATCTTCTGGACTTCCGTAACGAAGGAATATTTTACGAAGCGGTAACGAACAAAATATTAGACGATTTAGTTGCCGCCTGCCAACCGCTTGAAATGGAAATAACATCGGAATGGGGTGTTCGCGGTGGCATACATTCAATTATCAAAGCCGGGTACAAGAAATAATGTTAATAGCTAAAGAATTCGTTTGGAATATGAGTCACCGCTTAATGGCGCACTCCGGACTTTGCAAAAACATACACGGCCATACATATAAGCTAAGGATTATATTTGACGGCACTATAGACCTGGACGGTATGGTGCTGGATTATTACGAAATCGGCTCCATCGTTCAACCGTTTATTGAGTCGCTGGACCACGCTTTTTTATGCGAAGCCGGCGACAGCTTGATGAAAGAATTTCTTATGAGCAACGGGTTCAAGCATATACTAATCATAAACGAACCGACCGCCGAAAATATCTGCTCGTGGTTTGCCGATAAGTTAGTACCCGTGTTTAAGGAATACAAGAACCTATTCACTATGAAAATCAGGGTTTATGAAACAAGCGATACCTACGCAGAAATAGAAGTTTCTCTGTAAAAAGTTAAAAACTTATGGGGCTGTCTCACAACTCAAAATGATCAAAATATTAATCAATCAAGGATGATTGACCCACCTGCAATTCAATAACTTGGTGGGATAAGCATCCTTCCTTGTCATCCTAAAATTAAGTTTTGAGACAGCCCCGAGAGTCTTTAATAAGGCGATTACGTCATTCTGAACGAAGTGAAGAATCCATCTTCAAAAAAATAAAAATGCCGCCGGATGTACGGTCCGACGGCATTTGTTTTTTTCCTAATTCCCCGCCACGGGTAGCGCGGCTTTTTTATGTCACCCTTTCAGGGTTTTTACGAACGCGCTCATCAATTTTTCTATTCTTCGCATTCAAAATTCAAAAATGTTTGCGCCTCTTTTTTATTCTTAAAACTGCTGTTCGTTTTTAAGATAATATATCAACGGTGAAAAATTATTTCACGCCTCTTTTTTTGATATATTTTTTAATTTCGTTCCAAGTTACCTGCTTGAATTTATCTTCCAAATCGGAATAAAACACTTTATGAGCTTCTGGTAATAAGTTGGTTATTTCGGCTTTCTTTTTGTCAACTAAATCGTAATAAGCCATTTTGATTTCGGCATACGATTTATCGGCATCGCAAAGTGCATAAGTTTGGTTCGCATAAGTTAGATTTATAATCGCGATATTGTTGATTAACTCTTGAGGAAGTTCGATTTTTTCTTTCAGCATATCAGTTTGGCGGGAAGCATATTCTTCGGCGGTTAAACCATTGAGCATTGGTTTCGATTGTGCAATAATCGAAAGCATTATAAATGCTACAACTAGAATAATATATTTTTTCATATTTTCAATCACTTTTGTTTTAAAACTAAATATAAAACGGTGAATAATCATTTTTGTTTTAAAAAATCATTAATTTTGTGTTTTTATTCTGATAGGAAATCTGATGAAAGAAGATTTTGAAGCAAAACTGAACCGCATAGATGAAATTGTAGAAGTTCTCGACAAAGGCAAAGCGCCACTAGACGAGTTAATCAAGGTGTTCGACGAGGGGATGAAACTATCCGCCGAATGTCGCGAATATTTGGACAGCGCCGAACAACAGATTATTGACATATCGAAAAAATATAACTTGCCTGAATAACTTGCTTAAAATTTTATCGTTGCTAAAATAGAGCGGAAGTATTTATCGAATTCTTTTTGCTCCGGCAATGGATTTTGGTTTACTATCATAGGCACCAAAGAAAATTCGTAATATGTGCCTGTTTTGGAAAGGAATACTGCCGATGATGCATTTGCGATATTGTTAGTGGTAAAGTTATAGGTAGCGAATTGCAAAGTTCCGGCATCGACTATTTGATATTTGCCCACTAATTCCACAGGCTTGTCGGAATTTTCTTTGTGCTTCACCAAACTCATTCTCGCGGCGGCAATCAACCCATCTTTTTCAATTAAGGGTGTAGATTCCGGGCTTACTGGTAGAAATGAAAAAACCGCGGCAATATTATACTTCGGATTAACGGCAACCGTAAAAACTTCGCCGGAAGTTTTATTCGAATTATCAATAAAAAACCACCCCTTCGGTAAAAAAGCTATCATATCACCTTTATCGGAGCGAACTAATTCATCACTCATTTCAACTTCGGGTTTTGGGGACAAAATAATTTTGGGCGCAACGTCGGTATGCTCGGGGTACATTACTATAAAACAGCCGTTTAGCACAGTCGCAATAGCAAAAAGAACAAGGACTAATTTCAAATATTTATATGATTTCATACATTTTTCCAATATAAAAGTCGGATTAATTATACAAAAATAAAAAAAAAATTGAATATAATTGTAACTTTTTACCTATTTGATGTGTTTTAGTGTTGAAAGTTTTTGACATATTGAAAAAATTCCATATATTTGAAAACTTATAAGAATATATTTTTAATATTTATAAATAAAATTGTTTAATTAACTTCTAGGGTTAAAATGAAAAAAATAGTTTACGCACTCGTAGTGGCAATGTTATTGCCTTTATTCTCAGCAAATGCGGAAAAATTATGCACACTGAGCCAAATCAACAACACTTCTTTAAAAAACATAAAAGTTACTAAAGAAATGCTGTTAACACCTCCACTTGACTTCAAGTCAAACAAGCACTTCAACACACTTCAAGCCAACGAATACTACACAAACACTGTATCGAACACACCATTGGGTACTTGGATTGGCTACGGTCAATTATCCACTCCTATGGCTTACGATCCTGAATCAAATATATTGATTTATTCTACATATACAACCGGTCCAAAACCAACTATTGAAGATCCTCAGGGCATTTATTGTACAATCAACTTATTTTGGACAGCCGATAACGGCGAAAACTGGGATAGAGATACTTTAGGTTCTTTCGCTAATGAAATTTTAGTTTGTCCTTCAATTGGTGTTACAAGTAACCCAAGTGCTACAACTCCTCAGGAATTGAACATTGTAAACTTCTCAAGATATGCCGCAAAAGATCTAGCATCTGGTGGATGGCCTTGGGCAGGTGCTTACTACCATTGGAATAATTCAGCAGGTTACGATTTTTGGCCAACAACAGGTCCTGAAGAAGGCGAGAATTATAATTTCTATAATTGGCCTACAAGTGATTTGTCTGTTTATAAAACAGGTGGTATCACTGCCGCTACAGCTGTTTGTATTTTAGGTCAAAAACCTAATACCTCCGCTAAATATGGTATTTATGGTCAAGCTTCATTGGATATTGATAATTTTAATAATAAATTCTCATTACCAAACGAATGGGCTCCTGATAACTTCTGGATTTATGACAAAGATTTCTATAGTTCATATAATGGCAAAATCGTTTCTGACGCCGATAATTTTGGAAACGTTTATGCGTGTGTATTCAATTTCTGTAACAACAACGACTTAGATTCTACTAGAACCCCTGCGGTTAGTAAATCAACTGACGGTGGTAAAACTTGGGGAACATTCAATTTATGTCCTTCAAAATTAATCACTGATTATATGACAGCTAATAATTTCTACAGATATTGGCCTGACGGATTCCAAAATCCTGGTTCTTTAATTCAATGGTCATTATCTTCATTCAATAAGAATGGTTTTGTGGTAACCGGCAAAGATGAATATAGCTTCATATCAGCAATGTATTGCTTATATAGTGTTAACGATTCTTTCCGTGCAAAAGTACGTATGGTTGAACTTAGCCGCGCAAACAACGTTTGGTCGCTGAAACCGATTGCGGATTTACCTTTTTTCTCATCAACAGTTGCCGTTTATGAAGTTACAAACGCAAATGGGGATAGAATGTATGATACATTGTCACTAAGCTATGATGACTTTGAAATTAACGCCGCTAAAACAGCCGATGGTAACGATGTTGTTTGTTCTTGGATTGCAAATACAAAGAATTACGTGTTTAACCCACCTATTCAATTTGAACAAAAATTAATTGACACAGTACCAACAAATGATATCTTTGGTGCCGTTAGAGCTAAAAATTCTGCCGAATGGACAGCAGTTCAATTTACAAATGACGATCATTATAACAAATTAACTCGTTTGCCAAAAACAGTTCAAAACAGGAATAATGTTGCTTTAATTGCTCACGAATCGAGATACCTTACAACAAATACTGTTTGGAACGCTTATCCTGAACAATTACGTAATATGAACTTCCTGACGTTCCAATCATTCTATTTAATGAACCTTGACTTCAGCAATCCTGAAAAATATATGGGTCCTGGAGCTGTAAATAATAAAGAAGTAATCAACTTTACATTAAATACCCCTGTTCCAAACCCTGCAACCAGTTCAACTGAATTAACATTCAATATGAAAGAAGGCGCTTACACTACTATTGCTGTTTATAACTCATTGGGTGCTAAAGTTGCTGAATTGCAAAATGGTTTCATAGGTGAAGGTCTTCACGGTATGACAATTAATACCGAATCTTATGCAGCCGGTGTTTATTATATCACATTGACAGCCGGTTCAAATTCCGCTACACAAATCTTGAATGTAGTTCGCTAGAATTTAATCGAATAATCATCTTTAGGACGTTTCCCGAATAGGAAACGTCCTTTTTTTGGTTTTTATATCAATCAGGGATGATTGACCCACCGATATACCAACCACCTGAGGGATATGCATCCTTACTTGTCAGTAAAATTCAGAGTATTGAGTCAACATCTCTACCTGTTAAAGACTTCATCGGTTTAGGATACGATTAGCACAGCCGAAAATATATTTTCATTATAGGGGAGTTCTATAAATTAGTATTTTGATAATTAATGATTTATGCGTATTTTTGTATATGATTTTGTGCCAAAATATATAATTAAAAATGAAGAGTTACAACTATAAGAAAGCAGGCAATAAAGGTTAATTTGATAAACAGTTACAAGTTGATAGTTTATCAAAAATAGGCAACCCTTTAGAGGCGCTTAAACGAGTAATAAATTTTGAAATGTTTAGACCGACTCTGGAATCCAATCTCCTAAATACCAATAAGAAAAGTAATGCCGGTGCAAGACCTTACGATGTTGTATTAATGTTTAAGATACTGATTTTACAGCGTTACTACGGTCTTGGAGACAAACAAATAGAATATCAAATAATTGATCGAACAAGTTTCAAGGATTTTTTGGGTCTTGACAGCGGCGACAAAGTACCTGATGAGAAAACAGTTTGGGCTTTCAGAGAACAATTAACAAGAATAGGTTTGATAGAAATATTATTTGCGGAATTCAAACAATACTTGGCATCACTGGGTATGATCCTTAACGAAGGACAAGCCATAGATGCCAGCTTTACCTTTGTACCAAGGCAAAGGAACACCAAGGATGAAAACAAACATATTAAATCAGGCAATGGCAAAGATTTATGGAAAGATAAACCACATAAAAAATCTCATAAAGATATTGATGCTCGTTGGACTAAAAAAAATGGAGAAACATTTTATGGTTATAAAAATCATACAAAAGTTGATGTAAAAAGCAAATTTATTAGTACTTATACAGTTACTGACGCCTCGGTTCACGATTCACAAGCATTGCCCGATTTACTTACACCAAGTGATAAAGGACAGGATGCTTGGGGTGATAGTGCATATACAGGTGCTAACCAAGAAA
>JBBRAO010000044.1:0-20835 GCA_038206725.1 Kapaibacterium sp. (SeqCode)
ACATAGTATAAATGAAAAGAGCTTAACTCTGATAAAGATTACAGAAAGTGACAAATCAAAGCATTTAATCCACTTTACGAAAAATGACGAATTTCGTTACAAGGGTTCGATGTATGACATTGTAAAAAAGAAAGTAATTAAAAATACAATTTACTATTACTGTTTCAGTGACAAAAAAGAAGACAAACTGCGAAAGAATTTCGTTAATAACTTCAAACGATCGGACGAAGGAAGTAATTCCGCGCGCAGAAATTTTCTAAAATTAGCAAAGATGCTGACTTTTGGTTTCTTAGACAGTAAAGACAAATTCGCAAATATAGTTATTGAAAAAGTTACAATATTCTATATTGAGCATAATCATATTTCGTTTATCCCTGAAACTTCCTCACCTCCACCCCGATAAATTCTCGATATATTAAGAATTTCCAATTATAGCTTTGTGTATAGTAAATATATTATGCACATAGCTTATAACTAATTTTTGATGGTCAAAAGTATGGCTGTCAAATTGGGTCATATATTCAGATCCAAGATTTTTAAATTTATAATATTTGAGAAAATTTATGAAAAAGATTTTTTTATTAATCCTAATTGCATTATCAGCAACATCGATGTTTGCTGAAAACAATGAAAATGATTCGTTGACATTCAAGGCGAAAAGCGAAATAACCGTTACAGCGTCAAGAATACCTGTAACTCAACTTGTAAACCCTTTCTCAAGCAGTGTGGTGTTTCAAGATTTACTATCAACTATGCCGCGTACAATAGCATCGTACGAAGCGTTGCGATTAGTACCCGGTGTTCGCATCGATAATCAGGCTAATGGTTCAAGAATGCATCTTTCCATTCGCGGTCAAGGAATACTCAGCGAAAGAGGTTTGCGTGGAATCAAAGTATTTTTGGATGGCGTACCTATGAACGACCCTTCAGGATTTACAATGGATTTGTACGATGTTGATTGGGCAACTGTTTCGCGTATAGAAGTGTTACGCGGTCCGACGGCATCGTTTTACGGCGGTGGAGGTTCGGCAGGTGTGCTTAATATAATTACGGATATTGGAAGCACCAACGGTCAAGAACGTCAACTATCATTTGATGCGGGTTCAAATTCGTTTCTCAAGGGTTTAGCACAAGTAAAAGGCTCAACGGAAAACACAGATTACCGTATAAGTTATTCAAAGTTTTTGGGTGATGGGTACCGTGATCATACCGGATTTTGGGGAGATAATTTTTCGGAAAGATTAAAATGGAAGTTATCGGATAAAATCAATGTCAGCCAATCATTTATCTATACCGATTATTTTAATCAAAACGCCGAAGGATTGAGCATAGACCAAGTACAGGAAAATCCGCTTCAAGCCAATCCGGACGCTGTTCCGTTTAATGAATATCAGAAAACAAAACGTATTGTCGGTGGTATAAACGGCAATATTAAAATAAACTCCGTAAGCGATTTGCAAGTGAATGGTTTTTTGCGTTTTACTCGTTATAAAGAAACCAGTAATAAAGAGGCTCAATACCGCGATTTCGTCGCTCCCGGAGCGGGTTTTCAATATAACCTTCACTTAGATAAGGGTGATTTGAAAAATACATTCAGTCTCGGAAGTGACTTACAAAACCAAACAATTGATGAAGTGAAATTTAGAAGTTTAAGTGATGCCACGAGAAAGGATGACGGAACCGATGATACGAATTTGGAAGATTCTGTTCTTCTTGCTAACCAATCAATATCGCAATATGCGTTAGGTGGGTTTGCATTCTACAATTTAGAATACAAAAAATTCCAATTAAACGCTTCGGTTCGCTACGACAAACTGCATAATGACCTGAAAGATAAACTAAATAAAAATTATAATTTATCGGATACAGCGGACTTTAATCGAATTTCTGCGAAATTGGGTGCATCATATTCATTCTCGGAAGCCTTGAATTTATTCGCAAATTGGGGTCAAGGATTTATACCCCCTGCAACTGAAGAGTTAGCCAGTAATCCTGTTTCATTTAGAGGATTCAATAAAAACTTAGTTCCAGCTACTTCAGTTAGTCAGGAAATAGGCTTACGCGGGTATCTGGGAGAGCGTTTATTTTACGATGTAACAGCATTTTATATGACTACCGACAAAGACTTCTTCCGTTATAAATTGACAGAAACTAGGGGCAACCAAGAGGTTTTCTATGGTAATATCGGCTCAAGCAAACGATTAGGGCTTGAAACATACGTTTCAATTAAACCAATTGATAATTTGAATATACAGTTTGCCTATACTTATTCGAACTTCAAATATTCATCGCCGGATTCGATAGACGGAAATTTTATCCCTAATTCACCTGAACACCAGTTGAATATTGATTTAGAGTATCAGATTGTCAATAATTTGAAAGTTGGTTTCAGCAGTGAAACTCAATCGCAATGGTTTATTTATACCGATAAAGTCCACAAGGACGTCTCGCAGGAAGGATTTACTTTACTCAATTGCAGAATTACTTATGATATGAAGCTCTTTTGGACAAAAACTCAAATCGGAGTTTACGGTAAAAACCTCGCCGATGCTAAATGGATGGGATTTACTGAACCCGATCCCGACGGCAATTGCTATCAACCGGGAGCCGGAAGAGAATTCTTCGGTTCTTTGAAAGTAGTATTTTAATTTATCTTACGTAAATACATAATAGATATCCTCACTTTGAAAAAGGTGGGGATTTTTTTTGGGATTAAAACATAATTAATATTATTTCGTAATAAATTAAGTTCAGATTAGTAGTTTTAAAAAATATCAAAAAGGTCGAATTATGAAATCGTTAAAAACAAACATCTTCTTTAAAATTAGTATGATATTCCTATTAGGGTTAATCTTATTAATTCCCGCAAATATGATAAGAGGGCTAATTCGGGAAAGAGAATACAATCAAAAAACTACAATTACTGAAGTTGGCGCCAAATGGGGCTAAGAGCAAACCATTTCAAGTCAATACATTACGATACCTTATTATAAAACAGTAAAAGAATATGATGCGAAAGACAAAACAACCAAAACTTATAGAGTTAAGGAGTATATTCATCATCTGCCAACAGCGCTGAATATAAACGGTCAGATTTTTCCCGAACGCCGCTATCGGGGTATTTATGAGATTGTAGTTTACAACTCGAAATTAAATATTGCGGGAATGTTCGATAATATTAAATTTGCTAAATCAGATATTCCGGTTGAAGATATCCTATTTAACGAAGCGTTTATTAGCATTGGAATAAACGATCTACGCGGAATAGAGTGCTACGTCGCCCCTGTGTTTTATTGCTTATCTCATCAAATAAAAGATTTCAAGATTAAAATTTTCGAAATCTTTTTCCGTCTGTTATAACTATGAAAAAAAGTGAATACATATTGCGCTCAACCGCTGGACTGATAATTTTGGTCTTTATATTCCTTTTTATGCATTCCGAAACGGAACTACTAGACAAACATAACGAATCGTGCAAAGATTTCGATGTGTGTATAATACTTGAAAAAGCCAGTTTTGACAATAACGACAACTTCGATAATTTGGTCAAAATATCGCACGATGTTTTCCAAGTAACCGATTTTAAAATCTTTCACATCGTTCAAGAATATACTAAATTAGAATCAATAACACCAAACGATGTTGTTAAGCCCCCCGAAAAAATATTCATAAAAAACCAAATCCTTATTATTTAGCTTTACTCTTCCTTTCGTATTAATTAACTTTTCTTTTAATAATAATTGGAACAGCGATGTTAAAACATTTTTTTGTTTTATTTTGTGTTTTATTTTTGACAACGAGCATTTTCGCTCAGGATAATCCCAAGGTAACATCCTTAAGCATCAAGTATGCTATAGATATAGCCTTGAAGAACCATCCCGATATTCAAAAGTCAAAATACGCGATCTCTGCCGCAAAGGGCAGATACTCAAGAGATATTTCTCTTCCGTCACCGAATTTATCCATTAGCAATGAGTTCATTCCTAAAGGTCAATCTATTGGTAATTTCGATGAAAGAACTGTGGAAGTTTCACAAGGATTTGACTTCCCAACCCTATATTTCGCTCGTGGTTCAAGAGCCACAGCCGAAATTAACGCCGTAAGCTCACAATCGGATCAAACCATAAATGAAATTCGTTCATCGGTCAAAATGGCATATTACACCGCTTTAGCAAAATTCAAGTTATTGAAAATTGCTGAAGAAAATATCAATATAGCCACCGAGTTTTTCAAGAAGGCCGAAATCCGATATAATGTCGGCGAGGGTACCAATCTCGAATTACTCACGTCCAAAATACAATTGTCCGAAGCCAAATCTTTTATCGGCACAGCTACTAAAGAATACCAAACAGCATTAAGTGAGCTGAACTTTGCTATGGGGTCTAATTCAAATATTGATTATGCTAATCTCAAGTTTTCGGATTCATTATATTACAAACCGTATAGCCTTTCAGTTACAGAGCTAACTGATAGAAGCCTTCAGATGAACCCCCATTTGAAACAAGCGGAATTTGACCTAAAGTTTTCCCAAATAAATAAGCAGATAGCGTGGATGAATCTAATTCCATCGTTCAATGCTTCATATTTGTTTCAATCAACGGCGACAAATTCAAATTATTACGGTGTCAGCTTGGGAATGAGCGTGCCGCTGTGGTTTATGTTAGACCAAAAGGGACAAATCCTGGAAGCGAATGCTAATATCCAAGTTAGTTCTTATGAACTGCAAGGTGTGAAGAATACTATTACCCAAAATATAAATTCGGCTTTCATTGACTATGTGAACGACGAAAAACAAGTCAATCTATATCAATCGGAACTTATACCACAAGCCGAGGAGATTTTCCGTACGGCTGATTTAAGCTATCAAGCCGGTGAAATAACATATTTAGAATTTTTACAAGCAAAATTTACAACTATAAACGCAAGAATAAATTTAATAAAATCCCTATTTGATTATGAAGAGGCAATTGTAAACCTCGAAAAATCAACCGGAATAATAATCGAATAATCAGGAGAATATAATGAAATCATTTAAATATCTTTTATATACATTTTTAATCATTGCATTCCTTTCTTCGTGCAGTAAACCAGCGGAAGAAACCCCTCAAGAAGAAAGCCCAAAAGCTGAAACAAATAACATTGTTCAACTTTCGGCTGAATCTCTCAAGCAAATCAAACTTGAAACTGAAACTGTTTCTTTGCAACCCCTAACCGGTTTTATTTCAATTCCGGCGAAGGTCATAACAAATCAAGATTATGAAGCTCAAGTGGGTTCACTCGTTCAGGGTCGGGTGCATAAAGTATTCGTGAAAATCGGCGATTTTGTAAAAGCAGGACATGTGATGATGACAGTTGAAGGCTTCGATATCGGTTCGATTAAATCCGGTTATTTGAAGGCTAAGGCAGAACTTGATTATACGAAAGCTAATTACGAAAGACAAAAAAAGCTGTTTGATGAAAAAATTGGCTCGCAAAAAGTGGTTATGGAAACCCAAGCCGAATATCAAAAAGCTATGGCGGAATTCAAAGCCGAAGACAACAAAATACATTCTATCGGCTTATCGGACGATGATGTAATCAATGGAAAATCCGCGGATGAGCATACTGCCAGCACACTTCCGATCAAATCGCCAATAAGCGGCGTGGTTGTAGAAAGGAATGTAGTTATCGGTCAGTTAGTTGATCCAACAATTAATGCTTTTAAAGTAATCAACAATAGTTCACTTTGGGTGGATGGACAGATTTACGAAAAGGATTTGAATAAGATAAATCATAAAACAAAAGCGGTCTTTACGACTTCGTCTTATCCGGGCGAAGAATTCGACGGCAATGTTATATATATAGGTCAAACTGTTGATGAATCCTCCAGAACCATTATGATTCGGGGCGAATTCCGTAATAAAAATAATAAATTGAAACCGCAGATGTTTGGTGAACTGCAACTTCCAATCGGTGAAAACGCGATGGCGATCATCATTCCCGACGAAGCGGTTGTAAAAGACGCCGATCAATATTACGTATTTGTGCAAACAGGGGAGACCACTTTTGAGCAAAGAATGGTCAAAACCGGAATATCTCTGAACAATAGGATTGAAATAAAAGAAGGGCTTAAAGTTGGCGAAAAAGTCGCATCGAAAGGTGTATTCTATTTGAAAAGCGAACTTAAGAAATCCGAATTAGAGGGAGATTAGTACCAATGTTAGAAAAAATAATTTCAATGATGCTCAAACAAAAGGGAATGATCATCTTTCTATCGTTGATTATTATAGCGTACGGAGCATATTCTTACATAAAACTCCCGATTGACGCTTTCCCCGATGTTACCAATATCCAAGTCGAAATCGTCAGCCACGCCGACGGACTTTCGGCTTTGGAAATAGAACGCAATGTTACCTACCCTATCGAAACAGCTATGCGCGGTTTACCGGACGTTGTACAAATGCGCTCAGTAACCAAATTCGGTCTTTCGATAGTAACCATAATTTTTAAAGATGACGTGGATATTTACTTCGCCCGTCAATTGGTATTTGAACGTTTGGCGGAGGCTCGCGAAGTAGTTCCAAAAGGCGTAGAAGTCGCTATGGGGCCGATTGCAACCGCGATGGGTGAAATCTACCAATATACACTCGAAGGCAAGGAACCGACGGATTCTCTGGCTAAAATCGCATACTTGACAAATTTGCGGACAATTCAAGAGTGGATTATAACTCCTCAGTTGAAAAGTGTACCGGGTGTGAACGAAATAAACTCATTCGGAGGATATTTCAAGCAATACCAAGTAATCGTATCACCCGAAAAACTTTTGAAATACAACATTACCGAAGACGAAGTGTTTTCCGCGATTGAAAATAACAACCAAAACGTCGGCGGTAATATTCTCGAGCGCAATTCCGACCAATATATCGTGCGCGGTGTCGGTTTGATTCAAAGTCTTAGCGATATCGAAAACATTGTTTTAAAATCATCCGCGGGTACCCCGACTTTTATAAAAGATGTCGCTGAAGTCAAAATCGGCGAAGCGGTTCGTATGGGTTCCGCTATCAAAGACGATACGGGTGAAACTGTCGGAGGAATCGTAATGATGCTCCGCGGTGCCAATGGACGAGAAGTCGTAAAACAAGTTCAAGAAAAAGTTAAAGAGATAAATGAGAATAACATTCTGCCGGGTGGACTAAAAATGGTTCCCTATTATGACAGAAGCGATATAGTTAATTCAAGTGTCGGCACTGTTAATAAAGTTTTGCTCCAAGGCGCGATCCTTGTTCTTATCATATTATACTTGCTATTAAGAAGTATGCGAGGTAGTGTTGTTGTACTAATTGCTTTACCTCTTTCGCTCTTATTAACATTTATTGTGATGAAAATAGTCGGCTTGACGGCTAATATAATGTCGCTCGGCGGGCTCGCCATATCTATAGGTATGATAATAGACGCGACGATAATCCAAGTAGAGAACGTACAGCGGCATTTGAACCACGGCGGACCGGACCGTCCAAAATTGGGGACAATTCTCCGCTCAGTTCTCGAAGTTCGTAAACCAAGTATATTCGGTGAATTGATTATCGCAATCACATTTATTCCAATTCTTTCGTTAGAAGGAATAGAAGGTAAAATGTTTGGTCCTTTAGCTCAAACTGTTGCTATCGCGTTGCTTTCTTCGTTATTTCTTTCTATTTTCGTTGTACCGGTTTTATGCTTATTGTTTTTAAAACCGGAGCAGGAAAAAGAAAGCTTTATAATGAAGTACGCCAAAAAGATTTATATCCCTGCTTTAGATTATGTAATGAAAAAGAAAGTCGCAATTTTAAGTATTGCGGGAATATTTTTGATAGCCGCTTTATTATTAATCACCCGCTTGGGTACCGAGTTTATTCCAATTATGGATGAAGGCGCGTTTGATGCGGACATAGCCTTACTACCCGGAGTTTCATTAGCCAAAGCAATGGAAGTTAACGAACTTGTAACTAAGAAGCTGAAGAAATTCCCGGAATTGGGAACAGTTGTCGGCAGAATAGGCCAAACAGGTGTCGCTTTGGATACACGCGGACCGGACAAAACAGGTTACGTGGGGATATTCAAACCAAAAAGCGAATGGAAACGCGATGTAACGAAAGAAGAATTAACAAACGAGATGCGTAAATCTTTGGAAACAATTCCGGGAATCGCTTTCGGGTTCAGTCAGCCAATTCAATGTAGAATTGATGAGCTTGTCGCCGGTACCAAAGCTCAGTTGATACTAAAACTTTTCGGCGAGGATATTGATTTACTGAAAAAGAAATCCGACGAAATAGCAAAAGTGCTGTCTTCGATTAAAGGTGGAACCGATATGATGACCGAAAAAGTTTCCGGTCAAGAATACCTAACCATAAACATAGACCGCCAGAAAATTGCTCGTTACGGCTTGAATATGAGCGATGTGCAAAACCTTATTGAAATTGCAGTTGCCGGAAAAGCCGCATCCACATTTTATGAAGAAAACCGTAGTTTTGATATTGTAGTCCGTATGGCTGAAGATAAGAGAAACTCAATCGAGGCGATAGAAAACATATTGGTGTCAACAAAAACCGGAATGAACGTACCGCTTGCTCAATTAGCCGACATCAAAATGGTTGAAGGACCTGTGCAAATCAGCCGTGAAGACGGTGTAAGAAGGATCGGCATCGAGATGAATGTAAGCGGAAGAGATATCGGTACATTTGTGGCTGAAGCTAAACGCGAAATAAAAGAACACGTTAAACTGCCCGCCGGATATTATATTACTTGGGGAGGCCAATTTGAAAACCAACAAAGAGCTATGAACAAATTGTTGATAATTATGCCGATAGCTATCGGGTTAATTCTTTTGCTTTTATTTCTGACTTTCCGCTCGATTCGTTTAGCTTTTTTGGTTATATCCAACCTGCCTTTCGCGCTGATCGGCGGAGTATTCTCGCTTTGGATTTCGGGACTATATTTATCTGTTCCGGCGTCGGTAGGATTTATCGTCCTCTTTGGCGTGGCGGTGCTGAATGGTGTGGTGCTCGTTTCACGTATATCACAATTGCGTGAAGAAGGAATGGCATTGCACGAAGCTGTTCGAAAAGGCTCTCTGAATAGATTACGCCCTGTTCTTATGACCGCGCTTATTTCGATTTTCAGTTTGTTGCCGATGCTCTACGCCAGCGAAACTGGTTCTGAAATACAGAAACCTTTGGCTGTTGTCGTTGTCGGCGGATTAATCACATCCACCATTCTGACATTATTAATCATCCCGGCGGTTTATGGTTGGTTTGAGAAAAAAGTGAAAATTGAAAGTTGAAAATGTGAAGAATTTACTCATCCGCTGACTGCCAGTCAGCGGATGAGTTTTTAATAAGTGAGAAAGTCATTCTGAACGAAGTGAAGAATCTATCCTACTGAACCTTGCCGAAGGTTTGAAAAATTCGGCAAGTTATTGGTAAATTACTCGTTACCAAGCTCCTGCTTGGTAACGTTGTTCATCTCTACGGGATTTTAAGGGCGGAACACTGCTCATTTTCAACTTTACAACAATTTACTTTACTATCATCAATTTCTGATGACTTACAACGGTTGGAGTTAATAATTGTATAAAATACAAGCCATTATCAAAATCTCGCGCGTTTATATTTATCGTCTGCAAGCCTGTTTTATCGGTGAAACTATATTCCCGTAGTTTCACGCCATTGGAATTTAAAACTGAAACTGTCGAGAAACCTTCTTCTAACAAATTTACGTTTATTTCAATTTCATCAGATGCCGGATTTGGGATTATTTGCATAATTTCTACTTTCCCGGTCGGATTGACCAATCGTGTTCCACCTTCTTCGCATATACCAAGAAGTTTAAACAAACCCGGTTCTTTTTCTATTTCGTAATATACCCTCTTTCCGTCATTGTCCGTTACGATAAAATCAACAAAATCAATTGTCGTTTCTTTGACGCTACCCAAGCCGGCAAAAACCGGAATTTGAGCCAATTCCATTGAAGTGCCAAATTTACCCTTAATATTCATATAAATAGAATCATTTACTATATTCCTGTCAGCTTTTTTAATCGGTGTCAATATTGTTTTTTGGAATCTGATTATTGCTTCAAAGTTTGGTGTAACAGACACAATGTTTTCGGGTTGACCATCGGTTATGATAAGTTTCAATCTTCTTGCTTGACCTGCGTAAGCGGAATCATTCTTAATCTTTACCGATAAACCGCCTATACCGTTAGCGAATTGTTGAACAACTGCGGGTGAACCGATACCATCATAAACAAATCCAATTTGCCCCGATGTTCTTCCGGCGGATATAGGTTTGAATCTTACCGTTAATCTTCGTATTTCGTTCGGCTGTAAAGTAAATGCACCGCCACCGCTCAGAACTTCAAATTGCAATTTATTGGGACCCAATTGAACCACATCACTTATATTGAGAGCCTCATTGGATATATTTTTTATCAAAGCAGTATCCTGAAACACTCGTTCTTTACCTAGCTCAACCTGCCCATAATCAAGTAATTTTGTAATTATTTTAAATTTCGGCTCAACGCCTTCGCCTACGATTTTCAGATTTAAAGTATCGGATTGAGTTACGATATTGATTATTGCGTTATGTATTCCGACTCTATTTGGCGTAAAATTTATCTCCGACGATTTACTTTCGGTTGGAGATAGATCATATTTTGGAAAGCCCGACGCCAATTGGAAGGCTTTAGCATCTGTCCCGCTGAAATAAATTGAATCCACGCGGAACTTAACCGAGCCACTATTAATAATTAAATTGGTAATTAATGAATCTTTTAAGCTCCCAACCAAACACTTTTTCATATCAATGTCGTTGACATTTGCTACAGGCGCTACAATTGAAAATACTGAATCAGATTGGTCGGATTGATTATTTAAAGCCGGTGTATCCCTTACACACCTCACAGATAAGCCTCTTTCCTTTTCGTAGGCATTCTTACCAACATTAGGATTGCCATAATACATTCCTCTGCTCCACGCATTACGGTGTGTCCATCCTTCAGGTTCTTCTTTTTCCGTGGACGTCCACAAGAACCCATATTCCCTAATATAACCTGTTTCATTACTCCAACGATATCCACCCGGAAGCGCTGTAAATCCACTAGCATTAGTTGTCTTTAAATCACTACCTAACCAATGATCCGAACCGACTTCTTTTAATTTATAGCCCGCCAAAAAAGAACCATCAAGGCAATCTTCTACTTTGACCCATTCCGAATCACTTGGTATATGCCAACCGTCCGGTGCTAAACCGCGCGGATCGTTCACAGCATACCAATTGTATAGCTTTCCATAAATATCTCCCAAATCGGGGTCGTCTTCATAATAACACCAAGCACCTGTTGCTAAATCCGTCCAATTATCACCCCTGATTACTTCTGGAATTGCATCGCCATTTCGATAGTATTCAACTTCAAGATTACGTCTCATCCAAACTTGGTCGCAAATAATGAGTTCTTTTTCGTCGTTATAAGCAGTTATCTTAACTAAACAATTTTGACTTGGTGTGTTAGGTATATGCCAATTATACTTAAATCCTGAAGCGGTATCCGATATTAATTTCCAATTTGTACCGGAATTGGTACTGTATTCTAATCGAACTTTATCCTCCGATAGCACTCCTTCCCAAGTAATAACCGTATCTGATCCGACAGCGAATTCCTGTCCACCGTTTGGATGGGTGAGTTTGAGCGTCCTTATCTTTGGAGATTTACCCGGAAACCCTCCTCGGGCATAAAAAAATGAAGGGCAATTATTATTTTCAAAAGTGAATTTGCAATATGTATAGCCGCTGTCCTGCGCCAAATAACTAACTTTTAGGTCTATGTTTTCACCTGCTTTTAATTTGAATGTTGTGGGATTGATTTTATAATCGGCGTTAGAACTTGTAATATTTGTTACATCGAAATCCACGTTTTTAGCAGTAACAGTAATTGTGGTGTCTCTCTGTACACCCGGCAATGCTTTTAAAAATTTAACAGATATTGGTTGAAATTCTAATTTTGCAATTGAATTAGCCGGTGATTGATATCTTGTTTCTATAGATAATTGATTTTTTGGAATACTAAATTGAGCTTTTATTCTCTCCTGTGAGCACTTAATACTACCGTCCCATTCAATTTGGCAAGGATCTCCACCTTGTGCTTGAGCTTTCAGACGATTGGCAACATCCTCGGTAGCGGATAAACTTGTTATTCCATCATATAAATATCCACCGGTAGCATCAGCCAATACCTTCAAGGATTGTGTTATTCCAGAAGGATCTGCGTTTGCTTTTGAATAAATGATTGCAAAAAACTGGATTTTATTTTTTATACAAGTATCAATACATAATTGGAGCTGTTGTCCACTCAGAGCTTGCCACCAAGCATCTGTGTATATTACCGCGACACGTTTGTATTTTCCAAATTTGGCAATATTCAGTAAACCGGTATTTGGATTTAAAAGCTGTTCGACAAAGTCATTGTAACTACCGTTTGGCACTAATTCTATTTTTGGCAAAAACTTGTTTCTGTCATTCGTAAAATCCTGTAATATGAAAGCCATATCGTCGCAATACTGCAAAGCAAATTCAGACGGTGGCATTGCTATTAAATTACATAGTTCTCGGGCGGTTTTTTTCCCTAGGTCTATCCTTGTTACTTTATCGTCAGCATACCCCAACATTGAACCGGAATTATCTATACTCATCGCTAAAGATACTGTTTGAATTGGTTTGGGTTCCGGACAACTTACAAAACTTACGGTTCGCGTTTGACCATTTTCTTTTACTAAAAAATCGGAATTTGATAAATTTGTTATCTGATTACTTTCCGCATCAAAAGCAAAGAAATTAGCTTTGACTGTTGGAAAGGATGAAGCGTCTATATTAAATACGGAAAGACTCTGGCTCGAAGCGTAGTTAGAGCCTAAAAGGATAAGTAAAAATACTAGTAATTTTCTCATAATGCACCATAACAAAAAATGAACTAATATACTTTCAACAATACTAGATACTAAATTAAGATTAATTTTACAATTATCCAAATTAATTAATATAAATTAATTTTTAAAGTTCTATCCGGAGGGATACATAAAAAAAAGAGCTGTCCAAAAAAATGAACAGCCCATATATACATTTAATTCGTTTTTCGAAATTAATTATATTCCGTCAACTATCAACATTGTAACCCCACCTCTTACTTTAACTTTGCCTATTAAAGTGAGTTTTGAACCTGCTTTCTCAGCCAATTTTTTGGAGGCGTTTATACCGTCAGCCATAACGACTAGATATAATTTTGTTCCGACTTTTAAAGCTAAAAGTTCGCCGCGAGCGGCCATATCTACTGCCGCTTCTTTTGTTAAAGCAGGAGCTTTTGTAGTTGTAACAGCGCTTAACAAATTAACTACATCGCCGTTAACTGATTTAAAACCTTTCATAACTTTTACAGGAGCAGTAGTAGTCTTTTTTACTACAGGTGTTGCTTTCTTTTCTACACCGGCTTGGGTTGTTGTTGTCGTTGTAGTTGTTGTGGTAGTTGTCTTACCTTTTTTCTGGATAGGTACTTGCGCAAACATAATTGACGTTGTCATCACTAATGCGAATACGAATAAAAGTGTTTTTTTCATTTTTTAATCTCTTATATAATTATTTAGAAGTTCTGTTTCTGATTTTTTCAACTGGAACTGTGTTACTGCTTTGACCAAAGATGGCATAAGGAACACTAGCAACTTTTTGATAAGATATTGCTAATTGGATATAACGGTCAGGTGCTGTACCTTGTAAAATTTTACCATTAGCGGCTTTAACCAAAACTTTTGCGAAATATCCTGTTGAAGTTTTGCAACTAAATACGAAACCTGTTGTTTTTGTAGTAAAATCAATATATTTTTGAGCAGGTGTGTATCCATCAATTGCTTTTGTATCGAATACATCGTTCAAATCATTGTATTGTTCAAAAATATTATAAATATACAAATCGCGAGCTGTTTGACCGTTTGATTTAAATTTACCGGCATCGTCAGTGAAATTTCCTGCTTTTGGTGAGCCAAGATCGTAAACACCTTCTCTTGTGTCTAAATACATATCCCATTCACTTGCTCTTCCTATTGTAAGTGTTTGTGGAACTCCGTCATCGCCTGATAAAGTTAAACCACTACCGCGAGGCGAAGCGAATTCATAAACTCTAATGTCAGAACTATATCTTGTAGCAGGTGCCCATTTAACTGATACATTAGGGGAGACTTCACCGTTAGTAAATTTTGCGTAAACTGTAAATGTGTATTCTGTTCCTTCTGTTAAGCCTTGTACTTGATATAGGCTTTTACTTGTTACCGGAATTTTCTCTTCTGGAAAAGTACCTGGTGTGATTTTTAGGTAGTAGCCATCGAATAATGCGTCTGTTTCGGATGGAGAACCTGTAACGCGTAATCCTACTGTTTGGTTATCAATTGATGTTGCTTGTAATAGCACAATTGCATCCGGTTTGTTCGGTTCTGGGGTTACTGTTGGGTCGCAAGCATTAAATGCGAAAATGGCAATAAATAATGCCGCTAAGATTGAGATTTTTTTAAACATACTATACCTCTTATTATAAAATTCAACAAATTAATTATCTTACTAAAAAAAATCTAATTAATACCAATTTTGTTTAGTAAAATTAAAAATAGGGTTTTATATTTAATCAAAAATATGAAATATTTTTCAATATTATACTATAACGTATAAATTAAATTGATGTTTTGAAATATAAAGCAAATTTAATAAAATTTCTATTCAAAAAAAGCAGTAATTTTGTAATTATTATAATGGACATTTATGACAGTTTTTTCTGCTAATGGTTTAGCAAAGGTATTCAACGAGAAAATTCTTTTTGAGAATATAGCCTTCGGAATGCAAGAAGGCGAAAAAGTCGGAATAATCGGTAAAAACGGTGCCGGTAAAACCACTCTTATGAAAATCATCGCCGGATTGGAAACTCCCGACGAAGGTAGCGTTGTGGTAAACAATGCCGTAAGGATAGAATATTTGGAGCAAATGCCGGAACTTGTAGGACACGATACTGTTTTGGATATGGTGCTCAAGGGTACCGGCGAAATAAATGAAAAAATGGAAGAGTTCAAGATGCTTTGCGCTTTACCAAAGGATATGATTACTGATGAGCAATCGCAGAAGATCAATGATCTTACTCATTACATAGACGACCATAAAGGTTGGTCGTTAGAAAACGATGCCAAAACAATACTAACGAAGCTAAATTTAACTGATTTTGATAGAGATATCGCATCGCTGTCCGGTGGGTTAAAAAAACGAGCTTCATTAGCCAAAGCGCTCGTATCAAATCCAAATTTATTAATATTGGACGAGCCTACTAATCATCTGGACGTGGATTCCGTCCAATGGCTTCAGGATTACCTCCAATCCTCCAGCAGAACAATCCTATTCGTTACCCACGATAGGTATTTTTTGGACGCCATTGCAACTAAAATAATAGAAATTGACCACGAACGGATTTTTTCATTCCCGGGGAGCTATGAAGGCTATCTAACTCAGAAAGATGAAATAGTCCAAATTCAACAATCTACCATAGACAAAAACTTATCCCGTTTGCGCACAGAATTAGCGTGGTTGCAGAAAGGCGCCAAAGCACGTAGAACTAAACAGCAAAGTCGAATAGATTGGATTGAAGAGATGAGGAAATCGGCGGTGCAGGTCAAAGAAAAAAAGATTAAGATAGAATTGGGGAACACTTTCCTAACAAGTCGGATTATTGAAGCAATCAATATTGAAAAATCCATCGGTGGGCAATTGCTATTCCAAGACTTTACATATTACGCTAAACCCGCCGATAGAATCGGTATTATCGGTCCTAATGGTTCGGGAAAATCTACTCTGCTGAAAACCCTTTGCGAAATGGTACAGCCCGATTCAGGAACTGTGAAAATCGGTCAATCTATAACAATTGGATATTTCAAACAGGAAATTGATGATCTGAAAGACAGTATGTCTGTAATCGGAGCAGTAAAAGAAATTTCTGAATATATAAATGTCGGAGTAGGGCGGGAGAGATTTCTGACACCGCGCGATTTGCTCGATAAATTCCTTTTCCCACGCGCTCAACACGGAGCGTTGATATCCACCCTTTCCGGGGGAGAACGCAAGCGTTTAGCACTTATTCGCGTTTTAATGGCAAACCCAAATGTATTGCTTTTGGATGAGCCGACAAATGATTTCGATCTCCAGACTTTATCCGCCTTCGAAGAATACCTTGATGATTTTCTTGGTGTATTGATTATCGTTTCCCACGATCGTTCATTTTTGGATAGGACGGTAGAGTTTATTTACGCTTTCGATGGTTTGGGCAATATAAAGCAATACCCTGGAAATTATACTTATTACCTAGAACAAAAAGAACAAAATAAGCGTACTACTAACGAGCAATCTACCAAAGGCGAGGAATACAAAAAGTCGCGGACAAAGGTAAAGACAAAACTATCTTACCACGATCAAAGAGAGTACGATGACTTGGAAAAGCTGATTCCCGAATTGGAAAAGAAACACGATGACTTGGAAAAGCAAGTTTATTCGGGCGGAGAAAGTGATTATATGAAATTGCAGGAATTAAGCCATTCCCTCAATGAATTGTCGGAGCAAATACAATCAGCTACTGACCGTTGGTTAGAACTTGCTGACAGCATTGATTAATTCTGTGGATTGATCCAAAGCCGCACTTGTTATTTTTCCACCGCTGATTAATTTGGCTACTTCTTCGGTTTTCTCGCTCAAGTTGAGAACTCTCGCTTTCGAATAAGTATTATCTTGGGCTTCGGTTTTTTCAACCAGAATATTCGTCGTTCCTATAGCGGCAATTTGAGGTAAATGCGTTACAGCAATTATCTGATGGGTTTTAGATAAGTCCTTCATCGCGATACCTGTTTGTTGGGCAATCCTGCCGCTTATACCTGTATCAATTTCATCAAATATTAGAACCGGAACATTAGATAATTTTGCAAAAATGGATTTTATCGAGAGCATAATACGCGAGATTTCGCCACCGGAAGCTACTTGCACCAATGGTTGGAGATTTTGCCCTAAGTTAGTGCTGATATAAAACTCGATATCGTCAATACCATTTTCGTTTGCCAGATATGTTTTGCCCTCGATTTCCACCGAAAGATTATCAATTTCTGAATTGGTTTCGGTTACGTTGTACTTCGAGGCAAATTGAGCGTTGGGTATCCCCAAAAATGAAAGCTTCTCTACGATTTTTTCGGAGAGTTCTCGGCTGGCGGTTTTGCGCTGTTTGTGCAAAAGATGTGCGGATTTGCCAAGTGTAACTTTGAATGTCCTAATTTTCTCGACAAGATTATATTTTCTTATATCAAAATTTTCACTCGTATCAATGTCTTTTTCTAATTGCTCTTTGAGTTTTAAAATTTCTTCCAGCGAACCATATTTTTTGGTGAGGTTTCTCAGAACCACCATACGTTGGCGAATTTCTTCAATTTGCACAGGGTCGAATGCTATTGAAGCGGCGTAATCTTTAGCAAAAATAGATACTTCCCTCAGTGAAATCAATGAGGTTTCTAACTCTTTAATGTATTCTTCAAAATCAGAATTATATGCTGACAAAGCCTCAAGATTCTTCTTTATTTCGGCTAATTTTCCATAAATTGACACATCCGAGGAATACAATTCCAAATCAATACTACCGGAAGTTTGGGTTATAAACTCGGCATTTTGGAGAATTTTTAATTTAGCGTTTAGTTGCTCATCCTCATTTTCTAATGGGTTTACTTTGCTTATTTCTTCTAAACGAAATCGGTCGTATTCCAACTTCTGTTTTAAATCTTTTTCGCGCTTTAGAAGTTTTTTATACTCATCTATAGCCGTCGCCAATTCAAAAAAATCATTTTTGTATTGATTGAAAATAGTTTTGTCGCTGGTGTAGTTATCCAAAAAAGTTATATGTGTTGATTTATCGAGCAATGATTGGTGTTCGTGCTGTCCGTGAAAATCAATAATATAATTACCGATGCTTTTAAGAACATTTACCGTTGAGGGTGTGTCATTTATAAAAGCTCTGCTCCCACCTGTGGAAGAAATTTCACGGCGGATAATTAAATTTTCATTTTCCTGAAAATCGAAAGAATTTTCGAGGAGGATTTTTCTGGCAAAATTATCGTTTTTTAAGAAAAATTCACCTTCCAAAACGGCTTTTTTTTCTCCGTAGCGAACAAAAGAAGTGTCGGAGCGGGCACCGAACAACATCTCTAATGATGAAATAATCATAGACTTACCGGCACCGGTTTCACCCATTAGTATATTCAATCCATCAGTGAAATTTATGGTCTCATTGACGATTAAAGCATAGTTCTGTATAATTAGCGATTTTAACATTTACAAATAAACAAATAATTATTTACAAAATTAAGAAATGATTTTTTTTGATTTAATAGATGTTAATAATTATATTTGTTTTTTTTAAATTGACGAATTTGATTTTGGTGATAAATTGAAGTACATAACATCGGGTTTAAAAGTAATTATGCTTATTTTAATTACTGTAATATTTATATTTATGGCATTTTTCTGGATAATTTTGCGAAACGATAAGATGTTCCATCACGTAGGTCGTTCGTGGGGAGAAGTAATTTGTTTTTTTGCGGGGATAAAATTAAATGTTATCGGGCATACGCCACAGGGTTCAGAATGTGTCTATATGTCGAATCATACATCAGATTTTGATATTCCGATATTATTGGCTGTTGTTAAGGATGATTTCAGAATTATCTATAAGAAATCGCTCGAAAATATATTTTTATTCGGCAGACTCTTAAAAGCATCACCATATATTTCTGTAGAACGCGACAACCCACAAAAAGCGGGAAGAAGCCTGATTCAAGCTATAGAGGTTATGAAAACCGGTGCTTCGATATTAATTTTCCCGGAAGGGACGCGTCAGCACGATGGAGTATTTAAGCCATTGAAAAGAGGTGGCTTCCTGATAGCGAAAAAAGCCGGTAAGCCGATTGTTCCGATTGCTATATCGAACGCTTACAAGATTCAGCCGAGTAAATACAAAATTCTTCGTACAAATGTGGACGTGTGGATTGGTACCGCGGATGATATAAGTGAAATTAATAGTTTAGATAACGAAGCTGACAAAATGAATATGGTTTCTGAAAAAATAAAAAAACACATCAATCATTAAAAATAATTTGGCTATATCGGAAAAAACTCGTAATTTTGAATTCCTAAAATTTTGGTTAGGTAGCTCAGTTGGTAGAGCAATGGACTGAAAATCCATGTGTCGGCGGTTCAACCCCTCCCCTGACCACCAAGCATAACTGCAAGTTGTTATATATTAATAGTTTGCAGTTTTTTTATTTAACTACATACACTTTTAGCAAACATCTGGTAAACTAATAGTAAATACAAAAATAAATCTATTCAGCAAAATAAAAAGTGAATATTGTTCGCACAACCAACATAAATATGGAGTATAACGTATGAATGAAGAACAATTGTTGCTATTTCGCAAAAACCTCTGCCACCACAAAACTTGATACGAAGCACAAAGCTTCATTTAACCACTGAACCGCCAATGTTTTATACCGCGTGTTACCAACTGGCCTTTATTTATTTTCAATCAATTAATTATCAATTTTGCAGTGCCTCGTGCGTTCGGACAGACACACTCTTTGACAAGTTTTGGTTGTGTGCTAGGCTTTTTGAGCGACTGGCAATGTGTGTGACTGTGAAGCGTTGGCTGAATGTTTCATTATTCAAATCATTATGCAACTTTCTGTTTGTATAAATGCTGTTGAAATTCTATAAATAGTCTGCTGATGTTGGCAACGTCACCCAAAATTTCTTTCGCATCTTCAAGCGATTGATATTTGTTTGTCAGCAAGACTGGTAATTTTTCTTGGTCAAGTTCCTCAACGCCTGTTTCAATGTATTTGCTCAAAACAAATTCTATAAACTCTCTTTGCTTGTCATTGAGCAAGGCGAAAATTGTCGCTTGTGCTGCTGCAACTCTTGCTTCTCTTGTCATTGGCTTTATGTCGCTGTTAAACACATATTCTAACACATCAAATAAGTCGCTTTTTTCAGCGTCAATGAGTTTTTGTAAAGTGGTCAGTTCTTCTTTTCCAAATCCTGCTTCGTCCAGCTTTTCTAATAATGTTCGCCTTGTTAATGGATTGCTCCAAAGTGTACGCAATTCCTCTTCGCTTTTGAAAAGGTTTGGTAATTCTCCAAATAAATTATTTAAAAATTCTTCTGCTGAAATGGGTCTGCCGTCTGCACTCCAAAATGAAGTTGACAGCATTGATTGAATTTCTCTTTCTTTTCCGTCTTTCAATTTCACTTTTATTTTTTTTCGCTTGTTGCAAACACAAGGACTTTTTCCGCAAACTATGCAAGGGTCAACAATTGGTTTTTCGCAAATACAAGGTGATTGTCCGCAAATTATGCAAGGTTGTGGCGGTGGTGTTGGCTCTGTTGGTTCTGGCTCTAACGGTTCGCCATCCCACTCGGGGTCTGCAAAATGATGATAGGCATCAACAAAGTCATAGATTGTAAAGAAGTCTTTACCATCAAACAAACGTGTTCCTCGTCCTACAATTTGCTTAAACTCTATCATTGAGTTTACTGGTCGCATTAAAACAATGTTGCGGATATTTCTTGCATCCACTCCCGTTGAAAGTTTTTGCGATGTAGTTAAAATTGTCGGGATTGTTTTTTCGTTGTCTTGAAATTCTCTTAAAAACTGTTCGCCTATTTCTCCATCATTGGCTGTAACACGAACACAATAATTTGGGTCGGTGCTTTTCTT
>JBBRAO010000045.1:0-20597 GCA_038206725.1 Kapaibacterium sp. (SeqCode)
AGTCAAGTTCAGAAAAGGCGATGACGACAAAGATTTATGTATAAATGGAAAATGCCCGTATTTCAGAATAGTAATTAGGAATAAACGGCGAACCTAAATATGCACGAATCGTTATTAAAAACAAGAAATTGAAGGGTTAAAAATATGAAAATAGAACTAAGAGAAATAACCGTAAGAGAATATTCAATTCATCCGATTACTCGAAGTCATCGGATGAATAAAGCCAAATAAGGGAACTCAGAAATGCAAAGCGAAATAAAAATATTTGAACATAAGCAAGTACGCACCTCTTGGGATGCGGAGGAAGAGCAATGGTATATTTCCGTTATTGATGTAATAGAAACGCTTACAGGAACTGAACGTCCGAGAAAATACTGGAATGACCTAAAAACTAAGCTGATAAAGGAAGGAAGTGAGTTGTCCGAAAAAATCGGACAACTAAAAATGCAATCATCGGACGGGAAATTTTACAAAACAGATGTGGCCACTACCGAGCAATTATTTCGTTTAATACAATCAATTCCTTCGCCCAAAGCAGAACCGTTTAAATTATGGCTGGCACAAATAGCCAATGAGCGAATAAACGAAATGCAAGACCCGGAACTTACTATTGACAGGGCTTTGGAGCAATATTTGAATCTTGGATATAGCGAAAATTGGATTAATCAACGATTAAAAAGTATTGAAATTCGTAAAGAATTAACTGATGAGTGGAAAAGATTAGGGTTAAAAGAAGGACAACAGTTCGCAAGCCTAACCGATATTATTACCAAAACCTGGTCGGGAAAAACGACAAAAGAATACAAAATCTTGAAGGGATTGAAAAAAGAAAATCTGCGTGATAATATGACGAACACCGAATTGATTTTGAATATGTTGGCAGAGGCTTCCACCAAAGATATTTCGCAAGCTGTAAATCCAAAAGATTTTGAAGAAAATAAAGTCATTGCAAAACAGGGAGGCACTATTGCGGGAAATGCAAGAAAAGAATTAGAAGAAAAGACAGGCAAAAAAGTAGTAACAGGCTTAAATGCTCAGAAATTTTTAGCAACTAAAAAATAGGAAACTATTAAAATCGAACTAAAAGAAATCACTATTAAAGCAACATTATGGCAAAAATAAATGTAAAAGGCACAACGATAACGATAATCTCCAAAAACGATGTAGATTACGTTAGTCTCACCGATATGACAACAGGCTCTAAAGAAGGCAGTGGATTAATTGGAAAGTGGATTACTAATAAAAATACTCTTGAGTATCTTGGTATATGGGAAAAAATAAATAACCTCAATTTCAATTACACCGAATTCGGGGTAATTGAACTCGAAGCCGGTGTTAATAGATTTATTATGTCAGCCGGTCAATGGATTAATAGAACCAAAGCTATCGGACTGATAGTGAAAGCCGGTCGTTATGGTGGAACTTATGCGCACAAAGATATAGCTTTTCATTTCGCTATGTGGCTAAGTCCCGAGTTTCAGATTTATCTTATTAACGAATTTCAACGCCTGAAAGAGGAAGAGCAAAAACTGCTCGGCTGGACCGCAAAACGCGAATTGGCTAAGCTAAACTATCATATAGATACTGACGCGGTAAAGCAAAACTTGATTCCGAAAGAATTAACAGCCGCCTTAACATCTATTATTTACGCTAGTGAAGCCGACGTGCTTAATGTGGCTATGTTTGGAATAACCGCGAAACAATGGCGAGACGCAAACCCGGAATTAAAAGGAAATCTACGTGATTACGCCACAATTAACGAACTAATTTGCTTATCGAATATGGAAAGCTTAAATGCGGTATTTATTAATGATGGATTGCGACAAAAAGAAAGATTAATCAAATTAAACAATATAGCAATTCATCAAATGTCTGTGTTGCAGGAATCTAAAATTAGAAAGTTATTGAAATAAAGGTTACTAAATTATGAAAATTGAACTAAAAGAAATCACTATTAAAGAATTATCGGACGGCTATAAAGATAATGCCGAAGCCGGAGTTGTTGGATTTGGTGGCAAACTTGATATTCGCCCGCCTTATCAAAGAGAATTTGTTTATAAAGATGACAAAAGAAATGCCGTAATTAATACTGTAAAGAAGTATTTTCCTTTAAATGTAATGTATTGGGCGGTTCGCGAGGACGGCGATTTCGAAATAATTGACGGTCAGCAGAGAACTATTTCAATTTGCCAATATATAAAAGGCGATTTTTCTTTTGAAATGAAGTATTTCCATAATTTACAAGATGATGAGCAGGAGCAAATCCTTAATTATAAATTAATGGTTTATATTTGCAGTGGGAAAGACAGCGAAAAGCTGGATTGGTTCAAAACAATTAATATTGCCGGTGAAAAACTCTTTGACCAGGAATTGCGAAATGCGGTTTATGCCGGCTCGTGGTTAGCTGACGCAAAAAGATATTTCAGTAAGAACGGTTGCGTAGCTCACAGTATCGGCAGTAATTATTTAAGCGGTGCATCTATCCGTCAGGAATTTTAGAAACAGCAATAAAATGGATTTCGGGTGGTAAAATCGAAGAATATATGGCTACTCACCAGCACGACCCAAACGCCAATGAGTTATGGCTTTATTTCCAAAATGTAATTAATTGGGTTAAAGTTGTTTTCCCGAATTATCGTAGGGAAATGAAAGGTGTTGAATGGGGAGAATTATATAACAAATATAAAAATATCCTTTACGATGCCAAAAAATTAGAAGACGAAATTAAAAGTTTAATTTATAATGATGATGTTCAAAGTATAAAAGGCATATATTTATATATTCTGACCCGCGATGAAAGCAAATTAAATCTCCGTCAATTCGATGATAAAATGAAAAGAAAGGTTTATGAAATGCAAGAAGGGATTTGTCCTATTTGCAAAGTTAAATTTGAGTTGAATGAAATGGAAGCAGATCATATATTGCCTTGGCACAGCGGAGGAAAAACAATATTAGAAAACTGCCAAATGCTCTGCAAACTTGATAATAGAACAAAATCAGGGAAGTAGAAATAAGATTAAATCATCCTAGAACAAACTTCTCTTCTTTCCCTTACCTACCTACCAAACCAACTTTCGAACTAACCACACGGTAAGGGATCGTCCGACGAGAACATCGTCGGACGTTTTTTTTGCGCGTAATAGAAATAAATGATTATTTTAGAAAATCAAATATGTGAAGTATTTGATTTTTTGTTTTCAAAATGAGAAAAAATGAAAGAAATATACTTAATAGACGGGATGAGTGTTGTATATAGAGCGTACTATGCGCTTTCAAACAGCAAGTTAACCAATCCGCAGGGCGAACCTACAGGCGCGCTGTCCGGTTTTGCCAATCAATTAGACACACTTTTACAGAAAAAGAAACCCGAGCATATAGCCGTAGTTTTCGATGTACGCGAACCGACTTTCCGACATATTATGTATCCGGAATATAAAGCCAATCGCGCCGCATTTCCTGAAGATATGGAGAGCCAAATGCCCAAAATCAAGAATTTAATTGATTTTATGGGTATCCCTCAATTGGAAAAACCAGGTTACGAAGCAGACGATATAATCGGTACTTTGGCTAAACGTATGGCAAACGAAGATACTGTTGTATATTGCCTTACTGCCGACAAGGATTATTATCAACTTGTTGACGGTAATATATTTCTTTTGAAGTCCGATAACGCTAATTATGAACCGACTTATGTTGATGCAAATTATGTTGTTTTGAAAACCGGAGTTCCACCCGACGAAATAATTGATTTAATGGCTTTAGTCGGCGATGCGAGCGATAACGTTCCTGGTGTAAAGGGAGTAGGTCTAAAAACAGCTCTTCCTTTGATTCAGCAATACCATACAATTGAAAATCTTTACAATCATATAGATGAAATAGACAAAGGAGCACTTAAGCAAAAACTTATTGAAAATAAGGAATTAGCCATATTGTCCAAAGAATTGGTTACAATAGTTACCGATATTGATATGGATGTCAATCTCGATATGTTGTTGAAAAAAGAGCCGGATTACAAAAACCTCGACGCTTTTTTACAAACCGAGGGGATGAGTCGGCTTAGACAAAGATGGGCTGAAAAGTGGCGCCAGTCTTCAACGGATTTCTCTGTCCAAACCGAAGAGGATCAATGCTTTGCCTGCCATTCTGAAAATGACACCGATTACAAATTAGTTGATGAAGAAAAAGATCTTCAAGCGTTGATAGCATATTTAGCCGATTTCAAAGAATTCGCTTTTGATTTGGAAACCAGTTCGCTGGATACATACAATTGTGATGTGGTTGGAATTTCCATTTCCGCAGAACCGAGAAAAGCGTTTTATATAGCTGTTGAAAGCGAAGAAGTGATAATGCTCGATCTTTTTACTCAAGCCGCAAAGTTCAAAGGAATTCCTAAGGATATTATTCTTAATTATTTAAAGCCGTTACTTGAAGATCCGAATATCGGAAAATACGGGCAAAATATTAAGTTCGACGCCGGTATTTTGAGAAGATGGGGCATATATACCGCACCTTTGACATTCGATACTATGTTGGCTTCGTATTTATTGAATCCCGACAATAGACATAATATGGATGAACTTTCACGCAAATGGCTCAATTACAGTCCGATTCCAATAAGTGAATTGATAGGTGATAAAAAGAAAGAGCAAAAATCGATGAAGGATATTGATCCCATAAAAATCACAAATTATGCCTGCGAAGACGCCGATATTGCTCTACAGTTAAAACAAAAACTTGAAAAAGAATTAGCAGAAAACAAACTGGATAAATTGGCGAATGATATTGAATTCCCGTTGGTTAATGTATTAATTAATATGGAAAGCACCGGTGTGGCTATTGATTCGCAAGCACTTAACGATTTATCGAAGAAACTGGAAGTTGAAGTCGCGGGATTGAGAACAAAAATCTTTTTAGAAGCGGGTACTGAATTTAATATTGATTCTCCAAAGCAGTTATCGGAGGTTCTATACGATAAGATGCTGATCCCTACTACCAAAAAAACGAAAACCGGATTCAGTACCGATGTAAGCGTCTTAAATTTATTAGCTCAGGATTACCAAATTGCCGAATACCTTTTGGATTATAGAACATTACAAAAATTGAAATTGACTTATATTGATGTTTTGCCGAAATTAATCCATAGCAAAACCGGAAGAATTCATACAACATACAATCAAGCCATAGCCGGTACCGGACGTCTGACATCAACCGATCCGAATTTGCAGAACATACCAATTAAAACACCGTTGGGTAAAGAAATACGCCGCGCTTTTATACCGCAAAATCAAAATGATCTCATTCTATCAGCCGATTACTCGCAAATCGAATTGAGGATTATGGCATTTATCTGCAAAGATGAAAAAATGATTAATAGTTTTAAACAGGGCATAGACATTCACACAGCGACCGCGGCGATATTATATGATAAAACTCCCGAAGAAGTATCAAAAGACGACAGGCGGGCGTCAAAAACCGTTAATTTTGGTATTATGTATGGGCTGGGTACCTTTGGTTTGGCTCAAAGGCTTAATGTTAACCGAAATCGCGCGAAAGAACTGATTGATAATTATTTTGACAAGTATCCTAAGATAAAAGATTATATGGAGGATACCGTTGAATTTACCAAAAAACACGGTTACGCTGAAACTCTATTTGGCAGAAGAAGATATTTTACCGATATCAATAGCAAAAACTTTAACTTACGTTCCGCCGCGGAGCGCGCCGCTATCAATATGCCTATACAAGGTTCGGCGGCTGATATGATGAAAGTAGCTATGATTAAAGTAGATAACCAAATGCGTGAGATGAAATTCGAATCCAAAATGGTTCTACAGGTTCACGATGAGTTGGTTTTCGAGGCAAAGCAAAACGAGTTGGAAGACCTGAAGAAACTGGTGATTATGAATATGCAGGAAGCTCTGTATTTAGGCGAAGTTCCTGTGGTTGTCGAAACCGGCGAAGGAATAAATTGGTTCGAGGCGCATTAGATTAAGTGAGGTTGTTAGGCTACATTCTTTAAATATAGCAGATTATAAGGATTTATTATAATAACAGACAAATTAGTCTTTTTTATAATAAAATAGAATTCAACTTTATGCGTTAAATCTAAAAATGAAAAAATTATAAGAGTTTTATGAAACCAAATATATTAGTTATAATAAGCACCTTGCTAATTTTAGTTTCGTGTATAGTTTTAAAAGCAGAAAACACCGAGACGGTAAATTTTATAACTTCAGGCAATTGCATTGTTTGTGAAGTTCGCATCGAAGAAGCTGTTAAAAAACTATCCGGTATATCTTACGTTTATTGGGATCCTAACACAAAAATAGCAATGGTAACTTACGATACCACCAAAACCGATGTCTATGAAATAATGAAAAAAATCGCTTCCGTAGGACACGACACCGAATGGTTTCAAGGCGATAATGAAAAGTATGCCGGATTAATCGGAACTTGTTGTGAATACCCAAGAACAATTGATTACAATACTGCTAAAATTGGCTATTTAAGCCTGATGGATAAATGGGT
Source organism: Kapaibacterium sp. (SeqCode) (assembly GCA_038206725.1). Classification (GTDB taxonomy): domain Bacteria; phylum Bacteroidota; class Ignavibacteria; order Kapaibacteriales; family UBA2268; genus JBAXXL01. Next base: position 6,529 of record JBBRAO010000045.1, read on the forward strand.
TTCGGTTCAAACGAAGCTAACAGGGGAGATAAAATTGTTTTCGGTAAACAATGGTAATGCTTTGAATTATAACATTACTAACTATGATCTAACACAACTAAAGTTAAAAATATACTCACTTTCGGGTGTGGAAGTATATAGCAATTCCAATTTGACTTCATCCGGTACAATTGACTTATCCTCGTTTTATTCAGGAACTTATTTCGCAATATTGACCAATCAAAATAAAATAATTTTCAATAAAAAAATAATCAAGTGATAAATATATGAAATATATAACATTAACAATCGTAGCTCTGCTCTTTTCAAGCATTCTCTGGTCTTGTAAAGATAACACTCCGGTAAACAATGAAAACACTACAATGCCGCAAGTTATTAGTTTAACTGCCGATAAACCGGAAATACTATTCGGTGGAGCCGACCCAACAATTATAACCTGCCTTGCAACGGGTGGCGAATTACAATATAAATGGGACGTGGATTTAGGGGATATTTTTCCATTAAATAGCGATGGTTCTATGGTTCGCTTTACCGGATCGCCTTGCTGTATAGGGAAAAAATATATCAAGTGCACTGTTTCAAATGACAAAGGAAGTGTAAAAGATACCATAATTATTACCATTAAAAAAGTTTCTTAATTTCAGTTAAATTAATAAAGAATATTATGTTATCAATAAAAAGAGTTGCTATATTTACTCTTATATTATGCTTTTGCATTTCTACGATTAAGCTGAGCGCTCAATGTTGTGTTGCCGGAAACCCTTCGAGTTCAAGGGATAACCGCTCAGGAAATAGCAAAAACGCATTGGATATCTCGCTTGGCGATATGTATTCGTATTCTGATACATATTATTCCGGCAGTAAAGTCAATGATTATAAGTATATCAAAGATTCATATTTCAATTTTTCATCGCTTTCGCTTGCTTACGGGCTAACGGAAAGATTGCAAATATCCGCCGAAATCGGTTATTATACCGGCAAAATACAAAATTTCGATTTTGGGGCTGGGCAGAAATTCAGTCGCAAAGCTTATGGTTTGGGTGATGGTTCAATTGGAATTTCGTATAAGCTATTCAGCAATGAAAGCAATACATTCGTAATTACACCAAGCCTGCGCGCTACCTTACCTATCGGAGTATTTGACCAAATGTATGGACCGGTTGTATTACCGATTGATTTGCAACCTTCGTCAGGCGGTTATAAATACGAAGCCGGCTTAATGTTCCTGAAACGCTTCGAAACTACCAATTTCTCAATTTTTTCCGCAAATACTTTTGAATATTCGCAACGGATTAAAACCGAACGCACGAATTACAAATATGGGAATTTATATAACTTCTCTATATTAGGAATTTATAATATTTCGGAACCTTTGACGGGTATTATAAAGGTCAGGGCGCAAATCCGCGATAAAGCCATAGACGACGCGAATAATATAATTGATGCTACGGGAGGTTTTACATTATTCATAGCCCCTCAGATTGAATTCAAATTTTATGATACTTGGAAGCTCTCGTTGCAGTACGAAATGCCTATATATCGGGATCTGAACAGTATTCAGCTTGGCAATAAGTATGCTATTAACGCGCGCATCTCGAAAAGGATAAATTTTAGCGGTGAAATGGTATCAAGAAAAACAATCGAAAAAGATTTATCGGGTGTTGATGTCAAAACCAGCATTTTCAAAGTAGTGGGTTCGTGCGATATGTGCAAAGAACGCATCGAAAAAACTGCTATGGAATTCAAAAATGTTGTTCGGGCTGTTTGGGATGCTAATACGAAAATACTCGAAATCACTTATGAAAACGAAATCAATTTAGATGCCGTCAAAAAAGCACTTGCAAAGGCAGGGCACGATAACGATTCTTATAAAGCATCGGATAAAGTATATGAAAGTCTGCCCGGGTGCTGTCATTACAGACCAGAATAGATATTCCTATATCCCAAAAATGCTAAATTGGACTCCACTTCGGAAGTGGAGTCCAATTTTTGTTTTAGCCCTCTCATTCCCAAGCAGGAGCTTGGTAAAGAGGAAGAAATCCCGAAGGGATTGAAAATGATTAGCCCCGAATGAAATTCGGGGTAAAATGTAATCTATATCGTACTGACTCCGAAGTAGTCAAACAAAAAAAGGTAGATATAAAATCTACCCATTTTTTTCTTCTTATTCTTCCGCCAATATATAAATATCTTTCAAATACCTGCCTTTTTGGGCGAAATCCAATCCATAACCTACTATAAATATTGATTTAACAACGAAGCCTATATATTTTGGATTGACTTCTACCTTGCGGGCTTCGGGCTTGGAAAACAATGTTACAATCTCCACCGAATTAGGATGATACTCCCGCATCTTTTTCAATAAAGCCTGCATAGTGTAACCGCTGTCCACTATATCTTCGACTATCAACACATCTCGTCCGGTCAGGTCGGGGAGAGGCATAAAAAGCTCCACTTCGCAGGAACTTTCCATATTGTTATAATACGAAGAAGCCTTTACGCAGTGGTATTCGCTTTCGATATTTGTATGCAAAATCAAGTCGGTAGCAAAAGGCATCGCTCCATTGGCAATAACGACGAAAACAGGATTACTATCGGCATAATCGCTTCTGATTTGCAGAGCTAACTCTTTAACCCTCTTTATAATGCAGTCTTCTGAAATATACTTTTCAAAAATCCTGCCGTCGATTACAACTTTTTCTTTTTCCATATCTATAGAGTGTAGTATTCCACTTTTACAGCTTTTTTCGTTTTTTCGGATATTTTGCAGTTCTCGTTAATTCTATATCCGCAAACCCAAATAACCTCATCGCCATTTGCTAAAACGATTATATTTGGTTTGTCCACGCTTGGAATTTTCTCGTTTATCAGGAAATCGCTTATTTTCATAGTTCCGTTCATTCCCAACGGCGTAAAATTATCGCCCTGCATCCAAGGACGGAAGGTCATTTTTGCTGGCATTTGATCCGCATCGAGAAACTCTATTTTTGGATTAGGATTATACTTAACTTCATTCATATTGACCGATGTCAACTTGATTTTATAACGGTCAATTGTTACCGATTGGTCCTTCATCACTTCCGCCGATTCATCCACTTTTTTATCAAGCTTTCCGATTATCAACAAATTTCTGTCATAAGCCGCTTGATATGATTGTTGGAATTCAACCATTTTACCGGATGTTTTACCGATTAAATTCAAAATCGAATCTATTGTAAGCATAGGGATTGAAGGAATTTTCAAATGTTTATTCAACGCGTATTGCAGAATTTCACCCTGCATAAACTCATCAAAAGTCTGTAATGTTTGCGCTTTCATCGAAAATCGTTCTAAACGGATGTCGGTGATAACTGTTTGTGCGGCGGATTGAACTTGCTGATTTATATTTTGATCGGCACCGTAAATTAATTCAGCCGCTCTATTAATCGCTTCGATTATCTGTGGATTAAATTCTTTTTCTAACAAAGGAATTAAAACCCTGCGAATTCTGTTTCTTGTATAATCAACGGCTTCGTTCGTACGATCTTCGCGCCATTTTAATTTTCTCGCTTTCGCATATTCGATTATTTCTTTTTTCTTCAATGTTAGAAGTGGTCGTGCTATTACAACATTCTTTACGAAATTGCGTGTTGCAGGAATACCGCTCAAGCCTGTTAAGCCGCTTCCACGGAATAAATTGAATAAAAACGTCTCAGCAGAATCGTCCGCGGTATGGGCTGTAGCAACGAAATCCGCATAGTGGTTCCTGGAGGTTCTTTCGAAGAAATTATAACGCAACTGACGTGCGGCTAATTCGATACTAATAGAATTTTTTTCAGAATATGTTAAAACATCACCCTTAGCTGAAAAATAATCAAATCCGTATTTTATAGCCAGATCCTTTACAAAATCTTCGTCCGCGTCGGAATCAGCTCCTCGTAAGCTATGATTATAATGTGCGATGATTATTTTGAAGTAGAACTTTTCAGATAGCAATGCTAATAAATCGAGTAAAGAAACCGAATCAACTCCACCGCTTACACCAACAAGTATTGTCGCGGTATTGTCAACATAAATCTCATTCTTCAAGAACTTCTCTACTTGTGCTAAGGCTTTCTGTATGCTTAAATCCAATTTTTGATCGGTTGTCATCTGCATTTCAGGTGGCAATTGCGGGAAACTGATATTTGCGATTATCTCTGTAACACGTTCTGTAATTTGTTGTTTTTCAAATAAATCTGTTTCATCTTTCCGTATAATTACCGGAGCCGACGGTTGCAAAATATTCTTTTTAATCACCGGTTTTTCTTTATGAACCGGTTTTTTATCGGAAACATTGCTGTTGCTGACCTTCATATTATTTGGGATAAACTTGCTGGAATTTGCTTCGCTAGTTTTTGCCGGAACAGGCTTTTTATGTTCTTTTTGTTTTGGAATATCTTTAACTTTTGGAACATCTTCTGTTGGAATTTCGGTTTGTTCTTCCGTATTAGCAATTTTTTCAGGCAGTGCTTGTTTATTCCTATTATTGGGATGTTGACCTTTCCCTTTAATAGGTTGTTTAACTTTAATTGGAGTTTCTAATGAGATTTCTGGGCTTATTTCGTCCGTCTGCTCTCCAACTTCAGGTGCTAACAATTGAGCTTGTAGGCTCTTTTGAGCATTAGTTTTTTTCTTACGCTTTTTCGATTTCGCTTTTTTCGCAGAGGATTCAGGTGCAACAGGAGCTTCGCTTATTGGAGCTTGAGGAACTTCACCAAGAGCAATAGCTTCGCTTTCAGCCGCCATCTTAATGATATTATCTTTCTTTAATACAATTTGTTCTAATACCTTAGCGATTTTAGCCTTGTCAGCTTCTATTCTGAGCTCTTCTTCCGATTTAAGATTATAGTTTATTTCTTCTTCTTCTTTTTCGATTGGTGATTCAGTAAGCGGTTCTATAGAGTTTTTCAAACTTTTCTTAACCGGTTGTTTGCCTTTCTTTTGACCTTTTGCCGGTTTGTTTTTATTAGGAACCTTTTGAGCCTCTACATTTTCAACTTCCTCAGGAACAACAATTGGAGCGCTTTCCTTCTCTACTTCAACTTCAACCACTTGTTGCCTTGATGGATCATTTTTCATTCCAATCGAATCCAATGCTCTTTGAACAACTTCGCTTCGTTGGTGTTTTACAATTACTTCCGGGGTAGTTTTAATTTCTTCGGTTTTTTCAATCGCTTCAGGTTGTTTGTTTTCTATAAGCGGTTTCTCGATTTCAGGAACTACAGTTGGAGTTATTTCCGCTTCAACTCCGGCAAAGTCAGGTTTTGCATTTGGGCGTACAGGTACTTTCTTTTTCGATTTCGGAGGTACAACTGTTTTTGCCTTACCTTTTTTAGAGCTTACAGTCACTTCTTTTTCTTCGGATACTAATTTCTTAGGAGCTTCTTCGATGGTTGGAATCTCAACTTTAGGTTCTTCGATTTTTGGTGCAGACTCAATCACCTTTTTCTGTGGTGCTGGAATCGGTTTTTTAATTGCTGTTTTTCCCTTCTTAGGCTTTTGAATAGGTACTTCCTTGACGGGAGCGATGATTGCTTCGGCAGGAACTCTTTCTTCGATTACAACAGAATTAAGATCAATTGGTATATCTTTTAAAATATCAGGAATTTTGCTTTTTGATTCGGTTTTCTTTTTTGGTGTAGTCAATTTTGGTTTATTTATATTACTTAAATCTAATATGATAGTTTTATCCAAATCAACAATTTCAGCTATTTGTTCAGGTATTTCAATAGCTTTTGAGTCCGGTTTAGCTTTCGTAATCGGAGTTTTTTTCGGTTTTGCAACAACTTTTGCCGATTTTTTCGGTTTTGAATTAGCAATAGGTTTCGTATCTTTTAATTTATCATTTGAGTCATTGTTTTCAACTTCTGTCATAATAATCCAAGTATTATTGATTATAAACAACAAAATTACAACTTTTTTTACAATTTAGCCTTCGAATTATGTTAAAATTTATTACTTTTGTATTCATTTACTATTTTGGAAAGAAAAAACCTTGGAAAATTACAAAGAAACAGAAGTCCAAATACAAAAAAAAGTTCATTTTTATCTTTCAGATCCTTCTAAAATATATAGGACATTGAGCGGAAAAAGACTGCAAGTTCTTTCACCCGGTAAAATAAATCGTTTGCCGGGACCCGATTTCAGCGATATGGCTTTATTAATTGATGGAAATATAATAATCGGCGATGCGGAATTTCATCAAAAGAGTTCTGAGTGGATAAAGCACAATCACGATGCCGATAAAGTATATGATAAAGTTGTTCTACATATTGTATTTGAAAATGACCGTTTGTTGGACAACCTTGAAACTTTTATCGCTCCACGTGAAGAAGTGCTAAATCAGGAAATCGAATATAATACTGAAATTGATTTTGATAGTATAGAAGAAGTTCAGCATTTTGCTTTATATCGTTTATTACGAAAAAGCGCCGAAGCGCAAAGGCTGTTAAAAATAAACACTCTCGATGAAACGCTTAAGGAGACAATGCGATATTTTATAGAGCGGTACTCTTCGCGCAGGAGACGTCCTGTTTATACGACCGATAGCTTGGTAACATTGATCGATGTTCTGCCCGGTTCGTTTCACTATGACTTTTTGGAATCACTTCAAGAAGGCGATAGCTCCTACATTCCCGACAAAATGTTCCTACTGTTAAAAAGCAAAATATCGAATGAAGGTGCACACTTAAGGAGGGAGATAATATTAAACTGCATTTTGCCGATTGCAATTTGCTTAGCGAATGAAGAAGCTCGAATCGGATTGTTATTTTGGTTTTGGTCAACACCGGCTTTGAATAGTTATGGTAAACTTTTCGACCGTTTCCCGAGAATACCGCAAAATTATCTATGGCAACAGCAAGGAATGTTGGAATTAATGAAAATACACGGAAATAAAGCAAAAATTGATACTGACGTAATTGATAAGTTCGGCTTCAACGAAATTCTGAGTTTCTACAAAATAGGAAGGGCACCCGAAGATGCCCTTGAAAATAATATTTTATAGTTTATTTCGGTTATCTATTAATTTCAATTTTAGTATATGAAGTAAAACCTGAAACTGTGACTAAACAAAGATAAGTTCCGTTAACTGCTTTAATACCTGCGCTATTTGAGCCGTCCCAATTGAAAGAATTTTTTCCGGTTGGGAGTATGCCATCGCGTAGTTTCGTTATTTCGTGGCCCGTAATATCGAATATCTTGACAGTACCATAACCTGAAACCGGAAGATTAAACTCGATATTTGAATTTTCATTCATCGGGTTAGGAAATACATTAACCTCAAAGTTAATTGGTTTTTCAGTTTCCTCTACACCAAGGTAGATGTTTTCTATCTTGAAATCCCAAATACCCCTACCGTAAGTTGCAAATCTTGCGGTATTTGAGGACGGAACAAATTCTACCCATCTGAAATCTTGATCAGGTGAGTCCAAAGTAGCCATACTATACCATCTATTCATCCAAGTAACAAATACATAAGGTCCAACACTTGTCGCCGCGAATACTAATTTCCCATCATTGCTAATAGCCATACCATTAATATAAGTATTTGGTAAACCCTCGTTAATTGCTTGGAAGGTTCGCCCGCCGTTAAAGGAGGCAAAAGCTCCGGGAGTGTTGTAACCACGTCCACCCACATAAATAATATTCTCATTGCTTGGGTCAATAGCTATATAATTGGCATAAAATGTTTCGTCGCCTACATAGATTGGGTAATCATTCCAATCCTCTCCGTTATTACTAACGTGCAAAATTCCTTTGTCAGATGCACAAAATACTTTATTCGATTTTGATAACTCTAAAGCGATAAGTTTTTCCGGTACAGTTTGTTCTGCGAAGTTTCTAGATTGCTTAACAGCTGTCAGTTCATAAGTTCCATCGGCTGTAAATTGCCATAAATATGAACCATTGTTAGCATCACCTCCAATGGCATAAGCGGCATTTGGGCGGTTATGCAACGCTCTTGTCGGTGTCATCCAGTGCCAGCCGTGTCCTTCGAAATCCCAAGTGCTGAGACCCATTGAATTATTCCAAACGGGAGCATTTCTCATATATAAAATAAAGTTAGGATAAACCGACCATAAGGAATTTCCTTCATCACTAGATGTTATCGAACCATAATCTCCACTGTATAATTGATCAAAACCCAATGTTCGACCGGAATCTAAATTTGCTCTTTGGAAGCCTTGGTCCTGAGCACCGACATAGATTATATTTGGATCACTTTCTGCTGTTAAAACACTATAATATTGACTTACATTCAATCCATCCATAGATATATTTTTAATGTTAGCACCGTAATCATCCGATTTATATAGACCGCCGTCAGTAGAAACAAACATTAATTCATTGTCGTCCGGGGTTCTAAAAAATTGAATTGCAGGTACATCTGCGTGAAGCATTCTTTCGGGGGCTTGATAATAATTGACCCAGCTATTTCGAATATTCCAACTTGCTCCACCATCGTAGCTTATATGTAATTCCATACTTCCTAAATAAGCAAAGTCAACAGAAAATGTAGATGTAGAAAAGCTTGTCATCATAAATTTGTTTTTATCTAAACTACCTCTCAAATCCCAGCTATCGCCTTCATCGTAAGAAGCCATAAAATAGTTATTATAGTTTGAGCCTGAGCGTATGCACAAAGCAAAATTGATATTTGCATCGTTACTCGACCCACAAGCGGTTAACTCAATTGGCGATGTAACTAACATATCGTATTTTTTTTGAAAAACAATTTTACCGCTTTCTAAAGTAAATATAGAATCTGCCTTAAAGAAAAATACTTTATCCGTATCGTATTTATCCGCCCATAAATCCATTAATGAGAGATTATTTACTTCGAATAGAATCCGCTCATAATTTGCACCGTGATCTTTGGAGTAATAAATTACTACTTTGTCCTTCCATTCCGAACTAAAATCCCATTCGTGACCCAATAAATATATAGTTTGATCGGCATCATTTGCAACAACACATCGGCGAACACCACCCCAATTTTTTGGATTCTGAAGTCCTTCTGATAAAGTCCAAGTTTGACCTTCGTCATCGGAATAAATTGAAAGTTTGCCACCATAGGTTACAGCCAAAATGCGTTTTTTCCCATCGAATTTTAAAACTTTCACCACGTGAGGATTATCAAAGTTTATACTATTATTAAGGCAAGTCCAGTCGTCCCCGTCCAATGTACCACAAAATATATTTCCGCCGTCTGAAAAAGCATAAACTAGATTGTTTTCTAAGTCTAAATCGACTCCTCGAATACGTCCGGCATTGTTATTACTGCCTTTTTCTATCCACTTTCCTTCGATTCTACCGTTTGCTAAAAAATTGCCTTGTAGTGAATTTCTGTTTTTGTTCTTCGAGTCTCTGAGTAATAAATTATATTTGGATTGTCTTGTTTCGTTGTCTATAAGTTTCCAATTTATTCCGTCGTTTCCACCGCGACTTTGATTTATCCATTCCTCTCGCTTCAATTTATCGAATTTTTCACCGATTTCTTCAGGATTAGCTGAAAAAGCCGTATGGCTGTTAATTATGGCGATAACGCTGAACAATATAACTATTTTGTTGATTGAAATCATTTTTCTAAGTAATAAATATGTTGATAAAAATATTGGCTCATAAAACTTAAAGCCGATAAAATTACTTAATTTTGATTTTTTTTATGAATCATAATGCAAAAATACTTATTTTTATTTATACTCGCTAATTTCTTATTATTCGCTTGCGTCGAGGAACCGACAAAACCTACCGTAAATACCAATGCGGAAGGAGATGTTTTTGTTTTATCCGAGGGTCTATTGGGCAGAAGCAATTCGCAATTAACGTTAATAAATTCTAAAAACAGGGATATTATTTCTGATTATTACACTGAAAAAAATAGTGGTTTAAAGATAGGGGATACCGCAAATGATTTGGTTATTTTCGGTGATACAGCATTTATAGCTGTTAGTGGCAGTGGAACTATTGAAGCGGTTTCATTGATTGACGGCAAATCGGTCGGAAGAATCCATATTCTCGATTCCAGTCCGCGGCAAATAGCAATTGTGAACGATTCAGTCGGTTATTGCACGGATTTATACCGACATCAACTTATAAAATTCAATCCACGCAAGATAGAACTGACTGAACAAATACCAAATTTGTGCTTTTATCCTGAGGGAATTGCTTATTTCGATGGCAAACTTTATGTGGCAAATTCGGGATTGGGAGTATTCTATAAAAACAATCCTTTAGCCGGTACTTTATCAGTAATAAATGAAAAAACAAAATCGCTTGAAAAAACAATTTTAATCGGTAAAAACCTGACCGAAATTCAAATAAATAAAACCGCGCAAAGCATTTATTTATGTTATTATAATACTTACGAGAAGGATTCTGTGGGTGGAATTGTGGAATTGGATATTCAGAGTCTGAAGGAAAAAAGAAGATTCTCGGGGCATTACCGCTCGATAGTTTTATCGGAAAGCAATAATATCCTATATGCTATTAATCAGGTGCCTCCCAAAACCACAGGTACCGCCCTGGATGCAGTTGTAAGCATCTCGCTCGACTCTCAGGACAAAACTATCCAAACCATTCTTAGAAACGAAAAGAAAGGTGAGTTTTGGTACTCATTAAATATTAATCCAAGCGATAATGAAATCTGGATAGGGAATGCAAAGAATTTTCAAATGGATGGGGAGATTATAGTTTATAATTTCTTTAGCAAAACGATTACCGATAGATACGCCACGGGTATTAATCCAAACAGCATACTTTTTTTCAAAAAATGATGAATTTTGAATTTATTTAATATAAAAGGTAAAGAAGTTAAGATTTACGTTATACTTAGCGAAGCGAAGTATCCAGAAAACTGGGGCTGTCTCAAAACTCAGAATTTTGTTAACAAGCAGGGATGCTTGTTCTACCAAGTCATTGATATATTGGTAGGTCAATCATCTTTGATTGACAATAAATCAACTAATTTGGAGTTTTGAGACAGCCCCATTTGCACATATTTATGTGATTTTTACTTTCCAACATCCGTTTTTATCGGATCCGACACGAATTAAAATACCATCAGTCTTAAGTTTTTTGATTATTCTCGCTATAGTACTTCTTGATTTATTCAATTTTAAAGCAATTTCATTCAAAGTAATAGAACGATTATCTTGCATTAATTTTACAGTGTCATTTAGAGTGTCATTTACAGTGCCAATTTGTTTTGTTTCAATGTGTCGAAAATTACTTGCAACATAAAATCAATAAAGATACCACAATCGGTCGCTTTGGTGCTATGGTTTATTGCATCATAATAACCTTTCTGATTAGCGAAAACCATATTTTCAACCGGTAAATGTGCACAAATAGGATGTAGTTTTCCAAGAATCAGTGATTGCCAAAGTCTTCCAATTCTGCCGTTGCCATCGGTAAACGGATGAATGAACTCAAATTCGTAATGAAAGACGCGACTTTTTATCAATAAATGATCGTCGGAACTTTTTAGCCAATCAAATAAATCATCAATCAATAACGGAACCCGTTTTGGGGAGGTGCAATATGGATTGCTTTATCACCGGAAAATACACCTACTCCCGAACTTCTAAATTGTCCGGCTCCATCAATTAATGTTTCCATCATCAATTTGTGAGACTTGAGTAAATCGAGAACCGAAAAAGGATACAAGGTTGGAAACGCATCGTAAGTTTTTATGGCGTTTTTCACTTCTTGAATCTCGCGAATAGGTGCTACAACTTGCTTACCATCTAAAATATCTGTAATAACACTTTCAGACAGTGTGTTCCCTTCGATAGCCAATGAACCTAGGATGGTTTTTATGCGATTGATTTTTCGGAGTAATAAACCATCTTCCTGTTCCATACTAATAGCATATCTCTCAACCTGCGCAGAAATGTCCGCAATCAGATTGATCGCCTTTGTGCTAATAGTATATGGTGGTTTATAGTTCATAGTTTTCTTTTAATTTTTTATATTAAAGTAAGCATCTGTACATCAAAATTACAAATAATTTAGTACATTTTCAAGCAAATGGTTTGTAGATTTAGTAAATTTAGTAAATTTAACTAATTTTGCATATAGTTAAATTATATGAATTAATTATTGGAATTTATATAGCTGATATAGTATAAATTTTTGAAATATTTGTAAGCAATGAATGAAACCAATTTCCAAAAATTAATGGATTATGCCAAGAAGCATAATTTTGGAATTGATAAAAATTCAGAGGTATCAAAATGAAAAATGAATTTGTATTATTGTCAAATTTATTAGATTACAAAACGAAAAGTGAAATTATAATTAGTCAAGGAAATTCTATTAAAGAAGCATATTTTAAACCTTTATTTTTTGAATATACTCAAGAAATCACTGGGAGTTTGGTTTCCCTGGAAACTTTTCCAGAAGATTGTATGTCCAAAACAGGTATTATCAAAGCCAGAAAGCAATTTCTTCAAGCTTTGAAATATTCTGTGGAAAGTCTTGATGTTAAGATTGTGCTACTTGCCGCATCAACAAAACGGCTTTTTGGTAAAAATATCGAATTGAAGGTTGATTGGGACGGAAATCTGGACAATTCAGGCTTTACGTTGAATGAATTGTACACGGAAATCCTTTTTACTAACGGCGATAATGGTACAGCCGCCATTTTGAATATGGAAATTGATTCCATTCTTCACAAAGCCGAAACCATTTCTAATAATAATTCTATCATTATTAACGGACTTGGGTTATTGGGTCTTGACAGTCTTGAATATTTATTGGATAAGAATCTAAATGACAATCAGATATTGGTAATAAGCAATCATACTAAGGATTTGAAGCAAATTGTTCAGAATAGGCAAATTTCAGTATATCCAAATATTACGGATATTGAAATTGATAAAATCAATCAAATTAGTTCGATAATTAACTGCACACATAATCCGATAAGTCTTATCACTGCCGAATCAATTGATTATATCCAAAACGAGCAGACTATTTATGTTGTGGATGTCGCAGTGCCTTATGGTTTCCCTGAAGATGAATTTATAAAATGCGAAAATGTCCACCGTCAGGATGGAGGTAACGCTTATATTGAAAAGGGTCTCGAGTTTTGGTTTAATCCGGAAATTTGCGGATTAACCGATAATGTACTTTACGGCTGTTTTGCTGAAACAATGTGTTTAGCGGCATATTTGAAAGATCATCCTAATGAAATGGAAACAATTAGAGAATATGATTTTTTTAATGTAAACAAGAAAACCAAAGAATTTGTAAAAGGTTTATTTAAAACTTATGGAATTGGAATAGCACCGGTGCCATTGTCTTATATGAAACCAATTTCCAAAAGTTGATGGATTATGCGAAGAAGCATAATTTTGGAATTTTAATTAGTTGCCACGGAATTACAGTAGCTTTGGTTTATTATTTTTCTACCGATATCATATCTCTAACGGGATTAATAGAGATTCGTCCAAACGTATTTATCAATAATATTTATAAAAAATCGTCCTGAATATAGATTAAATTTTTATAACGCAAACACTTTTTGTGAGGTAAGAAATGCGGCAAATTATCTTATATCCGGGTGAGGATGGTTTTTGGGTAGTCGAGTGCCCTTCGTTGCGGGGATGTATATCGCAAGGGCAGACTAAAGAAGAAGCTATTGGAAATATCAAGGAAGCAATAGATTTATATATAGAATGCTTGGAAGATGACGGTTTAAAAGTCCCTGAAGAAAAGTATGAAGTAATGTCGTTGGTAGTATGAGTTATTTACCGGTTCTATCAGGCAAGGATTGTGTTTCCGTCTTGGAAAAATTAGGGTTTTATGTCAAAAGGCATAGCGGAAGTTATATAATAATGAGAAGGGATGAACCATTTTCTCAAGTTACCGTGCCAAATCATAAAACATTAGATAGAGGAACTCTTTTCAATATAATTCGATGTGCGGAGTTAACAGTAAATGAATTTAAAGCTATCGTTAATGATTAGTTTGTGATAATGCGGCTTTAGCCAAAATCTAATTTTATTTTGGGCTAAAGCTCTTTATATCCGCGATTTTCC
>JBBRAO010000046.1:0-19846 GCA_038206725.1 Kapaibacterium sp. (SeqCode)
AACCTTAGTAGAAAAGCGATATGTACCGACACCTTATTACTTTATTTTTCCATCAACCCCACGCTTAAGCGTGAGGTTGATGGTTAAGACTAAGGTTAAATGGGAAATAAGGTTTTTCAGGATTTTCGCGTATTTCGTACCTTCGGCACGTCGTGGGCACCGTTCAGATTTTTTCTACCGATATTCAATCCCTAAAGGGATGGTTTTCTTCGCATTCAAAATTTAAAATTGTTTGAAGGTGGCATCTTCGCAAGCTCAGAGTGACGAAATCCTTTAATCTTAAAATTCCTTCAAATCGTGGTTCAGACATCTTCTTCGCATTTTCAACTTTCAATTAATCAAGAACCCCACCCAGTCTCTCCAAAGTGGAGGAGAAAGAAAAAAAAAGGCAAATCCTGAAATCTGCCTTTCTTTATAACTTTACGAACTTTATAAACTGATTACGCTTGTGTCCAACGTAAATTAAGATTACGTGCGGCCATTGCGTCGTTGCATCTGCCAATTGGAGTTGAAATTGGTGCTGAGCGAACCAATTCAGGATTAGTTTTAACTTCTTCAGCAATCAAATTCAAAGTGTCTGCAAACGCTTTCAAACCTTCCGGAGTTTCAGTTTCGGTAGGCTCAATTAGCATACATTCGTGAACAATTGATGGGAAATATACTGTTGGTGCGTGGTATCCATAATCCAACAAGCGTTTTGCCATATCCATAGCCGATGCGCCTTGTGCTTTTTGTCTGTCACAGCTAATTGTAAATTCGTGCATTCCCGTTTCTTCATACGGCATTACGAAATTATCTTTAATCAACGAACGGATGTAGTTAGCGTTAATGATAGCATTTTCCGAAACACTGCGTAAACCTTCAGCACCATTCATACGGATATATGTTAATGCGCGAACGTAAACACCGAAATTTCCATACATCGCGTGCATTTTGCCGATTGATTTTGGACAATCATAGTTCATAATAAATTTGTCGTCTTTCTTTACTATTTGAGGAACCGGTAAAAACGGAATAAGATCTTTCCTGACACAAATAGGACCAGCACCGGGACCACCGCCGCCGTGAGGTGTGGCAAATGTTTTATGTAAGTTGATGTGCATACAGTCGAAGCCCATATCGCCGGGACGAACAATACCCATCAAAGCATTCAAGTTCGCGCCGTCCATATACATCAGACCACCGCAAGCGTGAATTACTTCTGCTATTTCTATAATACCTTTTTCAAAAATACCTACTGTATTTGGATTCGTTAGCATAAATCCGGCAACATCATCACCGCAATGTTCAGCTAAGTCTTCAACATTAACTCTACCCTGTGCGTTAGATTTGATGTTGATAATCTGGAATCCCGCAATAGCGGCCGATGCAGGGTTTGTGCCGTGAGCGGCATCAGGGATTAAAATTTTTGTTCTTTTTGTATCGCCGCGGTCTAAATGATATTGGCGGAATACCAACATAGCGGCTAGTTCACCTTGTGAACCGGCGCTCGGTTGCAAAGATACACCATCAAAACCACTGATTTCTTTTAACGCTTCGCCAAGTTCATACATTACTTCTAATGCACCTTGAGCGTGTTCATCCTTCATCAACGGATGAGCATTAGCAAAACCGCCTAAAGCGGCTGTAACTTCATTTATTTTTGGGTTATATTTCATTGTGCAAGAGCCCAATGGATATAAACCTTCTTCGATATTATAATTTAAATGCGATAAACGTACAAAATGACGAGCGATTTCGCTTTCGCTGACTTCCGGCAAATATGTAGATTCAGTTCTTAATAAATCTTTCGGTAAAGCCGTATTGATATCCGTTAGTTCGACATCCAATCGAGGTAAGCTATAACCTTTTCTTCCGGTTACGCTTTTCTCAAATATCAACTTTTCCATTATTTTTCCTCATTGTTTTTAATATTTGTAAATATTTCTAAAGCTTTTTGCGCGGCTTGTTTTTCCGCTTCTTTTTTAGTTCTTCCAACACCATTCGCTATTGTTTCACCTTCAACCAGTACAGCAACTTTGAAAATTTTATTGTGTGCCGGTCCGAGTTCTTCTATTACTTCGTAAGTAGGAAAACTTTTTCCGTCCGCCTGTACTGTTTCCAAAAGCACGCTTTTGTAGTTAATATCTTCGAGCAATCCATAGTGGAGCATAATAGGTAGGAGTTTATTCAAAATCATTTTTTTCGCTTGACGAAAACCAGAGTCCAAATAAACTGCGGCTATGATTGCTTCCATAACATCGCCCAAAATCGAACTTGTTGTTGAATTATTGAATACTTTGCGAGCGCTATCACTAGCTTGTATAAGATCTACTAATCCGAGTTGTTTGTTACAAAGTTCCAGCGAACAGCTATTAACTAAGTTTGCCCTCATCGGACTCAAAATACCTTCCGTTTGATCCTTATATTCGAAAAATAGGTATTCCGCGATTACTAATCCAAGGATTGAATCGCCAAGAAATTCCAATCTTTCATAAGAATGAACGTACCCGGTATTATAAAACAGATAAGATTTATGAGTCAAAGCCGCTTCATATATACCTCTATTACTTATTTTTACACTCAAAATTACTTCGAGCTTAGAAGTTAGATTATTAGTCAAGAATCCAACTTGCGGAAAAATTGCCGCTAAGTTGGATTCCTTAACATCGTTTAATCTATCTTTATCTAATGAAAGATTATCGTATAAATTTTTGAAAAATTCTCTCACGGTAGTATATCACCAAGATAATGAATTATTTATAAGCTTTAAAGCAAAGAGTCGCATTATGACCACCAAATCCGAAGGTATTACTCAAAGCTGCATTAATTATTTTTTTCTTAGCAACATTTGGTGTGCAATCCAAATCGCAATCCGGATCAGGAGTAAAATAATTAATCGTTGGAGGAATAAGTCCATTTTTGATAGCTAAAATTGTAGCTATTGCTTCTACAGCGCCAGTTGCGCCTAATAAGTGACCTGTCATTGATTTAGTTGAACTGATAGATAATTTATACGCGTATTCTCCAAAAACAGATTTAATAGCTTTGGTTTCAGCTATATCTCCCAAAGGAGTTGATGTTCCGTGAACATTTATATAATCTATATCTTCCAGTTTCAATCCGGAATCTTCTACAGCCATAGCCATAGATCTGGCGGCACCTTCACCGCTTTCCAAAGGAGCAGTTATATGATACGCGTCATCAGTCATTCCAAAACCACTGATTTCACAATAGATTCTTGCACCGCGAGCTAAAGCGTGTTCTTCGGTTTCTAAAATCAAGATACCACCACCTTCGCCCATTACAAATCCATCTCTATCCTTATCGAATGGACGGCTTGCTGTTTTAGGGTCATCATTTCTTGTGGAAATAGCTTGCATTGAATTGAAACCGCCTACACCCATAGGACATATAGCCGCTTCCGCTCCGCCGGCAATCATTATATCGGCATTGCCGCGTTGTATTAACATCACAGCGTCTGCGATAGAATGAGAACTTGTAGCACAAGCTGATAGAGTTGAGTAACAAGGTCCACCAAATCCATAACGGATAGCGATATGACCGCTGGCAATATTACCAATCATCATCGGAATGAAGAAAGGTGAAATACGATCAGGCTTCCCTTCTCTTTTGGTTACAGTTTCGACTTGTTTGTGGTACGTCCACATACCGCCGATACCTGAACCAACTATTACACCGGCTCTATTACCATCAATTTTTTCGAGATCCAATCCTGAATCCTCAATTGCCATAGCCGCTGAAGCCATTGCGTAATGGGTATATAAATCCATTCTCTGAGCTTCTTTACGATCTAGATACTTAGAAGCATCGAAATCCTTTACTTCGCAAGCAAATTTGGTTTTGAAAAACTCAGTATCGAATTGAGTTATTGGACCGCAACCACTTTTACCCGCTATTAGACTTTGCCAGAATTCTTCTACTGTATTTCCAATTGGAGTAACGGCACCAAGCCCGGTTACAACAATTTTAGGAAAATTATATTTTGACATATTTTTCTTTTGTTATTTTTACATTCGCTTTAAAAACATTAAGGGAGATATACTCCCTTAATATCCAATAAGTAAGAAACTTAAAGCCAGGGGTATATTAACCTAATTTAGCTTCTAATAGTGTTAATACATCACCAACTGTTTGTATTTTTTCTTGATCACTTTCTTCGAAACTTACATCGAATTCGTTTTCGAATTCCATAATGAGCTCAACGCTATCTAATGAATCAGCCCCTAAGTCTTTTGTGAAAGAAGCTTCTGGAGTGATTTGTGATTCTTCTACACCAAGTTTATTTACGATTATTTCAGTTACTTTTGCTTTAATGTCAGCCATTTTACACCTCATATTAATTATTATAAATTACTAAAAATACTTAAATTCAAAATTAATTCTTTTTATTACAATAAACAAAAATTTGTTAATATTTTTGATTATTACATCAACAATCCGCCGTCCACATTTAGGACTTGACCCGTTATATATGACGAATCGTCGGATGCTAAAAACAACGCCGCGTTAGCTATATCGCTTGGTTCGGCTCCGCGTCTGAGCGGAATGTTATCTTCAAAATACTTTCTTTGATCATCGGTTAATTTGTCGGTCATTGCAGTTTTTACAAAACCGGGTGCTATTAAGTTGATCAATATATTACGACCTCCTAATTCTTTTGCCATCGATTTTGTCAAACCAATTAATCCTGCTTTAGAAGCTGAATAATTTGCTTGTCCCGCATTACCCATCACACCAACAACAGAGCCCATATTTATGATTCTGCCTGCTCTTTGTGACATCATTGGCTTAATTGCCGCTTTCGAGCAGATAAACGCGCCTTTCAAATTGATTGTCAATACTCTATCCCAATCATCTTCGCTCATACGCATTACTAAATTGTCTCGAGTAATTCCTGCATTGTTTACAAGAATATCTAATCGTTTATTTGCTTCAATTATTGTATCAACAGCGTTTTTTACGCTTTCTGAATTAGTAACGTCAGCCTTTAAATACTTGATTTTATCATAAGGGAAATCACTTTCCGGTTCGATAACATCTAGAGCATAAACTATAGCACCTTCATTAGCAAATACTTCCGCGATAGCTCTTCCGATACCGCGAGCACCGCCTGTGATTGCCGCTATTTTGTTTTCTAATCTCATTTTAGTATTCCTTTATTATATTTTGGAAATATCTTCAACTTTATCGATGCCGCTAATTTCGACATCGCTTAAAATACGTTTTACTAAACCTTGCAAAACTGTACCCGGTCCTAATTCAACAAATTTTGTGAAACCGTCCGTTTTCATTTCATTCATTGATTGAGTCCAACGTACTGGAAATGTAAGTTGTTTGATTAACGCTTCTTTAATATCACTGCTTTTGGTTAATGGTTTTGCTGTAACGTTTGAATAAATAGGTACTTTCGTATCCGAAAAATTGGTTTCGCTTATAGCTTTTTCCAATTCAACTTTTGCAGGTTCCATTAATGGTGAATGAAACGCGCCGCTAACGACTAGTTCTTTTACCATTTTTGCTCCGGCGGTTTTAAATTCACCCGTTATTTCACGAAGATAGTCACGTGAGCCCGAAACTACTGTTTGACCCGGTGAATTGAAATTCGCCGCAGCTATAATTTTCCCTTCTGAAGGATTATTTAGCTTATCGCAGATTTCACTGACTTTATCGTCATCCATTCCGATTATTGCAAACATAGTCCCCGGTAAATCATTACCTGCGGAATACATTAATTCGCCACGGTAAGAAACAAGTTTCAACGCGTCTTCAAAAGTCAATGCACCTGCCGCGTACAATGCCGCATATTCGCCGACTGAATGACCGGCAACTCCATCAAACTGGATTTTATCTTTTATTAAGTCAAACACAATTGCTGAATGTATGAACAATGCAGGTTGTGTATATTTTGTTTTCTTTAGTTCATCAATAGGACCTGCGAACATAATATCGCTGATTTTATATCCTAAGATTTCATTAGCTTTATTTATTTTCTCTGCCGCTTCCGGGTATTGCTCATAAATATCTTGTAGCATACCAACGTATTGCGAACCTTGTCCCGAACATATAAATGCTGTTTTCATTTTCATATTCCTTTATTAATCTAGACCCCAGCGCAAATAAATCGCTCCCCAAGTAAATCCTGCGCCAAAACTGGCTAATATTACATTTTGACCCTTTTTAAGTTTGCCTTCTTGATACCATTCCGATAAACAAATTGGAATGGTTGCCGAAGTTGTATTGCCAAATTTATGAATGTTAATCATTACTTTGGCAGGGTCCAATTTCATTTTCTTAGCTGTAAAGTCAATAATTCTCAAATTTGCTTGATGCGGTACCAACCAATCAATTGTGTCGTTTGTAAGGTTATTATTTTTCATTATTTGAAGAGCCACTTCGGACATTCCTTTAACGGCGGCTTTAAATACGTTTTGACCGTCTTGAAATATATAGTGTTCTTTATTTTTTACTGTTTCTTCTGTTGCCGGATGAAAACTACCACCGGCTTTCATATTTAAGTACTTTGCTCCCGAGCCGTCAATATGTAAAATCTGATCCATTACTCCATAAGAAGGATCTTCCGATTTTTCAATCAGTACACAACCGGCGCCATCGCCAAAAAGTACACATTGCGTACGGTCGCTAAAGTCTGTAATTGTTGACATTTTTTCGCCTGAGCAAAGTAAGACGTTGCGTACAACGCCTGATTCAACCAATTTCGCCGCATTTACAAGACCAAAAACGAAACCCGAGCAAG
The DNA here is from genome assembly GCA_038206725.1 of Kapaibacterium sp. (SeqCode). Lineage (GTDB taxonomy): Bacteria > Bacteroidota > Ignavibacteria > Kapaibacteriales > UBA2268 > JBAXXL01. Next base: position 6,758 of record JBBRAO010000046.1, read on the forward strand.
CGGCTGACATATCAAAACCCCAAGCGTTTTTGGCACCTATTTTATCTTGTACTACACACGCTGTAGATGGGAAAAAGTGATCCGGTGTAACCGTTGTCACTATAATACAATCTACATCATCTGGAGACATTCCTCTTCTTTCTAAACATTCCAATGCCGCAGGGACTATTAAATCCGATGTGGCTCCTTCTTTTGCAAATCTACGTTCTTTTATTCCCGTTCTTTCTACGATCCATTCATCGTTAGTATCCAAATACTGTGAAAAGTATGAATTAGGATACACGTCCGATGGTAAGTAATGACCAATAGATGTTATCGTTGCGGGCATTGTTTCCTCATTAATTTATTAACGATTTTGAAATTTCTTCTAAAAATTCTGACTCAACCAACATAGCGGCTTTTGTCAAAGCGGCTTCAAATGCTAAAGGAGTACTCTTGCCGTGGCAAACTAACGCGGTACCTTTAATACCTAAAATAGGAACACCGCCGTAAACCTGGTAATCGAAACTCTTCATTATTTGTTTCAAAACAGGCATTAATAATCCAATTTTGATTTTTGAAAGCAAACTATTATCAGCATATAATTGTATCTTATTTTTTAAGATACCCGGAAAGCTTTCTGCAAATTTCAGCAGAATATTGCCGGTGTAACCGTCGCAAATCACAATATCAATGTTTCCGGAAAGTATATCGTTGCCTTCGATATTGCCAACAAAATTTAATTTGCTTTCTGTCAATAATTTATGTGCTTCTCTGTATAATTCAATACCTTTTCCTTTTTCTTCGCCTATGTTTAGCAAGCCTATTTTAGGTTTTTCGACATTGCCAGATTTGCGTACATAAGCATCTGCTAATAAAGCAAATTCATACAACATTGTAGGTTTAACTTCGATGTTAGCACCCACGTCCAAAACAAAAACTTTGCCGTAGGGTCCTTTAGCCGGAAAATAACTGCCTATGGTTGGGCGGCTGAATCCTTCTATTCTACCTGCTACAAAAGTACCGCATACTAACATCGCTCCGGTATTCCCGGCTGATATAAAAGCATCGGCTTCTTTGCTTTTGATTAGATGAAAACCTTGATACAAAGAGGAATCGGTTTTATTTAATATATCTGTTGATTTATCGGAAAATGTAATTACATCACTTGCGTGGTGAATCCGGATTTTGTCCTGATAGGTTTGTGCTTCTTTTTGTTTGGCAAGTTCTTCTTTTATGATTTTCTCATTGCCGACAAAAATCAATTCTATGGCGGAAGAATGGTTTTTTGCCAAAAAGTTTAATGCGCCGAGGATTTCACTCTTCGGAGCATTGTCACTACCCATTACATCTAATGCTATTCGGATTGTGCTATTAAGCATATTTATCTGTATATATTTTCGGGTCTGCAATTGAGACCCGAAAATATAATATTAATGTTAATTATAAATTAAATAATTCTTTTGCCGTCGCTCTGACGGCCGTTGTAAAAGAGTGTTACTTCTTTTCCTTCTTTAACTATAGAAGCTCTGTGCGGAATTTTGACTTCGCCTGATTGAGGACAAATTGTCAATGTTGGCGCTATTGCTTTATAGTGCGTACGGCGTTTATCTCTTCTAGTTTTCGATATCTTTCGCTTTGGATGTGCCATTCTTGTACATCTCCCTTAAATAATGTTTTATTTATTAATATTTTAATTCAAATTCAATTTCTTTAGGGCTTCCCAACGGGAATCTTCGGGTAGTTCACTACTGGTATTTATGTAATCAGGATACAAATCTTCTACTTTCTTATCGCGGTATGCCGGAGCTATCCGTTTTAGTGGAAGGCTGATAGCAAGCTCCTGCTTAACTTCTTCGGTGATGTCAATAAATAAATCATCGTCGCGCATATAAATTTCGCCGTGAAGTTCGTATAAAGTATCTCTACTTAAATCAAAAAGAGTATTATCGACTACATAAACGGCGTTTATTTCCGCTTCGATAGTTTCAATAAAATCCTCGTTCGACAAATCGCAAATTAAATTTGCTTGGCAACTGGCTTTACCTTTTACGATATAGCGGTCACCCTGTCGTTTTACAATACCGGTGAATTCAACTAATCCAAAGAACTCGCTAAAGATTCCATCAATTTTTTCGCAATTTTCGCTTAGTTCTACAGGGTTATCCCTGTCTTTAAGCGCACGAATACTTATCTTTAACATTTTTATCAAAAATATATTAATTCAGATTACAAAAATAACAGTTTTTTTTCAAATAGCCAAATAATGTTAAAAATAATGGTCAATTGTGACTTGTCAATTGGTAATGGGAAGAAAAAGAATTATCCCGTTAGGGATTTGATATTTATAGAAAAAAGATAAAGAGAAGCCACAAAGGCATCACTCTGAACGAAGTGAAGAGTCCATCTTCAATCAATTGGAAGAACCCCATCCCAACCTTCCCCTCAAATGGGAAGGATGAAGAAAAGGAAGCTTTCATTTTCCACTACTCCACAATAAATTTTTGGCTAATTTGCTCAGTTCCGCCATTGATCGTTAATATATAAACACCAACCGGCAATACTTGGTTTATCGGAATTGTATTTTTGCCAAATATAAATGATTTCTTCCCAATATCCGCAATTTGCTTTCCGCTAATATCATATATTTTCGCTTCTCCAACAAAGAATTTGGCGCTAAAATATTCCAACTGGTTATTGTTGTATTTCAAATAAGATTCGTTTGGAATTTCATTTTCTTTTACTGGAACAATGTTTTTATTCAGAAATCCTATAAGACCATTTTGAGTACATAAAATTAATGTATCATTATAAGAAGATATACTCCATGGTAAAAATTTAATAAGTTTTTTCAATTGATTATCTTCTGTGTTCCAAACCAATGTATATTTTGAAAATACAAACGATAATGTTGTTGAAGAAATAAATTTTGGATGACCACTTAATAAACTTGGATAACCAAACAAAGTTTCTAATTCTTGTTCTCTTATATACTTTTTCTCTTTAGTAACTAAGTTATAGATATATATATAATGATCATTATTGCCATCGTTGTAAAGAAACGCGATTTGTTTTCCGTCAGGAGAAAATTCCATAAAATAGATTTGTGATTGAAGTGTTTCAACCGCAGTATAGTTTTTCTTATCGTTTAGATTGACCAGAATTAATTGGCTTGTTTTCTTATCATTGCTTGCATTAGGTTTTTTTTGCACAGACACTACCAGAGAATTTCCGTCGGGAGAAATGTCCATCCATATACCACCGGTTGCCGAACAAAATCGTTCAACTTCTTCCAAAGTATTCATATCATATATTCTTACAGCTCCAAAACTATTTGGATTCCCTCCGATAACATATAGCTTTGTTCCATCTGGAGAAAAACAATAATCAGTTGTATTTCCAATAAATTTTAATATCTTACCTGATAATATGTCCCAAACAGCTGTTCCTTTATAAGTAAATGCAATTAAATAACGCCCATCTGGCGAAACTTTCGGACATTGAACATCTTGTCCTATTAGCGAATCTAATCGCCTTAAAATTTCTCCTGATTTTGAATCAACTATTAGCGGTGTATCTCTTATAACCGCAATAATATTGCCATCCGGCAGGAAGTATGCACCACTTGCTTCTCCGGGAATAGTTTTTCCTAAATTACAAAGTGTATCTACTTGTAAAGTCGGCACGTTCGGTTGCGATTGGGCTTGTAAAACGGTGGCTAAAACAATAGCCGCGAATATGAGAAGTCGTTTAATTATCATTACAACTTTCCAAATGTTCAATTATCAATATTTATTTGCAACTGTTTCTAATTTCTAAATTAATCAAATAAATCGAATAATTTGCAATTGCAATGTAAATTAATTTAGATTGGAGAGGAAAACGTGGATTTTATTCTTGGGGCGTTGCCACCAAGCTATTTTGTTACAGACTTTAAGTGTGTGAAGAATGATTCCCGATCGTTTCGGGAATGACTCACCCTTTTCAAAAAACTCATCCGATGACGCCCCTGTCATCGGATGAATGGAAAATCAAAATATTTTTAATAATTATAAGAATTTTTCAAAATTGTAATTATGTCAGCTTTATCCAACGATTTCAATTTGCCGGGATTACCGCTTTGCAAAATCAAATCCGCAATCGCCGGTATATCTTCTTCTTTAATTCCTAGTTGTTTGATAGAATATGGTGAATCGAGTTCCTTTAACAGACTTACAAACGTATTAAGTCCTTCTTTAAAAGTATCTGCTCCGAATACATTTTTTGCCCAGCGATTGAATATGGTTTCATTATAAGAATACATAAACTCTAACCAAGCCGGATATATAGCCGAAAGTCCCGCGGCGTGGGCTATTTTTGGGAACATACCGCTAATACCGTGTTCAATAGCGTGTTGAGACCAATCTCCTGCCACTCCGCATCTTGGAAATGCGCTAAGTGCCATAGATGAAGAATATACTAAATTTGCGCGAGGTAGGTAATCTTGTTCATTCACTTTTAATTTTTTAATTGAGTTAATGAGAGTTCTCATTATACCCTCGAATAACTCCAATGAAATTTCTATATCGTCTGTAAAATATACTTCTGTAATATGCGACATAGAATCCACAAAACCGTTAACCGTTTGGTGCCAAGGTAATGAATATTGGACAGTTGGGTCAACGATTGATACTTTTGGGAAAAGCGAGGGTGCGCCGGTTGCCCATTTTTGCATAGTATCTTCATTCAATATTACCGCGTTAGTATTTATTTCCGATGCCGATGCCGACAAAGTTAAAACAGTAAAAATTGGCAACGCTTTTGTTATCCGTGCCTTTCCGCTAAATGCCGCCCAAACGTCATCTAAATAAAACCCGCCGGCTACGGCTTTAGCTTCGTCAATCACACTTCCACCGCCTACCGCTAATATTGCATCTATCCCTTCCGCTTTTACTATTTCAATAGCTTTGCGGGTATGCGATAAAACTGGATTCGGTTGTACATCCCAAAGTTCAATCCATTGAATACCGCTTTGCTTTAGTGAATTAACCACTTGGTCATAAACGCCATTCTTTTTTATAGAGCCCCCACCCGCTAAAAGAAGAACTTTCTTGATGTTTTCCGCGGCTATTTCATTGCCGATTCTTGGTATAGTGTTTTTCCCAAAAATATATTTCACAGGAATATTTAATGTAAATTCCATTTATTTCTCCATTTTTTGTAACATAGATTTTGCTTCCGGTAGGCATTTTATAGCTTTCACCATTACCGGATCGAAATTTAATAAAACTTTATTATAAGCTTTCGTTCCCCAGAACGTATAAGCTATCATTGCTTTCAAATAATTCAATATATATGGCTTGTCCTTGATGAACATATCGTTATTCCATATATTTCTTGAAACCGCGAGAGTATAAAAATCTTTAACCATATCGTCCGTAAGCTTATACTCTACTATAAATTTATCGAAGTCGTCGCCGTATTCAGCCAAAATCAACTTTTCGTTTTGCCTTTTATAATTAAAAGCATATTCCAAAAATATTCCGCGTGCCTTTAGAAATTTTGTTAAATCCGTAACGGTATCTTGTTTTGCGAAATAATCCGGGAAAATAGCTCCGCCGCCTAAAATGCTCCTACCTGATTTGGTTTTGTAAACATCCATATTTTTCCCAAGATTATATTTAGCAAGGGTTTTCTGAATATTATCGAAGCTTTCCTTTCCTAATGACAGCTTCATCGCTTCGTCCAATTCCACTTTTTTATCCAAACGATCATTTTCGATTGGGCGTCCCAGCGGTGTGCAATAGCTGGCAACGGTAATTTTAAACGCGCTCGAGTCAACCATATCAAATGTTTTTTGGACAGACCCCTTACCAAAAGAAATATCGCCAATTATTAATCCGCGGTCGTAATCCTGAATAGCTCCTGCAAGCATTTCACTGCCCGACGCTGAATAGTTATTCATCATCACCACTACCGGTACATTTTTAAACTGCCCGTGCTCTTTGGTGAATTTCGTAAACGTAAAATTCGTATCGCGCGACTTGGTTTTGGTCAATAAAACAGAATCCGTGAAAAACATCCCCGCAATATCCTGAACAGATTTGATATACCCACCCGGATTGTCGCGCAAATCAAAAATCAACGCATCCAATGGACCTAAATGAAACGCGGCTTTCTCCATTTCTTCATAAGAATTTTCCGAAAAACGGGTTAACTTTATGTATGCTACTTTGGATTTGGCAATTAGAAAAGCATCTGCTATACCAATCAGCGGTAATTTTTTACGAAGGACTTCGAATTCTAAAAGCGAATTTCCACCCTCACGCTTGACAATCAAACTAACTTTCGTCCCTGTATCGCCACGCAAAGCAGTTAAACCCTCCTCGCGTGTTTTGCCCAAGAACTTTGTTCCATCAATAAAAAGTATTCTGTCACCGCTCAATATTCCCGCTTTTTTTGCCGGGGAATCATCCTCAATTTCGGTAATTAAAAGGGTATCGCGAATTACATAAAAGTCTATGCCTATGCCTACACTTTTCCCTTCGGAATTTTCTTTCAACTTTATATTATCCGCCACAGAAAAGTAAGATGATTGCTTATCAATCCCTTTCAGCATAGCCGAAAATGCCGCATCCGACACTTTGACTATATCAACCGAATCGGCGTGGTATTTTACCGCATTTTCTAATATAAAGCGAAATTTTTTAGCTTGAAATGTTATTATGTCTTCACCTGCCGGCTGTGAGTAACCCTCAGCACAAAACAATAGAACAAGCAAAATAACTGCTGATATTTGCTTCAAATCAAAACCTCTTATCTAAGTTTTATTTTTATGGTTTCTGCCCAATTTGATTTTGTTGTTTTCATATAGACTCTTACGCGAACGTAAAATTCTTTTTCTCTATAGCCTGATAAATCAACAAATTCCGATGTTTCAGTCCCTACATCGTGTTGGTTGTATTCATTTAGAACATCCTTAAAATCAGGGTCTGTTGCTACTTCGAACATATAAGCCAATACATCGGGTATTGGTTCCCAACTAAGCGTAAATCCTTTGGAAGTTATGTCGTCAGGTGTTTTTACCACAGGCGGTAGGATCAATGTCGATTGGTCTTTAGGGTTGATTAATCCATTTCTATTATAAAAGTTAGCTGATTTGCCGCTTCCATTGTATTCTAATACATAAAAATAATAATTCGTTCCCTTAGCCAATCCCCATAAATCAAATTGGGAGGATCTTCCACCAAGACTGTTATAAACAACATAAGTGCTATCGCCCAAATCCTGCCATTTATTTCCACCAAGTCCTTTTTGAATGACTGTGCCATCGTCAAGAACTTTTGGGTTGCGTCCTTTTCTCATTAAAACTATACGATTTTCGCCATTACCCTTTTTAATAATAACCATCATACTGGTATCGGTTACTTTGGTAAACATAACTTTTGATGAGGTTTCGGTAGGCTCCAATGCTAAAGTTACAATCGTATCGGATGATAATATATGTGAATACTTGAATTTTTCTTTATTTTTTTCTTTGACTTTAGAATAAGAATACAAATCTATAATATAAGAATTATCGGGTTTGAAACCTGTAATTGGCACATCATCCTGCGCCCTGCCTACATAAACTACATTTATATCTTCGTTAATCATCGAAGTGGAATTTGGAGGCATATTGTCTGTTTTCGGCAAATATTGCATTGTGTCCGAAAGTTCGGCAAGTTTTTGTTTTGATTGCCTAAGCAACAGCAAATAATAAATTTCCTTGTTCAAAGTAACTTTGATTTTCAGGTCTTTCTCCGTTCGTGAAGTAACTTTGATTTCTTCCGCAGGAAGGTTAAATGTCAATAGCAAAACTGCGATAAGCGATATTATCGTTTTCATAGTATATCCCCACTATAATTATCAATATGTAATAGTAAAATATTCATTAGTACATATACGAAAAAAAGGGGAATTTGTTGGAAAAAAGATTATAACCTATCCGGCTACTTCTAATACGAACTTTATGTCAATTTTATCCAATCCGGTGTGGCGTCTTCGATTTCTTTTAGCCATTTCTCTTTGTTCTCAAGGAAATATTCTTTCGCCGGTTCGTATTCGTTTGGAATAATCCCATCCAATATCGCTTCTTCTATATTGTGCTTTACTACACCTACGGCTCTGCAAGGTTGAATAGCGAAGATTTCCATAATATCGTCACCCCGAACCGGAGATTGGAATTCGCGTAATTGGTCTTTTTGCTGAACATCAATTATTTTTTGGAATACTTTTTCGTAATTGCCTTTGTATTGTTCTTCCAAATTCGGCTTTTTGGTTGTTATATCGGCACGCACCAATATAAACAAGTCCTCCAAATCCGCTCCGGCGTTAGCGGCTAAGCGGCGTATAGCGGAATCAGTTATCTCTTCATCAACTAACGCCATAGGTCTTTGGTGCATTCTTATCAGCTTTTCAACGTAATCCAAATTATCCATCGGAAAGTGCATACGTCTGAAAATCCGCTTCATCATTCTGGCACCTGTTTCTTCGTGCCCGTGGAACGACCAGCCGGTTCCTTCTATAAACCTTTTCGATTTTGGTTTACCGACATCGTGAACCAATGCTGTGAATCTAAGCCAAAAGTTATCCGTCTGAGCGGCGACATTTTTCAAAACTTTTATCGAGTGGAGCAAAACATCTTTATGAGCATAAACTGAATTTTCTTCATTAACGATTTCCACACCCTTCAGGTCAGCCAATTCAGGGAAAATTTCTTTTAATAAACCGGTTTCGTATAGGATAATCATACCTATAGCCGGATTATCGGACGCTAAAATTTTGAAAAATTCCTCAGTTATTCTTTCCTGCGAAATTATACTGATTCTATCCTTCATTTTCGATATAGCATCCAAACTTTCTTTTTCGATTTTAAAATTTAGTTGAGCGGCAAATCGTGCGGCGCGCATCATTCGTAATGGGTCATCGCTGTATGTGGTTTCCGGTTCTAAAGGTGTCTTGAGTAGTTTCAAATCCAAATCCTTCAGCCCATCGAAATAATCTACGATTGTTCCTAAATCTTCTTGGTTTAGTGAAACAGCCATAGAATTTACTGTGAAATCCCTGCGCTGTATATCTTCAAAAAATGTACCTTCGGTAACGATAGGGTTTCTCGAATTCTCGACGTATTCCTCTTTACGAGTACCAACAAATTCCAATTTATATTTGCCCACTGGTACTAAAGCGGTTTTAAAACGCTCGTATATAATGGCACGTGAATTAAAGCGTTCAGCAACGGCTTTAGCAAATTCTATCGAATCGCCTAAAACTGTAATATCTATATCTTCGCGCTTGCGGTTTAAAAAATAATCGCGAACGAATCCACCCACCGCATAAATTTTAACATTTTTTTCAGCGGCTAATTGACTTAACTGAAAAATAATTTCTTCAGTAATTTCTATTTTCTGTTCTTTTTCCATAAAAAAAAGGCGATGTTAAACACGTCGCCCTAACACTCAATATTAATCTTTAAATTCTACATCATATTCAATTGGACTCAGGTAACTGACAGCTTTAGAATTCTTTCGTCCAATAGCTTTCAAAGCTGATTGATAGATTGTTTGCCAATTTAGATTGTATTTTTCTAATAATTCCTCCGGTTCGCCGCTTTGTCCGAATGTATCTTTTATTCCTATAAATTCCATTGGAACAGGACAATTTTTAACAACAACTTCTGCAACCGCTGAACCCATTCCACCAAATATCTGATGTTCTTCGGCTGTTACAATTGCACCGCAATCGCGGGCGGCATTGGTTATAGTTACTACATCTATAGGTTTTACGGTATGGTTATTTATAACTCGCGCTTTTATACCGTGCCTTTTTTCCAATTCTTCAGCGGCTAACATTGCAGGCCATACTAAATGACCGCAAGCAATCAAAGCAACGTCGGTACCTTCGCGGTAAACATCTGCTTTCCCAATTTCAAAAGGAGTTTCTTCGTTTGTGAACATAGGAACCGACGGACGACCAAATCTTAGATATGAAGGTCCGCCTGCTTCGAGTAGAGCCGCTGTCGCTTTCTTCGTTTGCCAATAATCACAAGGAATAACCAATTTCATATTTGGCAGAGCTCTTAAAAAAGCTACTTCTTCCAGCGATTGATGTGTAGCACCGTCGGGACCCACTGTTATTCCTGCGTGTCCGCCACCGATTAAAACATCTATGTCGTTATAACAAACTGAAATTCTTAGTTGGTCGGCGTTTCTCAACGCGACAAACGCACTGTACCCTGCGAAAACTGCTTTTTTGCCTGATAAAGCTAATCCTGCGGCTATGGTTGTAGCGTTTTGTTCTGCTATACCGATAGAGAAAAAGCGATCGGGATATGCGTCTCTAAAATATGATGTTAAAACAGAACCGCTTACATCAGCTCCAAGTACCACTAAATTATCATATATTTTACCCATTTCTTGTAAAGCTTCACCGAAGCCTTGACGAGTTGGTTTTGATCCGTAATTTTCAAATTTCTGCATTATTGCGCCTTAAATAATCTTGTATCTGTTTTTGATAAAAATTCTAACATCAATTCCTTTGATGCCGAAGGTCCGTGTACCCTGATTTTAACATTAAATCGCCCGGCGTATAGGATACTTAACCAACCCATACTTTTAACCGGATTCCAAGTTATATAGCCTTTTCCACCTCTATCAGTCATTGGAGTTGTTTCAAAATTCTGTATAACCGGAATATTTGTATCGTAAATCTCGGGCTTTAAAACTTTTCTTTGTGGAGAGAAATCAGTAATGTCCACAGTTACGATTGTATTATCAGTTCCATAATATTGGCCTTTTACAACGACTACTATACTACCATCGTCATCCATTTTCGAACTTGATAGAGGGCGCGATTTGAACTCGCCATAAGGAGCAGGCAACAATTGGCTGAGCTCTTCAGTTGTTAATGAGCCTTTAGTATCGGTAATACCCGGGTCATTCATTAATTTTTCGGTATATGCTATCTCTGTGCTATCCATTTTGTATTCAGGCGATTTTTTTGCTTGGTTCGCTGGTGTAGCTGAATCAGAGGTCTTTTCAATATTTTTCTGAGGACAACAAGAAATAACAGCAAGAATTATTGCTATACCGGTTAGGTATTTGATGCCTTTTAGCATATTTTCTCCAAATCTTCTAGAGCTTTTATCGCTTGCTCAGGTTTAGGTGGATTGCCGTGCCAATGGTAGTCGTCTTCCATAAATGAAACACATTTACCCATAATTGTTTTTGCAATAATCGCCATCGGCTTATTTATTCCATTGCTCTGGTTTTGCTCAAATTTATCGAAAGCCGCGGTGATTTGAGAATAATCGTTGCCATCAATTTCTAAAACATCGAAACCGAAAGCTGAAAACTTTTCTTTTAACGGATACACACTCATTACGTCTTTCACTCTACCATCTATTTGGCAATCGTTGTTATCAATAATAACACAAAGGTTATGTAATTTGTGATAAGACGCTGCCATAGCCGCTTCCCAGCAGGAGCCTTCTTCTAATTCGCCATCTCCTACGACGCAATAAACTTTCCTTTTATTTTTGTCAACGAGCAAATCGCTCATAGCCATACCCACAGCTATTGATATACCGTGCCCTAACGAACCGGTAGTGGTTTCGATGCCCGGTAACCTGTCCACGTACCCGGGATGCCCTTGTAAGCGTGATCCGAATTTTCGTAGAGTGGCTAATTCTTCGACAGGGAAAAAACCCGCGCGTGATAATGCTGAGTATTGTACCGGTACCATATGTCCACCGCTAAAAAGGAATCTGTCGCGTCCGTTCCATTGCCAGTCATCGGCACGGTATGCCATATAGCCACCAAAATACAATACAGCTATTATGTCGCTTATGCCTAACGGTCCACCGCTGTGACCCGATCCGGCTAAAGTCAAGCTTTTAATTATATCCTGACGCAACACCTTAGCGATTCCGACAAATTCCGAAGCGGTCCGCTTGCGATTTTCGAATAGTTTATGATCAAATGTAATATTCATTTTTGAATGCAGTTTTTAATAAAACACTAATTGAATTTATACAAAATTAAAAAAAATTCAGAAACTTTCGGCTAATCAATCATTTTTGTACATAATTTGTTAATAAGAAAAAGTTTTATTAATTTTGAATTTTTAATATGAATTTAATAATTTATTAATATTTTTATAGGAATGTATTTATGAAAAAACTAACCAGTTTATTCTTGATGGCGGCATTAGCAATTATATTTATGGCTTGTGGCGAAAAGAAAGCTCCAACACTGAGTGAATCAATAACTAAGGACAATATGGATCAGGTAATTGAAAAAATTACTAAAGACGAAGTTCAAAAACCTGAAGACGTAAGATTATTCATTGATGGATTAACACGTATCGCCGCTGAAGACAAAAAAGGCTTCGAAGGCAAAACAGTTCAAGAAATTATTGACGCTCAACGCGCTTTAATTTTAGAAAATGAAGTTATTAGTATGAATCAAAGATTTATTCGTATGAAATTGGCTATGAACCATACTTTCAATTTCTTGGGTATAGTTCCTCAGGATAATGAAAAAGGCTCAGTTAATTTCATTTTCTTTGAAATCACAAACAAATCTGACAAAGACATCAAAAATCTTCAAGGTGCTTTACAGTTCTACGGTGGACAAACTTTGGTTAAAAACTTCCCTCTTATAGCAAAAAATGTGTTAAAACCAGGTGAAGTTATTAAAGTTGGCGAAACAAAAAGATTGGCTATTCCTTTCCAAAACGATCCTACGAGCCCGCGCGACAAAGCTGTTCGTGAAAACTTAAAACAACTTACGAAAGTATGGCAACCTACTTTAATCGAATTTACCGATGGTAAAGTTATCAGCATCGAACAAGCTCCAAAAGCAAAATTAGCTAAAGGCGCTGACAAAGCAAAAAAGAACTAAATTTATCAATTAAATTTAATTTTTAAACTGTAGGGGTAGAAAATTTTCTACCCCTATTTTTTTTATTGATAATTATTACTTAATTTTTGGTTTGGAATTAACACATATTAATAAAATAACGGTAAAATGATAGAACGACTTTTATAAATCTAAAGAAGATTTTATTATGGCGAGAAATTTAAAATATATA
>JBBRAO010000047.1:0-19351 GCA_038206725.1 Kapaibacterium sp. (SeqCode)
GCATTTTATAGTGAATCCCAAATATATGATATATCAGGAAAACTAATAGAAAATATCGGCTCTCAACTATTTGTAAAAGGTAAAAATATTATCAGCATTAATCAAACATTACCAACGGGTGTTTACTTACTTTCAATAAAACGCGGAACTGAACAATCAAGTTATAAATTCTTAGTAGAGTAACAAAATAAAGACAATAATATAACAAAAAAGACGCAGTTATAATCTACGTCTTTGAAAATCTCTATATTCTTTTATGAATTATTCCGTCTTCTTCTTTCGTCATTCGGATTAAAATCTCTTTTTCGTTCCGTACCGTGCTCAGGAGCTCTGTTGTCATCGCGGCCTCTCCCAATATCTCTTTGTGGTCTTCTCTCGTCGTCACGGTTGCGCCAACTGCCTCTTTCGGGTGCTCTGCTGTCATCCCGTCTTCTGTCGTCGCTTCTGCTTCTATCGTTACTTCTTTCCGGTCTTCTATCCTCGTCGCGACTTCTTGGTGCTCCCCTGTCGAATGATTTGTTATCGTCGCGGCTTCTTGGTGCTCCCCTGTCGAATGATTTGTTATCGTCGCGGCTTCTTGGTGCGCCCCTGTCGAATGATTTGTTATCGTCGCGGCTTCTTGGTGCGCCCCTGTCGAATGATCTATCATCATTTCTGCGGAAAGGAGGTTTATCGTCTCTTTTGAATGGTTTTTTGAAAGGCTTTGGTTTTACTTCTGTGCTGTGTTCTAAAGGGTAGGAATTTGATTTGGAACCTTCGAAGCACAAAACAAATTCAGCTTTCACTTTCGTTTCGTTGAATTTTTCGTACAATTGTTTTAAAGTACCATAGTGGTGGCTTTCAAAAATAGTTGTCAAGTTAAAAGCTAAATACGCCTGACGGTGAGGCATAATATCGGATGCGGCTTGCAACAACGGTAACAAACGGTATGGGGTTTCCAAAAGAACTATTGTTGAATTTATTTTGGAAAGCGCGGTTAGCTCCGCATAACGTTCCTCCGGTTTCCGGCTGACAAAACCTGCATAATAGAAAGTTTGAATATCCAAACCACTACGAACGATGGCGGTCATTATACTCGATACGCCGGGAATTATTTCAATCGGTAAATCTAATTGTATTACTTTTTGAAGAAGGTACGAACCCGGGTCGGCAAAAACCGGCGTTCCGCAATCGCTTACCAATGCAACTTTGTTGCCTTCGCGAATCAATTTAATTACCTCATCAGCCTTCTCAGTTTCGTTTTGCTCGTTTAGTGTAATCAGTTCTTTGGAGATATTTAACTCTCGAAGGATGCGCGCTCCCTCTTTCATTTCTTCACAGACAACATAATCCACTATTTTTAGAGCATTAACAGCACGGAGTGTATAATCGTTTTTATTCCCAATTGGGGTTGATACAATCAATAATTTCCCGCTTACCACGTCAACTTTTTCTTGACTAATGCTAAATTCATCTATATTTTGCATTGAAACCTTGCTTAATTATTATTTTATTCTTTAATTTGTAAATATATTTAATCAAAAATAAAAAAAAGGATTGTTATGGCAAACTATAATGTTGCAAAACAGAGACAAAAAACATCAAACAAGAGCAAAACAACCAATAATGGTTGGAATTTCCCATTAGAAAAGGGAAATTTGATAATTATTGGCGTCGGAGTAGGAGTCGTTTTATTGGGTTATTTATTAATGATGACCGGAATAACAGAACAACCTGCGATTCCTGATGGTAAATGGAATAATTTTTGGGCTATAACAGTGGCGCCGCTAATGCTATTATTAGGATATTGCGTAATTATACCGTTTGGTATTTTAAAGAATCGCGTTTTTAAACCAAAGAAGGCAGATTAATATCTGTCTTTTTTTTAGGAAAATATGGAAACTAAAGCTGGATATTGTGCTATAATCGGTAAACCAAACGCGGGCAAATCAACACTATTGAACTCGATTACCGGAGCAAAACTTTCAATCGTTACACCAAAAGCGCAAACAACCCGTAAGCGCGTTTTGGGTATTTTTTCATCCGAAACTACTCAAATCATTTTTCTTGATACACCCGGACTGCTGAAACCAAAATACAAGATGCAAGACAAAATGATGGGTTACGTTGATAATTCTATCGAAGAATCCGACGTGGTAACTTTTATTATTGATTGCGAGAAGTACAGGGATTTCAAATCGTATTTCAAAGGTGACCATTTACAAAAGTTTATGAATATCAATAAACCGATAATTGTTCTGCTGAATAAAATGGATTTGATGATTGATAAAAGAAATATTTTGCCAATAATAGCCGATATAAATGCTAATTTAAAATGTAATGCCATTATTCCGATTTCTGCTCTGAAAAACGAGCATTTGGAATTGTACATTTCCGAAATAGAGAAATATATTTCCGAAGGTCCGTTTCTTTACGATCCTGAACAACTAAGCACACTACCGGAACGTTTTTTTGTATCAGAATTAATCCGCGAAGTGGTTTTCAAAGAATTTTACGATGAAGTTCCTTATTCCGCCGAGGTGAATATAACCGAATTCAAAGAACGGGAGACGGGAAAGTGGTTCATATCAGCCGAAATAATCGTTGAACGCGATACGCAAAAAGCTATGATAATAGGAAAGTATGGCGACAAAATCAAGGAAGTCGGAGAATTAGCCCGCAATGAAATAGAGAAGCATTTAGAAATGGGAATCTATCTCGAATTATTCGTAAAAGTAAGAAAAAATTGGAAGGATAATCCGACTTTTTTAAAATCCTACGGATACTAAACAATTACGAATTATGAGTTACGGGTAAGCCTTTTGTTAGTGGTCCAGTCATTCTGAACTAAGTGAATAACCATCTTGCTTGAACCTTCCGAAGGTTTGAAGTCTCTACATATTTATAGTTTCACAAACTTACATACTTCACCACCTGCTTTTACAAAATACATACCGCGTGGCAAACGCTCTATATTCATCCGAGGACTTGCAGTCATCGGATGAATTGGTTCAGACATCACGCGTTCGCCGAGTGTGTTGTAAATGACTACCTCATCAACCCCACGCTTCAGCGTGGGGGTGGTTTGACAGGTATTGGGGTTGATGGCTCCCAACTTAATCGTTATAAAATCACCTGCGGGATTAGGTACAATCGTTATACCTGCCGTTTCAGCACTTACGCTCGAATTTCCGGCTGTGAATGTCCAAACTTCGCTCCAATATTCAGTACCGATAGATTCTTCGTTCCAAACACGTACACGCCAATAGTAAAGCGTTTGAGCTTCTAAATCCCCAACGGTCTGCTCGGTAGTGGTAAGCGAGTCCATTGAATAAACTAAATTTGTAAATTGATCATTTTTGGATATTTGGAGTTGATAATATTCCGCCCCGATTACATCGGACCATTTGAATTTAATTTCTTGCTCCAATCCTGTTTGATTATTTTCGGGATAAATTAATATCAAATCCTCCATCGCTGTTTCAAATTGCCAAATTTTAGACCAATATCCTAAAGTGTCAACCGATTCATTTCTGACTCGCCAAAAATATGGTGTGTAATTCTTCAAACTTTTAAAATTAATACTATTTTTTGATATCAGAGTATCGAAATATACATCTTTGAATTCTTTTTCTTCCGCTAATTGAAAACGATAATCTTTCTGGTAAATTCCTTTATTCCAAGCCATATCCAAAGGTAACTCGTTGTTTATAGTCAAGTCAGTAGGGGAGAGAAGATTCACCGAATCCATCATTGTGGTAAATCGCCAGAAAGGCGACCAGTTGCACTGTTCAGTACCAACAACAGCTTTCACACGCCAATGATAAGTGTGGAAAAAGTCTAATTTTGAGCACTTAAAGAGAGTATCCTTAATTGTAGTATTTATTAGTAATTGACTAAAATTCTCGTTCTTCGAAATCTGTATCCAATACGAGCAACCCGGCACATTTTGCTTCCAATGCAATGTACAATCTATTGGAAGATTGATTGAATCATTTATACAAGTAGCAAAAACTTGGCTTTTCCCACCATAGTTCTTTTCCCATACCAAACCACCCATTTTATCTAATTTTAAAATTAAATAATCTCTTTCTAACCAAATTTTCCCATCTTTTGTTGAATTTGAATAACCTACAACGATATAACCACCATCTTTTGTTATTTGTATATAAAATGCCCAATCAACACTACTGCCGCCATAAGATTTCTGCCAGATTAAATCACCATCGGCATTTAGCTTTATTAACCAAATATCATCGGCTCCTTTAGGATTTTTTATATCGCCATCGGTTGAACTTGAAGAGCCGGCAACAATGTATTCTCCGTCTTTTATTTCTTTAATTGATGTGGCTCTGTCATCTTTACTGCCTCCATAAGTCTTTTGCCACTCGATCATTCCCATCGGGCTCAATTTTACTATCCAAAAATCTGAACCGCCTTTATTTTCGATAACATCACCATCCGATGACCTTTAATCACCTGCTACAATATATCCGCCATCTCTCGTTTGTTGAATAAACTTGCCGTCTTCACCTATACTACCCCCTAAATTTGATTCCCATTCTACGGTAGGAGCATTATAAGCATAGCCTTGATTAACTCTTACTAAGCAATAATTACTTATCGTTTTCGGTATATTTTTCCATACGTATTTTAATCCGGTTGCTTCGTAGGTTATGATTTTCCAATTTATTCCATTGTCAATACTGTATTCCAATTTTACCTTGTCCGAAGCGGCAACACATTCCCAAGTTATTAATGTGTCTATACCGGCAGTAAATAATTCATTGCCGTTTGGACGAGTTAATTTGAGCGTTTTTTGTTTCATTGGCTTCGACGGAAAACCACCGGTAAAGTTAAAAGTTTCAGGACAATAGTCTGTAATTATCTCATAAGCGGCGTAACACATATTGGAATCCATCGGTGTATAACGGATTGGAATATTACGATTAGTATTCTTTGGGATAATTATTGGAAGTGTAACGTTTTGTAGGGCGAACGAAGTGAACCGTATTTCAAATTAATTGCTGTGATTTTGATATCAACTCCAACAGCCTTGAGATTTATGATTGTATCCTTTGTCAACCCCGCTCTCAACGATTTGAAACCTATTCTCGATGGTTTTACTTCAAGTTTATGGACGACGGTAGAAGGGGTGGGATATAGCAAAGTAGATGTTAAACCCTTCCAAATTAGCTCCAAATTCACATCGGCGGTATCGCAATTTGCAACGCTTCGCCACAATATTGAACAAGGTTCACCGCCTTGAGCGATATATAAAATTTTCCGGAAAAGTTCTTCGGCTTTAGTTAAGTCATTTAGGTTTTCAAACCAGTGTCCACCGGTTTGTGTTGCAATTTCTTTCAAATCCTGCGGGCATTTCATATCCACGGCTACGACAAATATTTTGCATTGTTGCACTTTGGCTTCGTCCACAATTTTGCTTATCTCTGTAACCGATTTGGATAATCCATCGCTTATAAAAACTAATATTTTTTGATATTTTCCTGTTTTTGTAGCTTGTAAACCACTTGCCATCTGACAAATTAATGCTTTATTGTAATCTGTTCCACCGGAAGGTGATAGATTCCCAATCGCAGTTAAAAGTTTATTTTTATCTGTCGAAAAATCCTGATTGAAATAGTTGTAATGATTGAAAGTGGTTATGGCACATTCGTTTGTGTCCATTGACAAAGCATTTACCCAAGTCGTTGCCGCGGTTTTTACAATATCCATATTTTTACCGGTCATTGAGCCGGAAACATCTATTGCCAGCACACTCGAAATTGATTTTGCTTTCGATGGGGTAAAGCAAGTAACGTTCAGCACCGTGCGAGCAAGACCGTTTTCTTTCATAATCATCTCGGTTTTATCAGGAGTTTGCTGTTTCCAAGCGGCGTCGAAAGCAAAGAAATATGCTTTGACATTAGGAAACGCGGAAACGTCAACTTTAAAAATGGATAGATCTTGACCGTGGGAAGTTGTACTCAGCAACAAAATAAATAAAAATAAAACTTTCTTCATAACAACCCTTCTCAAAAAAAAATGAACAATTAGAAATTATTAAAAATTATTCACTAAATTATCATATTTTTTTAAATAAACACAAATCAAAAAAAAAGGCAGGTACTAAACCCGCCTTTATATTCAAAATTCAAAATTCAAAATTTATTTTACAGGTGTTTCGATTGTGATTATTACTGTTCGGCAATAGTTTCTGCCTTCAGGTGAATCATTATCATAAAGAAGTACGTCGGAACCGATGTTGTTAATTTGAGCTTTTTCAGGTGCAACACCCAAATATTTATTTACAACAGCGGTACGTTTCGATGCTAATTCCTTGTTGTATTCTAGTGAGCCAGTTCTGTCGGCATAACCGGATATTATAACATTGGAATTCGGTTCGATTTTCGATTTAATATATTTTAACACCGATTCGTGTTCAGGTTTCAACTGGGATTTATCGTAGTCGAATAAAATCAGAGAGAACCTCTCGATACGCTTATCGCCTTTCATTTCGAAGCGTTTTTCTTTGATAGTAATTTGGTCTATTGTAGTCAACTTTTCTTTTTTCTCAATTGTACCAAATTCATTTTCAACCGTAAGAGTTACATCAACTTTGTCTTCCGTCATTGGAATAGGACGGTTCGCTATTAGCCATTCTTGCTTTTCAACATCGCCTGTTCCTTTGTATGTACGAAGTATTTCATTGCCTTGAGTTATGGTATAGTTCCAATTCTTGATTTTTGCATCGGATTTTATGGATGGCACAATTTCCAAAACCGGTGGATTGATACTCTTGATTATATCCTTCAATTCAATGGATTTCATTATTTCCGGATTCTTAGAATAGATTTCAGCTCTTTGGTTTTCCTGTTGACCTTCCGGATAACTATTGTTAGCCAGATTTACAGGTAAATTGCGTGCTTGAACCTTAATTCTTGCAGGATTAATCTGCCAAACGCTAATAAAATAATCTCTTACAGCATTTGCGCGTTCCGTTGATAAAACCATATTATTCGTTTCGGAATTCAAATTCTTGTTAGTTCCTGTAATAATGATTTCGGTTCTAGGATGTTGTTTCAAACGATAAGCCATAATATTTAGCAACTGAGAATAGATGTTCATTATATCCCATTCCAAATCCTTCTCGGTAAATTTCTCGGTTTCTGCATTAGTTAGAAGTTTTAGCCCTGATTGTTTAATATCCGATGAGCCTTCCTCGAAAAACACATAAGGCAATAACGGGAATAATTCAGCCGATTCAATTTCTTCTATTTTAATCATAGGATTATCGGACCGTGAACCATCTTTATACAAGCCATAAGTTTTGAAATCTACAGCTAAGTTAACAGCCATAGGTCTTTTCAACTCATACTTAATATTTGTGGTCTTGGTTTTAATGATATAATCATCGGTTACTTCGGTCTTCTCCGATACTTTGGTATCAATGACGCTTAGCTCAGGTTTTGTAAGCCCGGCAACAAGTTTTACGGTCGTATCGCGATTAATTATTTCTTTATTAATTGTCTCTTTAATCTTAGGTGGGTAAATATCCCACAGCAAAGCCGCACCCAATTGCAGACCGTTCGCCTTCCAAGTTTCTGCCGCTAGGTTTGTTAAACCAAAATATAATCTTGCTTCAGGAATCAATTTTAGCCGTGAGCTTAAAGGAAGCTCATAACCGACACCAACGCCTAATTGCATTTGGAATTTGTTTGCGTTCGGCACAAGGGTATCGTTAATTTCATTGCGAATTTTTGAACCGCTCGTAAAGGTAACGTAATCCGGCTCAATCAATGTTTCGCGTTGAGAAAAAGTAGCCGTGGTTAAAAATCCTAATCTTAGCATTCCTGATAAGCGCAAACGTTTTATCGGTGAATACACAATCTCGGGTTCAAGCCCAATTAATGCGAATTTTGAATCTATAACATATTCAGATATCGCGTTTCCTACGGTTTTTGGATTTCCGGTTAACTCATCAAGAACTTCGATGTGACCGATCACATTTTTCGTTGTCAATTTGGCCGGCAGGGTTGTATAACCCAACCTGATGTCGAAATTCAAAACATTATTTATAGGAAGTTCAAATATACCGCCCAATGAAAATCCGCTACCTATTCCGCTTGTGTATCCTGGACTACAACTCTGGCAAGGGTCAACTTTTGTAAAATTGGCGGAGTGGAAAGATAAGTTATAATCGGCATAGCCGCCGATTGAAAAAAATGGTTTTTCGGCACGAACTTCTGAGTTCCAATTTGACAAAAGTGAAATCGAAACTACGACCAAAGCTATTAATATTTTTTTCATAAAATTCTAAATTTTAGTGGCAGAATCTACAAATATAGCTACTTCATTCTTATTTACTTCTATAAAACCGATTCCGTTTTGATAGTTATGCTCTTTATTTTCATCATCGGTGAATCGGATGACTCCTTCATCCAACGAGGAAACTATTGGAGCGTGGTTAATTAACACTTCAAACGGAGAAAGTTTCCCCGGAACTTTAATGCTTTTTACACTTCCGGTATAAACATTAATTTCCGGTGTTATAATCTCTAATTTTAGGAATGTATCCATTTTTAAATTTCAATTTAATTATTAATTATTCTTTTTATATGCTTCCCAGACTTCGTCGATGGTTCCTTTATACATAAAATAGGATTCATCAACCGCGTCTAATTCGCCTGCTAATATTGCTTTAAATCCGGCAATAGTATCTTTAATTGTTACATAACGTCCGGGAGTTCCTGTAAATTGTTCAGCAACATTGAAAGGTTGCGAGAAGAAGCGTTGGATTTTTCTTGCTCTGTAAACAGTAACTTTATCTTCATCAGATAATTCATCAATACCCAAGATATTAATAATATCTTGTAAATCTTTATATGTTTGCAAAACATTAACGCATTGGATAGCTGTATCGTAATGCTCTTGACCCAAAATCAACGGATCCATAATACGCGAGCTTGAATCCAATGGATCAACTGCCGGATAGATACCCAATTCAGTAATTTTTCTGGAAAGTACTGTCTTAGCATCCAAATGGGAGAACACGCTGGCAGGTGCAGGGTCAGTTAAATCGTCGGCAGGAACATAAACCGCTTGTACGGATGTGATAGAGCCTTTTTTGGTTGAAGCAATACGCTCTTCCAATTCACCGATTTCCGATGCCAATGTAGGTTGGTAGCCCACAGCCGAAGGCATACGTCCCAACAATGCTGATACTTCGGAACCTGCTTGAATAAAGCGGAAAATATTATCAATAAATAATAACACGTCCCTACCTTCGTCATCTCTAAAATACTCTGTCATTGTCAAAGCTGTTAAAGCAACGCGGCTACGTGCTCCCGGTGGTTCGTTCATTTGTCCGAAAATCAACGAGGTTTTATCCAATACACCCGAATCTTTCATTTCTAAATACAAGTCGTTACCTTCACGAGTTCTTTCGCCAACACCCGCAAAGCAAGAATATCCGCCGTGATGTTTTGCGATATTATGAATCAATTCTTGAATGATTACCGTTTTACCAACACCGGCACCGCCGAAAAGTCCAGTTTTACCACCTTTTGTAAATGGTTGGATAAGGTCAATAACCTTTATACCGGTTTCGAACATTTCTTTAGTTGTTGTCAATTCATCAAATGGAGGTGCTGGTCTATGGATTGAGCGATATATATCCGATACTATCGGTGGCTTGCCATCAATCGGATTTCCTAACACATTTATCATTCTACCTAAGGAATTAGGTCCAACCGGAACTTGAATCGGTACACCTTTGTCAATTACTTTCATACCGCGAATTAAGCCGTCGGTTGAATCCATTGCTATGGTGCGAACTCTATCTTCGCCTAGATGCTGTTGCACTTCACAAACCAAGATTCTATCTTCGTTTGTTTCTATTGACTTCATTGGTATTTCTAATGCGTTCAATACAGCCGGTAGTTTGCCTTCTTCAAATTCTACGTCAACTACAGGACCTATCACTTGAACTATTTTACCTTCATTCATACATATCCTTTATGAACATTTATTAATTTTAATTATTATCAATTTTCAAATATATCATTATTATTTAATATGTCAAAGTTTCGGTTGAAATTATTTTAAATAATTTTCAATATTTTTTTCGCCGTTTCGGTCAAGGTATCGGAAGTTATTAAATTCATACAGTTAAAATGACCCTTCGGACAGCTTTTTCTTCCGATATGTGTACAAGGTCGGCATTTTAGTTCTGTGCTGATAATCGTAAAATTTTCGCGATAATGAGCAAAACCGAATTCTTTGACTGTGGAACCGAAAATAGCTATTACGGGAATCTTTCTTGCCGCGGCAATGTGCATCAATCCGCTGTCGTTAGTAATCAGCAAATCGCAGGAGCTCAACTGTACAGCGGTTTCCAATATAGTTGTGGCACTTGCCAAATTGGTTGATATACCGCCGAGACCCGCTTCTATTGCCGTGCATTGCTCCTTTTCATCATTGGAACCAAGTAAAACAAAACGACAATCTCCTAAAGTTGATAATTTTTTTGCGAATTCGAGCAATTTTTCAGCGGGGTACCTCTTTGTAAAATGCTTTGCGCCGGGTGCGATTGCGATTTTATAAACATTATCAATCTTATCTTCTTTCTTGACTTCATCTTTTAACCAAATTTCAGTTTCAATATCCCAATTTTTGTTCTCTATAAAATTCAAAGAGTCTAAATAATTTTTTGCTACTGAGTAATTTTCCGGGAAAAGATTCTTTTTAAAATAAACTAATGCAAGTTTTTGAATACGATTTTTCTTTATTCTGGTAATATTATCAGCCAATCCTTTGGAAAAAAAACGAGAGCGATGGGTGTTGTGCAAATCAATAAAATAATCGTATTTTCTATTGCCCGACAATAAATCAATTTTCTGAATATTGTATTCGGCTTTGGTCCAAGATTTATCATAAATGATCAGATTGTCAATATAAGGATTGTGTTTATATATATCACTGAAAGACAAAGTGGTTACGAAATCAATTTGACAGCCTGGGTAGAGCTCTTTCAGCATTTTTGGTAAAAAAGTTGTCAAAACGATATCACCTAAAGAGCTTAATCTGAAAAGTAAAAACCGAATTTGTTTTTTCATATATGAATTATTTATTAAATTAGTATTTTTAAAAATGTTGAATAATACAAAATTACAAAATAAATAGGCGAGATAAAAATGCAATCAATTGTTGACCAAAGAGATAATATTATTATATTTACATTAATCAATCCTAATGTAACAGGCGAAGTCTCCGCGCAACTAAAAGCTAAAATGTTGATATTGGCGCAACCCGATATAGATGCGTTAATTATAGATATCACAAGTGTAAAAACCGTTGACAGCTCAGGTATAGGAGCGTTTTTATTAGCGAACCGTCAATTGCGGGAAAATGGTATTCCGGTAGTACTTTGCGGCGTTAATGATTTTATTTTATCTATTATGAAAATGACCAGAATAGACAATCAATTTGTTTTCTTTGACACAGTCGAAGATGCACTTGACGATATGACAGAAGAAGAATTTGAAGATTTGCTTTAATACATATCAGTTCATAAAGTAAAAGAATTAATAACTCGTTACCAAGCTCCTGCCTGGCAACGAGTTTTTCTTTAAAATGCAACACCGGTCATCGAGCGGGATCGAGATACACGAGCGAAAGAAGAATTAATCCGGTCATCGAGCGGAGTCGAGATGCCCAAGCGAAAGAAGAAAAGTCCACTAACCATTTATGAAATATATGTATAGCCGAATTGTCATTCCCGCGAAAGCGGGAATCTATCTTCAAACAAAATAAAAATGCCGCCGGATGAAACGTCTGACGGCATTTGCCTTTTTTAATCGTCTTTTTTCCCAATGCCACGCTACTAACGCTGTGGCGGAGGGGATGGGAGAAATTCAGCTACTTTGTGAAATGAATTATATCTAATTGTAAGTATTATATTCATCAATTGATATAGTAGCCACGCGCAACAAACTACGTAGTGTTCCTCTTGCAACTTCTTTATGGTCGGGAATGGAAAGAGTAATAATCTCACCGGGTTTTATCATTATTACAATACTTCCCTTTTGTCTAGCCACAATCCAACCGAATCGTTCAAAAAATCGGACTAGTTCTCTACCGCTGACTATATTAAGCTTTCCCACTATGCAAAAACCTCAACCTGTGCGGTTTCTACGGTCAAAGGATATCCTAATTCGGAACGTACTTCAAGGCAGGCTTGAATAGCTTCTTTTACATTTTCTATCGCTTCGAATTTGGTTTTACCTTGGGAGACACATCCTGGAATAGAGATACATTCCGCTACCCAAACTCCATCTTCATCTCTATCTATGGATATATTAAATTTCATTTTCTTATCAATCAGTTTATAAAGTTATTGTAAAAACGTTCCTAAAATCTGAATATTTTATCATTCATCACCCACAAAATAAAAATTACGAAACAAATCCGGTTCTAAATTAAGAAAAATAAAGATTACAGCCAAAACCGGCGGTGTTTTTCTTTCACCCTTTTAGGGTTTCGTTCCGTACAGATCAATTTTTCTATAAACATTCCGCCCCTACGGGATTGAAGAAATTGTTCCAAAGCAGGAGCTTTGGAACAAGAAGTAAAATAAGCTTTTTCAGGATTGTCCCTTAAAAAAAAGAGACGACCGGTTAGGGTCGTCGCTCTACAGTTTATATTAATCCATAACAATTGTTAAATTCTTCTTCTAAAACCTTCGCCCAATACTTCGTGTGTATTGGCAATAACCATAAATGCACTAGGATCAATCGCTTTCACTAATCGCTTCAGTGTTTCGAGCTCTTTAATCGGGACTACAGCCATAATCATTTCTCGCTCCACATCGCTGTACAAACCCCTTGATTTTATTCCTGTTACTCCGCGATTCATCTTTGCCATAATCGCGTCGCCAATTTCTTGGTGCTTATCGGAGGTTACATATACCGCGCGGGCATAATCGAAACCATCTATGATAACATCAATTAATCTACTTGAAATATATAGTAAAAAGAAAGCGTATAATGTCAAAGTCAAAGCGGATTTGTCGTCAGCTAACCCCTTAACACCAATGATTATACCGGCTAATAGGATGACAAAGAAATCAATAAGCATAATTGCTTGCCCGGGTTTGATACCCCATCTTTTCTGCATTATGGACGCCACTATATCCGAACCCGCCGAAGTACCTTTGAATTTGAATATAATCCCCAATCCAACGCCGAGAGTGACCGCACCGCATAGCACAGTAAAAAGGAAGTCATTGTGTTGAAGAGCTCGAATGGCTGGTAAATTGCTTAGAGCTAAAAACTTAATTCCAAATAAATCGCCGCGAAACATATCAGTAAATAACGAACAAAGTGTAAAAGCGTAAAAAGTCCGAGCACCGAAATCTTTTCCTAACTCTTTTAAGCCCCATAGAAACAATGGAATGTTAATAATCCATAATGTAACGCCCACAGGTATCTTATTACCCGATAAATAGTGAAGTGCCATTGCCAAACCACTAGCTCCACCCGGTACAACTTTTGCGTCAATTAGGAAAACGCCTAAGCTGATTCCCATTAGCGCTGCACCGAAAGTAATAAAGAAATAATCAATTATTACTTGTCTTGTCAGGTTTGCAAATTTTATATTCATCTAATACTCTTTTTCTTATATTGTTAAATTTAGTAATGCAAAATTAGCAGTTTTTTGCGATATAAGAGCATTTTTTTTATAATAGATTATGGATTACACTGCGAACAAGCGTGATAACCTGCTTTTATAGCACCTCTAGCGGTTTTAAATCTAATTGTGCAATTTTTGCAATTAGCGTTTTTGCAGGTGGCTTTATGAAAAACTAATGAATTCGTATTGCCAATGAAAGTTAAATTGGACGCACTTGTCGGCGCATTTCCAAACCATTTACTAATATTCGTAGTCGCTTCGATTGCAATTTCTGTCTTATCGTCCAATTTTGGGAAAAAATCAATATTCGTCAAATTTTCAACAGCATCTACCGAGCAAACAAAGCTTTCTAATGGCGCTTGAGAATCCTTATTGGGCAATACAAAAGCTATCGCCTTGATTTCGGGCGGGGTATTGTCTAAAAGTATTTTGTAATAATATTCGGGAACAGAAACTTGATTTTCGCCGATTTGCTTTAAACCCACGCGGAGAACCGGACCGGTAACAACCCAAAGCTCCTTATTCTTTTCGGCAAATTCCTGAACTTGTTCTTCCAACGATTTCCAAATTCCTCTATTGAACGAAGGATTCTGAGGCGACATATTACTGTAGTAAAACGATTCACTCATATCAATTGCCGAGGTTTTAGAGTCGTTAGCCGGCTTTAAATGCCCACGGTCATAACCTGAATGAATGTAATCCTTATTGTTCGCAGAACCGCTTAAAACAAGCGAATCCGGTCGGAAATTATCGGCGCGCTTAAAACCTTTGTTTAGCTCGATAGGGCAGAGGCGGTAAACCACCCACCATGCCTGTTCGTCACGTTCGGAATATTCTAATATGTAGGATTTGTGTTTAACTACCGCTTTTGGATTATTTACCGAAGGCATAGCAGATTCTAACGAAGTAATCTGCGCGTTAAGATTGAAAGTAGTGAAAAAGGAAAGTAATAGAAAATAAAATGGTTTCATATTTATTTTTGAACACGGTTAACTTTGTAACCTATATTTTGCAATGTATTAACAATACCTTTTTCACCAAGGAAATGCGCCGCACCGGCAATAATGAAGTAATTACCCCCTTTGTCTATAAACCCTTCGATTTTTTTCAGCATATTGGCATTACGTTCATCAATAATCTTGGAATTGATAAACGTTATTTCGGGATATTTTTGGTCCTTGGGGTTAACAAGTTCATCAATTGTAGCATCATCGCCTTCCTCGTAAGCTTTAAGTAATAGTTGAGCGTCGCGGACGGTAGAGTCTATATTTTGAAACGAATATTGGATATACTCGTCGGAATATGAATCGAAATAAGTAAAGTAACTTAGCTGTTGAGCGGGTGTTTCTAATTCAAGAATATTTTTTTCCCGTGCCTTTGCTTTGGAACTGAAGTAATTATCTAGTCCGTAAATCGAACGATAACCGCCTTTTTCCAATTCAATCTGCATCAGTAGTATGGCGGTGTACCAAGGTTTTATCTTATTATAACTTTCAGGATGTATCTGATTTTTTTCACATTGATCGGAAATCATCTTATAAATTTCAGGGCTAACGTGGCTTTGTAAACTTGAAGTATCGGAGTAGCTAACAACTTTGAATATCTCAGAGTATATTATATTATCGGTATTACATTCTACAACTAAGTTTTCACTATCGGCGAATCCTTTTTCAATTTTTGGGCTTAGGGGATACATTTCCTGATTAGCGACGTGAATAGAACCGAGCAAATAAATGTTTGCTTTGCTTGTTTTAAGTGTCCAATAATACAAATTTTTTGCTTCGGCTTTTGCGCTTAAAACTTTGAATGCTGTAAACGCAATGAATAAGCCGAATGAAATTTTCGCAATTAGTTTTATATTCAATCTAAGCTCTTTTTTCATATTTTTTTTCTGATAAAATCAGCGGTATAATTGGGTACAAATTCTGTAATATCTTGTTTTAATTTAATTAGTTCCCTAACAGCTGTCGATGAAATGTGAGTGTAATCGCTCGAGGGGGACATAAAAATAGTAGTAATCTGTGGAGCTAATTTCCTATTAAAATACGCCAATTGAAACTCGTAATCAACATCGCTGACTGTACGAATACCACGGACTAACGCGGTGGCTCCAATTTCTAAAGCGTAATTTATAATCAATCCGTTATAGATGCTAACATTAACATTATTAATATGCTTAAGGCTGTTTAACGCCATATTTAAGCGTTCATCGGCTGTGAACAACGACGATTTCTGCAAATTTTCCGCTATGACAATATGCAAAGTGTCGAAAAGTCCGGAAGCTCTCTCGATAATATCTATATGACCTAGGGTAATTGGGTCAAAACATCCGGCATATATAGCAGGTTTATTCATAAAAATTCCGTAATTTTACATTTGTAAAATATAAGTCGTTTATAAGAAAATAAAATTTTAATAAGATATGAAAAAACTAATTGTACTAATTGTTATGACTTTATTAACCGGATGCTTACACGGGTACGCGGTTGGGAATACTGAAACCGGAAAACTGATTATTAAGTTGAAAGAAACATCCGTTTATTATCAGCAGATTAAAAAACAGAATAATTATCAGATAAATATTCCGGAATTGAATGCTTTTTTGGGTACGAATACCATAACATCTTATTTGAATTCTGACCTAATAGACAAAGCGGAGAAAAAATCAAATAAGTTGCTATCTGTCGCCCAACCCAAAAAATATAATTTATCGGCATTGATTTTAGTTCAATACTCGTCACTAATTAAACCTGAGATTGCGGCAAAGAAACTGCAATATCTTGATTTTATAGAATATATAGAACCGGTTTATAAATATGAATTTTGCTATCATCCGAACGATTCGATGCTTGGTCAGCAGTATTATTTGGACAATGTTCACGCGTTTGATGCTTGGGATGTAATAATAGCGGCAAATATTCCGGATTCTCAATATGTTGTTATTGGAATCGTTGACACAGGAGTGGATTTCTATCATCCCGATTTAAGGGATAATCTGTATATCAATCCAGGCGAGG
The DNA here is from genome assembly GCA_038206725.1 of Kapaibacterium sp. (SeqCode). GTDB lineage: Bacteria > Bacteroidota > Ignavibacteria > Kapaibacteriales > UBA2268 > JBAXXL01. The sequence goes on from JBBRAO010000047.1 coordinate 16,689, forward strand.
ATGGATTGGATGAGAATAATGATAGCAAAAGGTCAAATGGTATTGACGATGATAAAAATGGATTTATAGACGATTGGTGCGGCTGGGATTTTGTTTCCGCAAGTGGGGCAGAGGGCGACAATAAACCGTTGCCCGGACATTATCACGGGACACACGTTGCCGGAACTTGCGCCGCGGTTCAAAATAATATCGGTGGTATAGCAGGAACAGCCATACATACCAAATATTTGCCTGTTAAAATAGGAAAAGATGATACCAACAGTAGGAGCATAGAAAACGGTATGGACGGTATATTATATGCCGCTGTAATGGGTTGTAATGTTATAAATTGCTCCTGGGGTGGTACCGGATTTTCAAAAGCGGCTCAGGAAGTTATGTGGGCGGCAACTGATTTAGGTTCGCTGATAATCGCCGCCGCGGGGAATGATGGTCAGGACTTGGCATTTTATCCGGCGGCTTTCGATGGGGTTTACTCCGTCAGTGCAACTGATATGGGCGATACCGCAACGAGTTTCACAAATTACAATTTTTCGGTCGATGTCGCCGCTCCGGGCTATCATATATTGTCAACCATACCAAATGATAATTACGACTCTTGGAATGGCACTTCTATGGCCTCTCCCGTAGCTTCGGGTGTTGCGGCTATGATTCGTTTGATGAAACCCGAACTCACCGCTCGCGAAGCCGGCGAGGTTCTGAAGGTCAGTTCCGATAATATTGATACACTCAATCCCAATTATGATTCAAAATTGGGATTTGGTAGGGTAAACGCCTATAATGCACTGACAAAATCAAAACTCCAATCAATAAACATCAAAAATATCTCAATTAAGGATGAAGACGGTAATGGTTCTTTTCTGCCGAATGATAGAATGACTATCTATTTTGATGTCGAGAATATGCTGGATTCAATCTCCAATCTGAAGGTTCGGGTGCGAAGCAATCCCCTAGATTTTCTGCAAATAAAATTTGATCAGCAGGTTTTAACAATTGGCGATTTGGCAAAAAAGCAATACAAACACAAAATCGGTCCGATAAGCTTTGTTTTACCTGAGAGTACGCCTTATAATTATCCGATTGAAATTGACTTAATGTTTTTTGACAGTAAAGATTATCTATACGAAACTGGACTGAATTTTGTGGTGAACCAAACCTATATGACTTTCGATAAAAACAAGTTAGCTATGACTATAACAAGTTCGGGAAACATTGGTTATAACGATTATCCAAGCAATGTTCAAGGCCTGGGCTGTATATTTAACGATACAAAACTACTTTTCGAAGGTGCCGTGATGGCGGGTAGTGGAAAAGGAAAGGTTTCCGACGTTGCCAGAGATGAATATGGTGATTACCCAAGCAGAGATTTTTTTATAGAAAAAAGAATAAATATTGTTGATTCAAACGCTACAAAGATTATTTCAAACAGTTCTTATAATGATTATGAATTAGCGAAAAAGATTCAGGATTATGCCGATATACGCATAGACCAGACGAATTTTCAATATAATCTGCCGGACGTTGATAATGTGATATTTATCCAATTTGATATAATAAACAATGGTCGTTTTACCGATTCCTTATTTTTGGGGTATTTTTTCGATTGGGATATCGGTCTGAAAAGTGAAGATGACCGCTGTTTGTGGGACAGAACAAATCAATATGGGGTTTTTGAAAGTACCGGCGATAGCAAAGACCCGTTAGTTGGCGTTAAATTGCTCGATTCGCACAGAGTTAACTTCTATGCGATGAACAACGAAAGTTCCGATGAGAAACTTCCCGGGATATATGACGGTTTTACTAAAAATGAAAAATGGTTGACTATGACAAGCGGGATATTAAGCGATAGTTCGAAAATCAACGATGCATCTATGGTTATTAGCGCGGGTCCAATTTCATTGCGCAGTGGAGATACAACTAGAATAACTTATGCTATAATTGCCGCTAAAAACAGGCAAAAGTTAGACGCCACAGCCAAAAAATGCCAAGAATTCGCCCAAGCCAACTTGATTACCATTCCTAATTACGAATCTTATGTCAAAGTTGATCAAGTCAAAAATATATTCCCAAATCCATCATATACCAATGAATTGAAAGTGTATTTTGCTTTGGGTGAAGAAAGCGACGTTAGCTTCAAACTTTACGATTTGACCGGAAAAGAAGTCTATTCAAAAACAGTGATTGATTTAGCAAAAGGCAGACACTATATAACCTTGACACCGGGTAACATCGCCGTCGGAGCATACATCTTGACAATCGAAAGCAAAGATTTGAAGGTCAGCAAAAAAGTAATCTTTCAATAAATAGTAACTCATTCGATGACTCGGAGTCATCGGATGAGTTTGTAATAAAAGGACATAGTCATCCTGAACGAAGTGAAGAATCCAGTTTCCTGAACCTTCCGAAGGTTTCTACTTTGAAAGTGCAAAGAAGATACGTCATTCCCGCGGAAGCGGGAATCCATCTTATTGTAATGCTAATACTTGCGCTTGGTCCAGCTGAATTAATGACATCAAATACAGGACCGTACTTTGCTCACGGCAAAGCCGCAAAGGTGGACTTAGCATATTCTTCATCTGTTAAAGACGATGCTTTATTCTCGATAAATTCATATCCAAACCCGGCAGAAACAGAAAGCACGATTTCGTTAAATTTACTAAGCGCTT
>JBBRAO010000048.1:0-17889 GCA_038206725.1 Kapaibacterium sp. (SeqCode)
CACCATTCAAATTATATACCGAAACGGTAGAAGCACCGTCTTCAATCAAATTCACTTTAATCTCAATGTCCTCGCTTGCGGGATTAGGATTTATTTGCATCAGTTCGACTTTACCTGATGGATTGAAGAGTCTTGTTCCACCTTCACGGCAAATACCGAGAAGCTTGAATGTACCATAACGGTAATCTACGTTATATTCAACCTCAAGACCTGAATTGTCATACAATTTGAAATCCGAAATTTCAAGTGTGGTTTCTTCAACGGTACCTAAGCCAGCAATCATTGGGATGGACAGTAAAATATTGCTGTTAGGTATGTCGGCTTCGACTTTTACCAATGTTGAATCATTTGTAAACCCGCTGATTTTTCCATAATCCTGAGGGGTTAAAATGGTTTTTTGGAATTTCAGAGTCGCCGAAAATCTACTTGCTAATGCCCGAATCCCTTCCGGTTTCACTTTCTCAAATACGATATTAATATTCCTTTTTTCACCCGCATAAGCTGAATCCGATTGAACTGTTATCAATCCACCGATACCCGTTCCAAAAAGTTGCACAATAGCCGGCGAACCCGTACCATTATACTCAAATCCAATCTGACCCGAAGTTCTACCTCCATAAATAGGTTTAAATCGCACGGTCAGCTTTCTACTGCTATTTGGAGCTAATGTAAACTGACCACCGCCGTTCAGGATTTCAAATTGCGTTTTATCGGGACCTAACTGAACAACATCGTCTATTACAATGCCGGTTGCTGAGATATTCCTGATGAGCACAGTATCCTGAAATGTTTTGTCATTACCTACTTCAACCCCGCCAAAATCCAATAAATCGCTAATTATCTGCAATTGCGGTTGAACACCCTCGCCAACTATAGTTCGTTTCAAAGTGTCGGCTTGAGTTATAATAACTACTTCAGCGGTATGAATACCGACTCTATTAGGCACGAAACGGAATTCCGCAGAGTGGGTCTCTCCCACTAACAATGCGTATTTGGCAAATCCGGATACCTGCTTGAATGCTCCCGCATCCGCACCTTGTATATAAATGGAATCCACGCGGAATTTCCACGCGCCGGTATTGCTCATAAAGCTAATAATTACCGAATCTTTGCCTTCACCCAAAAGGCATTTCTTCATATCTATGTTCTGCGCGGTCGCCGACGGCATTACGATTGACCAAACCGCGTCCGATTGGTCGGACTGCGTTTGTGCATTAGCTGTTCCGATTAGGGAAATCAGTAGCACTGCAATAATTAATAACGTTTTCATATATTTTATCTCTAAATTTAATTTCATTTTCTTTTTCTTTAAACCTTCCGAAGGTTTGAAACCTTCGGAAGGTTACTAATTTTTTAATCCCTAATACAACGAACTGAAAACCCCCAATTTTTATTTTTAACACTCTGCGAAATGTATGCTCCGTTTTGGTAGAGCCCCTTTGACCAAGCCACCATAGAGCCGCTTTCTGTAAAAGTCCAAAAAGTACTGGTGTACCCCAGAGCAGAGAAAATTCCTGAATCAGCATTAAGCCACCCACCGGGCAGAGCATTGAAACCACTTTCATTTGTAGCCCCCTTGTTCGGGCTATACCATAATCCGTCTCCACCTTCTTTTGTTCCTATACTTTTTAGCTTACCCCCGGCAACACTTGAACCGCCAAGGCACTTTTCCAAATCGTCCCATTCATTCAAACTTGCAATATGCCAACCATCGGGAGCTAAACCACGCGGATCGTTCACGGCGTACCAATTGTACAACTTGCCGTATAAACGATTATTTGCCGGGTCATTATTATAATAGCACCACGCACCGCTTGTTAGGTCTTTCCATTTGGAAGGGTCTGTGACTTCCGGAATTTTGTCACCATTTCGATAGTGGTCAACAGTAAGATTATGCTTCATCCATATTTGGTTGCATATTTGTATTTTGACTGAATCTGTTTCGGGATCGGGGTCGGGAATAGTATCGGTAGTAACTGAATCGAATTTAACTTTTGCCGTTACTCTCGCCAGACATTCACTACTTGGAGTTTTAGGAATCTTCCATTGATATGATAAGCCGGTAACAGAATCGGCTATCGGCAACCAATTCAATCCTTTATCAATAGTGTATTCTATTTTCACGCTATCTTCCGGCAATACTCCTTCCCAAGTTATTACTGTATCCATACCAACTACAAAGGATTCGCCCCCATTGGGTTGAATAAGTTTCAAAGTCTGCGTTTTTGGTTTTTTACCTGGGAAACCACCGCTCGCGTAATAATAAACCGGGCATAAATCATTTTCAAAGGTGAATTTACAGTAAGTTAACCCGCTGTCCGCCGGTGTGTAGCAGACATCTAAGTCACGACTTTCTCCCGATTTTAAAGTAAAATTTTTGGGAGAGTGAATCCTAAACGCCGGATTGGAAACGATGATATTTGATATAATGAAGTCCGAGTTTTTAGCAATTATTTTCAAAGTTAAGCAGGTATCTTTTACGGCTTTTAGAAACTTTAGCGAGGGTGGAGTAAACTCCAATTTTCCGGATGAATAATATGGCGATTGATAGCTTGTATTTCCAACCAAACCTAATGTGGACAGCTTAACGGTTACAAATCTCCAAGCCGATTGACAACTAAATCCACTCATCCATTCGATAGAGCAAGGATTTCCACCCTGTGCTGAGATAAATATTTTGCGGAAACATTCTTCGGCTTCTTCCTTAGTTTGTATATTTTCAAAGTATAAGCCCCCTGTTCTTTTAGAAAAAACTTTTAAACACCGTGGAGCAGAAGTACCTATTATAACGCAATATACAGAAATATTATTATTATTGGCATCGCTTATTATCTTTGCCGTATCGGGCTCGAAGTTCATTCCTCCATCCGACATAAAAACTATTACTCGCTTATGCTTCCCTTTTTGAGAAATTTGAACACCACCCGCCATAGCGTCGAGCATTGCCCTGTTATAATCAGTACCACCCAAACATTTCAAATTATCGATAGCGTGAACCAATTTTGCTCTATTCGTCGTAAAATCCTGATTGATATAAGTCAAATCACTGAAGCTGGTAATGGCGCAATCCGACTTTCCCAGCGAAAGCAAATTAATCCAAGCATTGGCGGCGGCTTTTTCAATTAATAAACCCAAACCGCACATAGACCCGGATACATCCAAAACTAAAACCGAGGAAATGTCTTGCGGAAGTGTCGGTTCATTACATACCAAATTAGTTATAGTTCTCGGCTGTCCATTTTCAATTACTGAAAAATCAGATTTGGAAAAATTTGTTGTCTGATTCCCCGAGGCATCGAAAGCATAGAAATTTGCTTGAACTAATGGAAAAGCCGTAGCATCAACATTAAATAGGGATAAGCTTTGGCTATATACTGTATAGCTTATTAAAAGAAGGAATATGTAAATTAAGTTTCTCATTAATACCTTAACAAAAGCGAACTATTGGTTTTTTAAAAAATTCATAAACTAAATTATGGACTTTTTGGATATTAAACAAATAAATATATTTATTTTTTTTTCTTATTCATCGGATGACTTGAAGTCATCGGACGAGTTTTCAATAAGAAGCCGGTCTTCAATCAATTGGAAGTTGAAAAATGGCGAAGAAAATTTTGAATTTTGTATGAGATGAAGCCGATTCGTCATTCCCGCGGAAGCGGGAATCCATCTTATTATAATACTGATATTAGCGCGGTTATTCTAAACCCTGAAAGGGTGAAATAAGATACCCTGACGTTGCATAAAAAACCCTTATTTTATATTCAAAACCTTAGTAGAAAAGCAATATGTACGAATACAATAACCTTATTACTTACTCAACCCCACGCTTAAGCGTGGGATTGAGTATTAAAGCTAAGGTCGATATGGGAAATAAGTTTTTTTTGGCTTTTGCCAAAATCAAGTTTCAATTTGGCTAAAGCCAGTTCGCTTATTTTCATTTTCCACGACTTAAAAGTCGTGGCTATTCAAGAATACATTCCACAACCTTCCGAAGGTTCAACAAGTTAAATACCCAGTGCCGCGAAAAACACCTATCGTCTTCTTCACATTTACAACTTTCAACTTATTTTGATATCGGTAAAATTATAAAAATAACTACATCCCATATAGCGTGCGAAATAATGCAGGGCCAAATTGATTTATATTTTTTGTACAGCCATCCCCAAAACAGACCGCAAATAAGTGCCGCCATAATCAAAATGAAGTTGAACGACCAAATATGCACAAACGTGTAAACAACGGCGGTAATTAGAAAGCCTCTTGTTTCGCCGTAATCGAGCGATAAATGGTGTTGGGCAAATCCCCGCCAAAATATTTCTTCAGCTGGTCCGATGAGCAAAAACAACGCTAACCCGATGAAAATCTGTCCGGATTGCGATTTGGTGGCATATATATTATCTATTTGCCTGCCCGCAAAATCGAAAATTAAACTGGAAAAGTAGTCTCCTGCTAAAAACAAGACATATAATATTGTCGCGGCTAAGACACCGACTGGAATCCATTTCCACCGGAAATTATATACAATTTTTGTTTCCTTACGTCCCACTATAAAGCTGTAGGTTATTAAAGTTGTCGTTGCAACAATCATCAAATACCAAAAATTGAACAAATCCTTTGTCCAGGGTGAAAACATCAAGAACCAAAATATAGCGGCTAATATAAAACCGGGTAGTACTTTTTTCATTATTTAATGAACTCCATTATTAATATACTAAACGAGAACAACAAGCCGAATAACATATGATGCTGAGCTGTCATAACGTCCAACATTTCAATTATTTTCGGGTTTTTCACCTCGGCTTTAGTCATTAATTTAACATTTTTCAATGCCGGCATAAAACTTAAAAACACAAGGAATGACCAAGGACTAACCATACCCAATATGATAAAAACAACAACTGCTAAAAATGAACCGAAAATTAAAAAGTAATATTCAAATTGCGCGCCTTTCAAACCAAGTGTGCTTGCAAGAGTTTTAATTCCGGCTTGTGTATCGTGCATTATATCGCGTGTGTTATTTGCGTGTAAAATAGCGGCGACTAAAAATCCGACAGGAATAGACAATATCAAACTCATAACTAATAAATCATAATTGCCGATTAATGCATAAGTAGTTCCGAATACCATTAATGGTCCAAATGTAAGATAAATCAGGAAATCTCCCATAGCCCTATATTTGAAAACAGTGTAGAATAAAGTGGCTAAAATGCCTATTATACCTATTATTAACATAGGTATTCCTCTAAAGTAAACCAGAATCATACCTATTGCAAATAGTGCGACCAAAACACCAATACCCGCTCTATAGACTTGTTTTGGTTGCAGTAAACCGTCAATTAAAACACGGCTCGAGCCGAATGTTTCGGGTCTATCAACTTTATGTTTGAAATCATAGTACTCTGAAATCAGATTTCCGGCTACTTGAAACAACGGACTACCCAATCCAATCACAATCATAAGCAACCAATTTACTTCGCCTTTACAAAATACCAAAGTTATCATAGCACCCAATAAAACAGGGATTACAGAGGCGGTATAAGAAAATGGTCTAAGGGCTTGCATCCAAATACTAAATTTTGTTCTTTGTTCATTCATTTTTACATTCCGTCGAATTATTAATTTATAAAACATCAAAATTAAAAAATAAATACCGTATTAACTAATTAATATTAGTTCATTCTTTCTACTTTCAATTATAAGTCTTATTTTTGTTTTTTTAATAAAACGAATTACGATTATGAGTCAAGAAATAAATAATATGTTTAGCCAAATAGCAAAGCGATACGATTTAATGAATAATCTTTTATCTTTTGGTATTCATAAGATTTGGAAAAAGAAAACCGTTCGCCTGTCGGAGGCGAAATCGGACGATTCGATTTTGGATTGCGCAAGCGGTACCGGTGACTTGGCAATTCGATTTAAAAAAATAGTTGGCTCGAACGGAGGAGTAACCGCGTCGGATTTTAATAATAATATGTTGCAAATCGCTGCGGAAAAATTTAAGAACAAGAACTATGACATAGAAATCCGCCAAGCGGATGCTTTGAACCTCCCCTTTCCAGATAATTCTTTCGATGTATCGTCTATTGGATTTGGTATAAGGAATGTTGACTCTACCGCGAGATGCCTCGAAGAAATGGCAAGGGTTGTTAAGCCCGGGGGAAAAGTTGTTATTTTGGAATTTGGTCAACCCAAAGGTTTTTTTCGATACATATATAGTATTTATAACAAAACATTTTTGCCTTTATTAGCTAAATTGCTCACTAATAATGAATTTGCATATAGTTATCTCACCGATACCGCCTCAAAATATCCTTGCCGCGAAGAATTTTTAGATATAATGAATAATACAAATAAATTCTCAGGTCTTTATTATCGGTCACTTAGTTTTGGTATAGCTTATATATATGTCGGTACCGTCAACCAATTTTTTTAAGACGATTTCGACCTAATTCGTAAGTGTTTTTATATTGTTACATAATAAATTATTGTAAAAAAATGTGGAAAAATATACATATTTTTATTGAGAATTAATTTGCTAAACAAATAAATAATTCTATTTTTGAAGTGAAAAGTTTTTAAATATTAAAAAAGTTTGATTTATGCTTACAAATTTCGGAATGATTCTATTGTTTTTTATAGTCGGTATAATCTTTGTCGGCATTGGCTTAGGGGCGGCGGCTCTGATTAGGCCAAGTCATCCAAACCCTATAAAAAACTCAACTTATGAATGTGGTGAAATCCCCTATGGTGGTTCGTGGTTCCGCTTTAATATTCGTTTCTATGTAATAGCATTGATATTTTTGCTATTCGATGTCGAGATAGTATTTCTATTACCTTGGGCTGTTGTATTCAAACAATTCGGTTGGTTTGGGTATTTAGAAATGTTGGTATTCGTTGTGATATTGTTGACAGGTTTTGCCCACGTATGGGCTAAAGGCGATTTAGATTGGGATAAGCCTATTCCGGTTATTCCAAAATTAAAAGATTTAGTTATTAATAAAAAAATTGATTAGAATAAAAATTTAGGATAAAAATGGGAATTTTAAATAGATTAAATGACCCTACCGAAGGTGGTGGTATAGTACTCGCCACCGTCGAAGACGTTTTAAATTGGGGTCGCAGTAAATCCGATTGGTATCTCCAATTTGGTTTAGCTTGTTGCGCTATTGAATTTATGGCGGTTAATGCCGCTCACTATGATTTAATGCGGTATGGCATTATTTTTCGTTCCTCACCGCGACAAGCTGATTTTTTGTTTGTTACCGGTACAATTACATTAAAAATGGCAGAAAGAGTTAAAAGGCTTTACGAACAATTAGCAGAACCAAAATATGTTATTGCTGTTGGTTCTTGTGCGGCAAGCGGTGGTCCATATTGGGAACACGGTTACCACGTGCTTAAAGGTCTTGATCAAATCATACCGGTTGATGTTTATATACCGGGATGTCCTCCACGCCCGGAAGCATTCCAAGAAGGGATGATGAAGTTACAGGCAATGATCAATCAGGAAGCAATTTTTAACAAACGCAAAAGAGTTGCCGAAGAAGACGCAAAATTCAAAAACAGTAATTTTGCTGAGTCACCTAGTGATATCCAAATTAAAATGTGAGGCATTATGCAAGCGAAAGAAATTTACGACGTTTTAAAAACAGAATTCGGGGATAGAATCATTAGTTTCAATGATTCAGCGGCCGGAGATCCATTTATTGAAATTCAAAGTGATAAAATATTAGAAATTAGTCTTTTTTTGAGAGACAACGAAAGTTTACTTTTCGATTTTCTAAATTCGATCACGGCTATGGATTTAGTAGATAAATTAGCGGCTGTTTACCATATTTATTCTGTATCCTTAAACCATCGAATAGTTATCAAATTATTTGTTCCTAAAGACAACCCTAAGGTTCCTACAGTTGAAAGATGCTGGCGAACGGCAGATTGGCACGAACGCGAAGCTTGGGATTTAATGGGAATTGAATTTGTGGGACACCACAATCTTATACGAATTTTGTGTCCCTACGATTGGGAAGGACATCCATTACGAAAAGACTATCAAGCACCAGAGTTTTATCATGGTATTAAAGTCAATTAATTAAGACAATTATATGATTATTAAATTAGAAATAATGAAAAAGGTATAAACAGTGGGCGAAAAGAAAAAAGTAGATGTAGAATACAGCCCGTTCGAAAGTGATAAATTTCGGGTTAACATAGGACCTCAACATCCATCCACTCACGGGGTATTGCGTTTAGAAGCAGAATTAGATGGTGAAATAATCACAGAAGTTATTCCACACATCGGAAATTTACACCGTTGTATGGAAAAACATTGTGAGTTTAAGACATATCCTCAAATCATACCTTTTGTTGATAGATTGGATTATTGTAGTGCAATAAACAATGAATTACCTTATGTGATGGGAGTAGAAAAACTTTTAGGAATTGAAGTATCCGACAAAGTGGAATATATCCGCGTTATATTAAGTGAATTGAATAGAATAGGCAATCACCAAATCGCCGTTGCGGCATTTGGCTTGGATACTGGTGCTTTCACACCTTTTTTATATTTATTCCGTGACAGAGAATTTATTGTTAAGATTTTGGAGCATTGCTCCGGTGCGAGACTGCTCTATAATTATTTTTGGATTGGTGGTTTAGCTCGTGACATTTATCCAACTTTCAAAGAAGACTGTCTTGATGCAATCAAGAGAATTAGAATAACAAATGCTGAAATAATGGATCTCCTCATTAATAATAAGATATTCATAGTTAGAACAATAAACACAGGTATCCTTCCGGGTGATGTGGCTATTAATTTCGGTTGTACAGGTCCTGTATTAAGAGGTTCCGGCGTTCCGTTTGATTTACGTAAGGCTCAACCCTATTCCATTTATGAGAGATTTGATTTTAACGTATGCGTTGGTACCGGTGAATTAGGTACTATTGGCGATTCTTGGAATCGTAACATTGTTAGGATGAACGAAATGGAAGAAAGCTGTAAAATAATCGAACAAGCTATAGCTCAAATGCCTATGGAAGGCGATGTAAGAGAAAAGGTTCCTAAAAGAGTGAAACCACCGAAGGGCGAAATTTATTCTTGTGCTGAAAACCCTAAAGGGGAGTTGGGCTTCTATATCGTTAGCGATGGCACCGATAAACCGTCGCGCATAAAAGTAAGAAGCACAGGCTTTTCGAATTTAAGTGTTTTACCAGATATTTCCAAAGGCTATATGATAGCTGACTTAATGGTTACATTAGGCAGTTTGGATATAGTTTTGGGCGATGTTGATAGATAATAATGTTTAATTAATTACAAAACTGAAAATGGAAAATTTTATAAACGGCTTTATCAATAATGAATTTATTACAGCATTAATAATAAGTATCATCCCTCTGATATTCGTACTATTATATGCATTAATCGCAATATTGGGAGAATTAAAGATATCGGCATTTATGCAAGAACGTCTTGGTCCTATGCGTACCGGACCTTGGGGTATTTTTCAACCAATAGCCGAAGTTGTAAAATTACTTCAAAAAGAAGATATAACACCCGATGCTGTTAATAAACCATTATATAATTTTGCACCATTTCTTATGTTTGCGGCATCCTATGCTTGTTTTGCCGTCATCCCGTTCAGTTCACACTTTATACCTGCCAGTTTAAACTTAGGCTTGTTTTATTTGTTAGCCGCTAGTTCATTAGGTGTAATTAGTATTGTAATGGGCGGTTGGGCATCTAATAATAAGTATTCCGTATTGGGTGCTATGCGTTCAGCGTCGCAAATAGTAAGTTATGAACTTCCTGCAAGTATTTGTTTGCTTACAATAGCGGCTTTGACAAGCACCTTTACATTCGGTGGCTTAGGTGTATCAAAAGAATTGATGACCGCAGTTGGCGGCACTCACAATGGATTTTTAGCCGGTTTGGATATCCAACATATCAATGTTGCACAAAGCGGTGGATTTTGGAATTGGTTCATATTTGGCGGACCTGGTAATATAACAAAAATATGGGTTATACCTTTTACTATGGGTTTAGCTTTAATTTATTTTATTGCTTCACTTGCCGAAACCAACCGTACACCTTTCGATATATCTGAAGGTGAATCCGAAATCGTAGCCGGTTACTTTATCGAGTATAGCGGTATGAAATTCGCTATGTTTTACTTTGCCGAATATGCTAATATGTATATAGTAGCTGCAATTATGACAATTCTCTTTTTAGGTGGTTGGACATCACCATTCGGTGACTATATGAACGGTCCTATTTGGGGTGCATTCTGGTTTGTATCAAAAGCTTTTGCAGTAGTATTTATGCAAATTTGGGTACGCTGGACATTACCAAGACTTCGAGTTGACCAATTAATGAACATCGGTTGGAAAGTGTTGCTTCCATTATCAATAGTTTGTTTTTTAGTTATCACTTTATGGGGAGTTCTCCATTAATATTTTTGCTAAATAAGAAAATAAAGGAAAAAAATACATTATGTACAAAACTTATATAAAAGCTCTTTGGGATAGTATTTATAGTGCATTAGTGGGTATGACCATAACAATAAAGCATTTGTTTTATAAGAATGTGACAAATCAATACCCAAATATTGACGCAAGAGTAAAATCAGGAACAGACGCTATGCCCGAATATGCAAGGAATAGGCTGGAATATACACCAGATGCTTGTACGGCTTGCAACTTATGTGTAAAAGCTTGTCCTGTTAATTGTATTGAACTTGACTCTTTCAAAGTTGTTGATGGAGATCCTGACCAACCTTTAATGGCAAACGGTAAACCTAGAAAACTTTGGGTATCTAAATACAACATTGATTTTTCAAAATGCTGTTATTGCGGATTGTGTGCAAACGCTTGCCCATTTGACGCACTTAATATGACGGACTATTTTGAATATGCTACCTACGATAGAAAAAATTTATATTATCATTTAAGCAGTATGACGCCTCAAATGATAGACGAAAAAAGAAAAATGTTAAGTGATAACTTATCTAAGATAAAAGAGGAAAAAGCACTTGAAGCAAAAGAAGTATCTTAAAATTAAGATGATTTTGCCGATAAGCTTTTATTTTGTTAACAAGTATATTAAATGATAGATTATGGATATTATAAGTATAGCATTTTGGGTTCTTACCGCCGTAACCATTGGTTCCGCGGCAATAGTGGTATTTGCAAAGAATATTATGTATTCCGCATTTTCACTGCTATTTACATTTTTTGGAATTGCGGGATTATATGTTCTGTTAAACGCTGACTTTATTGCTGTGACTCAAATTATGATTTATGTCGGTGGTATCTTGGTATTGATCATTTTTGGTGTGATGTTGACCAGTAAAATCACACAAATTGAATTCAAAGGGGGATTGACCGGCAAAATGCAACTCGGCATAACCGGCTTTGCAACCCTGATTTTAGCATTTACATTAATTACAGTTTTTTTAAATACAAACTGGTTTATGAAAGGTAATCCTAATGAAGTTGCGCTGTCAACTGTTAATGATATTGGGCAAATGCTGTTAACGCAATATTTGATACAATTCGAAGTAGCATCGGTTTTACTTTTAGTAGCAATAGTTGGTGCTTCATTGATAGCACGTAGAAAATAATTCAGTATTAAATTAAGGAATACGTTGATGACGATCACAATAGGTTTAAATAGTTATTTAATTGTAAGCGTGCTGTTATTCTGCTTAGGTTTATTCGCGGTAATCACCCGCAGAAATGCCATTATGGTGTTAATGGGGCTTGAATTAATCCTTAACGCGGCAAATATCAATTTTATAGCCTTTTCCAAATATGGCGGTTTTAATATCGAAGGACACGTTGCCGTAATATTTGTGATTATTTTAGCCGCCGCTGAAGCCGCGGTTGCACTCGCGATAGTTTTAAATATCTATCAAAATTACAAACATCTTGAAATAGATGAAATAAATAAATTGAAAAATTAATTTTATAAGTTTAAATAAATATGGCTCCACAAACTTTATTAGCTTTAGGAACAGTTATACTCCTTTTACCACTGTTAACTTTCGCAGTCTTAATTTTCTTCGGAAAAAGAATGGGAAGGCTTAGTGGTCATATTGGAACGGCTGTATTGGGCATAGACGTCCTTCTGACGATTTTTGTATTAATAACCAAATATACAACTAAATTCGCCGAAACAGTAGCTAATGGAGATACCGGATTATTTGTCAAAGGTGCACTCATACAAGTTAAATTCACTTGGTTTTCCATAGGGAATTTTGATTTTAGAGTAGGCCTTGGTATTGATAATCTGACTGCGATGATGCTTTTGGTCGTTACTTTAATCAGCTTTTTAGTTCATTTATTCTCAATGGAATATATGAAAGATGACAGTAGATTCCCAAGGTTTTACGCATATCTCGGTATTTTCACATTCTCTATGTTAGGAATCGTCTTAGCCAATAACTTCCTATTTATGTATGTATTTTGGGAACTTGTAGGTTTAAGTTCTTATTTATTGATTGGTTTTTGGTATGAAAAGGATTCAGCCGCAAATGCCGGCAAAAAGGCTTTCTTAGTCAACAGAGTTGGAGACTTTGGCTTTTTAATTGGTATTTTGTTTATGTACTCTACTTACGGAACTTTCGTTTTTGACGAAATTTTCAAGAGTATGGGTATGGGCGTCCTACCATTTGGTAGTGGTACCGTCTTAACCATCGCCGGAATTTTAATCTTCTGCGGCGCAATAGGTAAATCAGCACAATTCCCATTACACGTTTGGCTACCGGATGCTATGGAAGGTCCAACACCGGTTAGCGCGTTAATCCACGCCGCGACAATGGTTGCCGCAGGTGTTTATATGATAGCGAGAGTCTTCCCTATCTTCACAGCTGATGCTTCAACAGTTATTGCTTATACCGGTGCTATCACAGCCTTTATGGCCGCTACCATAGCAATAACGCAAAACGACTTTAAACGAGTCCTAGCGTATTCTACAGTCAGCCAATTAGGATATATGGTTATGGCTCTTGGTGTTGGTGCTTATACAACAGGTTTTTTCCACTTAGTAACTCACGCTTGGTTTAAAGCCGCTTTGTTTTTGGCATCAGGTTCGGTAATTTATGCAATGCACCGTTCAGCTCATCATTTAGAAGATCATCATACCGATGTACAGGATATTCGTAACTTAGGTGGTTTAAGGAAAACTATGCCTTGGACTTACCTAACATTCCTGTTCGTTACGTTTGCTCTCTGCGGTGTACCTTTTACTTCAGGTTTTATGAGCAAAGACGCTATACTGGCTTCTACTGTTGCTTACGGAATGTTAACAGGTCATTGGCTTATTCCTTTGATGGGATTTGCCGCTGTGGGTATGACAGCTTTCTATATGTTTAGATTGACTATTTTGTCTTTCAACGGTAAACCTCGCAACAAAATCGCAGAGCATACTAAAGAAAACAATTTTTACATTGTATTTCCATTGGTAATACTGGCCGCCGCTTCAGTGTGGGGAGTTTACTCACTTAACCCATTAAACGCCCATACTGGTTGGTTCTATGAGAAAATCAAACAACCGGAATCGGCTGTACCTGTAGAATACCAATGGAAACATAACCTTGTAGAAAAGGAATATGATAATAATCCTGTTCAAGGTGCGATTGCCGGCACTACTTCTGCAGTTGAAAAAGAAGAAACTATCACGAGATTTGAAGAAGCTGTTGAACAAGCTCACTACCCTGCTATGATTTTATCAATACTAATAGCCGGTGGTGGTATTTTGTTTGCATTTATGATTTATCAATTCAAATTCTTCGATGCGGATAAATTTGCAAGACAACTCGGTTTTATTTACAAGTTCTCGTTAAACAAATGGTATTTTGATGAAATTTACGCGATGACTGTAATTGGCGGAACCGTTTTAGGTGCTAAACTTTTAGCCCTCTTCGATAACAAAATTATTGATGGAATTGTAAACGGAACAAGCTGGATAACTCGCTTATCAGCCAAATTTACGGGCATATTCGACAACGTAGTTGTTGACGGAATGGTAAATTTAACAGCCAAAGTAACAGGAATTTTTGGATTGGGAGTAGGTAAAATACAAACCGGTCGAATCCAAACTTATGTGATTTTAGCAGTAATTGGTTTAATTACTTTAATATATATATTTATATAATTTTTATGAAAAATAACAGAATAATTCAGTATATTCTTTTGGAGGATTGATGGGAGGCTATATTAGTACAGTTTTTGGCTCCTCGATTTTAACTTGGATTACATTTTTGCCGCTTTTAGGGATGATAGCGATGCTATTTATCCGTTCCGGTAAAGATGATGATACGAAAGCTAATACAGATAAAATTTTCAAATGGATGACAGTAGGTATAACCTTTGTTCAATTGGTAATGGCAGTAATTATCTATTTGAATTTCAATAATTCGTTGACAGGAATTAATAATGTTGATGGATTCCAATTTGTTGAGAAGGTATCTTGGATAAAAGCTACCCTTCCTATGGTTGGTAATATAAACATTAACTACTTCGTAGGTATTGATGGATTGAGCGCTCCAATGATTCTATTAACCGCATTAATTTGTTTTTGCGCGGCATTAGCATCATTCAGCATAAAAAAATCTGTTAAAGGCTACTTTATAATGTATCTATTATTAGATATAGGTATGATGGGAGTCTTTGTTTCTTTAGACTTTTTCCTATTTTATGTATTTTGGGAACTTATGTTGCTACCTATGTACTTCCTTATTGGTATGTGGGGTGGTCCACGCAAGGAATATGCCGCTATCAAGTTCTTTATCTATACGTTAGTAGGTAGTGTGTTTATGCTATTAGTTATAATAGCTCTATATTTCAGTGTCGGTTCATTCAATATGCTCGATATGATGGATCCTGCAAAATACCTTCCGGGTTCACTATTGGCAGGAGTAAATACTTCTTGGAGGTTTATTGCTTTTGCGGCATTATTTGTCGGATTTGCTATTAAAGTTCCGATTGTACCATTCCATACTTGGTTACCTGACGCTCACGTCGAGGCTCCAACGCCTATTAGTGTTATCTTGGCAGGCGTGCTTTTGAAAATGGGTACTTACGGTATTTTGAGGATTAACTTCGCTATGTTCCCTGACGGTGCATTACATTTCCAATTTTGGATAGCCGTTCTTGGTGTAGTGAGTATTGTATATGGCGGTTTGTGCGCTTTAGGACAATTCAGGGTCGGTAAACGCGACTTGAAGAAGATGATTGCTTACTCCAGCGTTAGCCATATGGGTTACGTAGTTTTAGGTATGTCATCATTAAGACCTGAAGGTATGGTTGGAGCGGTTCTACAAATGTTCAACCACGGTACAATCACAGCTATGCTCTTCTT
The DNA here is from genome assembly GCA_038206725.1 of Kapaibacterium sp. (SeqCode). Classification (GTDB taxonomy): domain Bacteria; phylum Bacteroidota; class Ignavibacteria; order Kapaibacteriales; family UBA2268; genus JBAXXL01. The sequence goes on from JBBRAO010000048.1 coordinate 15,362, forward strand.
AATCGTTGGCGTAATTTACGAAAGATCACACAAACGCGGTTTGGACGACTTCGGTGGTTTGGCTAATAAAATGCCTATCTTTATGGGTATCACAGCAATCGCATTCTTCGGAGCAATCGGTCTTCCGGGCTTGAGCGGATTTATCAGTGAATCATTAGTCTTCTTGGGTTCATTTAAAACATATCCTTACTTAACTATGATTTCCGCATTTGGTATCATCTTAGGTGCAGGATATATGCTATGGGCGCTACAAAAAGTATTCTTTGGTAAATTACCGGCAATTTGGTCAGGCCCTTGGGATCCAACTCACAAAATATATAAACACGACGATGTAAATGCTATCGAACTTGGTGCTTTAATTCCATTGGCTATTGTAGTTATACTATTTGGAATTATGCCTAACCCACTTCTCAATATGATGTCCGCTTCTTTAGACCATCTTGTTGAATTTGTAAAGGTGAGCCCAACTCTATTCAGTAGTATTTTATAGTTTTTAACATTTTATTATTTTACTCAAATATAGAGAATATTACGAGAAATAAATATGATAACTTCAGAATCAATTAATGCCATAGTATCAGCGGTTAGCCAGAGCGTCGCTCAGTTTTTACCTGAAACGGCTTTGATAGTAACCTTTATTGCGGCATTACTATTTGATATTATTTTTAAAAAATCGAAAAATATAACAGCTTATGTATCTATCGGCGGGTTAGTTTTAACAGGTATTCTATTATTATTCCAAGGTTCTCATACCGGTAATTCAATATTTTTTAAAATGCTTGCTGTTGATGCTTTTGGTCAATTCTTCAAATTTATCGTATTGGGTTCGGCTATAATAGTTATGCTTATGTCTTTATTATCGAAAGAATTATATGAAGGCGGTCGCAAGGTTGGCGAATATTATTCGTTAATCGTCGGTATGACTATCGGTATGTTTTTAATGGCATCCGCAACGAACCTTATTATGATATATCTTGCATTAGAGACTATGAGTATTAGCTCTTATGTTTTAGCAGGTTACACCAAGGAAATCAAAAGAGCATCGGAAGCTTCGCTTAAATACGTTATTTACGGTGCAACTTCCTCCGCGATTATGATCTATGGTATGTCCTTGCTTTTCGGTTTAACAGGATCTTTAAACTTAGATGCCATTAATTTAGCCATCCAATCAGGAGTTGATTTAGCTCCATTGTTGATTGGCGGACTTATGATAGTCGTTGGTATAGGTTACAAGATTTCCGCAGTACCATTCCACTTCTGGACACCTGATGTTTACGAAGGAGCACCTGTAACAATTACAGCGTTGTTGTCGGTAGCTTCAAAAGCGGCCGGTTTTGCCATATTGATTAGATTCTTCCATCTGACATTCGCTACATCAGCTTTTTCAAACAATGCTTCTTGGCCTGTTTTGACCTCCATTGATTGGAAGATGATTATTGCTATAATGTCGGTTTTATCTATGACAGTAGGTAATTTAACAGCCTTATGGCAAACAAACATCAAAAGAATGCTTGCTTATTCAAGTATCTCGCACGCCGGCTTTATGCTTATGGGCGTATTGGTTATGAACGATTTAGGTGTAGCGGCAGTTTTAATGTATTTCCTTGTTTATATGTTTATGAATTTGGGCGCATTTATAATTGTTATGTTTATCGCTGATAAAACAGGTACAGAAGAAATTGAAGAATATGCCGGCTTAGGATTCAGATCTCCATTCTTGGCTATATGTCTGGCGATTTTCCTAATATCGTTAGCAGGCTTGCCTCCTACTGCGGGGTTCACAGGTAAATTCTATGTATTTGCCGCTGTTCTAAATTCTAATTACGTATGGGTTGCCCTTGTTGGTATAATCAATAGTGTAATTGGACTTTTTTACTATGCAAAAGTTTTCAGAAATATGTTTTTGAGAAATATGGACGCCGACCAACAGAAATTTACTGTTTCCAAGCCTTCTATTGCATTAGTACTTTTAACAGTTATTCCAACACTTCTTTTTGGTGTTTGGTGGTCGCCATTAGCGCAATGGGCACAACATTCGGTAGCTATGTTCTTGTTCAAATAAGACAATAGTGTTACACTTAAAATGGGTTGATTTTTCGGAATCAACCCATTTTTTTTTTGGTCATCGAGCGGAGTCGAGATGCCATCTTCCAGCTACGAAGTAGCTTCATCTCAATAACCGCGGGTGAAACCCGTGGTAATGCTCGTGCCGGCAATCGAGCGGAGTCGAGATGCCATCTTCCAGCTACGAAGTAGCTTCATCTCAATAACCGCGGGTGAAACCCGTGGTAATGCTCGAGCCGGTCATCGAGCGGAGTCGAGATGCCATCTTCCAGCTACGAAGTAGCTTCATCTCAATAACCGCGGGTGAAACCCGTGGTAATGCTCGTGCCGGTCATCGAGCGGAGTCGAGATGCCATCTTCCAGCTACGAAGTAGCTTCATCTCAATAACCGCGGGTGAAACCCGTGGTAAAAGCGAAATCCGAATTCAGCCCCGGTTGGGTTGAAAATTTTCTTCGGGTGGAAA
>JBBRAO010000049.1:0-17436 GCA_038206725.1 Kapaibacterium sp. (SeqCode)
CTCCGAAACGTTAATATTTTTGGTAATAACCCTGCCGTCAATTTCTACTTTCAATTGGTATTGTTCCGCGCTGAAAAGGTTTTTGTTGAAAGTTAAAGTCTGCATTGTCGAACCGGCGTTTGGAAAGTAATTAATATTGAACTTATTACCTTCGCCGTCAATGAGCGTTATTTTAATTTTCTTTGCATCGCTGTTTGGTCTAAAATTGATATTCAGTTTATCCGAATTTCGGACTGTTGCTATATCCAACCATTGGTCGTTTTCTTCTTCATCGGGCGGCGGTGCTTTCTGAGTAAGAAGACCTTTACCGATGAGAGTAACACTAGCATAGGGTGAATAAAAAGCATCGGAGTCAATACATAAAAGAGATTGCATTGTTTGACGCTTTTTCGGTTCAAAGACTAAAGGCAGGTCGAAGGATTGCCCGGGCTCCAGCTTATATGCTATTGCCGAAGTGTCGAATATAAATGATTCATTGAATTTCTCTATATAAACATCCTTTATTCTCACAGTAGAATCGCCACCGTTTCTAATATTTACTTTTATGGTAGTTGTTGAATAAATCTCGTGGCCTCCGAAATCATAAAACGCCGGACTAACCTTTAACGATCCTCTTTTCCTTCTGGCTCCTTTAGTTAGCCAATAAATCGTATTTTCGACAATATTTCTACGACCATAGTAAGCTGAGTTTTCGAGTCCAAATCCGAGATAGAGCAATCTTCCTTCGCCGATTTCGGAAGTTACTCCGGCAAATTCATCGGTTGGTGAATTTTTTATGTCGTAGCGCAGGAAGCCCTTTGTTTTAAGGTTTTTTCCGTTTATTTTCATTGATTCGATATTATTTGTTTTGGTTATTACGCTATCAATGCCGTGACCATAATTTATAACTACATTTTTAGTAGTAACATCGGTACTGAATATACTCTCCGGTATTCCAAAAACATTTACAACGGGCCACCAAGGAAAACCCGGTTGTAAATATAGATTGTAGTGCGTCCCCAAAGTGATGCCGACCTTGTCGGCAAGAAAGTTCTTCATTTGGGGTTGGCTGATATAGTTAAAATCCTTATACGCATTTTGAGCCATTGAAAGTTCATAAGGAGTGGAAAGGATAACGCCTTTGCCGTGCTCTAAAAGTGAGAGACAGAAATCAACACGCTTTTTATATAGTCCAAATGTAGGGATGTTCCGAGTGTCGAGCATAAGGTAATACAATTTTATCGGCATATCGTAGAAGCCTTTCATAAAGACATCGTAGGGGCATACCGCCCAATCTTCTGAAAAATCACGAATTAGGTTGTCCAAGGCTTCCGCGTCGTTTTCCAATTTGGGATAGGTGTGCAAAGTGGCGCAATGTATGCCTTTGGTTATTGCAAAAATTGACAGGAAAAAAGCATCCTGTTGTAGCGCCGGATCGGGTACATTCATTGGTTTGATAACTAGATCAATATTAGCAAAATCGGCAGAGTACTGACTAACGACTAAAATTCGAATATCTTTCTTTTCATAAGGTTGCAAGGTGTAGGTTGTATCGTCGAATCGCATCAATGAGATGTAGAAGAGTTTTGCGTTATCATAAGCCTGCACATTGTATGTTACTTCGTAATTGTACGGATTTTCGAGTGTAAATGTGAAAAAGTTCTTTTGCTCGCGTTGGATTTGAATATAAGCACTGTCGCCGGTTTGTACTTCTTTTCCTTCGAATTTCACTTTCGCTCTCATCGGGTTGTAAGTGGTAACAGCCTGAATTAGATTGGTTGAAGTCGGGGATTGGAGAACAGCAATAGCGTAAAGTTTTTTATCGTTCAAAAAGCCAATTCTATTTGTGGGTACTTTTATTTTTAGGGTGGTATCGGAGCCCTCCATAAGTCTCACTTCCAAACCTTTGTCGTCGGGAACGATAGCTCGCGGAATCCAGCGGAAGTACGCTTCTTTGTTTGGAGTCAAAGCCTCATCGTCACGATATTTATGAACTTCGTATCGAGTATAATAGGTATCCATCAAGTAAATAAAAACTGTTCTATTTCCAAAATCACTAACGGCTTGGACTCGAACTGTTATTTCAGCGGAATCCGCTTCTTTGGTCATAGTGATTGACATCTTGGCGGGAACAATGATTTTACGCTGGGTATTAATAGTTCTTATCAAGCTATCTATATCGTCGCGATCTTGATGGAAATAGTGACCTCCCACAGCGGCGGAGTTGTCCAAACTCATATCAAAAAGATTGGCGTAGGTACTCCAACGGTCGAGATTCATTTTTCTATTTATCTGATAAAAAGGATCATATTGAAATGGGCTGTAAGTATGATAAACTATTGGTATAATGCCCGCCGGATTTTTACGAATATAGTCGTTTAGAACTGCATAAGTCAGAGCGCCTTTGTAACTGCCTGTATTAGTGAAAACTTCCACGACCGGGTTTCGGGGGGTCATAAATTCAGTTTTATCGTTCAGCGAATCGCCGGCGAAAATGTAATAGGGAAAAAAAAGAAAGCATAAAAGGAATAATTTCAATTTCATATTTAACTCATTTTTTTGTTTTTGTACCATAACACAATCTATAGACAACTGAGAATGCCATTTCTTTCTCATTCATTAAATTAATTTTTTGTCATAAATCTTTAAAAAGCTGTATCGATTTCTATTAATTGATGATAGATGCGCGTTGTTTTTTAAAAATATTTTTCCACCTTAGTGAACTCAGAGCTTATTTGCCAGATTTACCAATTCCGCCTCCTTAAAATGCGGTGCTTGAATCTGCATTCCAATCGGTAAACCACTTTCGCTAAAACCGGCGGGGACATTAACAGCCGGAACACCGGACAAATTAGCGGACACGGTAAAAAAATCGGACAAATACATTTCGATAGGATTTTCGGTCTTTTCCCCAAATTTGAATGCCGTTGTCGGAGTGGTTGGCATTAAAATAAAATCCAATTTTTGGAATATATCAATATAGTTCTCGTAAATCAATCGTCGGGCTTTTTGTGCTTTCAGGTAGTATTTATCATAATATCCGCTTGAAAGAACATAAGTGCCAAGCATAATACGACGTTTGACCTCGTCGCCGAAACCTTCGGTGCGAGTCTTAGCAACAAAATCTTCGGCGGTTTGGTCGGGTGTTCGGTACCCATACCGAACGCCGTCATATCGTGCTAAATTCGATGAAGCCTCGGCCGTCATCAATATCTGATAGACAGGAATCCATACCTCAGGATTTGAAAATTCGATATACTCTAAGCGACCCCCTAAAGATTGAATCCTATCCTGAAATTCCATATACTTCAACTGAATATCCGCGGAGCAGTTCTTTAAAACATCCTCTTTTAAAATGCCTACTTTAAAATCGTTTGGCAATTCGGATGGTATTTCAGTGAAAGTTTTTGTGGGGGGGGTAAGGTGCTGAAGTTGAGTCCATCGAGTCTTTGCCGCTGATTATATCCAAAACCAAGGATAAATCTTTTATGTTTGGAGCTAAAATTCCAATTTGATCAAGCGACGATGCTAAGGCAGTAAGACCGTAGCGGGAAATCCTGCCATAAGTTGGCTTTAAACCATAAACTCCGCAAAATGCCGCCGGTTGACGAACGGAGCCACCCGTATCGGAACCGAGCGCTAAGTGGCATAATCCGGCTGATACTGCCGCGGCGGAACCTCCGGACGAACCCCCGGGAACGAATTCATTATTGATTGGATTTAAAACCGCTCCAAAATACGATGTTTCATTCGAGCTTCCCATCGCAAATTCATCCATATTTGTTTTGCCGATTATTATCGCGCCTTCAGATTCCAAACGCTCGATTGCCGTAGCGGAATAAACAGGAACAAAGTTGTGGAGCATTTTGGAACCGCAGGTGGTTCGCAAATCCCGAGTAGAAATGTTGTCTTTTACGGCGATTAACATTCCCTCCAATTTTCGGGGTGTGCCGTCGGAAAGACGCCTGTCCGATTCCGTGGCTTGAATGAGCGCATTATCCATATTCAACGTAATAAAAATGTTCAAGTGTTTGCTTTGGTCAATTTTTTCAAAGACTTCTTTAGTTAACTCGGTCACCGTTTTTGTCGGATATTCATTTCTAAATGTTGAATAATTTAGCATTTTTCTGTGTTTTTTAGTTTTATAATAAGCAAAAGTAATAAAGTTCTGATGTATTTCAAAAGTCGAAGAATTAATTTCTCGAGTTTTAACAAAAATTTATTAATTTTGTTTTTAAATAATAATTTGAAATGAAAATGAAAATAACTTTAAATATTTGGCGGCAGGAATCGGCCGATGCAAAAGGGCGTTTTGAAGCTTATGAATCGAACAAGGTCAACGAGGATATGTCCTTTTTAGAAATGCTCGATACGCTAAACGAAGATTTACTGCAACTCGGAAAAGAGCCTATTGCCTTCGACCACGATTGCCGAGAAGGAATTTGCGGCGCTTGCGGGATGGTCATAGACGGTGTACCTCACGGCTCAATACCAAAGACAACAGCTTGCCAGCTCCATTTGAGAAATTACAAAGACGGTGATGTGATTTTTGTGGAACCCTACAAAGCAAAGATTTTCCCGATTATCAAGGATTTGATGGTTGACCGTTCGGCATTGGATAGAATTATTCAAGCTGGTGGGTACATAAGTGTTAATACCGGTTCAGCACCGGAAGCCAATGCTTTACCGGTTACAAAGGCAAAAGCTGATTCAGCGATGGATTCCGCTGAATGTATCGGTTGCGGGGCGTGTATTGCCGCGTGTCCAAACGGTGCGGCTATGCTTTTCACAGGAGCGAAGGTCAGCCATTTCGCATTACTGCCCCAAGGCGAAGTTGAACGCAAAGCGCGAGTAAAAGCAATGCTTGAGCAAATGGACGCTGAAGGATTCGGTGCTTGCTCCAACCACTACGAATGTGAAGCTGTCTGCCCAAAAGGAATTTCAGCAAAATTCATAAGCAAAATGAACCGCGAACTGCTGAAAGCAATTTTTTCGGCGGAAGATAGGTAAAAAAAACAATTATAAATTATAAATTACAAATGAGAAGAAGCAGAAACGTCATTCCCGACCCAATCGGGAATCTATTTCAAATATTGGGAATGTTTATTGAAAAAAATTAGTTGCCAGGGGTTTTAAGTCGTGGATATTGATATTAAGTTATTTCTTTGCTTGAAAATGGATTTCCGCTTCCGCGGAAAAGACGATTCTTTTTCTTCTAATTCAAAATTCAAAATTGTTTTTCTGGATTCTTCACTTTGTTCAGAGTGACGACTCGGTTTCTTATCATTTTTTATCCTTCAAAATACACTCATCTTTAAATAAGAGCACAATTATTAGATTTTTTTTGTAATTTTGAAAAATATAATAGTTCAAATGAAATAGGCAACAACGAAAAATGGACAAAGTTTTAGACGGTAAACGAATTTGGGTGACAGGTTCCGCACGAGGTTTGGGATTGGAAACCGCCAAATTATTGATAGATAAAAATGCAATCGTTTTTTTCGGTTCGCGCCGTGAAAGTGAATATTATAGCGAAAACGACTATTTCCAGCCATATTTTCTGACCAATAAAAATGTACACTATGTATCGTGCGATGTAACCGACAAAACCGATGTAGCAAGAGCTTATGAAGAAATACGCCGCATAGCCGGCGGTGTCGATATTTTGATTAACAATGCGGGTATAGTTTGTACTTCAAAAGCCGCAAAGCAAACCACAGAAAAGTTTGAAGAAATGTTACAAACCAATCTTTTGGGTCCTATGTATTGCTTCCAAACGGTTATTCAAGGAATGCTCGACAATCAATTTGGCGCTATAATAAATATCGGCTCGGTAACCGTTAATACCGCTTTTAAAAATGTAGGAGCTTACGCGGCGACCAAAGCGGGTTTGACTGCTTTTTTTCGTTCAGCGCGTGAAGAACTAAGAAATGAGCATATCAAGATTGTGAATATCAACCCGGGTGCTATGGATACAGAAATTTGGGATCAAGCGGTGAGGGATTCTAAAGGAAAATTGATGCTTAGTACCAAAAATACAGCCCAAGCAATCGCGGCGGTTGTCGAACTTTGCTTTGCCGGTGAATTATTAATCGAAGATATGACTTTGCGCCCAATTACAGGTGATTTATAATGAATATGCAAGAATTTACCCCCAAAAAATTAATAAGGATACTTATAATTATGACAGTAGTGGTATCGTTTTTGATTTATATAATTTTTAGTGTAGTTACCTTAAATGGGCTACCCTCTTTATCGAAATTGGAAAACCCGGAACAAGAACTATCTACCCGCATCTACAGTGCTGATGGTCAATTAATCGGTACGTTCTCGATGGAACAAAAACGTATTCCGGTTACATACGATAAAATCCCTAAAAGCTTCGTTAACGCCTTAGTGGCATCTGAAGATAGGAAATTCTATAAACATTGGGGAACAGACCCCGACCGCATTATAAAAGCAGTAATCAAGCGGATTTTACTGGGTCAGCATTCAGGAGCCTCGACTATAACCCAGCAAGTAGCCCGTAATCTATTTTTGGACCAATCTCCTACGATGGGTCGAAAAATCCGTGAAGCGGTAACAGCGGTGAAAATAGAGCGCATTTACACGAAAGAGCAAATTTTGGAAATGTACGCGAATACCGTGCATTTCGGTAGAGGATGTTTTGGAATTGCCGTAGCCGCGAAATCGTACTTTAATAAAAAGCCGATGGATTTAACCATCGGCGAATCGGCTATGCTTGTTGGAATATTGCCGAGACCTGCGGCTTATAATCCATTTAACAATTTGGAAATGGCGCTTCGACGCCGTAACGTGGTTTTGGATTGTATGTGCGACGAAGGATATATCACCGACGGACAATATGCCGAAGAGGTTTCACGCGAAATCGTTCTTAATTATAGCGATGTGGTAAATAAAACACCGAACAGAAAAATCGGCGACAATATCGCGCCTCATTTTATTGAAATGCTCCGCCAGACCTTCGGGCAGGGCGAATTTGCTGAACGCTATAATATTTACAAAGATGGTTTGGCGATATATTCAACAATAGATTCGAGAATTCAACGCTATGCTTTACAAGCGGTTGAAGAGCATCTGATAGGATTGCAGGCGCGCTTCAATAGTGGTTGGAGTTGGTCGAAGCATAGTGTTTTGCTTAACGCTGTTGTAGCTAAGGCTATCGGAAAGGATCCAAAGTATTTAGCCGCTAATACCAACGCTGAAAGAGAGCAAATAAGCGTCCGTTTACGTAGAAGCTCTCGTTGGATGGATTCAGTGAAAACAGCCGCCGCGACCATTCAATGTGGTTTGGTAGTTTTAGATGCTAATACGGGTGCAATTTTAGCAATGATAGGTGGTTCGCCTCAAGCTATGCGTCAAAATATCGAAGCCGACTATTCGTTAAACCACGCCGCGCAAATCTTCCGTCAACCGGGCTCTGCAATGAAACCGTTTGTTTACGCCTCGGCATTAACAAATGGTTATACACCTGAAAGCGAAGTAGAATGCGGACCTTTCAAATATCAACTTTGGGACAGTACATATTGGACACCTTCCGGATCGGCAGAGTGCGCACCGGGCGAAACACGTACATTAACCTCGGCTTTGCAGGCGTCTATAAATACAGTAGCCGCACGATTAATAACATCGGTTACAAATCCCGATGAAGTAATATTTATAGCACGTAAGGCGGGAATAAAGTCCGATCTCGACGCGGTACCTGCTTTGAGTCTTGGCGCGGGCGGCGATGTGAAACCGTTGGAATTAATTTCGGCGTACTCCATTTTCGTAAATCGCGGCTTGCACTATGAACCATATAATTACAACTACATAGAAGATAAAAAAGGTAATGTGGTTATGAAACGCAATAAGCAGGAAAGCATTATTACCGACGCGATATTGCCCGAAATAGCTGACCAAATGGTATATATGATGGAGCGTGTGGTTAATGGAGGTACGGGTCACGTCGTAAGAACTTTCTTTACCGCGACCGATGCCGCCGGAAAAACCGGTACTACCAACGATGCCGCCGATGCTTGGTTTATCGGCTATACTCCCGAACTTGTTGCCGGAGTGTGGCTGGGATTCGACGATAAGAGAATAACATTTACCTGCTTAGGCGGTGAAGGTTACGGTGGTTACGCCGCCGCTCCGATTTGGGGCAGACTGATGGCTAAGATTTACAAAGACCCAAGCTTGAAATACAGAAAGAAAACTTTTGACTATAAAAAGCAAACTTATGAATACGGGAAACCTTATCCACTGACAAAAGCGCAAAAAGAATTCTATCAGGACAAAGCATCTGTCAACGATAGCAATTAGTTTTCAGAAAGTTGAAAGCTTCAAAGTTGAAAGTGAAGAAGAGAAACCGAAAAGAATGGTCAATTGCTAATGGTTAATGCGAAGAAAATTCACGTCTTCCCCACCGAAGTGAAAAATCCATCTTCAAATATAAAAATGCCGCCGGATGTAAGGTTCGACGGCATTTGTTTTTTTTTCAAGCACCGCCACGAGATGGTGTGGTGGGGATTAAGAGGAATTATATTTTTTTGGATTTTGATAGTTAAGCTTTTTAAATAAGGGTTAAACCACAAACATTACTCATCAACTGAAAATGTTTATCGAATGTATAGAGAGGAACTTGATGATAAATGGAATTTTGCGCTATTATTAAATCAGGTACCCCGACTTGATTAATTCCGGATTCAAGATTTTTCTTTTGCAAATCGATAATATCGTACCAATTAATATGTAAATCCAAACACTCTATTTCGGAAAATATTTCAATCAAATGCCATTCTTTTTTATGATGCATAGCCGTAACCAATTCGGCTAAAATCAATTTATTTACGCAAACTAGATTAGAATCAATCAATTCATTTACAGGTAATGCTTCGTTTTTTCCCTTTAAAAAAAGCTCTCTATACCGATTAATCGACCAAAACTTTTTTCATCTATCTCTCAATTGATTAATGTCAATGTCCAAATCAAGCTTGCCGAAATAGTTCTTTAAATCTTTTATTTTTTCGCGTTGTATCATATTTTTTAAAGCCGTTTGAAATAAAATAGATTTTGTTTTGATATTTGTCAAAAGCATAGCTTCCTTTATTAAATCATCTGCAATATTGACTGTTGTTCTCATAATTCTTCTCATTGACGTATTTTATATAAGTTACGAAAAGATTATTTATTAATAATATTTTGTAGAGCGCTACCATAGGATGTTACAACGGATGGCATTTTGGTGATTAGTCTCATTCGTTTTCATAAAAATTGCTCAAAAATGCAACTTACGAAGCAATTCCGATTCTAAATTAAGAAATAAATGTATCATAGCCAAAAAGGTCGTGTGTTTTTATTTCACCTTTTCAGGGTTTTTGGATGCGCCCATCCATTTTTCTACAAACATTTCATCCTGTAGGGATTGAAAAGATTATTCCAAAGCATCTGATTTTATGACGCTCCCAAGCGGGAGCTTGGAAACGAGAATCGAAATGTGAGTTTGGTAACGAGCGGAAGCCGGGTTGAAGAAATGGATTCCCAATCAAGTTGGGAATGAAGAAAAAATTCCTTCAATCCATCAAATCCTTTAAATCCCGGTTCAGACAAATGGACGATGGATTTCCGCGTCCTCGGGATAGGCAAAACTTATAAATGCACATATATAAGCTTAGACATAAAAAAAAGTCGTATAAAATACGACTTTTTGGGCGAAGGACGGGGCTCGAACCCGCGACAACCAGAACCACAACCTGGGACTCTGCCAACTGAGCTACCTTCGCCAGTTTGCTGAATTCAAAATTAACAAATTTTTTCCGAATGGCAAAATTTTGCATATTAATAATTATTTTTCGTTAATAAATTATTGAATTATAGATTTTTTTATTAATTTAGTAAATGATTTTATTTAAAGTTAAGGTATTATAATGCCCGAACAACAGCTGGAAAGAAAAAAGTACTACGAATTGTCTGAAAAAACAACCCTTCAGTCAACGGTATTGTTATTATGTATTGTACTTAGCACAATATTGGCTTTCTTGGTATTTCTTCCTTCCTTGCAATTCTTGATGACAAATTTCTTGAATGGCGAGGTAAATAACGATGGAGCTACTCATACAATTTTAATTCAGGACGAGCCTCAGGTAAGTAAAAAACTTAATCCCGAGGAATGGGCTGTTTCAATGAAAAGTATTGAAGAACGAAACACCGTTCCGATGAGCAAAACGAACTATTTCACGAATTGGGCGGTGGATATGAATTCTCAAACATCGGACGCATCTCGATTTTGGATTAACCCGATTTTAGCGATTTTAGTGCCTGTTTTTATGATGGGAATCGTTATATCGTTATTTCTTACCTTACTAATGCCGGTAGAATTAGGTTTCTTCCGGCGGTGCGTAGAGAGAGAAATTGTTTATAATTTGGATAGAATCTGCTTTATAAGAAACGGATTTTATTCGGCGGACGAAAACCGAGAGATAGAAAGCCTGATTATGAAAGCATCCATTCACGAGTTGCATAACTTCGAAAAAGAGTGGAATATTCCTATAGACAACATCAAAATCCTATTGCAATCCTTGAGATGGAGGAGCAATAGTATGTTTTATAAGATGATTCACCCATTGCGCGGTTTGAATGTTTATATGCGCTTGTACTTTACCGAGAAATACGGAAATCCTATTTTAGGAATGGTTTATATCGGTGCCGCGGTGCTGATTATTATCATCGGTTTGCGTGGCTTGAAGTTCATACCCGCCAGCCAGCCTTCATTGATTTTCTTCGCACTGGGCTTGGAGTTTTCGCTTTTATTCCTCTATGCTTTCACTTTGATATTCTCCAAACCGGAAGATGTGAACAATATTGGAGAGCCGGAACGCGAAACACAAAATACAGGGATATTTGCTAACAGCAGTAATTCCCACGAAATTGAAAATTTATTACGTGTATTTATAAATAAAAAAAATAGTAATTAATCGAGAATTTTAATTAAAAATATTTCCAAGGATGTAAAATGAAAAAATTGATAGTACTATCTTCTCCTAGCGGTGGCGGCAAAACTACTGTTACGAAATACATTATGTCACTTTATCCGGATATTATGTTCTCAGTATCGGCAACGACAAGGGAACAAAGATTTGACGAAACTGACGGAAAGGATTATGTATTCTTGGACAGGAAAGAATTTGTAGAGCGGTTAGACCAAGGCGATCTAATTGAGTATGAAGTGATATACGGGAATTATTACGGCACTATGAAAAGTGAAGTGGCAAAAGCTTTGGAAGATGACCACAAAATGATTTTCGATATTGACGTAAAAGGTGCTTTATCAATCAGAAAGCATTTCCCTAACGATTCGATATTAATTTTCATTGCTCCACCAAGTTTGGACGTATTAGAAAAACGCTTATTAAACCGATCATCGGAATCGAGCGAACAAATCTATAACCGTTTGACAAGAGCCAAAATGGAAATCACTTATCAAGACAAATTTGATTATGTGATAATGAACGACAAATTGCACGACACCTTAGAATCAGTTAAGACGTTGATGGAAAAATTAATGGCAGAATAATATGGTAAATAAATGACAATTTTAATTAAAAGGGTTTTAACTGAATTTGGTATAAAAGATATTTTGATTGATGGTAAATACATCGCTCAAATAGACGATAATATAGAATTCGAATCAGATGAAAATATTGATGGTAAAAACAAAGCGGTTTTACCATCCTTTTTTAATGGACATACACATTTGGCGATGTCGTTATTCCGAAGTTTCGCAGATGATATGGCTTTGAAACCCTGGCTTGAAGATAAGATCTGGCCTCTCGAAGCAAAGCTCACAGAGGAAGATGTTTATTGGGGAACAAAGTTGGCTTGCTTGGAGTTAATTCGGTCCGGAACCACTACAATGATTGATATGTACCACCATTTCAACGGTACAGCGCGCGCAGTGGACGAGATGGGTTTGCGAGGAATATTATCTCCCGCGCTATTTGATTTTGCAAACGAAGGATTGAAGGAAAAAGTAAAAAGCGACGTTGTTTCGTTATATAATGATTCGAAGCAATATTCAGACAGAATAACTTATGCTTTAGGACCTCACGCTATATATACTATTTCCGAAGATACTTTGAGATTCCTAAAAATATTTGCCGATGAACATAATCTTTTGTTGAACATTCATCTTTCTGAAACTGAAGAGGAATTTAATAATTGTCTTTCGGTTAATGGTTCGACCCCTACGGGCTATTTAGAAAAAATCGGATTTCTGGGTGAGAACGTAACAGTCTCGCATTGCATATATTTAACTGACCAAGATATCGAGATATTAGCTAAGCGAAAGGTCAAGGTAATGCACATACCAATATCAAATTTGAAATTAGTTTCCGGCGAGAACTTCAGGTATAATGATTTGCAGAAAGCCGGTGTAACTATTGGTTTAGGTACCGACGGAGCAAGCTCGAGCAATAATTTAGATATATTGGATGTGGTGAAAATGGTTTCGTTGAAGCAAAAAATGAGGACAAACAACCCTTCGTTTTTGCCTGCCCGCGAAGCGTTGTCACTTGTTACCGATACGAATGAGGCTGTTACAGGAATGAAAATCGGTAAAATAGAAGTAGGATATTTGGCTGATTTATGTTTGTTGAATTTGAGAATACCCGAGATGATGCCTAACCATAATTTCGTTTCGAATTTGGTTTATTCAGCGAACGGCTTGGCTGTTGACACAGTAATTTGTGATGGTAAGATATTGATGAAGAATCGGATAATACCGGGCGAAGATGAGATATTGGATAAAATACCTGAAGTTGTAAAAGAATGGTTGAGTAGATAGATGAGTTACGCTTATTTCGAAACTGCTGAATATATAAGATACACAATTGATTACAATCCTGAATTTGCGATGATTTTAGGTTCCGGATTGGGCGAAATAGAGGACATCGTTGAAATAGAGAAGGTAATACCGTATTCGGAATTGCCGAATTTTCCAATTTCAACAGTAGATGGGCACAAAGGCAATTTAGTTTTTGGTAAAATTTCCGGTCAAAAAGTGGTCATTCAGCAAGGACGTTTCCATATATACGAAGGTGTGTCGCCACAAGCATCGGTTTTTGGTGTTAGAGTTATGCGTATTTTGGGTGCTAAAACATTGTTCGTATCCAATGCCGTGGGTGCTGTAAACGAAACCTATAAAACCGGTGATTTGATGCTGATAGAAGACCAAATTAATTTGCTTCCAAATCCCTTGGTCGGCGTAAACGACGAAGAATTGGGTGTACGATTCCCCGATATGACTCGTGCATACGATAGGGGATTGATTGCTAAAGCGGAAGCCATAGCCAAAAGCGAAGGTATTCGAATTCACAAGGGAGTGCTATTATCGGGTACGGGACCATCGTTTGAAACACCGGCGGAATACCGATATTTCAGAACCATAGGCGCCGATGTGGTTAGTATGTCAACAACTAACGAAGTTATCGCCGCGCGGCACTGCGGATTCGACGTATTGGGTATTTCAATCGTAACAAACGAGGCTTTTAACTTTGCCGACGATTTTGTGAACTCCGGTGCGGATGTTATAGTCGAAGCAAATAAAGTGGCAAAGAAGATGATGACGATATTTAGGGGAATTATAAATAATAAATTATAAATGCGAAGAAGACGAAGAAAAACCCACTAACCCCCTTGGAACAAGGGGGAACGGATAAAAAAACGGGAGGTTGTCTTTCCCGCGGAAGCGGGAATCCACCTTTAAACAGTTGAAAGTTGAAGACGAAGAAGAAGAGAAACCCCCTAACCCCCTTGGAACAAGGGGGAACTGAAGATAACGGGAGGTTGTTGACCTGAACCTTCCGAAGGTTTCAAAGAACAATTTGTAAAATAAATTGAGGTAAAGTAATGAATAATGACGAATGCAAAAAAGAGTTAATGACGGGCAACGAAGCCATAGCGCGCGGATTTTATGAGGCGGGCGGCATATTGGCTTCGAGTTATCCAGGGTCTCCCACGGTTGAGATTTTGGAAGCGGTGAAAGGCTACCCGGAGATCTATACCGAGTTTTCTATGAACGAAAAAGTAGCACTCGAAGTAGCTATCGGCGGTTCATTTTTCGGATCACGTTCAATGGTATCTATGAAACACGTGGGTGTCAATATAGCTTCCGACCCGTTGATGACATTCACGCAAACATCTATTAATGGGGGCTTTTTATTAGTTACCGGTGACGATCCGGGATTAATGAGCTCACAAAACGAGCAGGATAACCGAATATTCGGCAAGTTTGCAAATATGCCTATTTTGGATCCTTCGGATAGTCAAGAAGCAAAGGATTTTACGAAAGCGGCGTTTACATTAGGTGAAGATTTAAAAACACCTGTTATGCTCCGAATTACAAGCAGACTATGCCACGGCAGAGCTGTGGTTGAACTTTGCGATAGAGTAGAAGTTGCGTCAAAAGGAATAATAAAAGATGTAAACGCGTACTGTATGCTACCGCCTAATTCAAACAAAGCTCAACATTTTATGAAAGAGCGTATTGAGAAACTTACAGAATTTGCATATAATACAGAGCTAAACAAATTCGAGAAAAAGGAAGGTGCTGATACTCTTATAGTTACTTCAGGGTTGATGTACAACCACCTTAAAGAGCTAAATCCGAATGCGAGCATCCTAAAACTTGGGTTGATATACCCGCTATCAAATAAGAAAATTGAAGAATTAGCGAAAGAGTATAAAAATATAATTGTACTTGAGGAAATGACTTCGTTTATAGAAAACGAGATCAAGTTGATGGGAATCCAATGCGAAGGAAAAAAATATTTTTCATTCACGAGTGAACTTGACGTAGCGGATATCGAAGCCGGTTTAATTGAAGCCGGAGTAATAGCCCCTAATGAAAATTCCACAGTACTTAAAGACTTGAAAGTCGTCCCTGCGCGACCACCACTGTTTTGCTCAGGATGTCCTCACAGACCAATATTTGATGTGCTTAAAAAAGTAAAAGCCAAAACGGTATTCGGCGATATAGGATGCTATTCGATGGCTTTCTTGCCACCGTTCGAGCAATCGGTTTCTATTATCAGTATGGGTGCGAGCCTTGGGATAATAAAAGGTGCTCGTAAAGCTATGACTTTACAAGGACCGGAGCAACCACTGGTTTCAGTGATTGGCGATGGTACTTTCTTCCATTCGGGAATATCCGGATTTATGAACCTCTTAAATCAGAAGAAAGATGGCGAAAATATCACCGTTTTAATACTCAATAATAGCACAACCGCAATGACCGGTGGTCAGCAAAATGCAGGTTCGGGTATTTATCACCACGGCGATAGTATGAACGTCAACATTAAAAAACTTCTCGAGGTAATTGGTTTTGACCGCGTACGTGAAATTGACCAATTTGATTACAAAATAGCGAAAGAGGCAATTGAAGAGGAAATAGCTTATAAGGGGCTTTCCGTCATTGTTGCTATGGGTCCTTGCGCGTTGAGATACAAGATAGTTAAACCGCACTTTTTCGTGAAACCCGAAATTTGTATAGCTTGTCAAGCCTGTATTAAAACAAATTGTCCGCCTCTAAGAATGAAAAAATACGTGGGAATAGACAAAATGAAATCTTCGATTGATAAAAATATGTGTGTGGGATGTAGCGTTTGTGCACAAGTTTGCCCTGTTAACGCGATTAGAAATTCTGAATTGGAGGATGAAACTAATGATAAATAACATAATAATAGCAGGAGTTGGTGGTCAAGGATTGGTATTGATGACCAAGATGTTGTCGCAAGCGGCATACAATGAAGGATATGACGTTAAAACCAACGATGTGATAGGTCTTTCGCAACGCGGGGGAATGGTTTGGGGAAGCGTGCGCTTTGGCGAAAAGATTTATTCACCGAATATCCGCGAGGGCGAGTGCGATATAGTATTGGCATTAGAGTCGCTGGAAGCTTTGCGCTGGTCTCATAAATTAAAGCCAAAAGGTAAAATAATATATAACAATACCATAATGTATCCAACCATAATTCAGCAGGGAAAAGCGGAGTATCCGACCGAGGATATCGCAAATTTGAAGAACGAATTTGATGTGTTGGAATTAGACGCGGTTGCTTTAGCGACTGAAGTTGGAAACAAGCAGATGGCAAACGTGGTTATGTTGGGTGTTTTATCGAATTTCCTTCCTTTCAAACAGGAAAGCTGGGAAAGCGCGATGAAACTAATTTTAAAACCAAAGCTATACGATTTGAATATAGTAGCATTTAATAAAGCAAAGCTGATAAAGTAAAAAACCGACTTGGTCAATTAATTTAAATTTTTGGTAAATAAATAATGATATACTCGAATATAAGAGAAGAAGAACTTAAGAACAAAGTTGCTAAAGAATGGTTTAGGCTCTACAATTGCACAAAAATAATCGGCAATGTGGACTTTTGCGTCTGTATGAACCAAACCCAAGCGGAATTATTCGAGCAGGAATCTTTACTTTGGGCGGAAGCAAAGAAAGGTTCGTCCGATATTTACAAATCTATTGTTCAACTTATTTTGACAATCGGTAAAGCAAGAACATTCGTCACGTTTCTGCCGCCAGCGATGCTTGGAGCGTTCGACGGAGAAAAAATAGCTTTCATTCCTTACAATGGTATTCACGAAATTTTTTATATAAATGACTTCAATTGGAACGTAACGCCTTCGAACTACGAAACGAAAGAATTTAAACTCATTCACGAAAAAGTCAAATCCACAATTGACGGTAATGCATTGCTCTTTAACTTCGTAAAGGATGACCGTGAGCTAAAGAAATTCATCAGAACAAATTTTATAGTCGGCAAATTAGGTTTGACGAAAACCAGGATTGACAAAAATAATTTTATGGTTATTTACAACAAGTGGCTAACAACAGTAAAACCGACAATTTCTATTGATTGGGATATTGCGAAAAAGAATGAAATTATTGATGGAGATTTTTATCTTGCCGATTTACTCTCACAAGAAAATGCAACATTAAAAGACAAACTGTATGTTCTTCTGAAATTAGACCATTACGAATTAGATAGAAAGTTGAACGCTATGGGAACGTATGCTTATAGCACGGCAATCTTTAAAGATAGTCAAAGAGCACATAACCAGTTTTGGAATCGCTACGACCGCCCCCCAAAAGAAGAATATTGGGATTACATAGTCGAGCGTCGTGATTTATTGGTGCCGCAAGACGTTCGCGAACGCAAAGGCAGTTACTTTACGCCTCAGATTTGGGTTGAACTTTCGCAAAAGTATTTGACTGATGTTTTAGGCGAAGACTGGCAAGATGAATATTATGTTTGGGATTGCGCCGCGGGAACAGGAAATTTGCTTGCCGGACTTACCAATAAGTATAATATATGGGCTTCCACTTTGGACAATCAAGATGTGGAAGTTATGCGCGACCGTATTAAAAACGGAGCCAACTTATTA
>JBBRAO010000050.1:0-16014 GCA_038206725.1 Kapaibacterium sp. (SeqCode)
CCCGAAGGCTGGCATATACCAAGCGATATAGAATGGTCAAGATTGACTTATGCTCTCGGTGGTGAAAAAGCGGCCGGTGGTAAAATGAAAGCGGTCAGACCCGAATGGTGGCGCAATCCGAATGTTGGAGCCACAAACGAATCAGGTTTTTCTGCACTACCCGGCGGTTACCGCTATAAGGGTGGGGAGTATTATTTTTTGGGAGACTACGCTTATTGGTGGAGTTCAACAAGCAACCAATTATCATTTGCTTGGTTCAGAAGTACAGCCTACGACAATGCCGCGGTAACTAGATATGACGTTGACAAAGAGCTCGGTTTTTCAGTACGATGCGTGAAGGACATAGGTTCCGATATCCCTACAATTAAATCCATTTCACCAAAATCCGGTGCTATTGGCGATAAAATAACAATTACCGGCACCGCATTCGGTACATATCGCGGTAGTAGCAACGTTTCATTTAATTTAGTGAAACTTCAGCCAACGGATTATCAAAACTGGAGCGATAACGAAATAGTGATCAAAGTTCCTGTCGGTGCTGAATCAGGTAGTATATCGGCAACTATTAACGCCACGAAAAGCAATGAAGTTGATTTTACCGTAACCGGAACACAATCTACTGAATATGTAACTATTGGTTCTCAGGTTTGGATGACAACAAATCTCGACGTTGATAAATACCGCAATGGTGATGTAATTCCGCAAGTAGCTGATTCCAATCAATGGGCAAATATTAAAACCGGCGCTTGGTGCTACATTTATAATAACGCCTCTAACGGAAAGACATTCGGGAAGTTGTACAATTGGTACGCCGTTAACGATATACGCGGATTGGCGCCCGAGGGTTGGCATATAGCCAACGACGGCGAATGGAGTATATTAGCGGATTATCTGGGCGGAGCGACTCTTGCCGGAGGAAAACTAAAAGAAGCCGGAACTTGGCATTGGCAAGACCCAAATTCAGGTGCCACAAACGAAAGCGGATTTTTTGCTCTCCCCGGGGGATACCGATATGAAAATAAATCTTTCGACGGATACGGAACGAATGGATATTGGTGGACTTCGAACGAGAACAATGCCACAATCGCCAAAGGGAGATTTATGACAAGTTTTGACAGCTCCTTGCATAATTCGTATTTTTATAAAAGAAGTGGGCTTTCGGTTCGCTGTGTTGTTGGTTATTACTCAAACACACCAACGATAAATTTGATAAATCCCGATTTAGCTGAAATTGGCGATGTTGTTACTATAAGCGGTAATAGCTTTGGTTTAACTCAAGGTACGAGCTTCGTTTCTTTTCATAATATTAACGCCAGAACAAGCGATTATAAGAGTTGGAGTGATACTGAAATAAAAGTGAAAGTACCACCGGGGGCGATAACCGGAAAAGTAACAGTAACTGTCAATGGAACAGTAAGTAACGAATATGACTTCACTGTAACAAATTTTTCCAGTCCACCGCGGATAATAAACATTACTCCTAACAAAGGAACGATAGGTGATACTATAGTATTCAGAGGTGAAAATTTTGGGGCATATCAGTTAAACAGTTTTGTAGCGTTCAATACGTTGAGACCGATTCACGACGACTATATTAGTTGGAATGATGCTGAAATAAAAGTAAAAGTACCGCCGGGGTGCAAGACCGGAAAAGTCTCAGTATCGGTTAATTTACTGCAAAGCAACGAAGTGGACTTTACTCTTTTTTATAACATCGAGCAAGGCACTGTTACCGATATTGACGGAAATATCTATAAAACCATCAAAGTGGATAACAAATGGTGGACGGTAGAAAATCTAAAAGTAACCCACTTCCGCAATGGCAATCCTATTCCGCTGGTAACAGAAGACAAATTTTGGCAAAACCAATCCTCCGCTTCGTGGTGCTTTTATAAGCATAAAGCGGCAAATGGCGATATTTACGGCAAACTCTACAATTGGTACGCCGTAAGCGATGCCCGCAAGATTGCACCCGAAGGTTGGCACGTGGCTACCGATGCGGAATGGACAAAATTGGCGAACTATTTCGGCGGCGAAAGTATGGCGGGTGGCAAAATGAAAAGCACCGGAACTGTGGAAAGCGTTGATGGCTTATGGTACAACCCTAACATCGGTGCGACGGATGATGTTGGTTTTAAAGCACTACCCGGAGGCTCACGTCAAGGAAACGGCACATTTGTTGGACTTGGTTACGACGGCAATTGGTGGAGACCAACATCGGGCAGTCAGTCCGGTGCTTGGTGCAGAAGCATTACAAACAAAAGCATAGAAGTTTTTAGAATCTATGATGACAAAGTAGCAGGATATTCCGTTCGCTGTGTAAAAGACTAAGAAGTCTTGAGTTGGGGGCTGTCTCAAAACTCAGAAATTTGTTAACAAGCAGGGATGCTTGTTCTACCAAGTTATTGATATATCGGTAGGTCAATCATCCTTAATTGACAATAAATCAACTAATTTGGAGTTTTGAGACAGCCCCGAAAATGAACACGCCAACCAAATATACCTTTGGGATGATATGTTTATAAAAATAAAAAAATCAACCATATAATTAATCCTATGGTTGATTTGTACTATAATCTAATATTATTTCTATTTAAATGCTTTTTCCAACATACCGTCGCCTTTCATTGAGAGGCGTTCGAAGTATTCCGGTACCGGTTTGCCGGTGATTTTGTCAACGTACATCTTGGCTAAGTGCATCCCGAGCATATAACCTTGTCCGCGTAAACCGACGAACAATCCGTGTTCGGTATCAATAAACATTCTCGGCTCGGAGTAATACCCACCCCAAACAGCTTGCAAACCAACAGATGACAAATTCGGTATCCAATCGGTAAATACTTCCGAGAAGATTTCCATAAACTCCTTGGTATTTATCTTGAGGTTCTTGTCCGCTTCCTGTGCATCAACAGCCGGAGAAGCACATCCGATAATCTGCCCTGTTTCACCTAATTGCTGACCATAAACGGCGACGAAATTCTTATAATGTCGCCTGTCAATAAGCATAGGCAGAGGAATTCCATCAACACCCATCATCGGCAGACGGCGTGTGATAAACGCTTGGTGACGTACAGGGTACAATCCGGTATAAAGCTCCAACTGACGAGCGAATTTATCGGCGTTGCCACCCATCGCGTTGATAAATATATCGGTAGTGTATTCAATAAATGTACCGTCGTAGTGGTTTTTCACAAGTGCGATATATTTTTCGTTTTCCTTGCGCACGTCAATCAATTCGCAATTTTCCATCACGCGACCACCGGCTGTAATACCAATTTTGCGGATTAAGTCAATTACTTTACCCGGTGTGGCTTGCCAACAGTTTTTGGACACCAACGCCGCTTGATATTTCTCCATATTTGGATTGATAAATGGCGAAATATACTTAGGGAAATCTTTCGGCTCAACCATAAAGGCGTTTGACCAAGTTTTGGAAGCCTCCAAAGCCGAATACATATTATCGTCGTGCGCGAATGTAACGTAATCTATTGGCAAATAATCAATGTTCTCAATCTTTTGCAAATCTTTGAATATTTCCAGATTATGTTGAGCTATTTCCGCGATTTCAGGAAGGCTGAAACCCGGACGGCCGCCCATAATATTACGCCACGAAGAGCCGCGTCCGAAGTTCAATAATACCGGATTTTTACCTGCTTCCGACAAATAACGGAATAGCGCCGAACCGCCAATACCACCACCGACTACAAGAGCAGGAGTGCTGATTTTCAAAAACTTTTCGCTATTGATATTAGGTATCACTTTTACGGGTGCGGTGTGTGGGTACAAATCGCCCATTGTGATTTGGTTTGACATAGGACCACGAGGTGTCGGGTCGCCAACTACCGTAACCCCTGTGCCATAAGTAACATTTTTTAAGCGTTTTACACAACGTTTTCCACGGCACGCTCCCATACCCAAACGAGTATTGTGCTTGATTTCGTCAATTGATATAACCGGTCTATCGCCGATGGCTTCTTCGATTCTGTCTAATTTAACATCGTCGCAATGGCAGATGTATGTTTCTTTGTCATAAGTTTCAGGCAAATATGCGCCGAATTCCACAGCCGAAGGATATTTCTCTTTGACTATAAAACCGCGTACATTCATCAATTCATCGTTTTCAATATTGTGGGCTTTCACGCGCGCTATATTGGTTTTGTTTGGTTTAAGAAGGATTTTTTCGATTATACCATCACCCAAAACTTTACCTTGATTGTCAACCAAATACACTTCCGATTTTTCCTCGGCGTAGTATTCAATCGGCAGGAACAATCTTTGCGATTTCAAATTATATCCGAATATCGCTAATCCCGGGCATTGCCAAACACATTCCATACAGCCTATACACTTTTCAAAATCAATTTCCGGAACTGTGGAAGTTGATGTTTTAATTATCGCGCCGTGCGGACAAGCAAACTGACAAGGGTTGCAGGCAAAACCATAAACACAATCTATTAATACGAATGGCTTGTTTTTTCTTTCATCTTTAGGTTTGAATACATCTTCGATTACTCGAACAGGTTCTTGCTGAGAGTCTATATATTCTTTCGCAATTTTCAAATAATCGTGGTGATTGTAACGTGTTTTCATCGCTTCTTTTATCTCGTAAGCGGCTTTTGTACCGTGTAGTACGGCGCTTGTTCCCTCACCTATTCTATTTGAATCACCCACAGACCATATATCGCGTCCGAAAAGTTCTTTGCCTTTGATAAACAGTTGATCATCTTGAATCAATCCTGTGCAAATATTTATCGCATCGATGCCCAAAATAGTTTTTTCTGTTCCGGGTATAGGTTTGAAGTCAACGCAATCAGCGATAACCGCACCGATAATTCCGTCACCGGTTTCGTTTGGAACAGCTTCCAGCAATATTTTACTTGTCAAAACAGGAATGCCAAGGCGTCGAACACGATTTGCTTGTACAGGGAAGCCGCCTTCGCGTGGCATAGCTTCGATAATAGCTTTAACGTTTGCTCCGGCTTGCATTAGTTGGTACGATGTCAGGTAGCCGATATTACCGGCACCTACGGTCAGAATGTTTTTGCCCAACAATGTGAATTCAGTATTCATCATTTTTTGTACAACCGATGCCGTATAAACGCCTGGCAAATCGTCGTTGATGAAAGCAGGCATAAACGGTACGGCACCTGTGGCGACAACCATATAGTCAGCGTCAACATAATATATCTCGTTTGTGCTGAGGTTTTTAACTGCTATTCTTTTGCCTTCCAATATATCGAAAACAGTTGAATCGAGCATAATTCCGCTGTGGTCGTCACCGGCTAATTGTGTTGCAATGTCAAAACCACGCTTTCCACCGTATTTTTGCACCTGCTCAAAAAAGAAAAATTGGTGTGTCTGCATAAGAAATTGACCACCAATTTGAGCATTGTTATCTATTACTAAATTATTTATTCCGGCTAAATTAAGTTCTTCACGTGCGGCTAACCCCGCGGGTCCCGCACCAATAATTGCTACGCTTGTTTTATAGATTTTAATCGGGGTGTCTATAGTAGGTTCTTCGCGTTCGGGTTGATAATCTTTCGGAACTTCGCGAACTTCTTTTATTCCATCCACTGCAGTGATACAGATCCTTCGAATCTTGCCGTCAACCAACATCTCGCAGGCACCGCATTTGCCTATACCGCATTCCAAAGAACGTTTGCGATTGGCTATGCTGTGGCTGTGGACGGGAAAACCTGCTCTATGTAGTGCTGTGGCAATCATTTTGCCTTTTTCGGCTTGGACATCTATACCATTAAACCGGAAGCTACAGCTTTCACCGGTTTCTATATCTAAAATTGGATGTATCTTTATTTCGTTCATTTCATTTACCAAAAGTAAAATTAATAAATTTTAATTTTCAAATTTCCAAAATTAAAGAAATTTTTCGAGATACGAAAAAGAAATTGAAAATAATATTCAATAGATAATGTGTTTTTCGTGGTGTACAACAATAAAAATAGCCCAGCCAAGGCACCATTACTTCATTGTTCATTTCTTTTAGTGATACTTATCAAACTAAAGAAATCAGCATCAATGAATAGATTATTTACGTTTTTTTAAGTTATATCTGATAAATTTATTATTTTAGTATTATGAAAAAATATAATTTACTAATATTGTTCGCAATAGTGCTGATCAGCTCCTGCTCGTTCAATGAACCTACCATTGATTCCACGACGGAGCATTATCGCGTTTTCTTATTCGATAATACGGATAAAACTGATTATTTCTATACAGTTACCGATTTGGAGAATCCTGAAAAATATATGATATCCAAATCGAACGGTGGCAAAGTATCGGCTGACATAAGTGCGTTAAGATGCTTCAGAGATGAGGTTTATATGATATCCCCTACCTCGCAAAAAGTTTTGATTTACAACTCAACGGATTTCAAAGCCACAGGTGTTATAGACTGCTCGAGCTATGGGGTCTCTCCAAAAGATATAGCTTTTCACGCCGGGGCTACATCCGCTTTTATTATTGGGAAAAATTCAACTCAAGTATTAGTCGTAAATTTAGAGCAAAAAAGAGTTACCAGCGCTATAACCTTTCCTGACACAATCGGTGGGATAGCGGTATCGGGTCCATCCATTTTCGTAACACTGACAAACCTTAGCAAAACAGCAATAATTGATAACCAAACTTTAAAAATATCGGCTTCGTTAGATACACCAAACTATCCTGAAATGATTAGCGTTAGCGCAGACGGGAACAAAATGTTCATCGTTACACCCGGAACTGGTTCTTATGAATCCTTCGCACCAATGGAATCGTTTTGCTATATTTTCAACGTTGCCGATAGAACTCTAATTAATAAAGTTAAATTAGAAGTAAAACCAAAAGTATTCGCTACAGCATTCAGACCTAAATTGATGACTGTAACATCGAAGAATTTGGTATATTTTACCGATGGAGAATTTTTAGTCAGTCTCGACGTTTTAAAAAACTACCGATTAAAGAAATATACTGAAACAGGTATATCAACAATGCGTTATTCCAAAGAATTTGACGGATTGTTCATTACTAAATCCAGTACGCCGGGTATGGAATTTATCGCTTTGAAACCTAGTACCGGCGAAAGATTAAATACTTATAAGATATATCCTGAATCCAAACTAATTTTACCGCTGAAGTAAATGAATAAGATAATAAATTTTGAATCGCTTATCAATTTTTCGTCGGCGCTTTCCAAAGCTGACGATATTTATGCCACGTTAAACATTACATTGTTGAGCTTAATGGGTAAAATCGGTATGCTCCGCGGAGCTGTATATGTGAATACCAATCACTTTGGTTTTGAATTGCTTATCAATAAAAGCCCGGTGGTTTTACCGCTTATTTCCGATTTTTCAGCAATGGAAATGCGCAAGCTTGAACCTGAAACCGAGAGTGAATTCTTAGACCTGGGTTTTGAATACGTATTACCGGTTATAGACAGCGAAGGGGTAGATTCAGTATTCCTATTAGGACGAAAAATTATTTCCGATAAAGTTTCCCGCGACGAGATAAAATACGCCCATTTAACCTTAAGTATTTGTTCAACAACGCTCGATATAATCAAAAACAAAAGAAGACTTGAAGAAGAGCGAAACGTAACTGAGAAGAAAAACCAACTTTTATCCACTTTGTTCGAATTATCCAAAGATTTTAGCGTTCTGCTTACCAAAAAAGAGATTATCAAGCGATTATCGTTTTATCTGATGGGTCAGCTTGCTGTCCACCGATTTGCTATAATAGACTACCACAACGATAGCCTAACCATTTTAGCAAATAGTTTTAAAAATGATTTAACCCCCGAAAGTATTGATTCGCTTAAGGGAATAACTGAAACTACAATTATTGACAGCAAATCGGAGATAGCTTTTGCCGAAGATTTTGAAAAATCAGGTGTCAATATTATATCACCTATTACAATCATTGGAAATACGCTTGGATTTTGCTTGACAGGCGGAAAATTATCGAAAGCGAAGTTCACGGAAGACGACATACACTATGTGGAATCGCTATGTTTCGCGGCGGGGTATGCCTTAGAAAACGAGCGTCTATTCAAAGAAGAGCTTGTCAAACAGCAAATGGAAGCTGAAATGAGCACCGCTTTAGAAATTCAAAGGCAGTTGCTACCGAAAGGCGCATTGTCGTTCGCAAATTTCGATATATTCGGTAAGAGCATTCCATCGCGTCACGTTAGCGGCGATTATTACGATTTAATACCTCTGGACGAGAATAGAAAATTAGTTGTTGTAGCCGACGTATCTGGCAAAGGAATTCCCGCGGGTTTGATAATGGCAAATTTCCAAGCGGGATTACGCGTATTAGCCGAGTTGAACCTACCACTTTGCGATTTGGCGCAAAAGTTAAATCTGCTGATATTAAAGAACACTTCCTACGATCGTTATATAACTGCATTTTTTGGGATATTGGATTCCGAGTCCAACCAAATTGAATTTCTTAATGCGGGGCATAATCCGCCTATTCTAATTAAGCAAAACGGCGAAACAATATTCTTGGATAATACCGCTCCAAGTATAGGGATGTTCGAAGAATACCCTTACGATCAAAATGGTTTAGTCCGCCTCGACAACGACGACGTAATAGTAATTTATACCGACGGTATAAACGAAGCCAAAAACAGCGAATCAATTGATTATGGCTTGGATAATATTAACAATTTCGTTTTTAGCGCGTTCTCCAAAACCGCTCAGGACATCTGCACCGATATATTGGCCGATGTTGTACTCCATTCATCCGATACACCGCAGTATGACGATATAACATTAGTTGTCATAAAGTATATCCTTTAATCCGGTCATTGAGCTGACGTGAGAGTCCAGCTTCCACAGGCTGAATCAAGACAGGGTGTTAGCCCTGTGAGAACGAAACCCCAACTATAACGAGCCCTGAAAGAGCGAAATAAAAAAGTCGGATGTTGTTAAAATAAACCTTATTTTCCTATCTATCGTACCCAGGCACTTCTTCGCATTTTCAATTTATTTGAAACATTTTCTTCAATTCCGAAACGATGGAATGGTTGTAGAAATAGGACCCGTCTTTCTCCCTCTCCTTCCACGAGAGGGCAGGGTGAGGTTCTAGATCTCTTTACCACAATGTTCATAAACAAAATAATATTTCACTTCTTCGGAGTTATCTTTCTTTATTTCCCAATAACCTAACCCCAAATTGGATCTGAATAAAGAACATAACATAAAAATCGAGCCACCTTGACAAAGAATGCAAAAAAAATGAACTCATCGAAATGAATTCATTTTTTTGCGGGGTCGACGAGACTCGAACTCGCGGCCTCCTGCGTGACAGGCAGGCGCTCTAACCAACTGAGCTACGACCCCATAATATTTTTCTTGTGGATCCAAGGAGGCTCGAACTCCTGACCTCTTGAATGCCATTCAAGCGCTCTCCCAACTGAGCTATGGACCCAGAGATAAATCCTACCAAATGGCAAAAGAACAGAATACAAAAATAGTAAGATTTATTATATTGACAAAATATTTAGCAAAAATAATGCAAAATAAGCATATTTTTTTTTTATATATATAAATTATATTATATTGCTTTTATAATGTAACAAATTTATTATTATTTGATGAGGCTAAGAGCTATGAACGATATTAAGGAAAACCGAGTTTTTTACTCAATTAAAACTGCAGTGAAAGAACCCGAAGCAGTAGAGGTTCTTGACTTACATTTCAAATCCTTGGAAAGCATTCCCGAGGAGGTATTCACATTCCATAATCTAAAAGAATTGATATTGTGGAATAATGAGATAGAAGAACTGCCGGCTGATATAGCAAAATTAACAAAATTGGAAAAACTCGAATTGAGCGGCAACCTAATTGAAAAAATACCCGCTGAAATAAAAAATCTACAAAACTTGAGAGTGCTCGTTGTGAGCTGGAATAATCTTAAAACCTTGCCGGAAGAAATAGGAGAATTAACTAATTTGGAGCGCTTAGGTCTAAGCAATAACCAATTGGAAACACTGCCCGACAGCATAGGTAATTTATCGAAATTAACTGAATTAGTGGTAAGTGAAAACAACTTAATGGCTATTCCCACCACGATTTCCAAATTAACCCAACTTGAAAAATTACGCATTCCGGGGAATTTTATTTCAAAATTACCAGACGAAATCTGCGACCTACCGAAACTTATAAAATTAGAAATACACGAAAATAACTTGATTGAGTTGCCTAAAAACATCGGCAAATTGAAATCACTTCAAAAATTCCGCGCTTATAAAAACATATTGGAAATCCTTCCTGAAAGTTTTTGCGAACTAACCGATCTTAAAAAAGCGCTGATGTACGAAAACGAATTGACCACACTACCGGAAAATTTCGGCGCGCTGACAGAATTGGAAGAGCTTCGCTTGGGTTACAATTATCTAAAAACTTTACCGGTATCAATGTCGAATTTAAAAAATCTCAAAAAGTTAAGCCTTACACGCAATGAATTTGACGTAACAGAAAAAGAAAGAATCAAATCAACATTTGGTCCGCACATTATCGAATGGGAAGGCTAAAATAGTTGTAAAGCTTTAAAGTCCTAAAAGTCCACCTCGTTACCAAGCTCCTGCTTGGTAACGATTTTTTTATCCCTGACTGGATTATCCGCTGTCCGGCTAATTCCTTCTTTTTTAAATTATCTTCATCGCAAGTCATCTCGACTACACTCGATGACCGGTTCAATTCGATAACAGCCCACTCTTCTTTTGTGGCAAATCCGTGCTTCTTCTTCACATTTATAATTTATAATTCATAATTTGTTTTAAAACTATTTCTTTGTCCTTCTACCAAAAAAAAAATAATTTTGCAAATTTAGCTTTTTCCACCCCAAACTAAACAAAATTTCATATATTTGCGTATGAAAAAAAAATATTTTTAAATGACATTTGCGAATGTCGAACTATGGCACGAAAGTAGTTAATTTTGTAGATTTGAAAAATGAAGAATAAAGTTCATAAATTATATAAATAAAGATAATGAAAACTATATCAGATCCTTTTAAAATTTTATCGCCGGCTGAACGATGGGCACCATCGCAATCTCAAATGGATAGCGTGCAGAATGCTTATGAAAAATTGTTACCTCCTATGGTTTATAAAGTCCGATTAGCTGTCACCAAATGGAGAGAAGACAATTATAAGGGTGCTTCTGAAACAAGCAAATCACTGCTTAAGTTTTGGTTTGAGCAGGAACATTTGGTTGATTCTAAGAAATTTGGTTTTTTCTACGCTCAACGTGAAGCAATCGAATCAATAATTTATCTTTATGAAGTAGCAAAAGCAAGAGACAAATTTGAATTAATGAAATTCGATTCATCCGAACGAGTTAGTTCAGGAATGTTCGATGAGACTTGGGCAAGATATGTCATAAAAATGGCTACCGGTGCAGGTAAAACAAAGGTAATGGCTTTGAATTTGGTTTGGTCATATTTTCATAGTTTATATGAACCGGACAGCAATTTGTCGAAGAACTTTTTAGTAATCGCACCCAATATAATAGTTCTTAATAGATTAAGAAAGGATTTTGATGGTTTTAAAATGTTTTTCGAAGAACCATTTATACCTGATAATGGATTCGATGATAAAGATTGGAAAAATGATTTTCAACTTACGCTTCATATCCAAGATGAATTAAAGCCAATCACAGAAACGGGCAATGTTTTCCTAACTAATATTCATAGAGTATTTTTCAACGAAAACCCGGAACAAACCTTTGACACAATATTCCTTGGAGCAAAGCCAAAGCCGGATGCCGACACTTCAAAAGGTATGGATTTGGGTAAGATTTTAAGAAGCAATAAAATCAAAGATTTGGTAGTTCTTAATGACGAGGCGCACCATATACACGATCAATCGTTGGCTTGGTTTAAAGCGATAGAAGATATTAGCAATAAACTTCTGCTCAAAACAGGTAAAGGAATTTGTTTACAAGTGGATTATTCAGCAACACCTAAACATAATAATGGTGCTATATTCGTTCAAACAATCTGTGATTACCCTTTAGTTGAAGCCATCAAACAAAATATTGTAAAGTCTCCAATATTACCCGACGAAGCGTCAAGGAATAAAATTCAAGAAAAAGAAAGTAGCAACTTTGTTGAGCGTTATCGAGATTTTATTCATTTGGGTTTTTTGGAATGGGAAAAACAATACGAGGAACTGAAAAGCTACAAAACGCCAATTTTGTTTATTATGACTACGAGTACAAAAGAAGCCGATGAAACTGCGGAATATCTTGAAACGAGCTACCCCATATTGAAAAATTCAGTTTTAGTTATTCATACTAATAATTCCGGCGATATAAAAGAAGGAACCAGCAAAAAAGATAAAGAAGAATTGGAAAGATTGCGTAAAGCCGCTGACGATATAGATAAAAATACATCGTCATACAAAGCCGTCGTTTCGGTATTAATGCTTCGCGAAGGATGGGATGTACGAAATGTTACAACAATAGTGGGTCTTAGACCATATAATTCCGATGCGGACATATTACCCGAGCAAACAATAGGCAGAGGTTTAAGAAAAATGTTTCCTCTCGATACACCGGAAAATTTAGTTGTTATAGGAACTCCAAAATTCTTGGATATTGTGGAAAAATTAAAAACCGAAGGCGTTGAATTCCAATACAGCCCTATGGGTCCGGGTTCCAAGGGCAAAGCACCGGTGATTGTGGAAGTTGACAAAGAAAACACGAAAAAAGATTTGGATGCGTTGGATATTCCCATCCCTCAGATGAGTCCTCGAATATATCGTGAATACAAAAATTTAGACTTAATAGATGTTGGTAATTTCAAAAATGAGAAAGTACCATTAAAATCGTATGATGATAATGAATTAAAAGAAATAGTATTTGTCGATATTGAAGATGATATTCAACATAAAACAGTTTTCCAAGACACGGTAAATGATTATCGGAATGTTATTGGCTTTTTTACATCTGTGATTTTAAGAGAGAGCCGTTTGATAAGTGGTTTTGATATCCTTTATCCCAAAGTGGAAAGTTTTATTAAATATCAATTATTTACTCAAGAAGTAGAGTTGAGTGACCCTCAAACTCTTCGCAATCTGTCCGAAATCGAACCGAAATTGATAATTAAAAATGTTTTTAAAACGGAGATAGACAAACTGACTGTCACCGATAAAGGTTCGGCGGAAGTCAAATACTATATATCTTTGAAAAATGTAAAACCCAAAATCGCTGAAAACCAAAAGTTTTTAATTCCAAAAAAGTCAATTTTTAATAAAGTGATTGGTGATAGCGATTTTGAATTAGAATTCGCGGCTTTTATGGAAAATAGTTGCGCGGATTTAATATCTTATGCTAAAAATACGATTGGCGACGGTGGGGTAAATTTCAAAATAGAATACCAAAGAGAAGATGGAATTATTGCTCCTTATTACCCTGATTTCTTTGTGAAAACCGGTGAAAAAACATTTTTCATTGCCGAAACCAAAGGTAGAGAAGATTTAGACGATATTCGGAAAATCAAACGTCTTGCCGTTTGGTGCAAAGATATTAATACAGTTCAAAATGATTACACATATACTCCGTTATACATAAAACAAGACAAATGGAACGATATGAAAAATGACTTGAAATCGTTTTCCGATGTAGTAAAAATGTTTGAGGTAAAATGAAACCCTGGATAGAAAAAGCCACAAATTTGTTGAATAAAAGTATGGACCCTTTGCCGATTGAAATTAATGAGTTAGATTGGAAGGAATCTTTGTCACCTAAAACGGAAAAACTTGCCCAGCATATCTCTGCATTTGCTAATTTGGCGGGCGGTGGTTTTTTAGTTTTTGGAATAAATGATAAAACTGGTGAAGTACTAGGTATTCAAAAAAATGACGCAAAAATAATTATAGAAAAACTTGCGAATATAAGCAGAGATGCTCTTGAACCAAAAGTAGCATTAGATCACTCTGTAGAGGAATTTAACGGGAAACCAATACTTTTTATTTCAATCAAAGAAAGCGCTGTAAAACCCGTTCATATTCTAAGTAAAACAATTGAAGATTCATATATCAGAAGTAGCGGTACTACAAGAAAAGCTTCTCGACAAGAATTAGGTAGCCTTATGCTCAATAGCAAAAATCTTGTTTTCGAGGAACTTCACGCATCAAAATTTAAAAATTCTGTTGAAATCATTACTATTTTAGATTATAAGACAATATTCAATTTATTGAAAAAACCGGTTCCATCTAATATTATGGAAATAACTCAATGGATGAAAGAGGAAAAGATGGTGGAACAGATAGAATCTGATGGATTCTATATTACAAATTTTGGTGCTCTTTGCGCCGCACAGAATATAAATGAATTCGATGGTTTAGCTCGCAAAGCTATAAGATTGATTAAATATGAAGGAAAAAATAAAACCGGCGAAAGCAAAGAATTCCCGGGGACTAGAGGTTACGCAATTGGATTTGAAGCTTTAATTCAGTTTTTAAAAGGAATTTTACCGGGTAGTGAAGCAATTAAAAGCGCATTAAGAGTAGATACCGGAATATATCCTGAAATAGCTCTCAGAGAATTAACTGCAAATGCTCTTATTCATCAGGATTTTACAATCAGAGGGACAGGACCTATGATTGAAGTTTTTTCTGATCGTATAGAATTTACAAATCCGGGGAAACTTCTTCCAAATAAAAATATTGATAGGCTAATCCGAACCACACCCGAATCAAGAAATGAAATTCTTGCCGCGGCGTTTCGGAGATATAATATTTGTGAAGAAAGAGGTTCCGGTTTTGAAAAGGTAATAAATGAAATTGAATTTTATGGTCTTCCTCCTTTGAAGCTTCAAGAATATGAAAATTCATTTAAAGCAACTTTATATGCACCAAAAACTTTTGCTGAGATGTCGGAAGCCGAACGAATTGAAGCTTGTTATCAACATTCTATATTGCAATACTTTAGTAGTGGTGGTATGACTAATACAACACTACGTCAGAGATTTAAAATGCACGACAAACAAGCTCCGCAGATATCTAAATTAATTAACGCAGCTCTCGCAAAAGGTCGTATTAAAATAAAAAATCCGGAAAATGATTCTAAAAAATTTATATCATATTTGCCATATTGGGCGTAATTATTTCAGAAGCTTTTTATTTAACTCGAATTCGGAAAAAAATAGTATGCCTTTTTAAATGAATGAGTTCTTATTTAACTCGAATTCGGAAAATTGAAAATTTAACCGGATACTATTGGAAACTACTTTAAACACTTTTAAATACTTTATGCGAACTTACAACGTCAATTTACAGAAGTTTTTTATTTAACTCGAATTCGGAAAAAAAAAGTATGCCCCTATAAATGAATGAGTTTTTATTTAACTCGAATTCGGAAAATTGAAAATTTACCCGGATACTATTGGAAACTACTTTAAATACTTTAGACGAACTTATACGAAAATGTGCGAATTTTACTTGAAGTTAAAAGAAGTTAAAAGAAAAAAAGGTAGTTGCTCCGTTGAGACTCCGTTGTATCTACGTTGTATCTACGTTGTGACTCCGTTGTATATCGGTAGTATAAAATTACTGCCAAAAATGAAAGTTTTTATTTGACCGAGATTCGGAATAAAACAGTATGCCATTAAAAATGAATGAGTTCTTATTTGACTCGAATTCGGAAAATTAATTTATAAATGAAAAACAGGTGTTAATCGGATGACTGAACAAGAAAAAAACAATATAATTGATATTATCAAAGCGGGAAAAAAACTCCCAAAAGAATATATTTACAAGCTCTTCGCCGATGAAGAGGATGTGTTTTTGTTTTGGAACGGCAGAAAAGAAGAGACTACAAACGTAGCTCTACCCTTCCACAGCATTGAGCATATAGACGAGCCGCGCAAAGAAGCCACAAAAATAGGTTCGGGTTTTTCGATGTTCGAAACCGATGGACGCGGGCGTCAGCTTAAAGGATGGACAAACAAACTAATTTGGGGCGACAACAAACTCATTCTTTCATCTTTGGCAAATGG
>JBBRAO010000051.1:0-15842 GCA_038206725.1 Kapaibacterium sp. (SeqCode)
CTTACATTCACCTATATTGCTAACAAAATTAGTAATCAAAGAATCCTTTGATGTCCCGATAAATTGTTTTTTCATATCAATATCGAATGATTGTGCTTGTGGAGCAATTATTGAAAAAACCGAATCGGATTGATCGGTTTGTATTGACGTTCCTAATTTTACTATATAACAATCTATCGCACCTTTATTTATGCAACCGGGAATATTTGTAGATTCGGAAGTTCCTGATAATATATAACCACCGTCTATAGTTGGTTGACCATAATTAAAAATGTCATATCCATTTCCACCTAAGTTTTTTTTCCAAATGACATCACCTGTTTTACTTAACTTGAATATCCAACCATCTGTTTTACCATTATTACCGATAAAATCGCCATCATTTGACTCAGAAGCTCCTATGGTGATAAATCCTCCGTCCTTCATTTGATAAATCGGGATAAAATAATCAATTTTACTACCGCTATATTTTTTTTCCCAATCTTTAACACCATTCTTATCTAGCTTCATTATTAGAGCATCAACAAGGTTAGTATTATTATCAGGGTTTGTTATTGCCCCTGTTGTTAAGTACCCACCATCCGAAGTTTGTATAACTGAACGAAAGTACCAAGCGCTGTCCTTATTACCATAAGTTTTATCCCATTCAATATTTCCGAACGCGTCTAATTTCAAAAGCAGGTAATTATATAAGGTTCCTCGTGTTATTGAAGTACTTCCTGACATAATAAAGCCATTATCCAAGGTTTGTTGAACGCAATTCAACCAATTAAAATTACCTTTTATGTAAGTTTTTTCCCAAATTACTTTACCGGATTTATTTAATTTCAGAATAAGACATTCGGAAGATTTATCATTTTTTTCTGTACTGCCGCCCACGATAAAACCGCCATCCGTGGTTTCCTGAATTGAAGAAGCACTATTTCTGTCATAATTATGATATTTGTATTTTAATTCCCACTCTATTTTTCCGATGCTGTCAAGTTTAAAAACCCAAAGAGCTTGCCCTCCATCAATACCTGTGCATCCTGCCGCTATATATCCCTTATCGGGTGTTTGATGTATTGACCCGGCTCCATCTTCCAAATTATATCCGTAAGTGTTTTGCCACTGAATGTTTCCTGAATTATCAAATTTAACAATCCAAGCGTCTTTAGAACCTTTTTTTTGTGTAATATCACCATCACTGGATAATGTCCAACCTGCTGTAATATAACCGCCACCCAATGTTTGTTTAATATCATAAGTACATTCTTCTTTACTTCCTCCATAAGTCCGTTGCCATTCTATTTTAGGTTCAAAATTCGAAGAATCCACTTTGCTAAACGGTTGAATTCTTAATAAACACTCTTTTGATGTAGGTTTTGGAACATTTTTCCAGATGTGTTTTAATCCGGTCGCTTTGTCGCTTATTAATGACCAATTAATACCGTTATCGACGGAATATTCCAATTTCACAGTATCATTAGGTAAAATTCCTTCCCAAGTGATTAATGTGTCGCTTCCAACGACAAATTTTTCACCACCGTTAGGACTTGTGAGTCTAATTGAAGAAAAAGAAATTGCAGAGCTTAAGCAGAACAAAATCCCAAAAAACATTAACTTTTTCATAAAATACCTTCGTTTTTTTCATTAATTAAATTAATTCGTTCCATAATATTTTAAAGAGATGACCACATCCTTGTTAAAAATAATTTATTCGATTATTACTTTAATTGAAATTGTCTTCGATCCGTGCTTAATTGTTAAAATGTAAATACCTAACGGATAACCCGTTGAATTCCAAGAAACGATACTACTCCAATCGCTTTGTTGCGAAATAGAAAACCTTTCTTTGCAACAAATCTTTATTCCTTCTGTATTATAAGCATTGGTTTCCGCTTTATTAAAATCATATCGTTTATCCCAATATACCAAAGTATTAACAATTTCTTTCGCTGGAATTGGATATGGTGGAAATGCATAAAGATAAACATCATTATAAGGTGTTTCTGTTTCTGTTTCTATTTCAATTTCAGGTAATTGGAGAGCTCCAAATCTATCAGTTTTCAATTGTTTCTGTCTGCCGTGCGTTTGAGAATAGGCATCATTAACAATTAGTATTGAAAATAGTATTATAAATATAGTTTGAATTTTTTTCATAATAATCTTCCTTTTTAAAATCCGGCTGGTATAATCACAGCCGGATATAATCACAATTCAGTTGTATAATCAAGAATTAATAATGCAACTTTCATACCTACCAACATACTTTAAAACAAGGTGAATAGGTTTCATTAGGTCCATAAGTTATTGCACCACTTTCAAGGTCAGTAATATCATACGCATTGCAAGCAAAGCACATTAAGAAATCTCCACCTGTGGTTCGTCCGACGTATCCACTGTATATATTACCATCGTAGTAACATAGTTTATATGTATTAATACATATTGCTGAGCAATAAGGGGAGCATATATCAAAAACAAGGTTACCCGATACCATTTTAACTTTCCAACACTGAGGCCATATTATTTGAAAGTAAACTTGTGGTGTAGGAATACAAGGAGGTATATTCGCAAAACCACAAAGTCCTGATATGAAACTCCATTGAGTAAGTGCAGCTTCAGCACAAGCAAAAAGAGCACTTGCTGTTGGTGGTGCCGGGCACGGTGAGTAGCTAGGGTCCTGTCTAATTTGCCCTATATATAATTGAAACTGTTCTCCCAATGCCGGATTCGGGCATTTATAGCAGTAACTAACAATATAATGGCAACTTGCGGTGCCGCAAGTAAACTCAAGATCAAATGGTCCGTGACCCAAGTCCATACATTTTGAACTTGGGGTATAATCGGCTTTCGCTTCAAAAGCAAATATTGTCAGCAATAAAGCTAACGCGAGTGTTATTCTTCTATAAAACATAATACTAAATTCCATAACTATTAAACAACATTGATTTTTAAAATTATTACTTGCAAACATCATTTATTTTTTTTTAACAAAGGTTCTTCCAATAAATTTTCTCAATTAGGGCGGGATGAATACGTAGCACAAATGTTTGTAAAAATATGTTATCGTTAGGCACCAATAGCAACAATATTGGCATCCGCAACGCAAAGCTATGCAGGATGCAGGATGCAGGATGCAGGATGCAGGATGCAGGATGCAGGATGCAGGATGCAGGAAGACGCCCTTTAGTTAATTTATTGTAGAAAACCAAAACAAAGTTTTCAACAATACCCGATATTTGTAATAATAATTTTTTCCATTTTTCTCTTGGTGGCAAGAGTTTCTTCCTGTCGCAAAATAAAATTTGTAATAATATAGTACCTCTGGTCTTCATTTTACCAATACTTATTTCGAATTATATTTCATATACGAACCACTTGTAATGTTATTTTAAATAATCTAATTATAATCGGTATTTTATAAGACTCATTCGGCTAAAGACGTATTTATCTGATTTTACAACCAACCCCTGCATAAATGTAGGTGCTTTCAACAAAATATTTTTTCTTCATCGGCGTACGAAAGGTTGCTTCTTCCTATTTTATAGAAAACGTTCGGATTTCGCTGGTGAATTCCATTTCATCGGTATCAATACAAGTAACGCGAGCCAAGGGTGGACCGTCAAGAATAAGATGTAGCATCGGCACATTGTATGTGGACGCTTCGTCAATTACTACCTCTACTTGGTTTGAGTGGAGGTTCCTTACATAGCCGGTTGCGCTTATAGCTAAAGCCTTTAAGTAAACGTGGTGACGAAAGCCTATGCCCTGGACTCTGCCCGAAACGATATATCGGATATATTTCATTAGCCGCTCCCACTCGGTTAATACACGATTTTCTTTGCTATTTGCTCCGCAAGGTCTTTGCCTTTCAGGCTTTCAATAATCGCTAAAGCGAAATCTATGGCGGTTCCTACTCCTCGAGATGTTATAAGATTTCCTGATATTACCACGTCTTCTTCCAAGTAATTAAACTTAGCGAAAGATTCCTTTAAATCGGGGTGCGAGGTTAGGGAAACACCATCGGAGAGGAGTTGTTTTGATAATAATAGCAGAGGGGCGGCGCAAATTGCACCGATTAACCTGCCGGAATTATGATGAAGCTCGAGCAAAAGTTCCAATTTTTCGCTCTGTTCTAAATTATCTATTCCCTTGATACCGCCGGGAATGATAATAGCGTCAAATTCCGTGTTATCCGGAATCTCGTCTATGTGTTTGTCGGGAATTATGCGAACGCCGTTGGAGAAAGTAATTATTTCGGCATCGCCGGCAACCAAAACATTATAGTTTGCTCTGCGCAGTAAATCTATTACTACAACGGCTTCTATGTCCTCGGTGCCCTGTGAAACAGGGACTAAAACTGATTTGTACATATTATTTTTTATTTATTGTTATTATCAATCTTTACTAAAAACAAATATACAAATTTTAATCGTTTATGGCAAAGAAAGTGTGCCGAGAGTGCAAGATTTTTTTGCACCGGTAACACTCGGAATATTAGAATGTAATCCGCCTATTGTTCTATAAGCCAAATACGCGAAGCATCCGGCTTCTTTGGCATTGGAATCTATACCGCAATATTCTGATGGGAAGAAATCAATTTTAGGTAGTAAGTTTTCCAATAACTCAAGTAAAAATAAATTTTTGCCGCCACCGCCTGAAATATATACCGTCTGCCCACCCGGAGCAAATTTCTTAATATTTTCGATTATGGAATAAGCGGTAAACTCTGTCAATGTTCGGATTAGGTCTTCCGGAACGGCTGTGTAGAGATAATCCGCAATGAGTTCTTTATTGAAAAGTTCTCTTCCGGTTGACTTTGGAGGTTTTTGACTTATAAATGGAATTGCTTTCAACCGCTCGAACAAATCAGGAATAATCTTGCCTTTCGAAGCGATGTAACCATTTGTATCGAACTTCATTCCGAATAGCTCATAAGCCACAAAATCGATCAACATATTCCCGGGACCGGTATCGAAAGCGCGGATTTCGCTTTGCAGACTTCCCGCTTGAATGTATGTGATATTTGCAATCCCGCCGATATTAAGAAGGATTCTGTTTTCTGCATCGGAACGCATAAAACTATAATCGAATATAGGCACCAGCGGGGCACCTTGACCGCCATTCATAATATCGTTAATTCTAAAATCCGATACCACCGGCAATCCTACTAATTGTGCCAGCGCTTGACCGGACCCCAATTGCAGGGTTGAGCCAATATCATATCCGCAAAAGTCTTCTTTATGGGGGTTATGCCAAAGAGTTTGACCGTGAATTCCCACAGCGTCAATTGATTTTTTCGCAATTTTATGTTTTTTGGTTATTTTCTCGATACATTCGGCATAAACAACACTCAGGGCAATATTTGCCTGAGATATTTCTTTTATGCTGACCGGTTCGGACATAATTTTAAAAAGCATAGTCCGTAATTCAGCAGGAAATTCATATTCTTCGTACGCCAGTAAATCGTAATGGTGCGCGTCGAAAGAATCTTCGAAGCGGCAAACAGCAGTATCTATGCCATCTAACGAGGTTCCTGTCATAATTCCGATTAGAGTCCGCGGCTCCATCAACCATTTATCTGATAATAATAATTTCATTTTTCTTATATTTGTAAATAATTTACTTACAAATATAACGATAAATATATGAAAATATTAATTCTATGTACAGGAAATTCTTGTCGCAGTCAAATGGCGGAGGGCTATTTACAAAGTCTCGATAGTACATTAACCGTTTACTCAGCAGGAACTAACCCTGAGTTGGAGATTAATCCTTACGCTGTTTTGGTAATGAAAGAAATGAGTATTGATATCTCGATGAACTATCCGAAAAAGGTTGAACTTTTCTTGGACGAGGAGTTCCACTATGTGATAACAGTTTGCGACGATGCCAAAGAAACCTGTCCAACATTTTACGGCTATGTGGAATATATGCTTCATTATGGATTTGAAGATCCTGCTAAAGCTCGTGGAACCGAAGAACAAATTCTTAAAAAGTACCGCGAGATACGCGATCAAATAGTTCAGCAGTTCGACCAATTTTATGATATTGAAATTCTGAGCAATCAATATTAGGAAGCGGGAAAATCAGTTACCCATCAACCCAACGCTTAAGCGTGGGGTTGTGGATCTGTTATCTTGAATTGGTGGATCAATCATCCTTGATTGACTCTTTGTCTGAACCACGATTCAAAGGATTTATTGGATTAAAGGATTTTTTCGTCATTACCGCGGAAGCGGTAATTCATCTTACTGAACCTTCCGAATGTTTGAAACCTTCGGAAGGTTGTAAGTATCTACATCTTCAGAAACCTACCAACGCCAGCATCGATTTTCACAAAATACATACCGCGTGGCAGGGCAGAAATATTGATTTGCTGAACAGACGAGGGCGTCTGTTCTACTGTCATCACGCGTTCGCCAAGTGTGTTGTAGATTGCTATTTCTGAGGTCTCATCAACCCCACGCTTAATCGTGGGGTTGATGCCTCCCAGCTTAATCGTTATGAAATCGCCGGCGGGATTAGGAAAAATATCAATATTACTTGTAGCAGTAGTTAGTTCTTCAACACCTACAGCTAAGATATCCAGCTTGTAAACACCATAATTAGCATTACTAGCAAATAAATAATCATCATTTGCAATTAAGGAAATTATATTTTTTTTATCCTCGAAACCTTCATTCAGCTCTTTCCAATTATCGTCATATTTCGCTGAATAAAACACGCCTTTATTTGTACCGGCAAAAATAAAATTATGTGTATAAACAATGGAGTTTATCATTATATTTTGCAAGTTGTTTTTTACTTGTGACCAGCTAATACCATCATCGTTTGACATATATAATCCTTTGCCGGTACTTGCAACTAAAGCACTGTCAAATGTATCTAAAGTTGAGAATGAAACGGGTAATGTCGTTAAGCTGTCCCAAGTATTACCCCAATCTTTTGATATATTAATCAATCCTTTATTTGTACAAGCAAATACAATATCGTTTTTAAAACCAAAGCAAGATAGTTCGGAATAATGAAAACCTGATGCTGACAATTTCCAATTACTTCCGGAATTTGTTGATGCGAAAATTGCTCCATTAATTCCATAAAAACAGGAATTATTACTAACAATTATAGCACCTTCAGTAGTATAAACATCGCTCAATCCATTGGTATTAAAATGATTCCATATTTTACCTGAATCAATTGAAATATATAATCCATCATTAGTACCGGCTAAGAAATTATCGCCACTTACAGCTAAGGACAATATTCCTTGGATATCATACGATAAACCGTTGTTGATTTTGTTCCAATTATTGCCATTGTCGGTAGTAATTAAAATGCCATCCTTTTGTGTACCGCCAATTATGATGTTTTCACTTTTAGCAAAACATTGTACGGAAGAACTATCATTAAGCCAGGAACTACATTTTTCCCATTGCTGTGCTTGTAATGAAATAGTAGAATAAATTAAAATTATAATAAATGCGAGCTTTTTCATTATACAACTCCTATTGTGTGAGACTTTTAGTAATTTATTACAGTTGTTATTTTTTGATTTAATTACATTTGTAAGTTACAACAAAAAACAATACCCACCAAATTTATTTTTCACTTAAATCAC
Source organism: Kapaibacterium sp. (SeqCode) (assembly GCA_038206725.1). Taxonomy (GTDB): domain Bacteria; phylum Bacteroidota; class Ignavibacteria; order Kapaibacteriales; family UBA2268; genus JBAXXL01. Next base: position 7,607 of record JBBRAO010000051.1, read on the forward strand.
CGGAAACAAAGGGCAAAACACCCTATATATATGGGACTTAGGAAAAATTAAAATAATTAAAAAAAATGAATATATTTTTACTCATCGATTGACTGGCAGTAATCGGATGAGTAAGCAGAGTAGAACGTTAACAAGCAGGAGCTTGGTAACGAGAAGCACAAAAAGTCAGTAAAACGGACGCCCTCGTCTGTTAAAATATAATAATTTGCAAAACAAACAAGGATGTTTGTTCCACCGGTGAATTAGTTTTATATTAAATAATGGCAAAAATTAGGCACAAAGAGAGCTATGACTCGATTTTTTTCTATTTTTGCTGTTAGACAATTTCGAATTGTTGATGAGATAATTTGAAATAGATAAAAATACTTTTAAAAACAAATTAAACCGTAGTATATTAAAGGCGATGAGCTATTTTCAAACACTTACACCAAGACTTCCCAAGCGCTACCTGCTTTTTATAGCCGCGCTGGTTTGGACTTTTGCCGGTGGTATGTTGCTCGGTAAAGGGGTTACACTGTTCGTAAACTATCCTGTTTTTTGGTTGTTTAGGGTGTGGGTTAGTGTTGTCTGCGGTGGTATTTTCTACATACTCCTATTTTCTAAAATATCGGCAAAACACACCAATCGAATAATGAATTTGAAATATGAAAAACCCTGCTTATTTTCGTTCTTTAATTTCAGGGCTTATATTTTAATGGCTGTGATGATAACTTCCGGTATATTACTCCGCCGATCGGGTATCGTGCCAACGTTTTATTTGGCAATTCTTTACACCACAATGGGAATTCCTCTGTTCCTTTCATCGCTCCGATTTTATAATTATGGATTTAATTATAAAAAGCACATTAGCATTTGATCTTTAAAAGACGCATAATGAACACCATAATTAATAAAACCGAATAAATTACTATAAATATTGAAAACAGACTCATAAATACAGATATATTATTATAAGAATCATCAAACCACTGAATCCGGTTCACTAGGGATCCAAAATTATTAGACTCAAATCTTAATATTTCAAAAAAAAATATTAATTTTAAATTCTTTAAATTGTTTATTTTGAAATAATAAAATATCTATGCAAGAAAGTATCATAGCACCAATAGATGTAGAAATATTAGAAGCAGAACTCCGCAAATCGCAATTAATAAGCAATTTGCAAGGCGGAGAGTGCATATATAACACCAATTATGGAATCGCGCCCAATATAATTCGCGAACTTTCACGATTGAGAGAAATAACATTTCGCGCAGTAGAAGAAGGTACCGGCAAGTCTTGTGATACCGATGAATTCGACACTTATTACGATCATATTATCCTTTGGAACAAAAATAATAGAGAAATAATGGGTTCGTATAGATTGGCAATAACAAAAAATGTAATTGACAATTATGGTCCAACGGCTTTATATAATTCTTCTCAATACGTTTTTAGCTCGGAATTTAAAAACATTTTGGATTGCTCGATCGAATTCGGCAGAAGTTTTGTACAAAGCAAATATTGGAAAACAAACGCGTTAGATCATATATGGCGGGGAATCGGCTCTATTATAAACAAGAACCCGGAAATTCGCTTCCTATGGGGTGCGGTAAGTATTTCGGATTCATATTCGGAGCTGGCAAAAAATATGATTGTGAAATATTATAAAAAATGGTACGCGGGGGGTGCAAATTATTTTAGGTCTGAAAATGAATTTGTATTAAACCCGGAATACGATGGACACATAAACGATGTCTTATCGGGTCATAATTATAAAGACGATTTCAAAAACCTAAAAACCGCTTTGACGAATTTGGGATTTACGCTGCCCGTTTTGCTTAGAAAATATACCGATATGACCGATTACGGCGGTTCGCTGTTTTATTATTTCTCTGTCGATCCATTATTTAACAATTCTATTGATTGTATGATAATTGTTGATTTGCATTTGTTGAGAGCTGAACTTAAAGAGCGTTATTTAATTAAGAATTTATAATAGAAAATGAAGGATATATAGATGGATTGGAAACAAAGAACGACAAACTGCGGAAGTTTGCGTAAAACCGACGAAGGTCAGACATTTGTTTTAAACGGATGGGTGGCTTCGCGCCGCGATTTGGGTGGATTGATATTTGTCGATATGCGTGATAGGTATGGTTTAACGCAAGTTATATTCGAACCTGAATTCAAACCAGAATTAGCCGAAAAAGCTAAAGAAGTCCGTTCGGAATACGTTATTTGGGTTGAGGGTACCGTACGTTTGCGTCAAAGTCCAAATTCGAAAATGGCTACAGGTGAAATAGAAATAGTCGCCATAGATTTTGGTATAATAAACCGTTCGGAACTACCTCCTTTCGAAATAAGCGACGATGTGGAAGTTAATGAAGAATTAAAACTTAAATATAGATATTTGGATTTAAGACGCGGAAAAATACAAAATGCTATGGCTGTCAGAAATCAGCTTTATCAAATCGCGCATCAATATTACCAAGAGCAGGATTTTATCGAAATTGAAACACCTGTGCTGATGAAATCAACTCCCGAAGGAGCTCGCGACTTTTTGGTTCCAAGTCGTATAAACAAAGGTAAGTTTTACGCGTTACCTCAAAGTCCGCAGATATATAAGCAAATCTTAATGATTTCGGGTTACGACCGCTATATGCAAATCGTAAAATGTTTCCGTGATGAAGATTTGCGTTCGGACCGCCAACCTGAATTTACTCAGATTGACTGTGAAATGTCCTACGTAAAGCAAGAAGACGTTTTAAAAATTACTGAAGGATTCATAAGAAGACTTTGGAAAGAAGTTTTAAATTACGACGTTCCGGAAGTATTTCCAACGATGCCTTATAGCGAAGCAATGAGCCGTTTCGGAAGCGATAAACCGGACTTGCGTTTTGGTATGGAAATCGTACATTTGACCGATTTAATGAAATCGGCAAACTTTCAAGTATTTCAGGATACAATTGCTAACGGTGGAATAATCGCGGCGATTAACGCAAAAAAATGCGGCCCATACTCACGTAAGAATTTGGATGAATTAACCGATTTTGCCAAGAAGTACGGTGCAAAAGGTCTAGCTTGGATGAAATTCGAAGAAGGCGAAGTGAAATCACCAATCGCGAAATTCCTTACTCCCGAAGAAATTGATGCTATCAAAATAGCCGCAAATGCTGAAGAGGGTGATTTAATATTGATTTCTTCCGATAAATTCACTCGCGCTTGTACAATCTTAGGCTCGTTGAGATTGGAAATTGCCCGCCGCGAAGGAATTTTGAAAGCGGTGAAAAATGAATTTTCATTCCATTGGGTTGTTGACTTCCCATTATTTGAATACGACGAAGAGGCCGACCGTTATTTGGCTGTTCACCATGCGTTTACCGCTCCAAACCCTGTGGATATTCCACTTTTGGAAACCGATCCGAGCAAAGTACGTTCTATCGCTTATGACATTGTGATAAACGGTGCCGAAGTCGGTGGCGGCAGTATCAGAATTCACGATACAAATCTTCAAGAGCAAATGTTCGGCCATATGAGAATTTCACCGGAATCGGCAGAAAATAAATTCGGTTTCTTGCTGAAAGCTTTGAAATACGGTGCTCCGCCTCACGGTGGTATCGCTCTTGGATTAGACAGATTGGTGATGACATTATGCGGAACGGAAAATATCCGCGACGTGATAGCATTTCCGAAAACAACTTCAGGTTTGTCATTGATGGATGGCGCGCCAAGCGAAGTTGAAGAAATTCAATTAACAGAAAACGGAATAAAATTGGACAAATAAACTATGGAACCGGTAAAACAGACTACGCGTGAAAAAGGGTATTTAGGTGAAGAATTAGCAATACAGTATCTTGCGGATATCGGTTATACTATTCTGGCTAAGAATTTTTCTTTTGGTAAAATCGGAGAAATAGATATTATTGCTCGCGATGGTAATACACTATGCTTCATCGAAGTTAAAGCGAGAGCGAATGAAGCTTACGGCTCAATTTACGAATCTATTCCCGATTGGAAGCGAAAAAAAATTCGTCGTACAGCAGATGGTTATCTATATGTTAGTAAAATTAGTAACGCCGAGTGTAGATTCGATTTTATTGGAATAGATTACAGCTTTAAGCCCCCAATGATAGATTTAATCAAGAATGCCTTCTGATTTTGGCATTAGATTTGCATTAGTATAAATGTCGTTCTTTAGAAATATCCAAAAAAAAACAAAATATTTTTCATAAAAATTTGGAAATAATTCTAAATTTTACTAATTTTGAATTCCAACTTCGTTGAAAAATGGAAAAAGCGAAAGTAGCTCAGTTGGTAGAGCACAACCTTGCCAAGGTTGGGGTCGCGAGTTCGAGTCTCGTCTTTCGCTCAACGGGGAAACCCGTTATTTACTTCCTCTTTATGCTGCATGCCTTACTGTCTGTTTCCCCCCAAAGATAGTAAGGCTTTTTTTTACCCATAACTTCGTATTGTTAATAAAATTTCATAAATTTGTAATTTTAAAATGGATTAATTTAAAAAAATATGAAACTATTAGAAAATATCACAGTTTTAGATTTAACCAACGTTTTGTCGGGACCTTTTGCCACGCTGCATTTGGCGTTGTTGGGTGCCGAGGTTATTAAAATCGAAAACCCAATCGGCGGCGACTTAGCACGCAATTTGGGTTGTGTTCCCGAGTACAACAAAAAGCTTATGGGAACAAGTTTTATTGCTCAAAACGCGAATAAAAAATCTTTGACTTTGAATTTGAAAGAAGAAAAAGCAGTTGAAATTTTCAAAAAGTTAGTTGTAAAAGCCGATATTTTGGTCGAAAACTTCCGCCCGGGCGTAATGGATCGGTTGGGAATCGGGTACAGGGTTTTAAAAGAAATCAATCCGCGATTGGTATATGTTGCAATTAGCGGATATGGTCAAACAGGGCCTGATTCCAAAAAACCGGCTTATGACCAAATTATGCAAGGTTTATCGGGCGAAATGGCGATAAACGGTTCCGAGGAATTTTCTCCGTTGCGAGCAGGCTTTCCTGTTTGCGATACAGTCGGTGGATTGAATGCCGCTTTTGCGGCTATGGCGGGTCTTTTCCATTGCCAGAGAACCGGAGAAGGTCAATTTATTGATATCGCGCTGTTGGACTCTATAATGCCAATGATGGGCTGGGTAGCCTCGAATTTATTAATCGCCGGGCAAGAACCACAGCTATTGGGAAATGATAACTTTACATCAGCTCCAAGTGGAACATTCACCACAAAGGATGGCTATATAAATATAGCGGCGAACAAGCAGGAGCAATGGGAAGTGATGACGGATTTAATTGGCTTATCGGAATTGAAAGCCGATGAACGATTTGCTCTTCGCGATAACCGCAAAAAAAACAGATGGGCTTTAAATGCGCTTGTTAATGCAAAATTAATAGAGCAAACAACCGAATATTGGGTTGAATCGCTGAATAAAAACGGTATTCCGAGCGGCGCGATTTTGAGTTTGAAAGACGCGTTAGAACAACCGCAGATATATCATAGAAATACATTAGCGGAAGTCGAAATTGAAAGTATTGACCGAAAAGTGAAGCTTTTCAATTTAACCGCGAAATTTGAAAAAACACCAGGGGTGGTTGAAAAACGTCCTCCCGAACTTGGCGAACATAACGACGAAATCTTATCTTCCTTGGGCTATTCGCAAGAAGAACGTAAAGAACTGAAAAATAGAAGCATAATATAAATGGATTTAAAAATGATTAAACACTATAACGTTGCCATAATTGGCAGTGGACCGGCCGGATTTACATCAGGAATCTATACTAGTAGAGCAAATTACTCTACGGCGATATTCGAAGGAATGCAACCGGGTGGACAATTAATGATAACGACCGATGTAGAAAACTTCCCGGGTTTTGCCGATGCGATACCAGGTCCTGAAATGATGGAGATATTCCGTAAGCAAGCTCAAAAATTTGGTGCTAACAGCATTTATGAAACAATAATAAAGGTTGATTTCTCGCAAAAACCTTTTATCCTTTGGTCCGATAATGAAGAATATACCGCTGATGCGGTTATTATTTGCACAGGGGCAACGGCAAGACGTTTGCGCATCCCTACAGAGGGCGATTTTTGGGGACGTGGTATATCGGCGTGCGCTACTTGTGATGGTTTCTTTTACCGCGGTGCTAAAATTTTCGTTGTTGGCGGCGGTGATACAGCTATGGAAGAAGCGATGTATTTAACTCATTTTGCCGAGTCGGTTACTATAGTTCATAGACGCGAAGGTTTCAGAGCATCAAAAATTATGTTGGAGCGCGCTCAAAAACATCCAAAAATTAGTTTTATTACTAATGCCGTAATTGAAGAATTTATCGGCTCCATCAAGCACGGTCAAAAATCACTGACTCATATTAAATTGAAAGACGTTTGTACGGGTGAAACGAGTATAGTCGAAGCCGGCGGTGTTTTTTACGGTATTGGACACGAACCAAATACCACATTATTCAATGGTATGTTGGAAATGGACGAGAATAATTATTTGATAACAGTGCCCGATTCCACAAAGACAAAAATCCGAGGCATTTTCGCCGCGGGCGATGTTCAAGATCCAGTTTTTAGACAAGCTGTTTCAGCCGCGGGAAGTGGTTGTATGGCGGCTATTGAAGTTGATAGATATTTACAAGAAATATAATTAGAGGTTCCAATGAAAAAAGTTATGTTATTAGCTCTATCTTTATTTGCTTATATGTTTCTGCAATCTTGTGGAGATAACGGCAATCCGGCCGATCCGAATAAAGATAATTACAAGTTTCTTTATATCGCTTTGGATACTACAGCTCATTCAAAATTGATTGAGTATGGTATAGAAAAAGCGAAAGTGGATTATCCGAATGTTACATTTACAGCGGTCTATCCAAATCAAAACGGCAATGTACAGGAGCAAATCGCTTTTGTTCAAAAAGCTGTTGCCGAAGGTTACGGTGGAATAATAATCGTACCTGCTTCGGAGTCATTATTAACCGCCGATTTCGATGAAGCGTTCGACAAGCACGTTCCGGTAGTAATCTTAGAAAATCCGACAAACTATCCTGATTACGTTGCGAAGATAGCTACAGACAATTACGATGCGGGCAGATCGTTCGCCGATTATTTGAAAACCATATACACCGGCTCCGGTAAAGTTCTTATAGTGTCCGATGATGCTCAAAATAAAAACAATGCAAGCCGCGTTTATGGTTTTGTACAACAACTTGGCAATTCGAACTTCCAAGGTACATTTATAACTCCAAATGTATATCATACAAACAACTATACTTCGGCTTTGAACAAAATCACAACAATAATCAACAATAATCCAGAATTGGGTGTCATTTACGCAACAAACGGTGTTGGTTTGACCGCCGCGGCTAATGCTGTGAAGGCCTTGAACAAAATCAATATTTTTGTTATTGGTTTCGACAACAGCGCTGAAAGCATTAGTATGTTGCAAAACAGCGACATAAATGCAATGGGTGTTACATATCCGGCGGAAATGGGTTACAAAGCTATGGAACAAATGATTAATCATAAAAAAGGTTCGACAGTAACAAGAATAATCAGCCCGGGAATGATGATTGTTACTAAGGCAAATTTCAACACGGAAGCCGCTCAAAAAGCATTGTATCCAAAAGGCAAATAATTAGTTATAGGCTTATTGAAAGAGCAAGATTATTAATATACAAGATGTCCGACACTGTGAAAGCGTCGGACATCTTTTTGCAGGTCTTTGTTGAGCTGGAGCATCGTTTCGACAAGTTGAACGAGTTGGTCGTGTCACCAACTACGAAGTAGTTGAAAACGAATAGAACTGAACCAAATATGCACCGCACCAACTACGAAGTAGTTGAATATGAATAGAACTAAATCCAATATACGCGATGCCAACTACGAAGTAGTTGAATATGAATAGAATTGAATATGTAAATGCACCGCATCAACTACGAAGTAGTTGAATATGAATAGAGTTGAATATGAATAGAATTGAAAATGTAAATGCACCGCATCAACTACGAAGTAGTTGAAAATGAATAGGGAATATGAATAGAGAAAATGAATAGCCCCGTATGAAAGCGGTGGTAACTGAATATGAAACAACTTACAATAAATATTTTTCATTCAACTGAATATTATTTTCCTTTAACATCGCAATGAATTCATCTCTGAAATTAAACTTTTTATGATGCTCTTGCTGGTTTTTAACGTATTCAATTAATTTATCTTTTTCGTTGATTGAA
>JBBRAO010000052.1:0-14617 GCA_038206725.1 Kapaibacterium sp. (SeqCode)
CCACACGCTTCTGCGTGGGGTTGATGAAATTATGGTTGATGACCTCCATTTTTTAAAATTAATAAAAATGAACTGCTTTTGTTTCAGTTGCAATATTCTAAATTAATAAAATAAAACATATTATTTCGCTTTATTAAAATAAATTAATTTAGAATGCGGTTGGGCGAATTGCGTTACCAAGCAGGAGCTTGGTAACGAGGCAATCCAATTAATAAATTTTCATCTTCATATTTCCTCTACAACTTCAGAAACTTGCTCACTTCACCGCCCACTTTCACAAAATACATCCCTTTTGGTAAAGCGAAGATATTGATTTGCTGAACAGACAAGAATGTCTGTTCTACGGACATTATTTTTTCGCCGAGTGTGTTGTAAATATGCACCACATCAACCCCACGCTTAAGCGTGGGGTTGATGCCACTTAAAGTTATTGTAATATAGTCCATTGCGGGATTGGGTGAAATAACCAAACCTTGGGAATATTCTTCTTCCACACCCACGGAACTTCCTAAAATCTTCCAAATATCGCTCCAATTGCTCGAATCCGTAGCACTATTTGCTTTTACGCGCCAAAAGTAGCTTTTACTCTTGTCCAAATTTTGAATAGTAAGAGTGGTATCGGTTATATCCGCTTGTTCAAGAATTTGTTCGAAATCCATACTCTCGGTTATTTGAAATTGATAATAAGATGCTTTTGCAGTCGGATACCAATTAAATACAGCGCTGTCAAGCTGAATAACCTCGTTGTTTTCCGGTAATCTAAGTTCCGGTGAAACCAATCCCGTAGCTTCTAATAAGCCAAGCGTATGATTACTTCCGCAAGTGACAGAAGTCCAACCAGTAGAATTTCCTACTCTTATCGGTTCTTCTTTCTGAACAGTATCGCCATTTCCAAGTTGACCATAGCCGTTCGGACCCCAAGCCCATAAACTACCGTCTTTTTTAATAGCCATTGTATGATATTCACCACAGTAAACCGATTTCCAATCCTTTAAACCGCCTATTTTGGTGGGTATCAATTTTTCTACTGTAGTCCCGTCGCCGAGCTGACCAAAATCATTTTTTCCCCAAGCCCATAAACTACCGTCGGTTTTTACTGCAATGGTGTGTTTTTCTCCACTCGATATAGAGGACCAAGTAGTTGAAACACCAATTTGCTCCGGAATAGCATATTCATAATTATTTCCTGTTCCCAACTGACCATAGTCATTGGAACCCCATACCCAGAGAGTACCGTCGGCCTTAATAGCAAAATTGTTAGCCGGTCCGCAGGTTATACTTAACCAATCGGTATCTGTACCTATTTGAATAGGTGTTTTTTCCTCAACATAAGTACCATTACCCAATTGACTATTGGAATTTTTCCCCCAAGCCCATAAAGTATGATCTTTTTTTAGAGCTACAGAATGAAGATAACCACAAGATACAGAAGACCAATCCTGAGAATAGCTAATAAGCGTTGGTACTGATTTATCGACAGTTGTTCCATCACCTAGTTGACCATTGCCGTTTTCACCCCAAGCCCAAAGCGTTCCATCGGTTTTAATTGCTAAAACGTGGTCTTTGCTACAGGAAATTGATGCCCAATCTTTTGATGTTCCAATTTGCTTTGGGATATCAATATCTAAAGTAAATCCATCGCCCAATTGGCCATTTGTGTTAACACCCCAAGACCATAAGCTGCCATCGGTTTTAAGTGCATAACTGCTATTGTCGCGAGTGCATAAAACAACCCAGTTTTGATTATTGTCCAGAGGTGCTGGCGATTTACTATCGTAAGTTATTACTACACCAAGTTGATTATACGAATTATCGCCCCAAGACCAAAGCGTACCATTTCTTTTTACTCCTATCATAAACGCGTCGCCACAACCAATAGAGCTCCAAGATTTGGAAATTCCTACTTGAACCGGCAGAGTTTTAGTGTTATTAGTCCCATCACCGAGCTGACCATCGGAGTTCTTTCCCCAAGTCCAAAGACTACCATTTTTCTTAAGCGCTGTAGTATAATCGTTTCCACAACGTACAGAAAACCAATCGCTTGAGGTTCCTATTTGATCCGGTTCAACGTTATCTTCTTTCGTACCGTCGCCTAATTGACCATAAAAATTATTACCCCATCCCCAAAGTGTTCCATCTTTTTTTACGGCTAAAGTACTCGCAAAACTGCCATCTACAGAAAACCAATCATTAGATTTTCCAATCTGTATAGGCTGATTCTTATGTGTCGTTGTTCCGTCACCCAATGCACCGGATTTATTATTTCCCCAAGACCATAAACTACCGTCTTTTTTAATAGCTATACTATGGAAACTGCCGCACGAAACCGATGCCCAATCTTTGTAAACACCAATTTTTTGAGGGCTGCGATTATCTATATTTGTTCCATCTCCTAATTGCCCTGATTCATTATTTCCCCAAGTCCATAAACTGCCGTCCTTTTTAACCGCTATTGTGTGATCGCTTCCACAAGCAACATCCACCCAATTTTTTTCCGTACCTATTTGTATCGGGATTGAACTATCATCGTTTGTCCCATTACCAAGTTGACCGTATTCATTGCTTCCCCACGCCCATAAACTACCGTCCTTTCTAATGGCGACGCTATGATCGCTGCCCGAAGTAACATACTGCCAATCTTTGTATATACCAATACGCTTGGGCACTATTTTATCGATTCTGGTTCCGTCGCCAAGTTGACCTGACCAATTAACACCCCAACCCCACATAGTGTCGTCATTTTTTATAGCAATCACGAAACTATTTCCGCAGGACACGAATTTCCAATCTGATGCGGAACCGGATTGCTCTTCTATCCATTTTTCGAATAATATACCAAGTTGACCTTGGTTGTCGTTTCCCCAGCCAAAGGCTCGGTTTTGAGAGTACAAATTTGCAGAATAACATAAAAATAATACCAATAAAAGTAAATATTTTTTCATAGGGACCTTCATAAAAAATGAACATTTGGAATTTTGCTTAAATCATTCGCTAAAATATGACAATTTTTAATATTAAACAAATTGTACTGAATAATATTTCTAAAAATAATTCATTATATTTGCATTATTGGCGGTGGTTTGGGGCTATTAGAGATTTTCTTCAAGAAACATTTTCCGGACGAAAGCATTTAAGAGAAAAAGAAAATCTGAAAACCGCATATAATAGCTTACGTAATAGCTGTTCTTCTATTTTTCCTATATTTGACGGGAAGTGAGTAATAGGCTCTATATGACTTAAAAGTCGTGGCTGCAGAAAATATTAAATTAGTATCCAAATCAAACTCAGTTTTAACCCTGAGTTTGATTTTTATATTTCCTTAAAAATCCGTATTTTTGAATCCTATGATACAAAAAGATTATATTGATTTAGAAAATCCGGATTTTTTAGAAGCACTGGAGTATTTACGTAATACTAAGGAAAACTTGTTTTTGACCGGTAAAGCCGGCACAGGCAAGACTACTTTGTTGAAATACATAAAGGAATGTTTCCCCGGAGAAATCGTCGTTTGCGCTCCTACAGGTATCGCCGCGGTTAATGCCGGCGGTGTAACCCTGCATTCTTTTTTCCAGCTCCCATTTGGACCAATTCTTCCGAACGATGAACGCTTGACGATAAACCGCGATACACTAAAAGACAGCCCAATATTCCATTTTTTCAAGTATCGTAGTAATAAAAAGAAAATCCTCAAAAACCTTAGTTTGCTTATCATTGACGAAATTTCAATGGTTCGCGCCGATCTTCTGGACGCTATTGACACAATTATGCGTGCATATTGCGGAGATTTGGATAAACCTTTTGGCGGCAAGCAAGTACTTTTCATCGGCGACAATTATCAATTGCCACCGGTTACAGAGAACAACCTTGAACGCCTTTTGAGCAATTTCTACAGAAGTTCGTTCTTCTTCGATTCCAATGTATTAACCCAGTATCCACCGAAAATCACTAATTTAACCAAAATCTATCGTCAATCCGACGACGTATTTATAGACTTACTTAATTCAGTGCGAGTAAACGACATTTCTATACCAGAATTAGAAAAACTCAATTTGCTCTATAATCCGAGTTTTCAACCTCCTGAAGACGAATCTTACGTCATTATTTCAACACATAATAATGTAGTGGACAATATAAACAAATCCGAATTGGCGAAATTGGATACCGAATTGAAGGCGTATCAAGGCGAGATAGACGGAAATTTCAATGAGCGCGATTTGCCAACCAAAGAGCTCCTTCATCTGAAGTTGAATTCGCAGGTGATGTTTATCAAAAACGACAGCGAATACCCGCGCAGGTTTTACAATGGAACTATAGGTAAAATTATCGAATTAGGTAAAAACATAGTCGTACAGTTAGATAACGGCGATGAGATAGTGGTTACTCAGAACACTTGGGAAAATATCACATATAAATGGAATGATGAAAAGAAAAGTATAGATGAAGAAATTGTCGGTCAATTCATCCAATACCCCATCAAATTGGCGTGGGCGGTTACTGTACATAAATCACAGGGATTAACGTTCGACAAGGTGATTTTGGATTTGCAGAACTGCTTTGCCGCCGGTCAAGTGTATGTAGCTTTGAGTAGATGCAGAACTTTCGAAGGCATAGTCCTCAAATCAAAAATACCACGTAGAGCAATCATCACTTCGAGTAATGTGATGGACTTTGAAAATCGAGAATATTTCGGAAAAACCATTTTCGGATAATTAATTTCCAAAAAAGTTTTCTAAATAATTAGTTTTTATTAATTTTGCGTATTCTTTTAGTGAAATTTTAGATTTTTATTATAAATATTATTTTTTAGGTATAAAATGTCAGTATTCAGACCATTCAAGGCTTGGAGACCAAAACCGGAAGAAGCCGGTTTAGTGGCTTCAAAACCTTACGATGTATTAAATTCAGATGAAGCGCGTGAAGAAGTTAAAGGTCATCCATTATCATTCTTGCACGTCGGAAAACCTGAGGTTGATTTAGACCCTTCGATAGACCTATACTCTCCGGCAGTTTATCAAAAAGCCAAAGAAAATTTGCATAAATTGATTGACGAAGGTCATTTGATTGAAGATAAAACTGCGTCCTTCTATGTTTACGCTCAAACAATGAACGGCAAAATTCAGTACGGCTTAGTAGGCTGTGCGTCTGTGGACGATTATTGGAACAACGTAATCAAGAAACACGAAAATACTCGCGCTTCGAAAGAAGAAGACCGCTGTAATCACGTTCGCGTAACAAACGCTCATTCGGGACCTATCTTTTTGACGTATCCTGATAATGCTGAAATAGATGCAATCGTTAGCGACATTGTAAAAAATGCGCCGGACAATGACCACGTAGCCGCTGACGGTATCCGTCACCAATCGTGGGTAATCGCCGATCCTGCTGTAAATAAACAAATTCAGGATATTTTCGCAAACATCCCAGCATTATACATAGCCGATGGTCATCACCGTTCAGCATCCGCCGGTCGTGTGGGCCGCGAACGTCAACAAGCAAATCCAAACCATAATGGTACCGAAGAATACAACTTTTTCTTAGCTGTCTCCTTCCCTGCTTCTCAGCTTTATATTATGGATTACAACCGCGTGGTTAAAGATTTGAACGGTCATACAAATGATGAATTTTTCGCATTCTTGGAAAAGAACTTCACCATCACTCAATCACCTTGTTGTAACTCCTGCGCTTATCATCCAAAAGCAAAAGGTGAATTTGGTATGTATATTGACCATACTTGGTATAAATTGGAAGCTAAACCTGAGCTTTTGAACAATCCTGACCCTGTGGAAGTTTTGGACGTTGCAATTTTACAACGCGAAGTTTTAGCACCATATTTGGGAATCGACGATCCACGTACAAGCAATCGCATTGACTTCGTGGGCGGTATCCGCGGATTGGGCGAATTGGAACGCAGAGTGAATTCAGGCGAAATGCAAGTTGCTTTCGCTATGTTTGCAACATCAGTAAACGAGTTAATCTCGATAGCCGATGCCGGACAAATTATGCCTCCGAAATCAACTTGGTTCGAACCAAAACTGCGCGACGGCTTATTTGTGCATTTCTTAGATTAAGAACCCTCCTAAATCCTCCTACTGGGAGGACTTTTCAAGAAATTGAAATATATGTACTTCTCGTTCCCAAGCTCCTGCTTGGGAACGTTTTTTTGAATGTAGGGACAAGTCGCGACCTGTCCATCATTTGTTTTGGTCATTCCCGACCAGAACGGGGAGCCTTTTTTTGCCAATATTTTTAGTATTTGTCAAAGATTAGATTATATTTTGTATAATGAATTAAAATGATTAGTTTTGAAAATGAAATAATAAACAAATTCGTTTATTAAAAAACACTATTAAAATAAGAATATGAATATCGTTGGTACTATAACAGGTATTAAATACCAAGTTCTTCTAAAGAATGAATTGAAAATAATTGATTTCAATAATTTCGATATTAATAAAGCTCCGTCAGCTTGCTTACTAACCGATAATCAACATTCTTTTGCAATATCAAAATGGGTTTCCCCAAAAAGAACTCGTTCATATCCATTTGAAAGAGTTTATAATACCCTACATATATCAAAGAAAATTACTATTATGCCGATTGTTAAGGATGAGGGTGTCAAAGGTGATAGAGATTTTATCCAATGGGATACAGTTTCTTTAATGTCGTTATTAGATGTGTTTGTTATTTTTGCCTATTATACCAAAGCCGATAAACGAGGTGAAAAAATCACAAATCAAATGTTTGACAATAAATATATTCTTGCAAAGATAAGGGAAATTGAACAATACCATAGTTCTGCATTACATTGGAATTTAAACGAACTAACTAAAGACTTACACAATATTATTGATAAAGTAAAAGTTGCCTATTCAGAAATTGAACAAATTACTGGCATTCAACTACACAATCCTGCTGGATTAGATAATTTTAAAAGCAAAATAGGTAAAGACGTATCACTTTTTATGGAATTTTCAAGAGGTAAAGCTGAAAAAGCGCAATCTAGAGAATTTGCAACTCAACAGCCAAAAGAAAGTTTAGCAACACTTTCAAAAGCGAAAGTAACGATAACTAATTATCTCGGTGGTCAATATTTTCTAACAGTTGATGAAATTATAATTAAAACAAATATAGTAAGTTTAATTGAAGGCAAGCACAGTAAAAATTCAATTTTACCTAGTAAAGGTGATATCAAAGATGGACTACTGAAAATGATTTTATATAGTAATCTATCCGAAGTCACCCTAAATGGTAAGAAAATGAAAAGTAATGCGGTTTTATGTTTGACTTCTTCAAAACTTAAAGGTGCTATTAGCAGTTCAAGTACTCAAAAGGTACTTTCTAAATTTATTGAAAATAACGCATTTTCAACATCGCAATTACATTTAATTGAAACACTATTTGCAGAAGCAAAACAAAATAAGTTTAATATTAAAATTCAGTTTTCAAAATGATAAAAAGCCCTTTACGATATCCTGGTGGTAAAAGCAGAGCTGTAGATTTGATTTCTACTCTATTACCCGAATTTGATGAATTCAGGGAACCTTTTTTGGGTGGCGGTTCGATTTTTATTTATGTTAAACAACGATTCCCAAATAAGAAGTTTTGGGTAAATGATCTATATTTAGAACTTTATAAATTTTGGGAAATGACACAAAAAGATGTAGATACTTTAATTGATAAAATATATGAATGGCGCAATTTATATCCAGTTGGTAAAGAACTACATAAATTTTTGAATAAACACCTTGCGGGATTCGATGATTTGGAAAGAGCCGCGGCATTCTTTATTTATAATCGTATAACATTTTCAGGTACAAGTTTAAGTGGCGGTTTTAGCGAGGGTGCATTTACAGGACGATTTACTGAAAGTAGTATTCAAAGACTAAACCAGTTTGCAAAGGTTATTAACGGCTCAACTATTACTAATCTTGATTATGAAGAATTGGTAAAACGAGAGGGTGAAAATGTTTTTATTTTTCTTGATCCACCATATTATTCAGCAACAAAATCTGCATTATACGGAAAAAATGGAAATTTGCACAAATCGTTTGATCATATTAAATTCGCGGAAAATATGAAGAATTGTAAACATAAATGGCTTATTACTTACGATGATAGTCAGTATATCCGAAATTTATTCTCATTTGCTAATATTATTCCGTGGAATTTAACTTACGGAATGAGAAATGTAACAATAGGTTCAGACCAAAAAGGTAAAGAGCTATTTATTTCTAATTATCTTGAACAATTACCTAAAACGGAACAAATAAGCCTATTTTAAAACAAAATCTTTCTTCCCAACTTTCCGAAGGTTCAAAACCTTCCGAAAGTTATAACTTATTACTCATTGTCAATCTCATCCGAATAATACACCCCTACCGTTGGTCTCATATTATAATTAAACGCCATAGATTCGCTATATGCTCCGACGGACAGAATCGCAATCAGATATCCCCGCTTTGTTTCGGGCAGTTCAACAGCTGATCCCCTTTGTCATTCCCGACCTGTTCGGGAATCCATCTTCAAGCTACGAAGTAGCTTAATATCAATTACCACGTGTGAAACCCGTGGTAATTTGTCACTGGTTCATTGCCCTCGGTGGGAGACTTTCAACAGATTATGGGAAATTATGGGAAGGGGTAAAAAGTGAAACCAAAATTATACTTTTGGACAAATATTTGACCAAATACAAGATGTACAATGACCATTGATTAATCCAGTACAATCGAAGTTGGTATTAATTATACCATCTATTGCAGAGTTAAACTTATCTTTAGCCCTTTCTATTGCTTGATATGATGTATCAACTATAAGCCTTTCGCTTTGCACTGAACTGATGAAATGAATATAAGCTTGTCCAACTGGATAATCAGATGATTTTTGCAATGCTAATGAATATAATTGGAGCTGTAATTCATATTTATTCAGATACTCACTATCTTTTTTTGAAGTTTTAAAATCAATAACTTCTAATGCCCTTTCGTTATTTCGTTTTATCATATCAATACTTCCTGAAATCAATGCATTTCCAAATTCAATTTCAAAAGCTTGTTCGGTTTTTATTTCTACGGAAAGGTCATTTTCCCAAATTGTCCTGTAATAGAATATGCTTTTTCTCGCATAGCTCTTTAAAATATCTTTTTCCTGAGAAGTTGCACTCCTTATAAAAAAATTATTATTAATAACTTTATCTATTTCTTCGATATTTGGAATCTTTCTTGTTCTTTCATAATTCTTATGTAACAGATTTATCACATTATGAACCTGTTTACCAAATTCGATAGAAGAAGATAACTCAGGTTGGAATCCATAAACGTATCTAATTTTGTAATCATATCCACAACCGAGATAACAATCAATTTTAGTATAGCTTGTATTTAAGACATTGCCTTTATGAGATATATCAATATCACATTTTTTTCGTTCCGTCGGGTCTGGAATATGGAAATACATAAAGTAATCATCAGAAACTTCATTAAATAAGCTTGTAACAAATGTTGTATGTTTCTTATTTACCTTGAACTTCGAACAGGTTATAAATAAATATTTTTTTGCTCTTGTTATAGCGACATAATATAGTCTGCGTTCATCTTCCAAGCTATTGATAAAACGCTTGCTGTCGAAGTTGTTTATATCTAGAAATGTTGGTCCAAATTCCGGGTTATGGTTGCGGGGATGATTGCTCGGCATAAAAACAACTGGAAATCCGAGCCCCTTCGTTCCGTGCATTGTCAATATCTGCACAGCATCAATTGTACCGGCCATAGCATCAGAATTTCCACTATCATAAGTATTGTCAGAATGTTGGTTGATAAACGATATGAAGTCTTTTATTTGAACGAATATAATATACGATCTTGATGATTCATAATCAGATATAGCTTGGCTGAATTTTCCAAGGTTGAATAGTAGAACATCATTGATTGTGGTATGACAAGATTTATCTGAAATACCAATAATTGTAAGCAATTCAATATAAAAACTTTGGAGCGAAAAATGAGCCAGAGCTAGACTATTATCTTTCAAAACTTGTAAATCAGATTTGAATTTTTCAAAGGATAATGAAAACATAGTTGGGAGTTTTCTAAATACTTCCCTTAAATATTCATCATCATAACTTTCGCTATCATTAAAGTTTGAAATATATTTGAATAAATCTATTATCGTAGTAATTTCCTCGGTTTTAAATAAGCCGCCAGTACCGGTATATATCACAGGAATATTGTGTTTGAGTAGTTTTTCAATAAAGGGACCTGCCTCATTTTTTACAGACCTGAATAAAATCGCAAAATCCGAATATATAAATTTTCTTGTCGATTTACCATCAATAAATTCTGTACCAATTAGAGATTTGATTTTACAAATAATCCAGTCTATTTCTTCTTTCTGATTTTCAAAACCTAATTTGTACAAATCACCATCTTCCGATTTGAGTTCATTGCATTGAATGGATTTTGAAAGCCTATTGGGATTATTTCTTTGGATTAATTCATCTGCGGCTTTAATAATGGAGGTACAGCTTCTCCAATTAACAGCTAAATTATATATAGCAACATTTTTATAACGTTTTTTAAAAGTAATTATATTCTGAATATCGGCTCCACGCCATTGATAAATAGATTGATCATCATCACCAACCACACAAACATTTTGTTGATTGGAAATAATTTGGATTAATTCTTCTTGAATAGGATTTATATCTTGATATTCATCAACCGTAAAACATTTATATTTTTCCCTAATTTCATTCCTAACAAAAGCATCATTTTTTAATAGATTAACAGCGATTCTTAAGATTCCTGAAAAATCAAGGAATCGCTGATTTTCGAGTTGGTCTATATATATACTATATGCTTTTCGAGATCTATCTGAAATCATTGAGTCTTCTGAAAGACCTTTTTCTCTTATTATATCAGCATCTCTTAAAAAAGTTCTATAAGTCCAATTACGCCAATTTCCGTGAATATGAAAGTTCCATTTATTATCTTTATTCAGTTCTTCAAATAATTCCCTGAAATTAATTATTTTCTTAAGAGAGAATAGAAAAGCTAAACGCTTAAATTCATTTAAAACATCGTAAGTTCTGTACTTCGGAGTATATTCTTGAATGATTTTTAAAGCAAAAGAGTGGATTGTTCCAATAAACATATCACCTAAATCAGGTTGTTTCCCTAATAATTCCTTAGTTTTTGTACGAATTCGGATTTTTAATTCTTCCGCGGCTTTTTTGGTAAATGTAAATGCTACTATTTGATCCGGTTTTGCTATGTTTTTATATAACGTATATGCAATTCTCTCGGCTACAAATTCGGTTTTTCCGGAACCTGCACAGGCAATTATCTGGACATTGCCGTTGAGCAGTTCAGGCTGAGATTCAAAAAGATTTGCATTGAAAAATGACATTTATTAGCACACTTAGTAATGGATTTAATTTCTTACTTTTCGCATTTTACTATTCCACAAAAATAATAAAATTATGGGGATATAGCGTTCAAATATGTTATTCCCTTAGGAAAAATCCAGTTTTTTCTCTTACTCTTTTTTTATTATTTCATTTACAGAGTTATCAATGGGTTTTAAATCAGGTATTGTAGCTCCCTTTTCCAAACCCATATCCTCAAACTTTTTTACTCGTGGCATAATTCTATTATCCCAAGTAGCAACGGCAGTATTATACTTCTTGACGGCTGAATCCAAACTTTTACCAACACCTTCGAAATGCTCTACATATTTTCTTAAACGTTCATAAAGCTCTTTGCCTAATTGCCAGATTTGGTTCGCGTTATCGGATAGTGCTTGTTGTTGCCAAGAGTATGAAATTGTTTTCAGCATAGCTATCAGTGTTGTTGGCGTGGCAATAACAATACGGGAATTGATTGCTTCGTTCAATAAATCGCCATCTTGTTCTAAAGCAACGGAAAAGGCTGATTCTAATTCAATATACAAAACTACGAAATCAACAGATTCGCCAATATTTGCCCAGTATTCTTTTCTACTTAATTGCTTAATATGGTCTTTAAGAGCTTTTGCGTGTCTTTTGATATGGTTTTCTTTTTCGAATTCCGTCTCTGCTTCTAAAGAATCCAAGTAAGCGTTGAGCGGCATTTTAGAATCAATTATAACTTTTTTGTTCATAGGTAGATTAATAATAACATCTGGACGCAATCTGCCATCTTCCGAATTAACAGATGTTTGCTCAGTGAAATCGCAGAATTTATTCATACCCGCGAATTCGATTAAGTTACGCAAACCAACTTCTCCCCATCTACCTCTAATTCTGTGGTCTTTTAGTGCATTTATCAAGGTTCCGGTTTCTTTTGCTAATTTATCCTGCCCTTCTTTCATACCGGTAATATAAGACTGCACCCATCCGAAAGTTTGTTTTGATTTTTCACCAAATTCTTTGACCAAAGTTTCCTGTTTATCAAGGTTTTCTTTCAGCGGTTTTATCATCAAATCAATAGCTTGTTTACGACCCTCTAAATCAGTTTTAGACTCAACAATATATTTTTCCAAAGTGGTCTTTGCCAAATCAATAAATGAATCGTTGTTCTTTTTCAGTGCATCACCCGCCGCGGAATCGAAACTCTCTTTCATAGCTGAGCGAACCTGCTCAATACTTTTTTCTTTCTCCGCAAGCATAGTTTCAACTTTAATTCGTTCGTCTCGCTCTTTTTGCATAAGCAAATTAGTTTCAGCTATTTGCGAGCCTTGTTTCTTCTGTGTGAGTAATATCCCTATCAAATATCCTAGGACTACTCCAATAAGCAAACCAATAATAATTCCGGAAAGCATAATTTTACCTATATTTTGATTACTAATTCTTTAATTTCAATTTTACAAAATTAACTATCTCCGTGCCATATTATGACATTCGCAAATGTCTTTTAAAAAATATTTTTTACACGAATACAAATATATGAAATTTTATTTTGTTGGAAGTGAGTAAAAGCTAAATGTGCAAAACATTATTTCCTTATTTTTTGCCGTTAATAAGGTCGTAAGATAACGTTGTCGAATATTCTGCTAAGGTTGATATGGGAAATAAGGTTTTTTATCCTTTGTGCTCTTTGTGGTTAAATCTTCTTTTCTTCGCATTCAAATTCAAAATTCAAAATTCAAAATTCAAAATTGTTGTACTGGATTCTTCACTTCGTTCAGAATGACGAAATCTTTCTTGCTTTGCGTCTTTGCGTCTTCGTGTTTTTCTTCTTCCTCTCAATTCGTAATTGATTTAGTAGTACATCCAGTATCCCTTAAATTTGCCGAGAGAGTTGTATTCAAGTGCTGGGAATGGCAATTTAATAAAGGTCATACCTTGGAATAGAACTTTTAGGAATTTGGAGCGGGTTTTGATTTTGGTCCAGTCAATATCCAGCGATAGAAGGTATTGGCGGTAGCGGGTGGTTTCAGGGATCTGTACGCCTTTGTATTCGCTTATATTTCCATATTCACCGTACATACCGTTGGCGCCATATCCTGCTGAAATACATAGCCAATCGGGAAGGAATTTGTTCGGAACGATTTTGTTTATAGGTGCGGAAAACCAGTAGTTATGCCCATTGTAGTCCTGAAGTATATGCTGCAATGTACTCGTTCCCAGATAACCGTTTGCTTTGTCGGAATATTCGGACTCCCAAAAGCTGAATTTATACTTAACGATTTGTTCATCGAAGAGCAATTCCTGTGCAATATAAATACCGGAACCTATAGCGTTCGCGGTCAGATCACCCCACGAAAATCCACACCCCTCGTGAATGCCATCCATTATCTCTATAGGTGCTTGAAGTATAAAACCCAGAGGACCGCCGTAAATCAGAGCCTGCTTTTTGGAAACTCCCGCATTCAAAAGGGAATAATAGCCTACGTAGCTTTCGAAATATGCTCCAAAAGCGTGTCCAAACTTGTCAACCTGCAAATAACCCCCATTATCGTTATCGAAATGTAATGGACATAATGCGCGATCTTTGTACCAAGGCAAAGGAACACCAAGGATGAAAACAAACAAATTAAATCAGGCAATGGCAAAGATTTATGGAAAGATAAACCACATAAAAAATCTCATAAAGATATTGATGCTCGTTGGACTAAAAAAAATGGAGAAACATTTTATGGTTATAAAAATCATACAAAAGTTGATGTAAAGAGTAAATTTATTAATACTTACACAGTTACTGATGCCTCGGTTCACGATTCGCAAGCATTGCCCGATTTACTTACACCAAGTGACAAAGGACAGGGTGCTTATGGCGATTGTGCATATACAGGTGCTAACCAAGAAAAAATAATCGCTGAATATAAGATGATAAATAAAATAAGTGAAAAAGGATACAGGAATAAACCACTAACTGCAGGGCAGATAGAAAATAATCGTATAAAATCCAAAATTAGAGCAAGAGTAGAGCACGTTATCGGTTTTATGGAACAAAGTATGAATGGACTTGCTCTTAAATCTGTTGGTGTAACACGAGCTACCGGCATTATTGGTCTGATAAATTTGACTTATAATTTATTTAGATATGAACAAATGTTGAGAACGGCGTAAACAGTTAGAATACATATCATTAATGATAATAAAGGTGACAATAAAAGGGAAATAATTAAAAATATTGACATT
>JBBRAO010000053.1:0-14565 GCA_038206725.1 Kapaibacterium sp. (SeqCode)
CATTTTCTATGATTGATTGGATTAATTCGGAATCTTTAATAGAATCTTCTAAGTGCAATATTCCAATTTTTTTATTCATAAATTTACTTCTCGAAAAGCCTCAAAAATTAAACTTATTTAAAAGTTTCCGGGCGGTGGTTGATTTATAACAGCCCAATATTGCCCCAAAGCTTTGATTGCATCAATAAACTGCACAATATCAACCGGTTTGACAACATACGAATTAGCCCCAAGTTTATAACTCTCGACCAAATCTTTTTCTTCGTGGGACGATGTAACCATTATTACCGGAATTAATTTGAATTTCGGATTTGAGCGAATCTCTCTTAGTACTTCAATGCCATTCATTTTTGGCATTTTAATATCCAATAGTATTACGGCGGGAGTCCCTTTTTCGTCCGCAAATTTTCCGCGTTTATAAAGGTAGTCTAACGCTTCTTCACCATCTTCGGCAACTATTACCTCATTAGCCAGATTCTTTTCTCTAAGAGCGGCGATAGTAAGCTCAACATCTTTAGGACTGTCGTCCACAATTAGGATTCTTTTTACTTCTGCATTCATAATTTTCTCTCTTTTTTATTATTTATTTGGTACACTAAAGAAAAATGTGGCACCTTTATCAATTTCACTTTCAGCCCAGCATTCTCCACCGTGTCGCATTAGGATTCTGCTAACATTAGCAAGACCTATTCCAATACCTTCGAAATCTCTGGCTTTGTGCAATCTCTGAAAAACACCGAATAATTTGTCAACATATTTCATATTAAAACCGGCACCGTTGTCCTTTACGAAAAATACAATTTTATCATTTTCGATTTTGCCACCGATACTAATTTCAGCTTTATCTTTTTTTCTTGTATATTTTACGGCATTGGAGATAAGATTTACCCAAACCTGAAACATTAAAGCTTCGTCACCCATTACAATAGGAAGCTCTTCTACATTTATTTCGATGTTACGATCAGCCGTATCATCACTTAATGAATTTATGACGCTTTTTACCATTTTATTTGAATTAATAGTAGTCCGTTGAAGTTCCGTTCTACTTAATCTTGAAAATGTTAGTAATGCGTCAATAAGATTTCCCATTTCAACCGATGTTTCCGATATGATTTTCAAATATCTTATT
The DNA here is from genome assembly GCA_038206725.1 of Kapaibacterium sp. (SeqCode). GTDB lineage: Bacteria > Bacteroidota > Ignavibacteria > Kapaibacteriales > UBA2268 > JBAXXL01. The sequence continues at coordinate 1,130 of JBBRAO010000053.1, forward strand.
CCGCTGTCATCAAGTTGATCAGAATTACTTTTCGTAAGCAAATCAATAAATCCGCCAATATGCCTTAATGGCGCGCGTAAATCGTGAGAAATAGAATAGCTGAACGCTTCAAGTTCTTTATTTGCATCTTCAAGTTGTTTAGTACGATCGGTTATTTTTTGCTCTAATGTTTCATTTAATTTCTTTATTTCAGCTTCGGCTAATATGCGCTCAGTAATATCATTTCCCTGTGCAATAGTTGCAATAGCTGTTTTCCCGTCCTTGGACATAATATTTGCCGAATTCCAAAGAAGTGTCCTGATGTCACCATCAAGGTGTAGGATATTGATTTCTACCACCTCCATCCGCTCACCTTTCAGTGTTTCCTCGATAAATTTCATTGATCTTTCTCTATTGGCAAGCGGAAATAGTATTTCCAGAGATTTACCAATTACATCCTTTTCAACTCTTCCTGTCAAAGATTCAAAGGCTTTGTTAAAGCGTGTTATTTTATAATCCGCATCCCAAACAATAATTGGCGCATTTGCGTAGTTGAGCAAATTTTCTAAATACTCGTTTGTTTCACGACGAGATTCGTTTATTATTATCATCTCTGCCGCAAGTTTCTCTTTGTCTTTGGTTTTAATTATGATATTACCAATAGCTATCAATAAAAGTATCATTATTAAAGTCATTAATAAAAACATAATGATTGCTAACCGATTAAAAAATAGTACACTACGTTCATTAATTTGATTACGTTCTTTCAGTAGTTTGTTTTCTTCTCTTTGAATAGATTTTGTGATTTGGAGTATATGATCCGAATAATATTTACCTTCTTGTGTAGAAACACCTGCTATCGCGGCGGTTAGACCCTGATTATTTCTCACTTCGACCATCCGAAGAGAAAACTCCAATCGATTGGTTATAAATAATTTGAGTGAATCTATGCGCTGTAGCTGTGATGAATTATTTTTAGTAAGCTGTTTTAGTTCTGTAATATACTTGAATACAGTTTTTTCAGTTTTAAACAACGGCTTAAGAAATGCGCTATCATTAGCAATTACATAACCCCTCGCCGAGCTTTCAATATCTTTACTTAAAGAAAGTACATCACTCGAAAGATAAATAACCTGTTGAGTTTGCTTAACCCATTTTTCTGAGTTCCGAATTTTTTGCATACTATTAAAAATCGAATAACCTAAAAAAGCATTACCCGCCAAAATAATAAGCGACAAGACGATGAGTTTTTGAAGAATATTAGATTTCATTGTAATTCCTCATTACTATAAACAGTACCCCCGAAGAATTATTAGCTAAAACTACAGTTAATTGACCGATATCGAGAACATAAGGGTATCCTGCAATCTGAAATTTTGGTTTCAGGGCTGGATATATAGAAGATTTCGCAAGTGAAAATGTGTTTCTTGCCATCATATACTTTCTTGTTAGTTTTTAGATATATTAGCTTAGCCAAAATTACCAAGTAACTTTGAATAAACAATGAAATCTAATCTAACATTTATAGAAGAGAAAGCTACAGTTAAGAAGAATGAAATCTTAAAATATTTTATTTATTTGAAAAATAATATTTTATGAACAACATTAATAGTTATAAATCTTATTTTAGGACTTGATTATCTCTGCAAAACAAATTTTTCTATATAGTTATCTAATCTTACGAAATAGAGACCTTCTGAAAAATTGGATATACAATACGGCAATTCTTGCGTATTCAATGCCTTCATTTTTTGCGATTTTGTGTCAAAATGATTTTCAAATCAAAGTTCCAAGTTATTTAAAATTTTGTAAAAAGTTGATTAAACTCCAATGTTCAATTCCGTTAATTGAATTCAACGTTTGCGCGTCCATACTAACAACTAACTTAGGAAAATTATCCTGAATGTTTTGCAAATTTCCAAACTCACGGTCTATAGTAGATTGGTCATTAAGCAGATACGCAACTTGAATATAAGTTTTCTCGTTGTTTTTAGTTGCAATAAAATCAATTTCTTTTGTTTGCCAATCACCTGTTAAAACAGTATAGCCGTGGCTGATTAAATGATTAAAAACGGCGTTTTCGATAATTTTCCCAATGTCCCCAGCACGGTAGCCGTTGATAGCGTTCCTTATACCCAAATCCTGAAAATAGTATTTTTCACCAATTTCAAATGTCCTTTTTCCTTTGATATCAATGCGCTTAACCGGAATTATAATCTGACAATTAACCAAATAAGAGAGATAATCCAATACGCTGTTGACAGAAATATTTGTTTTCTGTGACTTTAGATAATCACTGATTTTTTTCGCATTCAGAATACTTCCAATGTTTTCGGCGGTAAAATGAACAAGGCGATCCAAGAAATTCACATTCCTTATAGAATATCGCGATATTACATCCCTATACAAAATGCTTGTAAATATGTTTTTAAGGTATTCATAAGCCGGATCGTCCTCCAACGGTAGATGTTTTAAAAAAGGCAATCCACCGTATTTTAGAAACTTGTTCAATGAATCATTGTCTGAACTCAATTTGTGAAATATAAGAAATTCATTATAATCCAGACTGTAAACCGAAATTTCTATATATCTGCCGCTTAATCTTCCGGCTAATTCACCGGACAATATTTCGGAATTACTACCACTAATATAAATATCATAATTAGGTTTAGCGGCAAACGAGCGGATAGAGTTTTCAAAATCAACAATTTCCTGAATCTCATCAATAAAAATATAGTTTTTTATTTCTTTATTTTTACTGGAATTAACGTTAATATAGTTACTTAACTCTAACGAAGTTTTTATATAATTGAATTCTTCATCTTCTTTATCAATATATATAATATTGCCGTCGGAATTCATCTGTATATCATCACGGATTTGCTTCATCAAACAGCTCTTTCCAACGCGTCTTTGACCAATAAAAACCTTAATCAATGATGTATTGATGAATGGTTTGACTCGCGAGAAATATTGTGGTCTAATAATTAAATCTTTCATTTTCTATCCAAAGGATGAATAAACAAATCATTTTATTTTTTTATAAACAAAACTTATACCAAAATTAACATTTCTTTTCATTATAAACAAAACTTTCAATGCTTTTTGTTATTCTTTTCATTATAAACAAAACTTTTCTGTTGCAGAGAAAGACCCGAATTTTTACTTTTGTCCCCAATCAAGGATATTTAATTAATAATTGAATAACTCAATCTACCTAATTATTATAAATATATGGAAATAAAAATACTTTCAAATAAAATTTATTTATACACGTAATAAGTAGCTTATCGTTTACATTTTGGTGTATAACAAAAAAGCTCCATTATCTAAACATCTCTTAGTTACAATTAAATAGTATAAAATGAAAGTTCCCGTTACTAGGAAGGAAAGCAAGTTTCTATCTGATACAACAAGGGTGATAACACGTTTCCTTTACACCCCAGATGAAAGAAGTAAAGATCTAATTCTTAGCGTCTTGGCTATGAGCGATAGCGAAATCAATTCTACATTAAAAAAAGTACTTCGTTCATATTCGAGACGACATAGAAATATAACTACAATTTTTGAAAACAATTTGAATAAATTGGATCATATATTTAAAGCATTGCATATCCATAAAAGCGAGATTCCTCATACACGCCGTGCACTTATAGGTTCATATTTTACAATGGAATATTCTATAGAAGCGGCCGCCTTTTTCAATCCCTCGGTGGTAGAAGATCCCGACCAAACTGAAGTTGGACACGATGAGAAAAGATTGATCTTCAGCTTTAGAGCAACCGGCGAAGGGCATATATCGTCCATAGTTTTTCGCTCCGCAATTATTGATAAGAATAATAATCTTCAAATTGAACCGACAGGAAAAATGCTCGCTGAAGCAGAACAAATAAAAATACATATTTACAATAAGATTTCATTTATTAAGCATTTAGATGAAATGAGCGATTTCGGCAATCATATCTCGCCATTATTTGTTCTTGAAAAGTTAGCTGATAATTTCACGTATGGAGCTTTAAAAAGAGCTGTTGAAGAAACAAAAAAACGCATAGAACTGACACCAAACGATAGTATAATCATCAATCAAATGATGTGGTTAGCGAAAGCTCATTACGAGTTGGATTTTTCACTTGATTCAGCAATTTCTGAAAGAGTTATCTTTCCAACCTCGCAAACTGAAAAAAATGGTATCGAAGATGCGCGTTTTGTCAAATTTACCGAGGATGATGGTGAAGTAACATATTATGCTACATATACCGCTTACGATGGAATAACTATATTACCGAAATTGCTTTTAACCCAAGATTTCTATCACTTTAAATCTTTGGCTATTCACGGTGATATTGCGCGAAATAAAGGAATGGCGATGTTTCCAAGACGGATTAACGGAAAATATGCTATGCTTTGTAGAATTGATGGAGTTAACAATTATATAGCTTATTCCGATAATTTGAATGTATGGCGCGAAGCAACGATGATTCAGTCACCCAAATATCCGTGGGAGTTAGTACAAATGGGCAATTGCGGCTCGCCTCTGGAAACTGAAGAAGGTTGGTTGGTCATAACCCACGGTGTAGGTCCTATGAGAGAATATGTATTGGGCGCCTCATTATTTGATCTCGAAAATCCTGAAATCGAAATTGGCAGACTGGATTATCCATTATTATCTCCAAATTCCGAAGAAAGAGAAGGTTACGTACCAAATGTTGTTTATTCCTGCGGTTCGATTATTCATAATGGGAATTTGATTTTGCCGTATGCAATGTCAGATTGTGTCTCATCTTATGCAACTATTGATTTAAATGTACTTTTGACAGAACTCAAAAACTCAAAAAAGTGTCAATAATCAATTTTATTTGATTTCTACTTTTTCGTGTTTAATATGTGCTTGTAAACTTCTAAATAGCCGTCAATCATTTTTTGACGGCTGAATTTTGAGGTGGCATATTCATAGCAATATTGTCTGGATATATATCGGATATTATCCACCGATTGGATTGCTTCGTCAAAATTTTCAACTAAAAAGCCTGTCTTGCCATTAAGAATTAATTCTTGCATCGAGCCTTTATTAAAAGCTATTACCGGTGTTCCACAAAGCATTGCTTCTACTACGCTCAGTCCAAAAGGTTCCTCAAAACTGATTGGATGCAGTAGCGCATAAGCTTCACCCAAGAGCTTATCCCTTTCCTTAGGTCCGGCATTACCTACATATACTATATCTTCATCGTTAATTAGAGGTTTAATTTTGCTGTCAAAATATTCCTGATCCTGAATTAAACCGGCAATTATAAGTTTTCTTCCGGATTTTTTGGCTATCTGAATAGATTCAAAAGTTCCTTTTTCCGGATGAATTCTTCCGAAAAATAACAAATACTCTCTTGATTCGGAATGGAATGTAAATTGATCCGTATTGATTCCATTATAAACCGTTGCCAAATAATCAAGTTCAGGACTCCGGTCAGAATTACTTATTGAAACATAAGAACCTGTGTTATTATATTTTTTGTAAACAGATAGAATTTTCTGAGAAGAGAAGCCGTGAATAGTAGTAATCATAGGCGTTTTAATCAAGCGCGAATATGTAAGCGGTAGAAAGTCGAAATTATTATGAATCAAATCGAATTTGTCCGCTTGCTCCATTAAGTTACTGATATGAAGACATTCCCATACTTTAGGGTCCATATCGGGATTCTCAGAATATGATCTCTCGCATACATATTCCAGTTTGCCCTTGGTTATAGAATCGCCTGTTGCAAATAATGTAACATCTATTCCATTATCAATCAAACCTTCCGCGATATTCGAAGCCACCTGTTCCCAAGGACCATATTTTCGTGGAGGAGTGCGCCAGGAAATAGGTGATAATATAGCTATCTTCATATTTCTAACCTGGAATTATTATAAAATAATAACATCAATATGCTTTTCTTGAGTTATTTAAACATTGGTCAACTAAGGATTCGATATTTGCTGTACCCACACACATCACTTTGTCAGCCCCGCCCCAATAAATTTTGACAGTTCCATCGTCCTCCGGGACAGCTCCACAGGTAAAAACCACATTATGGACATAACCTATTATTTCATAGGATTCTTCAGGCTGTAAAACCCATTCATCGCCAACGCCAAGTACTTGGGATGGATCATTTAAGTCGTGTAATGCAACCCCCAATCTGTAAACGCTTCCGTCCATAGTTGGGAAAACACCGTGATAAATACTTAGCCAACCGCGCGTGGTTTTTATGGGCGGTGCTCCGGGACCTATTTTCATTTCATCCCAATGATACTGCAAAGGTTTCATAATAAGTTTAGATTCACCCCAATACTTTAAATCCGGAGAATATGAAATCCAAATTGACCAAGGTGAAATCTCAGAATGAGGACGATCGAGTCTGGCGTATAAACCATTAAACTTTTCCGGAAATATAACAACGTTACGATAATCGGATTCAGTAATAAGCGAAAACCGTTCAATAGTTTTGAAATCCTTAGTTTTTGCAAGTCCTATACGTACCCCGTGCCGCGAATAAGCACTATAAGTGATTAGATATTCGCCTTCAAGAAAAACAATACGAGGGTCTTCCACACCGTATTCCTCATATTCTTCAAATATTCCCTCAGTAGCAGGAACCATAAAAGGAACATTATCAACTTTGAAATTGTATCCATCGGAGCTTTCGGCTTTGCCTAAGATACTCCTTCCATTCATTTTATGTGACCGAAAAATCATTATATACTTATTGCCGAATTTCACAACACCGGCATTATGAACTGTTGCAACCGGATAAGGCACATCATCCTTTGTAAGGATTGGATTATTGTGATATCTTTTTATTAACATTCTTTCTTTATTATATGGTTATTTTTAAATTAGTGAGAGGGTAAAAATTCTACCTTTTCATATTCTTCAAATGCTTGTAAAACTACTAAATGCGAAATTAAATAAGCTAATGAGCTTTCTGCACCTTGATTCCGATTTACTCCATAACTCTCGATCCCATCGCAACAACCTTTTGTTTCAAAATCAAACAAACTCATTCGAAGGTCATTTTCACCCAAAAACCACATAAAGCAAGTAAACAGCTTATTAATATAATCTTTATCTTTCGTTAAATAAAATGCTTGATGGTACATAAGCACCATTGCCAAAGCATCAATTGGCTGTTGTGCATACATTGAGGGTTTGCCCCCACGTACATACCAATTTTCATTACCAACGATTGACAAACAGCCATCGAAAAGTGTTACATCTGCCAAAAATTTCATAGTCGCTAAAGCAACTTCACAAGTTTTTTCGTCGTGAAGTATCTCTGCGGAATGAAGCAATGCAAGCGGCAACATACCATTATCATAGGTAAGTATTTTTTCGAACCAATCCCAATCAGGCGATCTGTTTTCTTCATATTCGCTTATTAATTTGTTGGTTAGGATTCTCAACATACCAATCATTGATTCATCGTTCGGATTTTTTCGAAGGTAATAACATATACCAACAATAGTATTTGCTATACTTCTTAATGATTGTAATTTTTCAAAGTTTGGAACCGCGTCAAAAAAAATAAATTTTCCTGTCTGGTAATAAGCGTCGTTAGGCGCATTTCCAAGCAAATAACCTAACGCCCATATAGTTCTGCCGAAAGAATCCTCAGAACCGACCTCATCAAGAAATTGTCGGCTGAAACTTAAAAAGTTTCTGAATGTACCATCTTTGTTTTGCATATAGTGTATATAGCTCAAATAAATGGGAGCCAATTCAAGAGCCAAAGCGTTTTTGTTTTGCTGATATGACATTAGAACCATCAGCAAGGCACGTGCGTTGTCATCTAAGCAATATCCTTCCTTTAGGTTAGGAATTCCGAATTTTGCGTGTTGAATTATACCTGTGTCATCGGTTAACCTTTTAATATGCGCCAGTGAAAAATCCGGCAGTAGAAGTGGGTCTATAACAGTTTCCTTTTCTATTAATACTTTTGGCTCATCAGCGAGAATTTTATTAATAAGTGATATATACTTTTCACCGGACTTTGGCCAAGTTATGGTTTTTCCATATTCAAGGGCTTTTTGTCTAAGTTTAATAAGTTTCTTCGGATTATCTAATAAATCTATTAGAATTGAAGATAACTGATCAGAATCGTTAAAGTTAAAAAGCGTCCCACGCCCGTCAGCCAATAATTCGGACGCGTGCCAATAAGGTGTAGAAATAACAGCGGAACCCACACCAACAGCATAAGATAGTGTTCCACTTGTTATCTGGGCTTCATTCATATAGGGAGTTATATATATATCGGAAGCCGACAAGTATTTGAATAATTCTTTTTGACTTGCAAACTCATTTAAAAACACAACGTTGTTGCCTAAATTCAGGCTTTTAACCAAACGTTGCAAATAATTACGGTATTCTTCACCGGAATGTCGGATAACATTTGGATGTGTCTTACCTAAAACAATATACAGTACCTCGGGATATTTCTCAATAACTTTGGGTAATGCTTTGATTGCTACTTCGATCCCTTTGTTTCTGCTAAGAATACCAAAGGTTAATAAAAGTTTTTTGTTCTCGAGTTTGAAATCTTTCTTGGATTGCACTTGATTGTAATGGATATCGGGAACACCGTGCTCGATAAATACAATTTTTTCTTTGTCAATATCATATATGGTGGTTAGGAACTTAATTGCTTTCCGACTCATAACAACAATTTTTGTCGCCATTTTACATATTTCCTGTAATACGGCTTTTTCGTTGTAAGATGGCTCTTTTACTATAGTGTGAAGTGTTACTATAAGCGGAATTTTAAGTCTATGGAGAAGTGGAAGTATATATATACCATTTTGTCCTCCAAAAATACCAAATTCGTGTTCAAGTAAACAGACATCCGCACCACTGAGATTTATAAATTTGACCGCCTCCAAATAATCGCGTTGATGGTCTTGCCTGATTACAAATTTCACTTCTTCGGGATAATCATAGGTTAACTCATTATCGCTCATCGCAATAACAAATCCTTCAATGAAGTCATTTCCATTTTCTTTTTTGATATCAGTATATTCGAGGATATTTTGGGTAAAAGTTCCTATTCCACATTCGCGGGGTGGATATGTGCCTATATGTGCGAGTTTCATAATTTCAACTTCTTATTAATTATAGTTTCATAATTTCACTTCGGTGTTTTTAAAAACATCTTTTTTGTAAAAAAAAATTTTAAAAAACATCAAAAATTAATATAGTTTTGAAATATAATTAATAAACGCAAATGTAAGTTTAATATTTGAATATTAGCGGAGTTTAATTAATGTTATTTTTTGCAGGTGGGTTGGTATTCGCTGATTCCTTTATTGAATAAAACAAATTTAATAAATGGCAATAGAAGAACCAACCTCACGCTTAAAAGTAAGGTTGATTTTTCAGCTTTATAATTTTAATTATCCGCTAGCTTCTTTCTTTTATAATTGCGAATTTCCAAATCCTGCCATAATAAGAAGAAGTGCGCCACCAAACGTCTTTATAAATGGTTGTTTGTTTGGTTTTATCAAGGAAAGTATAGTAACTTTGCCCTGATTCTTCGTTTGCAACTTTATGCCCCACTTCCAAAAGCGATGGAAAAGCCTTATATAATGAATCTGTGAACATATTTAGTCCGGTTTGCGTAGGATCCAAATCATATATCATATTACCGTTCGCTTCCATTACCACGAAATCATCAGCTTTATCCTTGATATAAGCATCAGTGTAGAATGCGATAAAGTCGTGTGGTTTGATTACTATATTGACCGAACCAACCATAATACCATTTTTCAAAATCGGTGCCGCCAAAACAATCGCATCATAATTCTCAACTATTTTGAAAATTCCGCTCATCGCGTTTTTGTTTGTAGCCTTCATTTGGATTTGGTGTTCTTGATCGCTGATATCAACGCCTTCAGAACCGCTGTAGGCGGTCGGCTCAACATAAGTCATAATTCCTTCGGCATTCACATATAATGCTTCCATAATCGTTGGATGCTTTGTTAAAATGGATTTCAGCTCAGCCCTAACCGATACTTCCTTGAAATTGCTATCCAACATATTCTTTCCTGCAAGCGACGCATCGCTAAAAACTAGCATTACGGCAGAGTCAACCGCATTTTGCGACGACTTTAATAATGTTAAGTTTGAATTCTCTTTATCTGGTTCAGTAGGCGTATTGCAAGATATTAGCAATACTGATAAAGCCACTAAACATAAAACTGAGTATTTCATAGTTCGTCCTAACTAATATTTATAAAATATTTTTAACTATTGTTTTGTTTGACTTTGCCTGTAGATATAATTCATTTATTTCACTTGCTATATTATTACCTATAAGCGTATTATGCGATTTCATAAAACCTTCATATATAATAAAATCTTCAAATGGCAGAATTGTAGTGGTAATTACACACGGAATATCCGGAATCATCGTATCAAATCTATCGCGGAGAGCTTTGACCGCGTAAAAAGTTTGGGTTTTCACTTGATATAAAATCGCATTATTTTTCAAATATTTAAATACAACAAACATATCGGTGATTTTCTTGTGAAATCCTTTTAATATATTTATTTGTGTTGTATTTAATACATCAATATTTTCTTTAATATAGCTATCAACTATTTCAGAATTGATTTTATCTTTTGATTTGCTTATTTGTTCGAGAGTAGAATTCATAAACTCTCTTATTGATGTGTCTTTTTTCAAAAAACGTGTTTTCTTACCTGCGTACATCATTATATTAATGTGTGCGAACAAGTATTGCCTATACTGATTTTCTGTAAGTATCGTATTCTTCTCGTCGTTCTATTTTATAAATCAACAATCAATAATGTTGTAAAATTACAAATTATAATTGATATAAAAAAGTCATAAAGCGAAAAAGATTTGAACAATTGATTGGAGCCCATTGTTCAATCTTTACGCAAATATAAAATCCAATTGCTCGTTGAGTAAGCGGCTGAATTCTTTATACTCCGACGGATGGCGACGATTGATATACAAGAATACTAATCCCGTAATCACGTAATTGAGTTGGTTTTTCATAATCTCAGCCTTGTTCGCGTCAATTAAATTATTCTCAGAACAATATTCCCATTCATCGCCGCATAAGCGGTTCAGAAAAGTGTAAATCATCTCAATCGTCGGTTGCTTATGAGCTATATCACGCGTTTTCTCAATAAAAAACAGCTCAAATATGCCCGGATACTGAATGAAGTATTTCACATAAGCTTTAGTTATAGCCTTTATTTTCCCAACCCCAGAGGGCTGTGATTTGGTTTCCAATTCGACAAATTCCGTACATTCGTCCTGAAAATCTTTGACACACTCAAATATCAAATCCTTTACATCTTTGAAATATGTGTAAAGCGTTGCAAACGAATATCCGGCGCGGTCTGCTATATTGCGCACATTGACTACTTTCAACCCCTCGCCCTTTAGCAATTCCTTGGTTGCCTCTATAAAGTAACCGCGCATTCTTTCTTCTTGAATTTCTTTATTTTTCATAATAACACCATTATTAATATTTAACAATGTTCAAAATTACAAATTATAATTGATATATGCAAATTTGTTTTGAGAGAAATTAAAAAAAACCGTGATTTTACTCTATGGTTCTGCTAAATTAAACACTATAACTTTGATAATAATATTACATAGGTACATTCTCGTAATCTTTCATTTCTTTTATGAATTGGTTTAAAACTTCATTTATATCAATTACTGCATCTTTAAGAATATCCCAATTCAGGTTGTGGCTATATCCGTGAAAAAAATAGTGTCTAAATCTTCTATAATCTGTTAATTTTTCAATTAAATCATTACTTAATTTAATTGGAATTTTACTACCTGAGCCAATTGAGAATCTATCAAGCAGAGTTATATGCCAGTCTTCCCCTTTAGGTAGATCAATACGAAGATATTTATGTATTCTTTTTAAAATGTTTTCAATCCCATTATAGAATTGCGCCACAAATCCACCTAAAGCAGTTTTGTGAATATTTGTCGGAGTGTTATTTACTACTTCATTTAAAAGATGCTCTATATCGGAAACAATTAATAACATTGAATCAATATCAATGTTAATTTCGTCAGTTAACTTTGGATTCATATAAGATTCTTCCTTGTTTCTGGATATAATCAATAAATGGGCTTCCCGGTTGTAAAGGTATTAAATCAATTTGTTTTTTTAATAACTTTTCCAAACTCGCGCCAAATCTAAAAAACCTTTTATCATACAAACCGTCGCAAGCGAAATCAATATCATTAGCATTTTCAAAGGATTCCAAAGATGAACCAAATTGAATCAGCTTTGTAACCTTAAACTGCTTTGCTAATTCAATAATTTTTTTTAACATTTCATCATTCATACGTTGCCTTATCTATATACATTTATTTTAACACCTCAAAAATAATCAATTTATATTGAATATCCTATATTCCGATTCTTTCTTCTTGAATTTCTTTATTTTTCATAATAACATAGTTATTAATATTTAACAATGTTCAATATTAATAACTATGTTTGATGTATGCAAATTTAGTAAAATCACTTTTTGTCATATTTTCCCTTATTTATTTTTTTTAAATTCTTCAGGTACGTTTCCAATCAATTTTCTAAGGAATAGATGTGTTCCGTGCATAGGTCCGCCTTCAAAAAACATCATCGGACAAAATCCATAAACCACCTCCACCCCACTCGCTTTTGCATCGGCGATTGCTTGCGGTGATTCGGAGCTGTGCTTGCCGACACCTTTTTGCATCCATACGCGTTTAATATTCGAGTCCACTAAATCATTTTTGACAACTTGCTCGGTTATGTCACGTGGAGTAGCGATAATTGCGCTTTGCACATTTCCCGGCAGGTCTTTTAATGTGGCATAGCATTTTTCGCCGTTGATTTCAGAAACTTTTGGATTGACAGGATAAACTGTATAGCCTTTTTTAGTCAGCATTTCCGCTAACATAGAGCCCCATTTTTGTTTATGACGAGAAACACCGACTACGGCTATATGTTTATCGTCAACGAAAGTTTTAATAATTTCTTTCATAATATTATCCAATTGATTAAACAATATTTTACGATTATCTATATAATAAGTTTCATTATCTGCTCGAATTTAAGCAATGCTTGAATATGCCAAATTACGATTATTTTGTATTATGGACAAATTAAATATATTGGATAAAAATTTTTTTGCATTATTTCTAAATAATTATAATAATATTGCAAGTGGTACGTAATGATTTATAATTCGAAACAAGTATTAGTAAAATGAAGATTAGATATACGATATTATTACAAATTTTATTTTACGACAGGAAAAATCTCTTGCCCCTAAGAGAGAAATGGAAAAAATTATTACATCAAATATTGGGTATTGTTGAAAACTTTATTTTGGTTTTCTACAATAAATTAACTAAAGGCCGTCGTTGCGCTACAAGCTACAA
>JBBRAO010000054.1:0-14414 GCA_038206725.1 Kapaibacterium sp. (SeqCode)
GAATTAACATTATAAAAAGCTTTGGCGCGACGATTAACCTAGTCAGTAAGGAAGAAGGCGGCTTTTTGGGTAGTATTCGGATGAGTGAAGAGCTGGCGGCTGAAAATGAAAATTCGTTTCTCCCAAGACAATTTGCTAATAGCGATAATTTGGAAGCACATTACGCCACAACCGGTCCTGAAATATGGTGGCAGATGAAAATGCGCCATTTAAAAATTGACGCTTTTATCGCCGGTGTTGGAACAGGTGGAACTATTATGGGCGTGGCTAAATTCCTAAAAGAAATGAATCCAAAAATTTCGGTTCATCCCTTGGAACCATCAAATTCGCCAATTTTAACAACCGGCTATAAAGTTGGGAACCACAGAATCCAAGGAATTTCGGATGAGTTTATACCGGCAATTGTAGAGCTCAATAAATTGGATGATATCGTCAGTGTTGATGACGGCGATTCTATTATAATGGCTCAAAAATTAGCGAGTATGGGAATGGCGGTCGGAATATCCTCGGGTGCTAATTTCCTTGGCGCGTTGAAAAAGCAAAACGAAATAGGAAAAGACAAAGTCATTGTTACCATTTTTTCCGATGATAATAAGAAATACCTAAGTACCGACCTAGTAAAATGCGAACCAGTAAAGGACGGTTTTTTATCAACCGATGTTGAACTATTAGAGTTCAGAGCTTTTAAACGCGTATGCTTCACTTGTTGCGACCCGATAGATTGCATTGAAGATCAGTTTTATGACGACCAAGAATACATCCCGTTACCTCACTGTCCGCGACGTAAATAGGATAGCTTTTAAATTGAAAGTTGAAGATGACCTCCGCCTTGGAGGTGGAGGTCATCTGTTAAACTCTGGCTACGTCTTTGCATCTTAACATACTTCGCCTTCACCCCATCCCCTATTATTAATTACATTCCATAATCATTACCATCATTAATAATGAAAGATAAGCGATTTTTATTATTATAATAATTGACCAAATCATTTACATTTTAATTCCAAAATGTCCAAGAAAAGTACTTCTGAATCTATATAAAAAATACGACTCAATGCGATGGCTTATGCTGACATCGCACAGAAGTCATTTTTATCTCTAAAAAAGTCGTATTTTTGTATATTATAATAAACCCATCAGGCGAGTTTTCGGACTGCAAAACTGAGGGTTGTTTTTTTTGCCAATGCAATACGATTGGCAATTACGAATTACGAATTACGGCAATATTAAATATAATACAGGAACTACAATGAATACAACTCAATCATTAGATGCATTAGCAAAATTCACAAGACAGTTAAAAGCCCCTCGCGAAACTGAAAATGGAGATGTTTGCTTCGATTCTTCAGTCAATTATAAATCGAAAAGCAATTCCGTAACAGAAACGCTTGAAGTCAAGATCTGTTTAACAGGTTATAGCGCTAATAAAGTTGTGCTGTCCAGTGGAAAAAAAATCACTGCTAAACTTATGTATTTGGAATTTAATCCTGAATTTCAAGATTACACCATTGCAAAAAACGGCAGTTTGATTATTAAACAAAGTAACTCCCAAAAAATCGGTGATTACGAAGTTACAATCCAAGAAAGATAATTTTTTTTGGTTGGCGGCGGGTGTTATGATTAACTCTATTATAAAAAAGGGCAGGTTCAAACCTGCCCTAACTTTATAACTTGATAATTTTTTACTGATAGTTACTTCTTCATCATTTTAGCCCACGTATCGCGTAAGCCTACTGTGCGATTAAATACCGGTGCACCGGGTTTTGAATCAGTAGCATCGGCGCAGAAATAGCCGACTCTTTCGAATTGGAATTTATCGTTTGGCATTGCATCCATCAACGATGGTTCTACCCAAGCCGAAACTACTTTCAAAGAATTCGGATTCATATTGTCTAAAAATGTTTTTCCTTCAGGAGCATCGTCCGGTGATTCAGTCAAAAATAGGTTTTCGTACATATTCAGTCGGGCTTCTTGTCCAAATTCTGCGGAAACCCAATGGATAGTTCCTTGAACTTTACGACCGTCAGGAGAGTTTCCACCGCGCGAATCGGGGTCATAAGTACAAATTAATTCTACAACTTCGCCATTTTCATCTTTGATAACATCCTTACAAGTAATAAAGTACGCATAACGTAAGCGAACTTCTTTTCCCGGCGCCAAACGGAAGTATTTTTTTGGTGGTTCTTCCATAAAGTCATTTCTTTCGATATATATGACTTTCGAAAATTTTATTTTGCGGGTACCTGCACTAGTGTCTTCAGGATTGTTTATCGCATCGAGATCGTCGTCCATCATATTATCAGGATAATTTTTGATTGTTACTTTCAGTGGATTTACCACCGCCATAGCACGTTTTGCGGTTTTATTCAGGTCCTCGCGAATGCAGAATTCCAACAAACTAAAATCAACAACACTTTCCGATTTGGTAACACCTATTCTTTCAGCGAAATCGCGTATTGCCGAAGGAGTATAGCCGCGGCGACGGAAACCGGAGATAGTTGGCATACGAGGATCGTCCCAACCGCTGACGAGACCTTCTTGCACTAATTGCAATAATTTTCGTTTACTTAAAACGGTATAATTAATATTCAAGCGGGCAAATTCAATTTGCTGTGGATGGCAAGGAGTTTTCAGAACATCCAAATACCAATCGTAAAGCGGTCTATGGTCTTCGAATTCCAAAGTGCAAATCGAATGGGTAATTCCCTCGAGCATATCGGAAAGACCGTGTGTGAAGTCATACATAGGGTAAATGCACCATTTACTACCTGTACGGTGGTGATCGGCTTTTTTAATACGGTAAACCACAGGATCGCGCATATTTATATTAGGCGAACTCATATCTATTTTTGCTCTAAGAGTGAGGCTTCCATCGGCAAATTCCCCGTTTCTCATACGCGTGAACAAATCCATATTCTCCTCGATGCTTCTGTCGCGGAACGGGCTCGGTTTGCCGGGTTCGGTTAGAGTGCCGCGGTATTCACGCATTTCTTCGGGAGTTTGTTCGCAAACATAAGCTAAACCCATCTGGATTAATTGAACGGCGTAATCATAGATTTTATCGAAATAATCGGAAGCGTAGTACATACGGTCTTGCCAATCAAATCCGAGCCATTTCACGTCCTCGATGATGGAATCCACGTATTCAACGTCTTCCTTCACTGGGTTGGTGTCATCGAATCGCAAATTGGTTAATCCGCTATACTCTTTTGCCAAACCGAAGTTTAAGCATATAGATTTAGCGTGGCCGATATGCAGATATCCGTTTGGTTCGGGTGGGAAACGAGTGTGAACACGACTGCCATTTTTTTGCGTTTTTAAGTCTTCGTTAATTATAGTTTTAATGAAATTATTTGTAACGAGATTTTCTGTAGTTTCCATTTATATTTTTTCCTCTAAGTTTTCTGTTTTAACTATTGTATAAAAACAAGTTTCAAAAATACGAAAATAATAATTAACAATTGTCAATGGTTAATTGTCAATGGTAAATGCAAAGAAGAAGATAAACCGCTATGAAGCGAAGTAACTCATCCGATGACTTTCCGGTCATCGGATGAGTAAGAACTTGTATTATTTGATTATCAGCAATTTTTGGTTTGTTAAAACCGTTGGCGTTTGTAGTTTTATAAAATACACCCCATTTGCAAAGTTGCGTATATCGAGGCTGACTCTTTGTAATCCCGTTTCCGGTGCCATAGTGAATTCTTGCAACTTTACTCCCGCGGAATTGTAAACTGAAACCGTTGTCAAACCATCTTCGATAAGATTAACATTAACAGCAATGTTGTCGCTTGCGGGATTAGGAATTATCTGCATAATTGCCACTTTGCCCGCCGGATTGAACAGCCTTGTTCCACCTTCATCGCATATACCAAGTAGTTTAAAATTACCCGGGGAGGTTTCAACATCATAATTAACTTTATTCCCCGCTCCATCCTTCAAAATAAAATCAACTATATCAATTGATGTTTCTTCCACTACACCCAATCCTGCCATCACTGTAAACTGAGCCAGCTCGGTATTTGTTCCTATTGTCCCTTTGATTTGCATATATATTGAATCTTTAATAACGTTTCTATCCGCTTTTTTAATCGGTGTTAATATGGTCTTTTGGAATCTTATAGTTGCTTCAAAGTTCGGTGCTGTAGCCGATATGTCTTCCGGTTTTACATTATTCATCACAAGTTTCAATCTACGAACTTGTCCGGCATAAGCGGAGTCATTCTTAACGGTAATTTGTATGCCGCCTATCCCATTTCCGAAGAGCGGAACTTTATCCGGTGAGCCAATGCCGGAGTACTCAAATCCCAACTGGCCCGAAGTTCTTCCCGATGAAACAGGTTTAAATCTAACGGTTAATCTACGAATTTCATTAGGTTGTAATGTGAAAGCTCCCCCACCCCCAATAACCTCGAATTGTGTTTTGTCCGGTCCTAATTGCACCACATTGTCAATTTTCAACGGCAAGCTGGAAACATTTTTTATTAGTGCAGTATCTTGAAATATTTTTTCATTACCAATTTGAACTATACCAAAATTGAGTAAATTAGATAATACTTGAATTTGCTGTTCTATACCTTCGCCAATAATAATTTGTCTAAGCGTATCACATTGAGTAATAATATTTAAAACAGCGTTGTGAATCCCTATTCTATTTGGTATAAATACTATTTTGGAAGCTTTAGTTTGGTTTGGTATAAGCTCATATTTAGGGTAGCTCGAAGCCAAAACAAAAGCATTCGAATCGGCACCGCTGAAATATATTGAATCCACGCTAAACTTATAGGAACCTGAATTTCGTATGAAATTTGCTATTAGCGAATCTTTTGAACCGCCGACTAAGCATTTTTTCATATCAATGTCATTAGACGCTGCCTCAGGAACTACTATAGAAAATAACGCGTCGGAGACATCCGATTGATAATAAGCGTTTGCCGTATCTCGAATACAACGGACAGAATAACCCGAATAGGAATTCCATGAATAATAACGAGCTTCAGCCGTATAATAGCGAAGCCCGAATAAACCTTTGCTACATAGCCAATAACCGCCCATTCCAATAGCTCCTGTAAATAAGCCTTTAGAATCTCGGAAACCTCCCGGTAAACCGGAAAATCCGCTTTCATTCGTTGCACCGTCATTGGGACAAGTCCATAAACCGCTTCCATTTTTTTTATTCCCTGTGCTTTTCAACTTTCCACCGGCATTAGTACCAAGACATTTGGTCAAATAAGAATAATCGCCGGAGTAACCACACGATGGAATCCGCCAGCCGACAGGTGCTAAACCACGGAGATCGCTTACAGCCCAAGCATTGTAGAGTTTGCCATAAGTACCTCCATTTACAGGGTCGTTGTCAAAGTAGCACCAAGCTCCGGTTTTCAAATTTGCCCACTCAGTCGAATCCTGCACCTCAGGAATCTTGTCGCCATTTCGATAATGATCTATTTCTAAGTTATAGCCCATCCAACTTTGATTGCAAATTTTAACTTCCGGAAAACCACCGTTGGCGGTTACTCGAACTAAGCAGAATTTACTTGGAGTTTTAGGAACTTTCCAGTAGTAGCTGTACCCTGAAGCGTTATTAGCAATCGGCAGCCAATCAACACCGCTATTTGTGCTATACTCCAATTTTACCATTTCGTCCGGTGCGACACCATCCCAAGTAATAACTGTATCAACACCGGCGACAAATTCCTGCCCGCCATTGGGTTCGATAAGTTTAATGGTTGGGAACTTTGGTCTAATACCGGGGAATCCGCCGCTTGCATAATACATTATTGGGCAGTAATCATTTTCAAAAGTGAATTTTGCAAAAATATAACTGCTGTCAGTCGGGGTAAAAGTAATATCTAAATTCCTACTTTGACCCGCTTTCAGGAAAAAGTTAGTAGGCGAGATTGTAAAAGCGGGATTGGAGCAGGTAATATTACTTACATTAAAATCATTATTAATCGCTGTTACAGTGATTGTGGTATCTTTTTGAATTCCGGGTAGAGCATATAAAAATTTTACTGTTATCGGAGAAAAGTCCAGCCGAGCCAATCTGTAGTAGGCTGGATGATACCTTGTAGTGGCAGTTGTTTTATTGTTATTGAGATTTATTTGTACATCAACCATTTTAGAAACGCAGACCGGGAAACTTTCCCATTCTATTTCGCATGGGTCCCCGGCTTGAGCTTGTAATATCAACCGCTTGGCGACTGCTACAGTGGCTAACGAATCATCAACTTTATCATAAAAATAACCACCTGACGATTTGGATATTCCGTAAAAACTGGCATTCCAACCCTCAGGAATATCACCGGCATCGTTGATTAATACTGTATAAAAATGAATATCACTTTTTGCGCAAGAGTCAATACATTGTTGCTGAAGAGAATCATTCATACCAAATTTGCTCTCTTTCCACTTCTCTTTATATATGCTATCCGGATGTGGATACGTAACACCTGGTATGCCGTCGGTAAAAAGAACAGCAATTCTCTTATTTTTTCCGGCTCTGGCAATATTCAATAAGCCCGAGTCCCAATTTAAGAGCTGACCGGCTTTATCATCAAAATTTCCATCATCCGCCATATAAAGACAATCCAAAATTTCCGTTTTATCGGTGGTCAAATCCTGTAGAATATAAGCACAATTGTCGCAAACTTGAACAGCCATTTCTGAGGGCGGCATTTGCAAATAATAGCATAACGAAGCCGCAAATTGTTTTCCTAAATCCCAAGGTACCATTGATTCCGAAATATCAATGCCCAAGGCTAATGAAAGCGGCTTTGACGGTTTTGGCTCCGGACAGCTTATAGATGTTACTTTACGGGGAATCCCGTTTTCAAAAACGGAAAAATCGGATGGCGACAGATTGGTAATTTGATTGCCGAGCGAATCGAACGCAAAGAATTTTGCTCGAACTGTAGGGAAGTTGGACGCGTCGCAATTATACACAGAAAGGCTTTGGCTCGATGTGTTTGCATAGCCCAAAAGAATCAATAAAAATAGTAATAAACCATAAGCTTTTTTCATAATACATACTCCCAAAAAAGTACTTTTCCAATATACTATAAATCAATTGCTAAATTATATTATTTTTTTGAAATAAAAAAGAATATTAACAAAAATTAATTCCTTAGCGAAGCGGAAATGCAGACACCATACTTGTCAAAAACTATGATACCGATAAAAATGCTTATTAATCGATAAACCAATTATCGCAAAAATACTTACGTTTTGTCAAAATGCCAAAAAATAATCAAAAAAAATAAAATTTTGTACGGCTATTAGTGATTGATTTTTATATGTTTACTAAACTCATTGTTCGTTTTGCAAAATAATTTCACATTTTTTGAAACTTTTTTTCGTTTAATGTGTCTATATAATGTTAATTTAGAATTAAATTATAAGAAAAAGACAATGAAACATATTACTACTTATTTTTTTCTGCTGATAATTTTTTCAGCTTCAGCGTTTGCAACTCTTGAGGACGATTATTATTCGACCCATTTGGAGTTGCTCAATTCGTCTATTAGCGGGACCGAGTTTTATTTCACCGTTCCACCCGCACTAACCGATATAAATTTGTCGAACGATAAAGTATTTTTATATATAACTTCTTCATTCGATACGAAAGTTACTTTAGAAAACACCGCCCGTAATTATTCACAAGTAATCAATATTGCTAAGGGTAAGCAAGGTGTGTTTGTATTAGACCCTCAAGTTTGCCAGCCTTATATTAAATCCGGAATGGAACCTGAAATCGGAAGCCGTTTCGTTCGCTCCGGTGCTATGCATTTGGTATCGGAACAACCTGTAACAGCAAAATTAATAGTTGATTACCGTTATTCCAGCGAAGGTCTTATGATTCTGCCGGTTACAGCCTTAGGTAAAAACTATGTTGTCAGCTCTTATAATGACGGCTCATCGCATTATCCACTTTACAACAGTTTCCCAAGCACCACGAGTATAGTCGCGCTTTACGATAACACCGATGTTAATTTCACATTTTATGGGAATAAGCAAGCCGCTGGTGGTTTGATGTACGGTAATAAAAGCATTATGCCGATGAATAAAGGCGATATATGGGTTATTTCGGCGCAAGGTAAAGAAGGAGATATATCGGGAAGTTCCATTAAAGCATCGAAATCGGTTGCGGTTTTAAGTGGCTGCCAATCGGCAAATGTTCCTCTTAATAATAAATATAATAATTATCTTGCTGAAATGGATTTACCTGTGCGTTGGTGGGGTAACGAGTACCACGTTTCAAAAATACAAGGACGTAGAAACCCGCCAATCATTAGAATATATACACTTAACGAACTTGATACCGATACAACTATAGCTTATGTCAACGGCAAAATTAGTAAAGACACATTAATCATTACCAAAAACACAGCTAAATACGGTATTAATTTCGTTGAATACCGACCAAAAGAGGCAAATGTATCAGTAGAATCGAATAAGAAAATTTCTGTTACTCTTTATAACACAGGCACTGAAGAGGATGGGCAACCAACTCCATTAGGTGCTCCTTTTCAAATGAGTCTTATGCCGGTAAATTCATATTCGCATACCTCTTCATTTTTTGTAGAATCTTCAGCTTTGAGCGATCCTTTATCAAAATACTACCTAAATATAATCGGAGAATGTAACGAAAGCGAGGAATTACCGGTAGATATGTTTATCGGTAAAGTTGACGGTAAGAGTATAAATTGGAAATCAATCGCCGATGCTTACGTGGTTTCAAGCAATGTAATGCCCTCTGAAAGTGGTAGTTATAAGAGCATTGTTATTCAAATCAATGAACCCGGGTATTTCGTTATTAAATCCGGACGAAAATTCTCTAATTACTGCTATAACTTTATTGGGAAAAAAGCATTTGGATACCCTGCGTTTATGACTTTCGCAACTGCGGAGGAATTGGACAAGGAATCACCTACAGTAATCTTTAATTCCGAATGTTCAGGTGAAATAACAGGTACTGTTAAAGATATGCCTGATGACAATTATATCCGTTCCAATTTATCATCTGTGATTTTCGATTTGGTTAACTTCAATAGAGAAATTTCAGCTATAACACCGGGTGAAACGCGTAATGCGGAATGGAGTCTGTATGTTAAAAACAAAAGGTTGGACGCAAAAGCTGTTTTACAATTTCGCGATTACGCAGGTAACGATACGATTTTATCATTTGAATATATCGCCCCAAAAATAACGATTGAGCCAAATTACAAGCATTTTGGAGCCTTTTCTACAAACGAGAAATCGGTACAAGATTTCAAAATCGTTAATAGAGGCACTACTGATTTTCAAGTTTCAAAAATCATTGTAAAATCTATCAATTCTAATTTTAAAATTGATAATGAGACACCGGATTTAGTAATTAAACCTAACCAAGAATACAATTTCAAAATTGAATTTTTATCGAAAACAGCAGGTACTTTCGTTGATTCTATTGGCGTAGTAAATAATTGCTATATGAATTATTTAGCTAAAGTCGAAGCCGCTGTGGGACAACCCGTTATCGAGGTAAGCGACGTAGATTTTGGCTTTTTACCTATCAGTACACCGAGCGAACGCTACGGAATTATTTTTAACAGGGGTATATCCAACTTAGTAATAACTTCTGTTGATAGTTCTAACGTTCCTGAATTCTCACTAGTTTTAGATAGACCTATCAACCCCGGCAATCCTTTGATTATTAATCCGGGCGGTAATTATAAGTTTAATATACGCTGTTTGGTTAATACAAAAGGCGATTTCAATGAGTATTACAAGTTTTCAAGCAACGCAGTTCAAATGGACAGTATATGTTTTGTTTATGTACACGGTATAAATGTAGAACTTACTGCTGAATCGTATGATTTTGGCAGAAAAAGAATGAACCGAACAGATTTCCCGATTATTCCTTATCCAATAGCTAATCAATATGGTGGATTGGTTTTAGAAAACATTGGGGATAAAGTCATCAAAATAGACAACTACGAGATTATTAATTCAAATCGCGGAGAAGCATTCGAATTTAATAAAAACGTACTGCGCAATTTAGAAATTAAAGCTAAATCGAAGTTCGTTTTACCGGTTCACTTCAATCCAAAAGACACCGGTAACTACGAATTAACATTAAGTTATAAAACAAAGGGTTTTCCGGACAGTCAAGTTTACAGTAAACTTACGGGTATGGGATGTGTGCCGCGGGTTTCGTGTTCACCTGTTGAATTCGACACTCTCTTCCAAGCTGACCGCATTCATTCGAAACAAATCGTAATTAAAAATCAACCATATTCCGAATGGAAATGGGCTGATACATTAATGATTTATGATTTTGAATCGGACGGAACAATATTGTTCGATAAAAATGGGTTCTCTGAAGAAGGTTTCAGAATTAACAAGGAAAACATTGCATTCCCTTATCAATTACTTCCGGGACAAGATATGCTTGTTGATGTCGATTTTTATGCGGGTAACCCCGGAGAGCATAAAGGCGAATTGACAATTATATCCGATGCCGAAAATCAAGACACCAATAAAACTGATATTTCGGTCTATGTGATTTCAAATAATATTGATTTCCAAGGTGGCGAGATTTACAGTTGTATGAACGAAAAAGCCACAATTTCGGGCAAGATTTCAAATAACACCCAATCCAAAATCAAACTGAAAGGTATAACCGTTGACCAAACAAATGATGAATTTGCTTTATTAGATAAATCATTGGAAAGCAGTTTTACATTGGAAGCCGGCGAATCGCGCTCAATTCCAGTCGAATATGCTCCGAAAAGTCCGGGAGACAAAACGATAAGATTTATTTTGCAGGATGAAGCTGACCAACTACATAAAATTGCTGAGTTTAGAGGCAAAACAATGCAAATATCCAGGTTTGTATCCACTACTCCTGTAAACCAACGGATAGACCCAGGCAAACCTGCTTATATATCAATATTATTGGAAAATGGACCGGCGATAGATACCTTTTATGTATATAACCTAACGTTTGAAATCAATTACAGTACCGATATATTGAATTTAGAAAGGGCTAATATTGCTTTAGGTGAAGTTTGTAATGGTAGATTTAAACTTCATATTGATGAATTTGACAACATTGCGGGATATTGCAAAATAACTATTAGTTCGCTGTTCAATCAGCCGATAAACAAGTCAGGAAAACTTCTAGATTTCGCTTTTAGTTCGCATCTGCCTTACGAAAGGGTTAATCAAGCATTTATTGATATATCTGCAATTACTTACGATACAGATTGCGTGAAATTCGTTTGTACCGATGGAATAATAACTTTGGAAAATTACTGTATGTCGGAGATAAGAAAAATTATTTCGTCAGGTTACTACAACACATTGGAACCTATAGCCCCTAATCCGACAAACGCAAATTCACTCGATATTAATTATCAAATTTCATTTGAAAATCCAACTGCTGTACAAGTTTACAACCTTGAAGGCAATTTGGTTAGGACGATTAGTTTAGGCAGTCAAAAGCCGGGTATGTATTCCCAAAATATTGATATAAGCAATCTTGCAAGTGGGCAGTATTATGTAGTAATCGAATCGGGAACATATTCAGCGGTAAGAAAGCTTATGATACATAAATAACATTTGATTATATAGAAACCATTAAATCAGAAATATTACACAAAATTGTAGTATTTTTGATTTTTTTTTATGCTTGTTTTAAAATATGAATAAAACATTTCAAATATCACCGAAGACAAGGCTTGATTTTGTAACAATCAAATCTTTAATTCAAAATGATACAAAGTTAGAATTATCTTCAGAATCAAAAGAACTGATTGTTAATTGTAAATTATATTTCGATAAAAAAATAGCCGAAAGCACAAGTCCGCTGTACGGGATAAATACAGGTTTCGGATCGCTTTGTAATATCAAAATTTCCGATGAAGAACTGTCTAAACTTCAAGAAAATTTAATCAAGTCTCATTCCTGCAGTTTGGGAGCAAAAATAGCCGACGAAATTGTAAAAATTATGATGCTCCTTAAGATTAATGCTCTCTCTTTAGGGAAATCTGGTGTTCAATTATCAACTGTGGAACGGCTTGTGGATTTTTACAACCACGATATCATCCCGATTGTATATGAACTTGGCTCATTAGGAGCTTCGGGCGATTTAGCTCCGTTAGCGAAAATGTGCCTGCCATTGCTGGGACTCAGCGAAGTTATGTACGAAGGCAAAGAGCGTTCTGCAAAAGATATACTTGAACTTTACGGATGGGAACCTATTACACTGGGTGCAAAGGAAGGCTTAGCTTTACTGAACGGAACCCAATTTATGTCTGCATTTGCCGTATGGTCAATAATAAAAGCCGATAAGGCGCAGTTGCTTTCTGACATAATCGCCGGTGTATCTTTAGATGCTTACAATTGTTTGTTGGATCCATTTATCGCCCAAATCAGCGAAATACGTCCTCATCCCGGGCAAATAGAAACAGCCGCTAATATTCGTAAAATTTTGGAAGACTCCGAGATAGCCACGAGTGCAAAAACACACGTCCAAGACCCCTACTCTTTCCGCTGTATTCCTCAGGTACACGGCGCTTGCAAGGATTCTTTGAATTACATTAAAAGCGTAATATTAACCGAAATTAACTCCGTTACCGACAACCCAACCGTATTCCCAGAAGATGATTTAATCGTTTCCGGCGGCAATTTCCACGGAGAACCAATAGCACAAGTGATGGACTTTTTTGCAATTGCTATGAGCGAAATAGGTGCGATTTCCGAACGCAGAACGTATCGCCTAATAGCGGGACAGCGGGGTTTGCCGGAGTTTTTAGTTTCCGCTCCTGGGTTAAATTCCGGTTTTATGATACCTCAATATGCCGCCGCGGCTATCGCAAGCCAAAACAAACAACTTTCCACTCCGGCATCCGTGGATTCCATTCCTTCGTCTAACGAACAGGAAGATCACGTGAGTATGGGTGCTAACGCGGCGACTAAAGCATTGAAAGTAATTGACAACGTTATCAGGATTTTAGCAATTGAGCTTTATAATGCTTGCCAAGCTATACAATTTAGAGATAAAAAAACGTCTCCTTATTTACAAAATCTTATTGAACATTACCGAAAATATGTTAAGTTTGTAGAAGAAGACGTGGTAATGCACGACGATTTAGAAAAAACAATTGAGTTTATTGAAACAAATGAGTTTGTTTTACCGTAAATAAAGTATGAAGATTAATAAAATTAATATTTCGCTGGCTATGATGTTTATAGTATTAGGAGTTATTTTAACCCCATATAACACTTATGCTCAATCAATAAAAGGCGATTCTTCGTCCAAAAACAAAAACGTTTTTTTTGAACTTAACAAAAGCAAGCACCTATCCATATATAAAAAAGCAAGAATAGCCGCCGATACGATAACCACAAGCAAAATCACCAGAATTTGGGAAACAAATGGTCAAATTCGTATAGAAGTCAGTTTGCAAAAAAAAGGCGTCGAAATCACTTTGAAGGCCTATAATATGCTCGGTAAGGACATCAAAACCATCTACAACGGCACCCAATCGAAAGACAAGGAAGAATACTCATTCAATTCATCGGAGCTCCCCAACGGGATTTATATATGTATGCTCGTCGGTTCTACATTCCGAGACACCGAAAAATTTATAATATCCAGGTGAATGACCGATCAATAGAGACGCGGTCCTAAAACTCCAAAACATAAAATTCAACCAGCCATCAGCCCCCAAGCTTCAGCGTGGGGTTGATGGGTTATATTGAATTGCAGGTGGGTCAATCATCCTTGATTGATAAAAAAGGGGTTCGCAAATCGAACCCCTAAATGTATAATATTTTGACTTGCTCAATCATAATCTATTCCACAACAAACTTTTCTTTCGCTACAACCTTTCCGTCTGATTCAATTATTATGAAATAAGTACCTGTTGCAAAATAATTGAAATAATTTCAAAATAATATTTTTTTACTCATCGGATGACTGCGAGTCATCCGATGAGTTATTCAACTTATCGCTACATCTTAACAAACTTCGCGGTTTCGCCGCCCGCTTTTACAAAATACATTCCTCGCGGCAAAGCGGAAATATTGATTTGCTGAACAGACAGGAATCTCTGTTCTACTGTCATCACTTTTTCGCCAAGCGTGTTGTAGATTTGGATTTCAGAACCTTCCGAAGGTTTGAAACCTTCGGAAGGTTTCAAACTTATCGTTATAAAATCGCCTGCGGGATTAGGTGAAATGAAAATATCATTCAAATGCAATGATTCCGATTTCACCGAAATTGGATTTGAATTACATTGCATTACGTTGTTGTTATGTATTAATAACCCATTGTTCCAACCTGTTATAGTAACAGCATATAATGTATTATGTTGAGGATTGTCTTCATAGTATTCTTCCCAGGTTTTGCCGTTATCAATACTTTT
>JBBRAO010000055.1:0-13890 GCA_038206725.1 Kapaibacterium sp. (SeqCode)
AGCTGCAAAAAAGCAAAGTATCACCGTTTTTATTAAACAAGCAATTACAAAATTAATAAAAATTGGCGATATTTCAAGGGTTTTCTATGTATTTATGGTTATACTATCACTAAATAAATTATACAGTATGATAGTATAATAGTATAATATCGAGTTTTATTAAAGAAATATGGGTTTTATTATGAAAAAGATATTTATAGTTATTGCATTATTTGTAATAACATTGTTTGTGTCAGATTTAAAAGCTGAATGTCCCCAAGGTTTCAGCCCTGGTTCGGATATTGTAATGAACCCTTGTGGGTCAAGTTGTACAATAATTGTACATTGGTGTCATCGTACAAACATCGGTCACCCTGACGATGTAATGATAACAGGTTATGATATTTCTGGAGACTGCTTGCCAGGTTGCTTGGCAGAAGACATAAACGGGAACCAAGCCCCATCAACATCGGATATGATGACAGCAATTATTCAATACGAAGGCGACCAAATTGGACTTCCTATTCCCTTACAACAATTGCCACCTTGTGATAATATAACTCCCGGCAATGATATTCAATTCCATTGTTTTATAGGTAAGTGCTATTACATTTATTATTCTAATTTTGACGATGTAAGGTACAAAACTTGTGAACCTCTTGTTATGGGCGAATGCCACGCATATTATCGCGCCTGCTTGAAGCAGGACGCAAACGGGTTTTGGTATGTAAATGTTGAACCTATGGGTGACGAAACAATTAATTTTAACTGCACAGCGCCTTGTTTCCCATTATGCAATGACTAAAATATGTAGGCTTTTGTTAAGACAAAAGCCTTTTTCTATATTATTAAGGTAAACATTATGAAATTATTAAATATCATCCTTTTATTAGCCTTTCTTTTTCCTTATTCTCTTCAAGCAGATGGTTTTAAGATGCTCAAAATTGATTCAGCTTATATGAAGAACGAATTAAATAACTTTCCCAAAACGGTTTGGTTATCAACTAATACAACAGGTGGTATAGCTTTTAATTTATGGGAGCATTTAGCAATTCTTAAGGATGGGAAAATAAATATCAATAAAACATTAATTTATGCAATAGATGAAATAAAATGGGATACAGTTTCAGTAGTTTTTAAAGTTCTTAAGCTAACCGATGATTTTGTATTATATACCTTGCTTCGGAATGGATCAAGTTTTAATTCATCAGCAGGGACTCTTTTCAAGCTGGAAGATGATATTTGGTACCCGGTTGTTTCAGATATCACCGGTGAATATAATACAAAGAATCCACCGACAGGATTTGATATAGCTGAAAATGGCGATTACTGGATATTATCCGCAGGAAGAACATATTTCTATAAATATGATGGCGTTGCAGTTACGAAAGTCTATGGTGTTGACACTATTAATCATAAGGAAATGACATTTTACCCTACCGCATCGTACAATGGAATCAAAATTATTGGCGACGGCTTGTTTTATTACGCTTATGGTGGATTGGCAAAGTACAATATTCAGACTGGGAGAAGAGAAATGTTCATCCCAAGTTCTGTGTGGGCTAATGGTTTTACGAAAACCCTCGCCGCTCTAAAATATAAACCAAAGGATGGGAAATATTGGTTCGCTACAAGCAAACCATCGTTTATTGGCTTCGATGAAAACAGTTATGAGATAATTGATTTATCCGGCGGTAAATTTGCAGATGAAATTAAGAATAACTATTCATATATTGAAGATTTTTATATGGCTGACGATGGTACATATTGGCTTTCAGTATTGCAGGATAGTTTGAGATTATTTCATATATTCGATAAAGACTCGTTCAGAATTCATAGAGAAATAATGAGTATGCACTGGTCTTCCGATACACTTATGCCGGATCTGTCGGGAGCATTAGCAATTGAACAAGCCCCAAATGGGACGATTTATATTGTAACTGAATTGGGTGCTTTGCTCTACTATGGTGAAAATCCATTGTATGTGAAAGATGATATTGACAAACAAAATGATTACGGTCTTCGGAGCGTTTACCCAAATCCGGCTAAAGACCAAATAAATGTTGATATCCTATGTAATTCTGATTTTAATCCAAGTACAATTGGCTTAGATTTATATAGTTATTCAGGCGAAAAAATCAAAACCATTAAAAACTTTTCCCTCGTAATGAATAAAAGCAGTGGCAAAGCGACAATAAAATTTGATACTCCTAGTGGACTCAAAGGTTTTTATTTTTTAAGTATAACTATTGACAACAGTGTTCAAGCAAGGTCTATTATTATTGAAAGGTAAAGTTATATTTAGGGATCGTCTGTCGAACCCTTTTCTTTATCAATCAAGGATGCTTATCCCACCAAGTTATTGAATTGCAGGTGGGTCAATCATCCTTGATTGATTAATATTTTGATCATTTTGAGTTGTGAGACAGCCCCACGTTTTGCTTATGCCTCATGATTATAATTTCGGCAGGAAAGGATAAATAAAAAAGTTTCAATAATACAGTAACCCCACCTAAATCCTCCCCAAAGTTGAGGACTTTCCAAGATGTTAGCAAGCGGGAGCTTGGTAACGAGAGAAAATGACTACCATTTTTCAAACTCATCCGATGACTTCTCGGTCACCGGATGAGTAGGCGTTATCTTTTTCGCAAAAATTCTCCCTAAAACCCAAAAAAATGGGTAAAAATGGCAAATGTTGAAAAATAATCAAAAAAAATGTTGAATTGTGGTTGTTTGTGGGTAAAAATGTTTTATATTTGTATTGAGCTTTAGTAGCATTTTGAAATAATTATATTCGGTATAATAAAAATGGCATTTTTCAAAGGACAGGACATATATTCGATAGACGCAAAAGGGCGGGTAAACATCCCTTCCAAGATGCGTAAGTCGCTATCGCCTGAAGCAATGGACACATTCGCCGTTACTCGCGGGCAAGACGGATGCGTTATAGCTTATCCTTTGGACGAATGGAAAAAATACGAAGAGCGTTTTCAGGATTTGAATCAATTCGACAGCAAGAAGCGTTTTTTCTTGCGTTCGATTCTAAGTTGGACTGAAGAATCCGCTATGGACAGTCAACAAAGAATAACGATTTCAAAACGTTTGATGGACGATGCCGGATTGACGCATAAAGTTTTAATATTGGGGGTGGGTGACCACATCGAATTTTGGGAACCCGAAAGATACGACAATTATATTGAGGGTTATAAAGCATCCTACGAAGAAACTGCTGAAGAAGTAATGACGTTGTAAGATGAAAGATAAATCGCAAATAGAGACTTACGATTATCATAACCCCGTTTTACGTGATTTGACAATTGAATATTTGATTAATGACACCGGCGGTATCTATATAGACGGTACTCTTGGAGGTGGAGGGCATGCGGCTGAGATCCTAAGAAGGCTTGAATTTCGGGGGAAACTGTTGGCTTTCGATATGGACAGTAATGCAATTGAGCATTGCCAGAAGACACTTAAAAAAGAGGAAGACTCCCAGAGACTGGAATTATATAACTACTGCTTTATGAAAGCTCGTCTAATAGCGGAAAAAAAATACGGTAAAATCAATGGTTTACTACTTGATTTGGGCGTATCATCCTTACAATTGGATTCGACTGCTATCGGATTAAGCTACCGCGTAGATTCTGATTTGGATATGAGATTTGGTTCCGAGGGCAAAACGGCGAAAGAACTCCTTAACGAATCAGATGAAGACGAGCTTCTTTTTATTCTTCGCTCCTACGGCGAAGAACCTAACGCAAAATCAATCGCGCGGCGCATAACAGAGCGCCGCCGATTGAATGCTATGAATACCACATTCGACCTCCGAAGCGCGGTCGAAGAAGTTACACCGGAAAAATTCCGCACAAAAGCACTGTCGCGCGTATTTCAAGCCGTTCGCATAGCTGTGAACGACGAACTCAATGTACTGCAAAAAACCTTAGTGGATATCATCCCGATTTTAAAACCGGGTGGTAGAATCGTTGTTATGTCCTACCATTCGTTGGAAGACCGCATCGTAAAAGAAGTGTTCAAAGAATATTCCTCAAAAGAAAATCCAGTGCTCAAATTAATCACAAAAAAACCTATCACCGCGGACGCAGAAGAACTCAAGCGCAATCCGCGCTCACGCAGTGTGAAAATTCGCATAGCTGAAAAAACTTAAAAAGGTTGTCAATGCGAAGAAAGAGAAGTTTACTCATCCGCTGACTGGCAGTAATCGGATGAGTATTCAAAATAATTGTTTATGCAAATAAATTCTCTTCAATCACGTAGTGATGAGATATTAATAGATAAAGGTGACATTTTTGACCGGAAATCCCGTAGGGATGAAATATTAAATTGAAAATTGAAAATGGGAAGAATACCGCGAAGGTGCGAATAATCCAAAACTCCACGCTCCAACTGGGTTGATTTATTTGTGCATTATCAAAATCATCTTGACTGACCATTGTTTGCTTAAACGGTGGCTTAAACTTCGGCAGATATGTTGTAAGTTGCAGGAAAAACGGTAGCATTGGGTTCTTCAAAATATAATTCTATTGCTTCTGTCAAATTTGCTAAAGCATCCTTAACGTTCCGACCCTGACTGGCTATTTCAATTCATTGCAATGTGCTACAAATCAGTCACCTTCTTGCCAAACCGATGCCGTAAATTCTTTTTTCATAATATTCTCAAATAACATTGAATTCTGAGAATTTAGACGCTTCTTTAAAAATATCATTTTTCTTTTCTACTGGATTTGCAAAGTGAAGGTAGAAAATACGCCCTCGTATGTTTATTAAAAATTCCATACCCCTTCCTAAAAAAAAAATTACCAAAATATCGTAATGACAACTAAAATTTGTAATTTTGTATCTGTCATAAATGAATAACGAGTAAAATTTTGGAATATACTTCACAATTACGAGTACGATATGCTCATACCGATGCTATGGGTATAGTCTATCACGGGAATTACTATGAATATTTCGAAGCCGGCAGAGTGGAGCTAATGCGCTACGCGGGGCTGAATTATACGGAATTGGTCGAAGCGGGATATTATATGCCGCTTATAGAATCGCACTGCGAATATAAAAAACCCGCTCGGTTCGACGATTTGCTCGATATTAATACAAAGATGGTATATGACGGAGGTTTGCGGGTAAAGCTCGAATATCGTGTATATTGCGGTGAAGTTTCGATTTGTACGGGGTATACCATACACGTTTTTACTACCGTTCCCGAAAACAAAATAGTCAAACCACCCAAAATATTTTTGGACTATTTCAAAGAATCAGCATAAAAATATAATATTTAATTGATGATTTCGTTAATAAATCTTTTGCAAAAAAACGTCTAATATGAAAAATATAATTTTAGTTTCAGTTTTATGTATCTTGTCCATTGCTTCAACCAACGCGAGTGATACATCCTTTGGTTTTTTGCGTTTTGTCTCAGGTGCGCGTACCGCCGGTTTATCCGGAGCAGTTACCGCTATGTCCTACGATTTGGAAACGATCATTTTTAACCCCGCGTCACTTTATACAGTAGTAGAAAAAAATGCCAATGTTACATTTATTAAGCACGTCTTAGATATCAATTCAGGTTTATTCGCCTATTCATTCGATGTCAAGGGAAATACCGGCAAATTTGCCGCTACCGCCGGATTCACAAGCTACGGCACATTCGATTACGCCGATAATCAGGGGAATTTAAACGGCACTTTCGGAGCGACGGATTTGGCTTTGGGACTTTCGTATTCCAATGAGCTGGACACCAATTTCTTTTATGGTGTAACCGCTAAATATGTTTATTTTGGTGTTGAAAAAGCCTCAGCAAGCGCCGTGGCTGTTGACGCCGGATTGCTCTATATGCTTCCAGACGGCAGGACGAATATTGGACTTTCAATGTTGAACGCCGGGTTCCAAACATCGAAAATCGGTGTTCAAAACGACAAATTGCCGCTTGACGTAAGAATCGGATTCAACCATCGCTTAAAAGGATTGCCACTGTTATTTAATTTTTCAATGCATCACCTCGCGGATGAAACAAATGGCTTTTTTAATCGTTTAAAGTACTTTAGTATTGGCGGCGAATTCAATTTCGGCGAATATGTATTGGTCAGAATCGGATACGACAATCAAATACGTTCTTTAACAGGAGCCGAAAAAGATAAGGGCTTAACAGGTTTTTCCGGTGGATTGGGTATAAAAACACCGGTTATAAATTTCGACTATGGTATTAATCAGTATGGTGCCGCGGCACTGCTACACAGATTTAGTTTTGAATTTAATTTATAATGTATAATTTTTTTAATTTGGAGTATTTATGAGAATAATTAAATTAGCTGTATTAGCTTTAATTCTATCAACAGTAACTATGTTCGCTCAGGACAAAACAGAAACAAAAATTCCTGATTTAGATGTAACTTTCTTAGCAGGTGACTTAGCATTGGTTTATACTAACCTTGCAACAGTAGAAATTAAAGGCGAAGAAGCACAAGCTTTCGTTGACGTACAAACATTCTTGAAACCACATATCGAAAATATGGTTGCCAACAAAACAAAAACTGATGATCCTGTGAAAATCAAAGTTGGTGGTCAAATTGCTCAAAACTTATTTACTTTCGCAAATAGAATGACTATCAAAGGTGGCGAAGCTACAAGTTTAGTAAGATTCAAAAAAGCTCTTCTTGATGCCGCAGGCGCAGTCAAACCTGCAAAATAATTAAACGCAAAAAAAGCTTATAAATCAACAATCCTTAAGCTTAGGATGTAAAATCCTAACTATGCGCAAAGACCAACCCCTCGAAAGAAGGGTTGGTCTTTTTGGGTGTATAGGATGGGGTAAATTAGTTGAAAGTGAAAATGAGCCGGTCATCGAGCGAAGTCGAGATGCTTGGGAACATAAACACCTACATTTTCACAAACTTCGCCGTCTCGCCGCCCACTTTCACAAAATAGATACCGCGCGGCAGAGCGGAAATGTTGATTTGTAGAGATGTTGCATGCAACGTCTCTACTGCCATTACTTTTTCGCCAAGCGTGTTGTAAATGGAAATCGTAGAACCTTCCGAAGATTCGAAACCTTCGGAAGGATTTTGCTTTTTTATTCCACTATCACCCTTTTCGTTTCTTTAAACGGTCCGGCTTTCATTTCAATAAAATATGTTCCGGCTAAAAGCAATTTTCTTGAAATGGATTGCTTATGTATGCCCGCTTTTTGGATTTCATTTATTGGAGTCAAAACAACCGCACCAGAAATATCGTAAATAGTTAGTGTTACTTCACATTCGAAACCCAAGCCGTATTCAATTGAGGCACCCTCTGTGCCAATTGGATGAGGAATGACATCGCCCAAGTAAAATTTTGCTGAGGTGTCGCTTGGGATTGTGATTGAGCGGATATCGTCAACGCAGAGTTTTTCGATTGAAAGGAAGGCGTTTTCCGCTGTTTCGTATGATATACATTCGTCGGATGAATTTATTATGTGTGAAATAATTGCATTGCGTGAATTTACGCTGTTTTGCTCGTTCGATAAATTTTCTTTTCCAAGATATGCTGAAAAATCCAGCTCTAATAATTTATAAGCATTTTTGGATATTATTGGTTTGCCCGTGTTTACCAAATTTACAACTATTTGTGAATTAAATTCATCAATTTTATTTTCTTTTGCAGTTTTTATTGTATAATTAGCAGCTAAATCATTACTTAATCTTAATTTCAGTTTTCCGGTCGGCGCATTTAAATCAGCTCCGATAACATTACTATTATAATTTATCACAATTTCTAAATCGTTTAATTGCGTAAGATTAACCATTTCATCTCGATTTTCATTTACTTTTATGGAGTAGGTAAATTTATTTTTGCCAAATTCTGAATTTGCGTCATAACTTACAGCAAACTGATTGCTTGCGTCGTGGATTTCGTCGTTTATTAAACCGCTTGTTGTGCGAATATAATCAACAGTTTCAACAAAAACGGTATCGGTAATAACAGGAACAAATTTATTATCAGTAAAGAAATTTACAGCGGTTTTGAATTTTTGTGCTATGTTATCCTGATAAGTAACCTTTACTTCATAATTCGTTGTAAAAGGAGTGATTGAAATAGGAAAAACCAAATTCGGGTCTATTTGAAATAGACTTGGGTTTTTCTCAAATACTATGCTTGTGATTTTTAATTTGTTTGAGCTTGGGTTATTGAGCGTCAATTTATATTCATTCTCGTAACTTTTGCATTGAATTGCGGTAAAGCCTTGCAATTGTGGTGAAACAACTTTACCGGTTATCAATACTTCGCGGAAATATTTGCATACTTCATCCCAAACGGTTATTTTTTCGTTGATATTGCCATCCGCAGGAAGCCCCATAAAAGTGAAATCCAATTGATGTGTTGCACCCGAATCTATTGTAAACATTGGGTTAGAGCAATTAATATTATTAGTAAATGTTACTTTTCCGTCGGTTTTGATTGTGCCCAAATTTGAAATTACAAACGATGTATCTTTCGTCTGATTTGGAAAAAGAACGCCCAAATCAATCAATGTCGGATTTGGAACAAGCGCAATGCTGTCTTTGCGAACAGTGAGTGGAAGCGTCAGTACAGAATCGGGGTCAGCGTTGGATTTTATTTCCAAAGACGCAGTTTTGATACCGGGTACATTCGTTTTGAAACCGATAGCGATGGTTTTTGTGCTGTCGGGTGCTAATGTAAATGGTAGTGTTTGATTTAGAGTAAAATCAGCTTTGTCCGCACCGATTATATTCAGAGCATTTACTATTAGATTTTCGTTGCCGGTGCTACTAATCTTTAGTGTTGTCGCTGTCGAATTATCGCAAATCAAATCCACATAAGGTTCTAATTCCACTTGAATTCTTGCTTTTTTCTGCAATCCTTCGCCAATTATATTTTGAATTAATGTATCAGTTTGAGTGATTATGTAAATTTTAGCGCTGTGCAAACCAACACGAGATGGAGTAAATCTGAATCTCGCCTCTCTGCCCGAATCCGGCTCTACGTTATACTTCGGAAAGCCGCCGATGAGAGAAAACGCCGCTTTGTTCGCACCTTTTATATATATTGAATCCACTCTAAATTTGTAATCACCTATATTATAAACAAACCGCGCCACAGTAGAATCCCGCCACTCGCCGACAAACACTTTACCCATATCCACATCAAGTGCCGCAGGCTGAGGTGCGACTATGGAAAAAGGAACAATAAGCGTATCAATTGGCTGATATTTTGTGCTGAGCTTTATTATCCAGCCATCATAACCACCTCTATTTTCTGTTACGTCACCGTCGTGAGACCAAGTCATTCCCGCAAGTATATAACCTAAATCAGAAGTTTGCTCTGTAGAATAAGGATAATCCGAATACGTGCCACCAAATGTTCTTTGGTATTTTATTTCTCCTTTTCTATCTATTTTCACGAACCATCCATCATTTCCGCCATAGTTTTTAGTAATATCTCCATCGGATGAAGTTGTTGTAGCAGCGAAAATTAAGCAATTATCTGTAGTTATATTAAAACAAGTAGCATTACTGCTGGACTCATCACCGGAACCACCGTAAGTTTTTGACCAAACTATTTCTCCTTTATTATTTAACTTCATAGTCCAAACATCCATAATTCCACCATGGAAGTCAGTTATATTTCCATCACGAGAATCAGTTGAACCAAGTAATATATAACCACCATCTTCTGTTACTTTAATTGAGCTTGCAAATTCACCTTTACCACTACCACCATAAGTTTTTTGCCATTCTAAATTACCTCTTATATCTAATTTTAACACCCACGCTTGCCCACCTGCAGTATTCTCCGTTATATCGCCGCAATCAGAATTAGTATTGCCCCCTATTATGTAGCTCCCATCCAGGCATATTTCAATTGAAAACGAGGCGTCAATATGATTCCCACCATAGCTTTTAGACCATTCATAGTTTCCATTTTTATCTACTTTTAACACATAGATATGGCTAATGCCAACGTTATCTTTACCAGCAGCGCAGGGATGAGTATAAGTAGTGTCACCTACTAATATATACCCTCCATCATTTGTTTCTTTTATATCATCAAACAAATCTGGTAATGCGCAATAACCATAAGTCTTTACCCACTCCATTTCTGCATTTTTATCAAATTTCATTAAAAATTGGAAAGCTGATAACTCACGCTCCGGGAAGTCACCGTCCTGTGAACAGGCTAATCCAGTTATAATGAATCCACCATCTTTTGCTAATTCTATATTGTTTGCTTCGTCCCTCTTACTACCACCAAAATTTTTGGAATATATTAAATTTCCATTAGAATCAACTTTTAGTACCCAAATATCATTTATCCCTTTGTTATTAGATAAATCGAAATCATTTGATTTAGAAGTTCCGACCGCAATGTATCCGCCTTCATTAAGTTCCTTTATATCATATAACGCATCCCAATAACTCCCACCATAAGTCTTTGACCACTCTATATAAGGCTCATCAAGTTTATGATAAATTTCTCCTTTATGAATCATTCTCATTAAATAATTGTTTCCAATTTTATTTGGAATGTTATTCCAAAGAAAACTATTTTCATCGGATTTTTTGGTAAGAAGAAGCCAAGTTTTACCATTGTCCTTGCTATATTCCAAACTAACTGTATCGCTTTCGGCAACTCCTTGCCAAGCTATAATTGTGTCGCTACCGGCGATGATTTTGGCATTGGGGGTTGGGAAAGTGAAATGAAGGGAATCTTGGCTGAATGCTGTGCAGTAGCCTAAAAAGAGAAGTAAAAATACCAGTAATTGTCTCATAAAGCACCATAATAATAAAAAAAATAGTATTAATCATAAAATGGACAGGGAGTTCCCTCCCTATCCATATTTATTTAACCGATTACAACCTTGATTGGGATAGCTGCTGATCCGTGTTTAATTAAGATAATATAAATACCAAACGGGAAACCTGATGTATTCCAAGTAACAATACTACTCCAATCACTTTGTTGCTCAATTGATATTCTATCCTTACCACAAATTTTAATTCCATCAGAATTATAAACATTAATTTCGGCTTTGTTGAAGTCATAACGTTTGTCCCAATATACCAATGTATTAACATATATTTTTGCGGGTATTGGGTAAGGTGGATTTGCAAATAGATAATCACCTATGAATTGAGTTTCAATATCTACTTTTGAATTATTAATAATTGTACACAATGGATAGTTCAGTATGCTTTTTTTCCCGAGTTGTGCAAGTAATTCATTATTCATTAATATAAATATTATTATAAATAATAAAATAATTTCCTTTTTCATATTGTTTTCCTTTTTTTTTTCTGGTTACTAATTTATTTGCAAGTATTATTTAATTAATTAATCATTAGCTAATCACATATATAAAAACAAGGTCCATTTGGATTTAATGAAGTTGGCCAGCAACCTATTGTATAGGGAATTGGACATTGTTGATACGGTCTCGTAGTGCAATTAATCGCATTACAAATAGGATCTGTGCAGTTAGGATTAGCTCCGATGGTCTTACTGGCCATTATTTGATGCAAAACACCTGCTTCGTAGCAATATTTGTATGTGGTCGTACAAATACAGCAAATCGGATTACACGGTAGAGTAGTTACTGAATTATCAGCATTCAAGTGCATATATATACATAAAGGCCATACGCAATCGACATTTATCCAATAATATTGATTAATACAAGGTTGGGGTACAGGCCAACCAGGACAGAAATTAGCCTGAATGAAACTCCAATCACATATTGCCTGTGTAATTGCAACTACCCAATCACAATCAAGTGGAAAATTTGATGGCAAAGTAACTTCCAAAACTCTTAAACTGAAATTTTCAGTTGGGGGATATGTTGGGCATAGAAAACAGACTCTAACTTGAACATCTTTATCGCATATATTCAAAGGAACCGTTGTATCTGTACTACCAGCGGCACACATTTGCCCAAAAGGGTTTTGTGCTTTCGCTTCGTAAGCGAATATTGTTAGCATTAATGCCAACGCGATTGTTATATGTTTAAAATTCATAATATTCTTTTCCTTAATATAATTAAGTTATTTTGTGATCACTTCGGTGAATCAGAATTGATGATTTTGGCTCTTCGAGTTACCAAAATTGAACTCAATTGCATAATCTATTGCAATTGGTTTTTTTTAATTATTACACGCAAATATCTTTTAATTTTTTGATTTATTCGAATCTAAGGTCATTCCAAAGCATTTTCACAATTAGGGCGGGATAAATTCGTAGCACAAATGCTTGAAGAATATTGAGGTGCAAAAACACCAATCGCAATGATAATTGTTCCGGCGGCATACAGATATGGTTATAGCTGTGAGCTGTGAGCTGTGAGCTGTGAGCTGTGAGCTGTGAGCTGTGAGCTGTGAGCTGTGAGCTGTGAGCTGTGAGCTGATTTGACGCCCTTTAGTTAATTTATTGTAGAAAACCAAAATATAGTTTTCAACAATATCAGATATTTGAAGTAATAATTTTCTCCATTTTTCTCTTGGTGGCAAGAGTTTCTTCCTGTCGCGAAAATAAATTTGTAATAATATCGTATTTCTGATCTTCATTTTACTAATACTTATTTCGAACTAAAATTCCTGACGAAGCATTTGCAATTATATTTTAAATAAATTTTAACAAAACTCATCGGATGACTGCCCGGTCATCCGATGAGTAGATTGAAATTCTACATCTTCACAAACTTCGCCGTTTCGCCACCCACTTTAACAAAATAGATACCTCGCGGCAGAGCGGAAATGTTGAATATGACGGACAGGTCACGACCTGTCCCTACAGACATCACTTTTTCGCCAAGTGTGTTGTAGATGAGAACATCAAAACCTTCCGAAGGGTTGAAACTTGCGGAAGGTTGCAAAGTTACCGTAATAAAATCACCCGCAGGATTGGGTGAAATTTGAATTGGATTTTCAATTTCATCATTCACCGAAACATAAGAATATCCAAAAATGCTAATTTTAATTTCAGGGACATTGGTTGATTCATTATCAATAACCATTTGTGTTTCAACGTTCATATCGACAGTTGGATAAAAACTAATTTCCAGTTTTATGGAATCGCCGGATTGAATTGTGTAGCCGATAAAAGGTGTTGCATCAATCTGAAATCCATAAGGTTCTTTGGTGAAATATATATTTTGAATTTTAATATCTTCCGTGCCCTTGTTTCTAATAAGCAACTCTTTTGTTATACTATCCCCAACTTCAGCAATAAAATTCAGCTCTACTGTTGATAACTCTAATGTTTTTGAATATCGCTCCGCGCCAAACCAAATCATTATATTTTTGAGAGTTTTAGCGATTTGGGTTGTTTGTGTAAATTGCTCAAATCCGGTACTCATATATACAATTTTTGAAGAATTATATTCGGTGGATACCGCAATATTTTTGCTTTCTACACCATTATCAAAACGCAAATATGGAGTTGCCTTGCTGTTATTTGTTATGTTAATTCCATCAAATGAGCTGATTTCAGGATAATTATTTTGAATACCCACAGTATCAATATCCTTGCTTAGATTATTATTTGGAATTCCGCAAATATAACTTGTGTCGGTAGAGTTAATATCTCTAATTATTTCAGAATTTAGATTTATTCCAATATATTTGTTAAACAATGTTTTTAGATTTTCAGCAGGAAATTTGTTCGCAAAGATATGTTTTCCATTTAAGACAGATAACGAAGCCGGTGAAGTCATAATAACATTTTTATTGTTTTCTATATGTTTAGTTATAATTTCGACTTGCTTCTCATTAGTTGAAAAATCAATTGAATTATCAGGATGAACCAGCATATATAACACATCGAATAAGCGCGTCGAATACCCTTTTAAATATATTTCGCTCGGCATAGTAATCCAATAAGTCTTATAATTTTTTAAACTTT
>JBBRAO010000056.1:0-13812 GCA_038206725.1 Kapaibacterium sp. (SeqCode)
TTTTTGATTTGCATTTTATAAATAAATTATTACTATATTTGAATAGTCAAAATGTGACAAACTGATGTGGAATTATTTTTGAGATTGAATTCTTCTCGCGTAAGAATTTGAAATCGGAAATATGACCAAACGCGACATCAGAAAAGTGTAAATTTATTTAAAAAAATATTGG
Organism: Kapaibacterium sp. (SeqCode); assembly: GCA_038206725.1. GTDB lineage: Bacteria > Bacteroidota > Ignavibacteria > Kapaibacteriales > UBA2268 > JBAXXL01. The sequence goes on from JBBRAO010000056.1 coordinate 173, forward strand.
ATAATTGGGATGAAAAAAATAATTTATTTTATACTATTAATAGTGTTTTCCACGTATGGGTTAGAAAGTAAAAATGTAATTAAAGTAATTAATATGACTTCAAAACCTATTAATTTAGTTATATTTAATCAGAATAATTACTATACAAATGGCAAATGGTGGACTTTTAAAGTAGATTCAATATTTCACTATAAATTTGATAATGCTATCGGAGAGTATCTTTATTATATTAAAAGAAATCCAGAAAGTCCCAATGAAGTAATATGGAACAGTTATTTTAGTTTTCTTGCTGATACATTAATAATTGAAGTTAAAAATGATACTTTAATTCAGAGGTCTTCAGAATCAATTAATAATAATATATTAAGTTCTCTTTACATTGATTCTACGAATTACAAAATGATGCAAATAAAAAATAAAAATAATTGGGAGGTTTTCCTTAAAAAAGCAAACGAAATATACGAAAGCGAATTATCAAAAATATCTAACATATATATAAACATACCGGAAATAAGAGATTACGAAATTGAAAAATTAAAAATGGAATACCATACAAACTTATTGGATTATATCGTTGATAAAACAATTTACAATGATATATTAAACAAAAATGACATTAAAAATGCTTATGATTCCATAATCGATTACCAAGTAATAAATTATCCAAAATATAAAAACAGCATAGAATACAAAAATATGATAACGAATCTATTTAATTATAGAAATTCATTAAAGATAAGAAATCTGTTAAATCTTTTTCGACCGCGGAAATCTAAAGAAATTATGTTTGAAGGTTTAGATAGCATTGGCAAACAAGCTATGCAGGTTCTAATATACAAAGATATTATTGATTTTGTAGAAAATCCTAAATATTTAAAACTTATTGAAAAAAATGTAATTAAAAATGACGAAATTAATAATGATACTAAAAATGTTATGCTTCAAATCGTTCAAAATAAGTTATCTAAATCAAAGGGGAACAGTTTTCCAATTCAAGAATTTATTGGGAGAGAAAGCGATACAATTCGTTTAAAAGACTATAAAGGTAAAGTATTATTGATTTGTTTTTGGGCTTCTTGGTGCCCTGGTTGTGTTGAAGATTGTGAAAAAGTAAAACTACTTACGGAAAGTATTAATGATGCAAATATCGAGGTTTTATCAATCTCACTTGATAATGATGAAAAAGAATATCAAGAGGTTGTAAAAAATAACTGTCTAATAAATGGTAAATATTTGCGTATTGGTTTTGGTTTTATTAATAGTTACTATAATATACTCGATCTTAACTCTGTGCCACATTTGATTGTATTAGATAAAGAAGGTAAAATTTATAGTTCAAATTATAATACATCATCTAATAAATCCGCTGTACGGGAATTAAAAAAATTATCAAAAAAAGGTGAAAAATGAAAAAATATATAATTTCGATATTGTTGGTGTTTTTTATTACAATTGTTTCATTGTACGCATTACCAATTCTTTCAGTAGTTAATGTATATCCATTACCTTCTGAAAATACTACGACAATAGAATATTTTCAACAAATCGGCACAACAAATGATATTACTTTAAAGCTATACAATACAGAAGGTAGTGAAGTAACACAAAAAATAAAATATTCTTTTGAAACAGTTATTAATATGCGGAAAAAAGTTATTTTAGAACCACAGAACCTACCAAAAGGTATTTATATTTGCGTTCTTAAATATAAAGAAAATAACTTAAGTGTAAAAATTATGTTAAATTAGTTTGATCAAGATGTTGCAACACTTTGTTCTTTTATCTGGATATTTTTAAATTATTTAAAAAAAGCCCTTTCTTGTTGGTATCTTGATTAATGCTTTTCGCGAAAAAAACATCACTTTTACAGCTACTCAACTAAGTCAGGGCTCAGTGTAAATTGTATTTAAACAATTTGACGCTATGACGTATGGTGCGTAAATATATTTTAATTGAATGCAGTTACATTTAATATCAGCCTTGATGTAATATATGATGAATATCAAGCCTCATATATTCAATACAAACAAAACTTGAATTTGGGAATCGTTGCTGATTTTTAATCAAAAAAAATGGGCTACACTTCGAAAGTGGAGCCCGTTTTTACAAAATATAATAAACAAAAGTTGTTTATTTATTAGCTTTATAGAATGTTTCCATAAATTTAGATAATGCTTGAACTGATTCCATAGGGCAGGCATTGTAAACTGACGCGCGAACGCCGCCTACTGAACGGTGACCTTTCAAGCCTAACATATTCAATGCTTTTGCTTCTTTTACAAATTGATCTTCCAATTCAGGGGTAGGCAAATTGAAAGTGATATTCATAAATGAACGATCAACAACATCTTTAACCGCTCCCTTATAGAAATCGTTCATTGTGTCGATAGCACCGTAGATATAACCTGCTTTTTCAGCGTTCATTTCTTCGATTTTTACTAAACCGCCTTTTTTCAAAATCCATTTTAGTGTCTGACCAACAACGTAAATAGGGAAAACAGGAGGAGTGTTGAACAATGATTCTTCTTTAACGTGAGTTTTATAGTTCAACATTGTTGGAACATCAGGATAAGCGCATTTTTCCAACCAATCTTTTTTAATGATTGCCATAACCACACCCGCTGGACCTATGTTTTTTTGCGCACCTGCATAAATCAGGCTGTATTTAGAAAAATCGTAAGGTCTTGAGAACATATTGGAAGACATATCGGCAATTATCGGAATACTTACGTCCGGAGTTTCTTTCAACTCAGTACCGTAAATCGTATTGTTTGTTGTGATATGTACATAATCGGAATCATCTTCAACTTTCCAGCCTTTTGGAATATAATTAAAGTTTGCATCTTTAGAAGTAGCAGTTTCTTTAACTGCTAAGTTTCGTTGTTTAGCTACCCATACAGCCTCTTTATAGGCTTTTGTAGCCCAAACGCCTGTATTTATATATTCTGCTTTTTTATTTAAAAAGTTAGTTGGTACAGTCAAAAATTGTTGGCTTGCACCACCACCAACGAAAATCACTGAATAATCGGCGGCAGATAAACCTGCTATTTCCAAACAGTCAGCTTGTGCTTCTTGAATTACTTTCTCAAAGTCTTTCGAACGATGACTGATTTCAAGAATTGAAACGCCTAAGTTATTGAAATCCCAAGCGGCATCGCGCGCTTTTTCTAATACTTCAACCGGCAATATAGCTGGCCCTGCGAAGAAATTATGTGCTCTGTTCATATCAACTCCAAATAATTTAAATTATTGAATAAGAAAAAAAGCAAAATTAACAAAAATTAATCAATTTCAAACCATTTTGTAAGAAAATATCAATTTATAGTGATATTTATAGTGAAAAAAGATTAAAACAATTTGCTTGTCTTCTCCAAAAATGCGTCTTGTGCAGAAAATGCTTCATCATCCTGATCAAATTCAATTTGTGTATATGTTCCGTTGCTATTTAATTTCCAAGAATTGGTATTATCTTTCCAAAAGAAATTCAGATATTCCATAATCATATTACGAGTTTTTTCCTCTTCGATAACAAACATAGATTCTACGCGACGCTGCATATTGCGGCTCATCCAATCAGCACTCGAAAGGAATATTTTTTCATCCCCGCCATTACGGAAATATATAATCCTTGAATGTTCAAGAAATCTGCCAACGATACTTTTAACTTCAATGTTTTCGCTCAATCCGGGTACGCCCGGACGCAAACAACAAATACCCCTGATTATTAATTTGATTTTTACACCTTTTTGGCTTGCTTTATAAAGGGCATTAATAATTTCCCTTTGCGATAGGGCGTTCATTTTAGCTATGATAAGCCCCGGATTTTCTACGGTATGCAAATCAATCTCACGCTGAATTAGTTGTAGAGTTTTATCGAAAAGGTATTCAGGAGCGGTGATAATTCTATTCCATTCAGTATGATACGAGTATCCTGTCAGATGATTGAAAAAGTTTATTGCATCTTGCGCAAAACCAGGATTTGCGGTAAATAGTCCTATATCGCTATACTGCTGAGCGGTAATTTGGTTATAATTACCTGTTGAAATATGAACATAAGTACGCATTTTGTCAATTTCTTTTCTAACTACAATCGCGATTTTGCTATGAGTTTTTAACCCCGGTACCCCATAAACAACGTGAGCTCCGGTTTTTTCCAATTCTTTAGCCCACCAAATATTCTTTTCTTCATCGAAACGCGCTTTCAATTCGACAAGAGCTGTTACAAATTTGCCATTATCTGCCGCACGCATCAATGCACGAACGATGTCGGAGTCTTTATTTGTTCGGTATAATGTAATTTTTATTGCGGCAACATCGGGATCGGTTGAGGCTTCATCAATGAATTTTAGAACACTGCTGTCAAATGATTCATAAGGATGATGAAGTAAATAATCCGATTTTTTAATCATCGCAAAAACATTGTTGCCGGCTTTGGTAAACGGTTTAAAGTTAGCCGGTGCAAAGGGTTTATATTTCAGCTTTCTAATGTCCAGTGAGTATAAAAACATAAAATCCGATAAACCTAATGGGCGGTCAATTATATATATATCATCGGGTTGAAGCTTTAGTGTGCTCATAAGAAAACGCGATAAGTATTTTGGTAAGCGGGAGCTATGCTCTAATCGCACAGCGGCTTTACCCCAATGCCGAGTTTTTAACAAGCTAGCAATCTCGGATATTAAATCTTCCGCTTCATCTTCAGCTACTTCGATATCGGCATCTCGTGTAACCCTAAATGTATTTGTGGTAATTATATTCATTCCCGGGAAAAGTAGGAATGAAAATTCCTGAATCAAATCCTCGATAAGAATAAACTGATTGCCGTCTAACCAATCGAGTTCAATAAATTTTGGTAAAATATTAGGAATTTGTACGAAGGCAAATTTATTTTCACTAGTTTTAGTCCGTTTATCTTTCAATACGAAGGCGATATTCAGACTTCTATTGATTAACTGCGGAAAACGATTATTGCGACTTAAACTTATCGGTGTTAATGCCGGTAAAATATTATCAACAAAATAATCACTAAGTTTAGTTCTGCTTTTTCTATCCAAATCATTGTATTTGCGGATAAATATTCCGTTTTCCTCTAATTCAGGTAAAATAACATCCATCAAAAGCCTTTCTTGCCGCTCATATAGCGGTGCTAAGCGTTTTTTGATTTCTTTCAATTGCGCGGCAGGGGACATTCCGTCGAATGATAATTCGATTCCTGCGTCGGTCATTTGACTCTTTAAACTGGCTACCCTGATTTGGAAAAACTCATCCATATTGGAGCTGACTATGATGCAGAATTTTAATCTTTCCAATAAGGGATTTTCCGGGTTTTCAGCCTCAGCCAATACCCGATAATTAAATTCTATGGCGCTCAATTCGCGGTTAATATAGTTGTCCGGATTGGCAATCCAATTTTTATTTTTCGTTTTTGTAGATTTTTCTTTCATTGAAGTAAATAATTCTCTATTTTTGTTTTTTAAAATTAACCAAAATAAACTTAAAATTATACAATTTATTTGAATGAAAAAAATAATTATAAAAAACATCGAAAAAATATTTCAACCCGACTTAGATTCTAGAAGCAATTATCCGATATTTTTGGAATCAGTTTCAGCGGGATTTCCTTCGCCAGCGGATGATTACTTAGAAGGTAAGCTGGATTTAAATGAACACTTAGTTCGCAACCCGGCTTCCACTTTTTTCGTACGAGTAACCGGTGATTCGATGATTAATGCCGGAATTTATTCGGGTGATATTTTAATTGTTGATCGCTCACTTAACACCAAAAGTGGTAATATCGTTATTGCTGTTTTAGACGGAGATTTGACTGTCAAACGATTTATTTATGAAAATGGGATAGTAAAACTCTACCCCGAAAATCCGGCTTACAAACCAATCGAAGTAAAAGGTGAAATGAAATTCGAAGTTTGGGGCGTAGTCCGAACGGTTATTCATAATGTGCTTTAGTTAAAAAAGGAACCTTCCGAAGGTTTGAACCTGCGGAAGGTTTATGAAATAGTTATTCGGGCTTTGTTTCTTTTTTGAAATTACAGCAAGCGCAAGTCTTTGTATTCCATTTAAAAACAGTATAAAGTTGGCAAAAACCAATCACACTTGTGATAAGAAATATACCTGCAACCACTAATAAAATCACAGCCCATACACCGTTGATAGCTGAAGAAAAGTACAATATCACTATGCCGATAGCTATTATGATTCTGACTATTCTGTCTATAAGACCCATATTAATTTTCATAATTTTACCATATAATATATAGATAATATAGTTTAATTAAAAATGCTATTTAAGTATTAACTTATAAGAAATAAGTAATTATAAATTTGCGTTTGTGTCCTTATGTTCTTCCTTTTTACAAGTATTAATCATCAATATCTGATACAAAGGGCAAAAGCCAATTGCACTTGTAATGATCAATATACCGGCTAATATTAATAGTAATATTCCGAGAAAGCCTGATATTACAATTGTAAAATACAGTACAACTATTGCAATACCAACAATTGCTCTGATTATTCGGTCAGTAATTCCCATATTAATCTTTATCTTCATAATCCGCTCCAATTAAATTTATTAAAAGATCTGGTTTTCAGCCTTTTTAAAAACTTTATATTTTAGACGTTTATCTCAAGAAATAATGTATATCTATAATTATATTCCTGTTTTCAGTATTTTAAAAGCACTTTGATTTTTCGAATACCGGTGGACTCAATTTACTTCTTACATTGTTCGAGACACCATATCCATCGGTTGGGAATCCTAATAAGTTATCATCCATCTTGTTATTTTGATTTTCATCGTGAATAACAGCTAACGCATAGGCCCATATTTCAAATATTTATTTATATTTGGTTTATGCACACTGAGTTTAAGAAAGCATACCCAAAAAAAGCCCATATACAGAAGATAGGGCTCGATTTAATAAATGATGTTTCAATGATGTTAAGTATTGAATTTTTACCAACTAACATTTTCAACTTCACATAGAACTGATTCCAAATCATTGAAAATAAAATCCTTGGGTTTTTGCTCCAATAAAGGTAATTCGAATTCAGTAATTTCACCGGTTATACGCTGTTTTAATCGAATTAGTTTATTTTTCCCAAAATCTACTTTTAATATTACATCCATTTTAAAATCATCCGGCACTTCGGATTGTTCTACCCGGCAAGATACTTTATAATAACCAGCTTCAGTTCTTTGAATATTATCAGCAAATTATATTTCAAAAAAATAAATTAAGAATAAAATATAAAATGAAAGTAAACGTTTACTCACATATAATAACTAACAATAAACAAAACGCACCAATGAAAACCGATATAAGACAAGAGCAGATAATAAACGAGGCTATAAATATAATTCATAGCAAGGGGTATTCCGCGTTGTCAATAAGGGAATTAGCCAAACAGGTTCAAATTTCGGAAGGTGCTATTTATAGACATTTCTCAAGTAAGGAAGAAATTCAAAACGGAATTATTAAGAGAATAATCAATATCACTAATTTACTTTTCGAAGAAATTGAAATTATACCCAATACCGAAGATAAGCTCAGCAGATTTATATTCTTTCATTTGGAATTGTTTGAGCGGAAGCCAGAATTAGTTTCGATTATGTTTTCAGATGAATTATTTGATCTTAATCCGGAGATGTTTAAAAATATAACCGAGATAATGAAGAAAAGACAAGCGCTTCTACGAACTATGATAAGTACCGGAATATTGGAAGGTAAATTTAAAGAGCTTGATAGCGGAATCATATCAACTATGATTCAGGGATATATAAAACTAACCATTGGTAAATGGAAACATTCCGGTTATAAATTTTCACTGATTGAACAAGGTGAAAAGTTCTATAAGACGTTGGAACAAATATTATTAAATAATTTAGACAATAAGAATATTATATTTTAAAAAATTAGCAGAGGTTAAAATGTTACCGATAGAAACTCTTAAGCACGAACATCAAATTGTACTTCACGCTCTTGCGGGCGCGGAGAAAATAGTTCAAAAAATCAGAAAGACGAATAAAGTTGATTTTGAGTTAATTCAAAAGTTAATTGATTTCTCGAAAAATTTTGTTGATGGATGCCATCATTCCAAAGAAGAGAAACAACTTTTTCCAAAACTTGTTCAGAAAGGATTCGGTCTTCATTCTGGTCCTATAGCAGTAATGCTAAGTGAGCACGATGAGGGAAGAAAGTATATTGCAGATATAGCAAAAGATTTAGAATTAATAAAAAAAGGCGATATATCTTATGCTGAACAACTTGCAGACGACATTGAAGGATACATAGAGCTACTCACCAATCATATAGATAAGGAAAACAATGTGTTGTTTGAAATGGCACTTCAGACACTAACTAACGAAGAACAACAAGAACTCTCACAGGAATTCGACAGAATTGAATCGGAAGAAATTGGTGAAGGAGTTCACGAATATTATCATCAAATCGCACACGAATTAGCCGATTATCAATAAAACTTGAAAAAATAAAAAATGAGAAGGACTATAGTAGTATTGTTAATAGCATTAATATATTTTGCTGTAAATCTTGATCAAAAAGCAAATGCACATTGCGATACTAAATCAGGTCCTGTAATAACGGCGGCAAAGGAAGCATTAAATAGTGGTAATGTAAATTGAGTACTCATTTGGGTACAAAAGAATGACGAAGAAATCATCAAAGAAGCGTTTAATCACACTCTTAAAGTAAGAAAATTAAATAATTATAAAATAATTAAAAAAAGATAAACAAATGAAAGTAACTAATTATAATGATATCGCGACAAATCCAAATCCTCACGGAATTGATGCTCGTAAGATATACAATCAACCTGATGCGCAAGTAATGCATTTAACTTTAAAACCCGGGGAAGGTTTGATAACACATAAAACCCCGGTGGATGTATTCTTCTACGTACTCGAAGGCAAAGGAATCGTTGAAATTGGTGAGGAAAGGATGGAAGTTGAAAAGGATAACATAATTGAAAGTCCGGCTAACATCCCACATTGTCTAAAAAATGAAAGCGATGCAATAGTACGCTTTCTGGTGGTTAAGACACCAAACCCATCCAAATAAATAATAGTTTCGACAAAAATAGCCCTTGATGATTTAAGGGCTATTTTTTTTAAGATTTCTAAAATTAAATTTATTTGGTTAAATTAATAAAAATTAATAATAGTACGCGGAATAACCCAACAAATAAATTTAACAAATCTGATTAATAATGAATAAATAGAAAACTGTATTGAAATAAAAAGAATTAAATTATATTTTGATACGTCAATACAATTGGCAAATAGGTATTGTTCTTTGGATAGACATTTAAATTGCGTTGTTGACGATGTTTAAATATACCTATTTTCTGATTTAAGTTGCATATAGAAGTGTATAAATGGCAAAAATAATCAATATAAATAAAAGCATTATAGGATCGCAAAAAGAGACTTTCGCGGTTGAAGGAATGTCTTGCGCGTCTTGCGCGGTAAGTGTAGAAAGTATGCTTAAAGCTCAAAACGGCGTGATATCTGCTAATGTGAACTACGCCACAAGTAGCGTTATAGTCGAATATCAACCATCAATAATAACCCCAAAAGAATTCAAAGCAATAATCCAATCAATAGGATATGATTTGTTGATTGACGAAAGCGAAGTAGAAAACGAAGGCGAAAAACAAAAAACTTTATATCAGCAAATCAAACGGAACGCAAAATGGGCAGTATCTCTGTCACTTCCGGTTTTCCTAATTTCTATGTTTTTTATGGATATCCCTTTTGGAAACTGGATAATGCTGGCACTAACAACACCGGTAGTATTTTGGTTTGGCAGAACTTTTTTTATACACGCGTTCAAACAAGCAAAACACGGCAAAGCAAATATGGATACACTGGTTGCACTTAGCACCAGTATAGCATATTTCTTTAGTTTATTTAATACTATATATCCTGAATTTTGGCACTCTCGTGGTTTGCACGCTCACGTTTATTTTGAAGCATCAGCAGTTGTTATATCATTTATTCTGATAGGCAAATTACTCGAAGAAAGGGCAAAGTCCAATGCCTCGAGCGCAATTAAAAAATTGTTTGGTTTACAAGCGAAAACCGTTACCAAAATGATTGACGGTGAGCAAGTGGAATTGCCAATTTCGAGTGTAAAAATTGACGATATATTATTGATAAAACCCGGTGATAAGATCCCTGTTGATGGTGAAGTTACATCCGGCAATTCATTTGTTGATGAGAGTACCATTACCGGTGAACCAATGGCGGTTGAAAAAAGTACCGGCGATAAAGTTTTTGCGGGGACTATTAACCAAAAAGGAAGTTTCCAAATAATCGCCCGCAAAGTTGGCGGCGACACAATTTTATCCCAAATCATAGAGGTGGTGCGGAATTCGTTAATGACTAAACCACCGGTTCAAAAATTAGTTGACAAAATAGCCGGTATATTTGTACCCGTCGTTATCGGTATTTCAATAATTTCATTTTTTGTATGGATTTTATTTGGTGGTGATAATGCTGTAAATTTAGCTCTTTTATCAATGGTTACCGTATTGGTAATAGCTTGTCCTTGTGCTTTGGGTCTCGCTACTCCGACTGCTATAATGGTTGGTATGGGCAAAGGAGCCGATATGGGTATATTGATAAAAGACTCGGATGCATTGGAATTAGCGAATAAAATTAACGCTGTTGTTTTGGATAAGACAGGAACAATTACTGAGGGCAAACCTGTAGTAACCGATTTTTTATGGCATTGCGACAATCAGGATTTGATAAAATATAAAGAGATTCTACAATCTATGGAATTGCTCTCTGAGCATCCTTTAGCGGAAGCAGTATTATATAAACTTCACAAAGAAGAAGTAGCGAATGTTCAGATTCAAGATTTTGTCAGTATTACAGGGCGCGGAATAAAAGCGACATACGGCAATAACGTTTATCTGGTTGGTAATCATAAACTATTGGCGGAAAATAATACCAATATAACTAATGAGGATGCGGATATAATTGGATTATTGCAAAAAGAAGCCAAAACTATAGTTCATTTTGCCGATGAAAACAAACTTATAGCAACAATCGCGATTGCCGACAAAATAAAAGATTCTTCAGCCAAGGCTATCGGAATCTTGAAAAGTCAAGGAATCGAGGTTTATTTGCTAACCGGGGATAATGATTTAACGGCACAAGCTGTAGCATACAAAGTAGGTATAACCAATTTTCAATCTGAAGTTTTACCCGCTGATAAGGCGAATTTTATCCAAGAACTTCAAAAGCGGAAAAAAATAGTCGCGATGGTAGGGGATGGTATTAATGATTCACAAGCATTGGCACTTGCCGATGTGGGAATAGCAATGGGCAAGGGATCTGATATTGCAATGGATGTTGCTAAAATAACAATTATGTCGTCCGATTTATTGCTAATTCCGAAGGCGATCAAACTTTCCGCGCTTACTTTAAGAACTATCAAGCAGAATTTATTTTGGGCTTTTATATACAATTTGATTGGAATTCCGATTGCCGCGGGAATTCTTTATCCATTCACCGGATTTTTATTAAATCCGATGATAGCAGGCGCGGCTATGGCATTAAGTTCATTCTCGGTTGTTAGCAATAGCATAAGAATGAGAAATGTGAAAGTATAATATTTTTTTTATTTTAATATAGATAGGATTCAAGATGGCAAAATACAAATTCAAAACAAGTCTTAAATGTAATGGATGTATTCAAACAATAACCCCATTTCTAAACGGTGCAAGCGGTATTGAGCATTGGGAAGTGGATTTAACCAACAACGACAAAATTTTAACAGTCGAAAGCTTTAATTTAACCGAAGCCGAATTGATAGCGATAATTAACAAAGCCGGTTACAAGGCGGAAAAAATCTAAATATTAGTCAAAATAGATATTTGAAATAATAATCGGATTAATCCGATAATATGTAAAATCTAAGAACCCTTACTAATCTAAGGACTCTTAGGTTTTTTATTTTTGATCAGTGATTTATGAATTTAACCAAATTTTCCAGATTTCAGGTTGGTAACCTAAAGCGGCTTCTCTGCCAAATCGGGTAATTGGAGTAACAAGCAAGAGCGGATCGTAGAGCAATTCAGCTTCCAAATCAACCAACATATAAGCAAGATTTCGAGTTTTATAGTGCTTACCTTCTTTGTTGATTAAATTTTCTAACGGGATTTTTCGCGTTATGCTATCTAATTCACCTTTGCTCAACGGCTTTTCTACCAAGTCAACGAATTGGGTTTTAATGCCGCGCTCTTTGAAGAAACGTAATGCTTTTTGGGTCTCGTGGCACTTCTTGGTGCCGAATACTTGTATCATTGAAGCCATATTAATATCGAAATTTAAATCAATATATACGCAAAAAGGTCGGTATTATTTGAAAAGAAGAAAGGATGCCTTGATAAATATCATCGTAAGTTTGAATTCCTAATAATTTATTGCCCTAATTATTCGGTTAATTCTTTATTTGCCAATTGCTTTGCATTAAGTTTTGTGACAACTTTTTTACCAGTTGTATTTTCCAACTGAATTCTTGCGGCTTTCGCTACTTTACCACCTTTCCGCGCAACTTCTTTGTTTTCATTGAACGTTTTTGGTTGTTTCACTTTTGAGATTTCTGTAGTTGATGCTTCAGCCAACATATTGAGAACCAGTTCAAGATTTGTCATATTATCTCGTAGGTTCTCTTTCTTCAAATCTTTATGTTTCTTGTATTGTTTAGTATTAAAACCACTCCATATTTGAGTTATTTCATCTGTTAAAATTGCAAATTCTTGGCTTTTTTTTACCCCGCGATTTTCCCATTCATTGGTTAGCTCTTTCCGGATTTCAATGCTTTTTAGCCTCTGGTTAATCCATTCTTTAGAATACCCTTTCTGCAAATATATTTTCATTGCTCTATCAAATGCTAATTCAGGGTCCTCGATTTCCTCAATCCTTTCATATCCTACTTTCGCAAGCCATAATTTAAATGGTTCAGCTTTAGGTGACGGAATACTTTGTATTAACCTAAAAAGTTGTTCTGTATCAGCTACATCCGTTAATCGCATTTTCCCATCATCGGCAATTAATTTCAAATGGTTACAATTTGTAACCGTTTCATTGCCTTCCTTTAACAGCCTATTTTTGAGTACTTTCCAGTAGTTTCTCGCCCCTTGATGATGCGGCTGATCAGTTAATACTTCAATTACATCAATTATTGAAAAAAACCACAATTCTTTTTCATCGTCCCAAATTGTGCGTATTTTTTTGTCATTGAATAATTTGATTTTATTTAATTTTTCCATATCAATTCCTTTTTAAGTTTTCCGCATTTCTTAGTGCCGAAAATTTCTATAGTTGAAGCCATATTATATTGAATTTAAATCAATATATACGGAGAAAGGGGGTTATTATTTGAAGAGAAGAAAAGACAAGACTATTGTCAATCTCGATTTAATCCTAAATCAGTTAAGAGAGTAACAATCCGATAAAATTATTTTATTTATTTTAGAATCACATAATTATAAATATTATATGACACTAACAGCATATTGCAAAAATTATTTTAAAAATATTTAAATTATTTTTCCACACGAGAGAAAGAAATGGACTTCTCAGTTGT
>JBBRAO010000057.1:0-12528 GCA_038206725.1 Kapaibacterium sp. (SeqCode)
CGAAGGAGTCAAACGTGTAAGTTGCATCATAATCACACAATTATAACGCCATTTGTGTATTTTAAAAGAATATTCTAATGACGTTATCATCACACTCGAATCCGATGGAATGCAATACATCAAAAAATTTGTGAAGGAGTAGAAAAATGTTAATTGAATCAAGTATTTAGGGGGTAGATTATTTTGTAATCTACCCCTTTTTTTTGACTTTTATTTTCCGAATTTGGCTTTCAAATCATCCACCGAAAATGATTTTTCTTGTTTTTCGTATTTTTCCTGTCTGACCGCCTTTTTTCCTCTTGGTTTATCACTTTTCATAGTCAATTGAATGCGGTTTAGCTTTTCGTCTATGTCCAAAACCCTTACTTTCACTATTTGCCCTGCTTTAACAAAATCAGTAGGATCGGCGACAAATCTGTCTGCAATTTGCGATTTATGCACTAAGCCGTCTTGGTGCACTCCTATATCAACAAAGGCGCCGAAATTAGTTACGTTGGTTATCACCCCTTCGAGTTCCATTCCAATTTTTAGGTCTTTAATTTCTTTAACGGAATCGTCAAACTCGGCATATTTAAACTCCGCTCTCGGGTCGCGCCCCGGCTTTTCCAATTCCTTCACTATATCGCGCAAAGTCGGCTCGCCAATCTCAGCGGTTACGTATTTTTTTATATCTATCGAACCAATCTTTTCGCGCATTTGTTCTATATTCTCAATTGATAAACCTATATCTTTCGCGATTTTTTCAACTATATGGTAGCTTTCCGGGTGAACAGCGGTATTATCCAATTTATTTTCGCCATTTCTTATACGCAGAAAACCGGCTGACAATTGAAATGCTTTGTCACCAAAACCCGATACTTTCATCAATTGACGTCTGTTTTTATATATACCGTTCTCATTTCTGAACTTGACTATACTTTCCGCTAAACGGCTGTTAATACCTGACACATAAGTTAAAAGTTCTTTTGACGAAGTGTTTAAATCGACACCTACATAGTTCACACAGCTTTCTACGGTCTCGGTTAATTTTTTCTGAAGCAATTTTTGGTCAACATCGTGCTGATATTGGCCCACACCTATTGATTTAGGATCAATTTTCACTAATTCCGCCAACGGATCCTGCAAACGTCTGCCGATACTTATGGCGCCGCGTACAGTCAAATCCAACTCAGGAAACTCCTCACCGGCTAATTTACTGGCTGAATAGATTGACGCACCCGATTCGTTTACCGTAACTATAACAGGCTTATTGATGGCGTCTTTCAATAAATCGCGAACGAATTTTTCAGCTTCGCGACCAGCGGTACCATTTCCGATAGCTATCAGTTCGATTTTATATTTGGCGATAGCATCGAAAATAAACAGTTTCGCTTCGTTCATCTTTTCTTCCGAACCAAATAAATATATCGGTCTATATGATATATATTTTCCGGTTTCATCAATAATTGCCACTTTACAACCGGTTCTGAAACCAGGGTCTATCCCTATCGTCGGTTTTAATCCGGCGGGTGGTGATAAAAGAATATTCCGCATATTTGATTCGAAAACATCTATTGATTTGTCATCGGAGAATTTTTTGCTTTCCAATCTTACCTCACCTGTCAGTGAGTTCTGCATTAATCGCTCAAAAGAGTCTTTGATGATGTTTTTGTATAAGGTTTGGATATTTGGTTGCTTCGATTCAATAGTCTTGCCTTCGATATGTGTAAGCACTAATTCTTCTTCAAAATCCAAATCCAAATTAACGAAACCTTCCGCTTCGCCTCTGCGCAATGCTAACATCACGTGGGGGGCGATTTCACGAACTGGAATCGAGAAATTACGATAGGTTTCGTATTTTGTGGAACCGATTTCGAAATCCTTCTTGACATCGGCTTTGTAGATACCTTTTTCGGTAAAGAAATTTCGTGCCCAAGAACGCAGTTCAGCGGTTTCCGCGATTTCTTCTGCTATAATGTCGGATGCGCCGGCTAAAGCGACTTCAGCTGTCTCTACGCCCTTTTCTAACGAAATAAAATCCACTGCTGCCAATGACAAATCAATTTTCGGGCTCTTCGCTGTATTTGCATCTTTAATTACCAGAGCCAAAGGTTCCAATCCTTTTTCTTTGGCGATTGTGGCGCGTGTTCTGCGTTTTGGTTTATATGGTAAGTATAAATCTTCCAATTCATTTTTTACAAGACAGTTCTCGATTTTCATCTTTAATTCTTCGGTTAATTTGCCTTGCTCGTCAATTGATTTCAATATAGCTTCTTTGCGTTTTTCCAGCTCGTCGAGGTAATCTGCCCTGTCGAATAAATCGCGCAATTGGTTTTCATCCATCGTACCGGTTTGCTCTTTACGATAGCGGGCTATGAACGGCAAAGTTCCACCTTCTTCTCGTAGCTTTAAAGCGTTGTCGATTCGCCAAAGTTCTATATTCGATTCTTTTACTAAAATTTCTTTGATATTTAACATTTTTACTTCTTCTTAATTTGATTCACAATTTTCAAATATTTCATTCATTGTATTATTAATAGTATTATACTCAAACCCCTGTCGAATTAAAAAATTCCGTAATGAGTTTTTTTGCTTTTCCAGTGTCTTGTACGATATTTTCTTAAGATACGTTTTTGCTGTGTCCATCGCTAATTCCGAAGCGTCGTCCGGGAAATGTTCTTGTATCGCCGTATTTATATAATCCTTTGAAATTCCTCTTTTCTTCAGTTCCATAGCCAGTTTTATTTTACCGGCACCCTTCAGATTCAAATAACTTTTCACAAAGTCCTGAGCATATCGTTCATCATCAAGGTATTTGAATTCGTAAAGAAATCCGATAGCTTTATCTATAGCTTCTTGAGGATATGATTTTTCCTTCAACTTAGTTCTTACTTGATATTCGGTTCTTGGTTTATATGCGATGTAGTTATAAGCGGTTTGCTTTGCATCAATATTGTTTTGGCGCTCAAGAATAATACCCAAGAATTCGTCGTCAACCTGCATTCCTTTGTGGAGTTTATATTCCAATACCAAATCAGTCGAAATTACAATTGAATAATCATCGAATATTTCAACTAAACACTTAGAATTACTTTTCTTTAAGAGCCGCTCGATAATCATATTATCATACTAATAATTAATAAAAAAAGCTTCCGTCAAAAACAGAAGCTTTTTAAGCTGCCTTGTCAGGACTCGAACCTGAACTCTTCTGATCCAGAGTCAGACGTGTTGCCAGTTACACTACAAGGCATTTTTTATTTCCGATTTCTTTCGGAGTTCAAAATTAAGAAATTTTCGAATACTAACAAAATTATTTATGAAAAAATCTTAATTATTTTGCAAAAAATTATCGGCCTCCGGAGAGCGAAATTCGTAAGTCAACGCCCAATTGGAACGTAGAGTAACCCGCATTTGCGTCGCCTTGGTTGATGGTTCCTTCATATCTTAGGAATGCTGAAGCTGTAACAACTTTGCTCACGTTATACCTTGCTCTTGGTTCCAAAATAATCTGTGTGTTTCCCTCTAAAGTACGGCCGTTTTTATTATTACCGGTATAACTCGATTTATCTAAAACGTCGTAAGTTGATCGATAATTTCGTTTATACGTAAATATCATACTTAATTCAACATCATTCTTTATAACCATTCCGAACAATGGGAACTCAAAACCTTTCATAGTATATGCGCCTTGTAAGGTAATCTCATCGGTTGAATTACCCTGAATGGTTGTTTTGGTAACCCCATTGAAGCTATAGGTTGTAGTTGTTGACCATCTCAACTGTCCGGTAGCGGCACCTTTGAGCTTTTCTTCATCCAAGCTGGCGGAAATACCAAAGAGCGGTTCGAAGCCGAATCGTACAGCTTGTTTTTGAACTACTCTACCGTTATCGGTAATTTGTACTTCTTCGTTGTAATTCGATGTATAAGAATGTTCCAAACTCATACGTTTTACTATATCTTTCCATAAAGCGAACCCTTCTAAGCCCTCCCATCTAATTTTCCAATTAGGTGCGGGAACAAAGCGCGCCGCTGTACCTTTAGTAATGCTTATAGCACGTAAACCCTCGAAGAAGGCGTCACTCAGGGCGGCTTGTAAGGCGGTATTCTTACGGATTGTGTCCATATTCGATGCGACGATTTTTACTTTCGATACATTAAATAGCTCAACTATATGGTCAATTGTGTTGTTCGCAGGGTTCCAACCAAAAATCGTTGGGCACGATAAATATGTTCTTTTTATCGAGGAGTTCGCTAAAATTGCAGAGAATCTTGGAACACCATATTGATCGGTTGTAACAGTTTGGTTTTTGTTATACCCTTCTTCGGTTTTGAAATTGATTTCCATAGTAGCGCCCTTCCAAAGCTTTCTATTACCTTTTAATTCCAAGCTGGTTGTCTGACGAAAGTTGTCTGTTAAAATAGCATCAGCAGGTCTTAAACCTGCATAAGTACTAAACCCAACCCAAGGGAAGCGGTTGGTCGATACCATATTGAACCCGCCGTGTGGGTTTGATACCAATCCCATTTGATAGGCAAAACTTGAGCCATTACTTAATGAACTTGGTTGAAGAGCCATTCCACCCCAGAAATTACCTAGACCGGTCGAACCATAAACACCCGAATTTATGGATGAGGTTTGCTGATTGAATATAAAATCACTTTTATCCCATTCAAGAAATATTAATCTTAATATTTGACCTGATTTTTGGAATATTCTGCCGAGTGTACCGGTTGAAAGCTGCTTTTCTCTTATTTTGGCTTCTTCCGACGGTCCTGCTACGAGACCACCTTGCGATGTTGGAATCGGAGAACTGCTCATATTTAACTTTCCAAACCAATCATCGGCTATTGCACCCGGTTGTAAAGCTATAGTAAATCTCATATTACTATTAACAGAAACACTTTTAGAGGCATCGGCGATTTTGATATCCGGTTGCATCGGGTCTGTCCACGAAAATTGAGAGCTATAAGAACCGGACATTGTTATATATCGGTTTGACGCTTTAATTCCGGGTATCATCGGTTTGAAATTTACAGTAAATGTTTGATTATGTAAATTGTCAACACCTAAATAAATTCCATTTGCAAACATCCTGCGGAAAACTTCCGAACCCGGTAGGTTATTACCAAAATCGTCTGTTTCTATAGGAGCAAGAGTACTGTTTGTGCTGAATTGATAGTCAATAATCGGACTTAGCAAACCTTCTTCCGAAAGTTTCCACGAAAAACCAGCTTCTTTCCTAGCTGAAAAATTCCTAAGTACCGGTGAGGCAAAATCTAAGAATCTCGATTGTTCGGTTTGGCGACGGCGATTCATATTTACTGATGCCGAGATTGCAGACGGCAAGAAGTTAATTTTCCAATTTCTATATGTTCCAAAAAGAGGAAATTCTTTTTTGATCCAAGCCAATGGCTTTAAAGATACTATATCCGGAATATTTGTACTATATCCGGCATTAAGTTGCCATACCCAATTGAATTGCTGTTCGTATATTGGTGAGCGCAAAAATTCTTGAGAATAATTGTAGCCCATCGTCAATTTGTTCAAAGTTTCTTCTACTAACCAATGTTTTATAGGAATACCCAGTTTAACGCCTGTTAATGACCAACTATCCTGCACTCGCATAGTTTGCGATGCTTTGACGGTCTTATCCTTCTCTTTTTTGGCTTCTATTGTAGCGGTTGCTTCATCAACTCCGCTTTTTATTAAATTAGCATAAGTTCTTTTTTCGGTAGCATTTGCGGCTTGTTCCAAATTAACGTCATTCGAGGCTTGGTACTGAGGAGTCTGCATAAATTCCGCGTGGGTGTAAGCTATAGGAAGCCTTAGACCTGAAAATACCTTTGGAGCTAACTTTTCTAAATTTCCCTGCGTGGTAAATGTCCAATTTACGGCATCCACCCTATTTCCGAACCTCTCCTCTAATTGATGGAAGTTCGGTTGGAATTTTTGAACAGAGGCATTGACTGTTCCCAAATCCGCTAATTTTATATCCGCATTGGCAATTGCCGCCCAATCGGATGAACTTTCGGGATCAATTAATCGCAACTCATCAATCCAAAGCGAGGTTGTCAATTCATTTGGATAATTTTCGGCAGGATTAGCTATACCCAATCCAAAAAATGATACCCTTGTTAATATGGGATTACCTTTGATTGCAAAATAGGCTTGCGCATCCCCTGCAACCGGAAAAGTTTGTCTTCCATATACATTTCCGGTATCACGTATCTGTTTAAATGATGTTAACTCTGTTAAATCTATTTCAACATCCTGCCAACCTCTAGTCAGTGGACGACGGTATTCGTAATAGTTTGATGAGTCAACACCAAACCGAATAAAGCAATAGGCTTTAGGAATAGACCCTGAAGTAACTTTGTCGGGCATCGAACCATCCCCGTGGAAAAAGAGCTTCATCTTTTTATAATTGAATATATCTTGAGCTCTATAAATACGGGTAGCCATACGTTCTTCGCCATAGCGCAAATTTCTGACACCAACATTGATGGATTGTTCGTTCATTTGGATATCCACCGTAGGGTCTGGATTATTCATTTGACGTGGTGCGGAAACTCCAGGAGGCATTGCGTAATAATCCGGAGCTTCACTATTTTCCCATAAGTTGACAAAAGAAATAGCTAAAACACTGTCGTTCGGATTTACATTTTGCAAATTGCTTGTTCTTTGCCACTGCGATCCTAACAAGCGCCAATCAGCAATTGCGGCTTTTAACTTACCACCTTGGTAACGAATACGTACATATTGGATATTTGAATACGAAGGGGTACCGAATTTAGAAGTCGGTTTACGCACAGGTATCCTATATAAATGCCACTGATATGTTCCGGCATATCCGGAACCACCCACAATTTGAGGATTATTCATAGGGTCGGGGTTTATATCAACTTCATAAGTAAAGTAACTGTTTGATTCAGAAATATTCATACCATTATTGCTATTAAGCATTTCTTGGTCAGGGAATTGTCCCATTTCCGACACTTTGGAATTTCCTTCATAATTATTATAATTGGTAAAGTCGGTCCAAGTTCTGCTTTTGTCTTCTTTATTGAAATCAAATCTATAGTCGTCGCGCGCCGGGTCGTTTTCTAAATTTAAAGGGTAAAGATAATGTGCTTTTTCCTCAGTATTATCTAATGTATCCAACCCTGTATCTTCACCGGCGTCAATTATACCATTAGGTACTGGATTTGCCTTGGTGGAACCATCCTCAGTATCCCCGTGGTTGTTAGGTATAATATCTTCACTGATTTGGCCCAAGTCAATATACATTTTTGTCTGCCCTTTCTCCCAATCCTCCACACTCATCATAATTTCAATAAATTCAATATTTTCATTATCGAAATTTGTATTGAAAGACGATAGTAAACGCTGCATACCACCCCAAATTTTTTGCTTATTATTGCCTTTGTTCGCAAAAGCCGGTTCTGAATACTCAGGGTTCAGGGTATCCAAAAATTCAGGATTCTTATTATAAATACCACGTATATAAGGGTCAAAATTTATATATAATGGGCTTATGTTTTGATTACCTTGTTGGTAAGATTTATTATTTGGATAAACATTACGAATAGGTACTCTAGGAATAATATATTGAAACCACATTATATTAGCGCGGAATTTTGCCGCGGTGATATCGCTGTCCCAATAACGGATATCGTTAGGTTGAGAAGAGAATGTCCATTGCGTTGGATTTAGTCCTAATGTAATATATCGTTGAGCACCCTCGAAGTTATCTATATATACTACCGGCGAATTCATATCCGAAAGAACATCGGAAGTTCTTTTATTCGGGGTTGGCATCATTAACGCCCACTCTGCTTTAAAATTCATTGACGACGGGACTTTCGTATCGTAAAAAGGTAAATAATCCAACAATTTTGTCAGCCAAGGTGTATCCCAACGAAATTCCGCATCCACACCGAACATACTATTCGATACGGGCTCTTCCCCCAACATTACACGGTCAATAATCACCGATTGGTCGTAATACATAAATGTTGCACCCAAAGTAGCATTGGCTCTGCGAGTTTTTAGCAAATTGTAATCCGCTCGAATTCCGGCTAACGTTCTTGTGGAAATGTTAAATATATCGTGCTTTTCGTATTCAACCTTAAGATTGGCGTTTGGTTGCATAGCACGACTATTTTTCATTGTTATAGTACCGGAAAAATAATCAACAACATAATCCTGATATTCTTTTAATTGAACACCATCGAGTGTAACGCGAACACTATTAGGAGCTAAATTAAAATCATTTAGTACAATTTTATTCGAAGATCTGCCGGAAACTTCTCCCGAAATACGGAATCTGTCGCGAGCTGTATTGCGTGCCGCGGCGGCGTAAGTAGTATCATATACATCGTCAAATGTATATAACTCTGCTAAATCCGGATTACCTATTTTATCTTTTGCGAAGTATTTGCGAAGCCCATCACCAAATGGTTCAGAACTTGGAAATGTAATTTCACCGTACAGAGCATCGAAATATGGTGGTCGCAAATCAAATTGACCATCAGGTGGTGCCGCACCGGAGCCATTCGTTACCTGATCCACCCCGAAAATAGTTACCAATTTATCGGGTACCCCTTCCAAAACGTCTGTGGAATCATTTGATTGCCGAATATACCATAAACTGATTTTAGTATCCGCCGTTGTAACATTAGATGCATTGATTTGATAAATATTCTTCATTTGCCGCGACCATAAGGTCTTAAAAGCAGGTTGAAGATTTGGTCTATAAATCAATTTTAAAACCATTGTATCTTTTTGTTCGGTAACATTGGAAAAAGTACCATAATAGATATCGTCATTAGGTGAATCAGTTGGTCCTTCTATACTATAAGCCACAGCATAGAATCTATCCTCGCGTAACGATTTGAAATGTAGTGTACCCAAATTTCGGTCAATTCTGTATCGTGTACTGTCTAAAAGCATAAAACTGGCTTTTTCAACTCTACCTTCGATTATTGGCGATTTTTTGAATGATGATGAGTATTTTTGACCGTCGCCCACCGGAGTCAAAGTATCGATTGCTATACCGTTAGCCGAACGAGTAGCATAATCGCGGATATCAGAAGCTGATTCATAAACTTCGTAGCGTTTGATTCTATAATATGAACTCGAAGGAGGTATGATTGGTGTGGAATATTTGAAATATTCATCATATATTTTTTTATAAACGGTGTCTAAGAAAAAGTGGTTTTTCGCCCAATCGTAAGCTCTCAGTGAGAAATATTGCTTGCTCGCACCGCCTTTTACATCAACCCATTTGCGTTGACCGCGTCTTTGAGAAAACAAAGTCTTTAGGAATAATGGTCCAAATTGGAAATCAGTTCTAATACCGAATAATGCCTCACCACCGCCTATCAATTGTGATTTTAGCGGTAACGACACATCACCGACTTCGACTAATTTTATAATATCGTCATCTTCGCCTTCGAAACCAATTTTAAATTTATTATCGTAATCGAATACTTTTTTGGTATTCCAGTCAGTACCGAATTTGAATTTGTCCCCGATACTCGCCGAAACGTTCACTCTTATTTCTTGGTCAAACATAGGCGACCATTGGCTTTGACCGAATTGCGATGTGGTTCCGAGGTTCTGAGTATCGTACCTCAAACCCAGCCTCACGTTGACTTCACCGTTTACATTAATAGATATTTCAGGTTTGCCGAAAATACCTGTTAATGGATTTGGTGGAATTGGAATGGTCATACCGGAAACGGAACCTAACAGACCGGCGATATCGCGCTTCGAAAGTGAACGAGCAACGTCGTAACGGGTAATCAAAGAATCCCAAATTTTCTCGCGAATTACTTTTTTTCTATAATTGAGATAGTCATCCAAATTAAGTTGATATGGAACAGCAAGTTCAATATCGCCATATTTTTCATTTGAGTAAACTGAACTTGATGATGAGTCTAATCTCAGGTTTTCGTTATATTCATCAGGTACTGGGTTGTTTAATGAACCAAATTTATGTTCGAAATACTGATCGCGCCAAATACGCGGTCTTGGTAAAAGTGTCCAATTGGTTGATCTTTCTTTGGGTTTGGTAGTATCTTTCGACGAAGGTTCGCCAACACTCATATAAACATCTTGAATTCGAGGTAAAAGATTCTTATAAATAATTAATTGTGAATTCGATGAAATTGCATTCGGAAAAGACGAAAACTCGGAAAACAAAATTGTTTCCGATTCGGATTTGTTTGAATATAGGTACGGGTTGAAGGCACTAAACAGAGGGATTGTCCACACTATACCTAAGACTACAAGATATATAATTCTTTTACTCAAATTCAAGCACTTAAATTAATATTTTAAAAATATAATTAAACAAGATTTATGCCAATTAAGCATAAATAATTACTATAAAACTATTATCAATACAAAATCAAGTAAAAGATTATTCGATAAAACCTCTGATGTGGACTAAAAATATTTTCAAAATTATAAACTAATGAATACTTTTCAAAATAATGTTTTAAATTTTGATAAATAATATCAAAATTCATAGAATTTAATATTATTATACGCATAAGTAAATCAATTATTGCTTGCAATAAGCTCTTTTCTGTGCTAATTATTTTAAAAAAAAACATAAAACATAAATAGGACAAAAACGTCTTTTATAGATAATAATAATTAGAGATGATGATGAAATTTATACCCCAGAGCTACAAAATACCCGATGAACCGATGAAACCATTCATCGACATTGAGGAAATTGAAGGCTATTTGAATTCCGTAAAACCCAACAAAGCTAAAGTTAGAGAGGTTATTGCCAAATCATTAAACAAAAACAGACTATCCCTCGAAGAAACAGCAGTTTTAATAAATACAACCGATCCTGAATTGATTGAAGAAATCAAAAACGGAGCCCGCGAACTAAAAAAACGTATCTACGGCGAGAGAATCGTGTTATTCGCGCCCTTATACGTAGGTAACTTATGCCAAAATAACTGCTCATATTGCGGATTTAAGGCA
Organism: Kapaibacterium sp. (SeqCode); assembly: GCA_038206725.1. Lineage (GTDB taxonomy): Bacteria > Bacteroidota > Ignavibacteria > Kapaibacteriales > UBA2268 > JBAXXL01. The sequence continues at coordinate 10,988 of JBBRAO010000057.1, forward strand.
TCTAATTCGGATATAATTCGCAAAACTCTCGAAAAAAATGAATTAATCAAAGAAACCGAAGCTTTGGAGCAAGATGGTCACAAGCGCTTAATTTTAGTTTTCGGGGAGCACCCTAAGTACAATCCAGAGTTCATAGCTGATTGTGTTAGAACAGTATATGATGTAAAAAAAGGTCCCGGTGAAATAAGAAGAGTAAATATTAACGCCGCACCGCTCGATATAGAAGGCTTTAAAACCGTCCACGCATCGGGAATAGGAACATATCAGATTTTCCAAGAAACGTACCACGAGCCAAGCTATGCAAAATATCATTTGGGTGGTAAAAAGCGTGATTACGAATGGCGTATTACAGGTTTGGACCGTGCTTTTGAAGCTGGAATAGACGACGTTGGAATAGGCGCACTTTTCGGATTATACGATTGGCGTTTCGAAGTGATGAGTTTAATACGACACGTAAACCACTTTGAAGCTGTTTATAATGTAGGACCTCATACGATATCGTTCCCAAGAATTCAATATGCCGCGGAAATGGACATTGATAAAACTTATGCCACATCGGACGAAGATTTTATTAAATTAGTAGCTATATTGAGACTTGCCGTACCTTATACAGGGATGATCCTTACAGCTAGAGAGCCTAAAGAGATAAGACGTAGTTTGATGGAATTCGGTGTTTCACAAATAGACGGCGGAACCAATTTGGAACTTGGCGGATACAGCGAAGACGACCACGAGCAAAATATAAAACGCGAGCAATTCCACCTAAGCGATAACCGTTCATTGAACGAAATCATTCACGAATTATTAACCGATGGAATGATGCCTTCGTTCTGTACGGCTTGCTACCGTCAAGGTAGAACAGGCGAGCACTTTATGGAATTTGCTGTTCCAGGGTTTGTGAAAAATCTTTGCTCACCAAACGCGATGCTTACACTTGCTGAATACTTAGAGGATTATGCGCCCGACGAAACCAAAAAAATCGGTTACGAGCTAATTGAAAAGAAATTGCAAGATATGGACGATAAAAGGCAGGCAGAAACAAGAGAAAAAATCGAAAAAATAAGAACCGGTATTAGGGATTTATATTTCTAGAAATTTGTTATAAATATATTTTTATTTGGGCTCCACTTTTGAAGTTGAGTCCATTTTTTAAATTAATGCCTCGTAACCAATATCCTGCTTGGTAACGCTTTCTTGATTAATAAGATTAACGTTTGACTCCGTTGGAGTCAGGACATATTTGTTCCATTTCCCCCGAATTTCATTCGGGGCTATTCATTTTAAATCCCTTCGGGATTATTAATTTAATTTCACACCTACCTACTCTACCATAAATTTCTTTGTTATATTTTCAGTATCACTCTTTATTGTAAGTATGTAAACTCCGGCAGGTAATATTCGATTTACTGGTATAATGTTTTTCCCAATCGCAAATGATTGTGAGCCAAGATTTGCTATTAATTTTCCTGTTGTGTCGTAAATTGCTGATTCACCAATGAATGATTTTTCACAAAGATATTCTAATTGGTTGTTGTTACAAG
>JBBRAO010000058.1:0-12198 GCA_038206725.1 Kapaibacterium sp. (SeqCode)
TTAGTTTTGGTTTTCGTCTATCTTCTTATGATAATGCTTTTGTTTATTGATCCTTGTGAAGTACTGATACGAATAAAATAAACGCCTTCAGAGTATGTGTTTACCGGAATTTTCATCAAACGGCTGTTTGTTTTGGTACTATAAACTGTTTCACCAAGTATATTTACAATTTCGATTTTGTTAATAGCTATGGATTCATTATTTACAGCAATGTTAATAAAATCGGATGCGGGATACGGGTAAACCAAGATGTTGTCACTTTGAGAAAGCGTCAGTCCTGAAGGACCTATTGTAGTAATATCAAAATCCAGCATATATTTTCCGGTTTGACCCGCGGTGTATGGGACTGCTTGAAAATAAATATCGCCGCCACCATCGGATTCGATATTGGAAGACAATGTGTCATCTATTGGTTCCGACCAATCTTTACCGTTGAAGGAATACGAAAACAAGCCGTCAACCGTAAAAGTGTTATAATCGTCGTTGTAATATATATCCCACAGCTTTGGAGAAATACTATATTTATAACCCAATGGCAAAACGAGTTTGTAAACATCAATATCGTTTCCTTTATGAAAATTAGCGCCCTCAGTAGCCAATTTTGAGGTGTTATTATCAAAAGTAGGGGATAGGATGGAGGCTATTGGAATCGAATCGTTTGACTCGTATTTGTCCGGGAAAATTTCGGGAACGCGAACAATTACTCTCAGCGGATTATTGAAATATGGCGAACTGGTGAGCTTCCATTCAGACTCCTTCGATTTGTGCTGGAGCGTTAGATAATACGTTCCGGGAGCCACAACAATGGACTTGCAGGTGAAATCGAGGTATTCGAATTTGTAAGATTCACCCGGACCTAATCCATCTTCCTCAGAAATTGTTTTAATCATTTGAGCAAATTGACCACTCAAATCGTACAGCGCTAATTGGTAATCACCATAAAAAGTTGTGGTTCCGTTGTTTACAATATTCAATTTCACTGTTGCCGGTTTTTTCTGAGTTAATACCTTGCCGTTTATTACGTCGATAGGTGATTTTAATTCAATAAAATCAATAGGATTGAAGACCTTTATTTCTAAACTGTTAATAATTGTTTCCGTACCTTGAACTTCGCACCAATTAATACCCTTCGGTCTAAAGTAAATTGAAACATAGTATATACCGGGAACTAGTCGGTTGGTACCTTGGCTTGAAAAATACAATGATGTCGGCAATGTATCTCCTGCCTGCAAAAACTGTCCTCTCAATACTTGAACTGAATCAATTAAACGACCTTGATCGTCAAAAACCATAGCTCCTATATCACCCAAGAAGTCAAAAGATGCTCGATTCGTAATAAAAGCCCTTACTAAATAAGGTTTTTTATATTCAATCAAACTGTCAGAAGTGGTATTTTTTTCAGCTAAAACAATATCATATTTTAGGGAATCATCTATTATTGGAGGCTGAACGTTAATAATTGCCATTTGGCCGGCGTTGAATCCCATATCAGCGTTCGGATTTAAAGCACTCATCGCAAAATATCCATCACAGTAACCGCCCCACCCCCAGTTGAAATGGAAAAAGTCTTCGTTGTCGTAACCATCACAAACAAAAGCGTGACCGCCGACATTCCCATAACCGCAATACAGAATCGGTCTTGCCGAGTCGAGGTCGGATTTTAACAAATCAATCCATTCCTGATCGGTGTAATTTGTTTTATATTCGTCGCGCAATGAAGTTTTGTAACTGAAGAATTTTTCAAATGCGGGTTTTACGTATTGCATATAAGCGGCACTCCCGGAGGGACTATAATTCATTTCAACACTTACGCCGCAATTATACATTAATTTAGCAACAGCAATATTGGCTTTATGAAGCGAGTTGGGCATAGAATCCCACTGGTATAGGGTTTTCCCAAAGTTTGCAGTTAAATTACCATAAACAGAGTGGTCATAAGAATGAGAAAAAACGCCTCTTTCAGGATAATTCCAGTACTTCAAAACCTGTGCCATAGCCGTTGCAACACAACCGGTAACGGAACCGCCCGGACAGAGTTCGTTGTAAAATGGTGCTTGGTTCCATTGAGTTTCAATTAAGGGCATTACAGAATTGTCGTCCAAATTTAGCTTTTGGGAGCGACCCGAAATACAATCAGACCATTGCATTTTGATTTGTTCTGTTGCTGATGTATGATTTTCGATTGCATATTTAATTTGATGTTTATATCCATCCAGCCACTTTTGAACATTTGTTGGTATGTTATCAGGCGTGATACTTCCTGCATCAGAATACGCCAATATAGGTGTTACATTATCATCACCGGAAACAATTATATATCCGGCATTGCTGATGTTGAAAATGTAATAATAGGCATTCGAATTACCTGTGTTGATTATATCGTTATCAGCAATCAGCGCTTTGAATGCTATATCTAATTTAATAGGATTGTTTTGGTTGATATTATTTGGCTTAAATGTTTGAAAGCAAGTTGAACTAATCTTGCTCTGAACAAAATATCGTGCAACCAATCCTGCAGTACTTTCATTTATGGGCTTTGTATTCGATTCACTAAAGAGGGAAAAAAGTATAACTACAATTGTAAATATTTTTTTCATAACATTAACCTTATGTTTTTCGGTCCAAAATTGGTCTTAAGACGGAAAAGTATTGATATTTCCGTCTAAAGAATAAAAACAAAATTAATAAATAAATTAATGAAATCAAAATTTGTGGTTAATATTTTACTTTTCCGAGCTTGTGTTTTTGTTAATGCTGCAACTTTATCCTATTTCAGAAATTTTCATCTGGATTCTATTTGGTATTCCCAATCCAAATTAATCGAAGAATCCCACCCGGCCTCCCCAATGGGGAGGTGGAAGACCTCCTTAGTGTCCCCGCTTTTCTTCGCATTGGCAATTTATAATTTACAATTTATTTCTACATTTTTAACTTTCAATTTTCAATTGTGAAGTGGAATGCTTGCCATTCGTTTTCTATCATCGTTTTGTGCAACTTGAATCCCAAACCTTTTGCTATTTCGATAATGGATTTGGCATCGTGAATCATAATACCGGAAATAAGTAAATCACCTTTTGATGTGTCCAACGCCTTTCTAAATTTTGGCAGAGCGCCTTTGACCAAGTGATAGAATAGGTTAGCGGCAATACCGTCGGCGTGGGGAAGTTCCATAATATCAATGTTCCCTATTTCGATGTCCATTTTGTCTGCTACATCGTTTAGCTCCGCATTTTCGATAGCATTTTCAACCGACCACTGGTCATTGTCGAATGCATAGCAGGATTTGGCACCGAGTTTAACAGCTAAAATTCCCAGTACACCTGTTCCTGTCCCCGCGTCTATCCAAAAGCTATTTTTTTGGACAAGGCCGTCCATCAATGTGGCAACTAAGCGAGTGGTAGCGTGTTCACCGGTGCCGAATGACATCTTGGGGTTGATTAAAAGCTTAATAGGCGCATCAATTTCATTAGCTCTTGCCGACGGAGTAATGGCAATGCGATCGTTAACTTTAAATGGCACCAAGTTTTTTTCCCATTCTTCGTTCCAGTTTCTATCGGCGATAATTTCTATTTCTTTGATAACAATATTATTTATCAGTTGACTTAATTCTGCCAACATTTGGTTTTTTATTTCGTCGGAGAAATACTCTTCCGTAAATGTTATGGATAACAAATCGAAACCTTCTTCTATACCACAGAAATCGAAATCGGTTAGTATATAATAAGCTTTTTCGTAATCTTCTTCTGCAACACTTAATACTATTTTTACGTAATTAATCATATCGGATACAATATTTTGTCTTAATAAACTTCTAATTATAACTACAAAATTACGAAATTATAGGGTAGAAGATATCAAAGATAAGCTAAAAAAGATAAAGCTTTTTGCAATGGACGTAGATGGAACCTTGACAGATGGTAGTATGTACTACTCATCCGAGGGTGAAGCTCTAAAAAAGTTTTCAGCTTATGACGGAATGGGTATTACTTTACTACACAAGTACGGAATACAAACCGCCTTTATAACTAGTAAGGATTCCAAAATAGCAAAGAAAAGAGCTGAAGTACTGAATGTTCAGCATATTTATATTGGCTGTTGGGAAAAAGATGTAGCACTTAAAGAAATATCACTGAAAATGAATATTTCAACTGATGAAATAGCATATATTGGCGATGATGTTAATGATTTTGAAGCTTTGAGGCTTGCCGGTTTTAGTGCGGTTCCTGCAAATGCGATTGAGACCTTAAAAAAGGTTGTAGATTATGTTTGTAATTCAAAAGGCGGCGAAGGTGCCGTTCGAGAAATATGCGAAATGATTTTAGATGTTCGATAAATTTATTATGAATATGTAAAAGAATTTTATATGCAAATGCATTAAAATAAATCACTAATTAGTTTAACTAAAAGGAATATTGAGATGGCTGAACAAAAAGATTATTTGAAAGGATTAGCTTTGGGAACATTTATAGGTGGTGTTGCCGGTGCTATTACCGCTTTATTGATGGCACCAAAATCGGGTGCTGAATTGAGAAAAGATATCAGCACAAAAAGCGGCGAAGTTTATGGCAAAGCCACAGATTATGTTGCCGATGTCGAGAGAAAAGTAGAAGCTACTGCGGCTAAAGTAGTTGACACTGTTAGTTCAAAAACTAAATCAATTATTGACTCATTCAAAAAGAATGAAGGTCAATTCGAAGAAGAAGTTGAAGCTGAATTAAAGAAGAAATAAGCTAAATAAGTTGCTAACTAACTACAATAAACATATTATTGCCACAGGAGCTTAAATGGAATTACTACGCGAAATATTAGTAATAATAGCGTTAATAATGTTCATCGCATTAGCTGTTTATATTATTATTTTAACCACATCGATAAAAAAATTCTTATCCGATGTTAATTTGAGTATTGATAAATTAGCTAAAGATATACGTATTATGCGTGAAAAAAGCGGTGAGGTGATTGACGAGATTAACATCTTTTCGAAACGTATTAATAGCATCGCCGCGGGTATTGTTGATTTAAAAGATATTGCTATCGATTCAATGACAAATCTGCGCTATGCTACTTATGAAATTAAAAATATGGCTACAAAGTTTAAAGGAAATGCTGAGAGATGTTCATCGGCAATTCATAATGTACAAGATACTATAAAGGATGTAGCTCATAAAATTGCTAGCCCGTTCGTAAGAATCGGTATTTTGTTTGAGGGATTTGGCAATATATTGTCAGCCTTCAAAAAAAAGTAACTTTATAATTTTAATTTAAAACACGAAAGCTAAGAGACTCACTGAACTGTGAGTCTCTTTTTTTGAAACATCAAACCAAAGATTATCAAAATGGTTGAAATAATAATATAAGTTAGATGAAGTACCGGGTGAAATGTATGGGTTATTATCATTTCAACCGAAATCCAAATCAATAAAGCAATACCTTCTAAAATAATCAAATACTGATAGTATTTTGTTCTTTTGGTTGCTAAGATTGCGGTAAATAAACTTATCAAACCGACAAACACAAACAGAGCAATTCCGGGAATTAGATAATTTTGAAAGGGTGAATTGGTTAATAAAGATGAAGATAACTGAATCATTTTTCCGCTTGGGTCTATTATCAGGCGTAAACCACCGCTAATACCTGTTAGAAAATTAAAAAAGAGGAGTACAATTGTTATAATTTGTAATGTTTTCATAATATAACCTTATTCTTTATAACTAATTAAAAATTCCTGGAAGGTTTTTAATGCAATTGCTCTATGGCTAATTTTATTTTTTTCATCCGGTCGCATTTCGGCAAAGGTTATATCATAACCTTCAGGAATAAAAATCGGGTCATAACCAAAACCACCCGCACCTTTTTCTTCATCAATAATTTTTCCCTTGCAGATGCCTTCAAAATAGTATTCCTTTTTGCCATCATAAAAACAGATTACGCAACGAAACTGAGCAGACCAATCCTCTGTATGTAATTTCTGAAGTTCAGAAATTATTTTTTGTCGATTCTCTTTATCATTTCCGTGAGTTCCCGAATACCGTGCAGAATGAATTCCAGGTTTACCGGCAAGCGAGGTAACCTCTAAACCCGAATCATCAGAGAAACAGGGATGTTTTGTAAGATGGAATATATGCTTAGCCTTAATTAACGCGTTTTCTTCGAATGTGGAACCTGTTTCTTCGACTTCTATATCCATATCGGTTAGTTCGTTTGGCGTCAGTATTGATAAATTATTGAAATGCTCATTTTTGAACATAGCTCTATATTCATCGGCTTTATGTTTGTTATTCGATGCTAATACTAATTTCATTTGGTCTTTTTGAATAGGTCCAATAAATCGAAAACGGATTGTGAAGGTGTCATAGTACCTTTCAAAACCGATTCTTTATAACTCTGGTATTTATTTTTAATTATATGATTGTCAAAAAATAGCCTTTGTAATTCATCCCTTAGCATTGAGTCCATCCAATCCAATAATTGCTTTTGTCGGCGTTCTTTAAATATACCGCTGGTTGCTGTAATCTCGCGGAATTCATTTACTACCGACCATATATCCCAAATTCCTGTTCCTTCAACTGCTGAACAAGTTAGTACTTTCGGTGACCATCCTTTTGTAGCCGGTTGAAGCATTGATAATGCGTTCGAATATGCTCTTTGTGTTAGTTCAGCCCGCATCTTGTTCGTGCCTTCGGCTTTATTAACGACTAATAAATCAGCAAGTTCGACGACACCTTTTTTTATTCCTTGTAATTCATCACCTGCTTCGGGTAACAAAAGTAAAATAAAGAAATCAACCATTGAACGGACTGTTATTTCGCTTTGTCCAACACCAACGGTTTCGATAAGTATTACATCGTACCCTGCCGCTTCACAAAGGAGCATCGTTTCTCTCGTTTTACGCGTTACACCGCCCAAGGTGCCGCTCGATGGCGACGGTCTAATAAATGCGCTTTTCTCTTGCGATAAGCTCTCCATACGAGTTTTATCACCCAAAATAGACCCGTGTGTGATTGTACTGCTCGGATCAATAGCTAAAACCGCAACTTTGAGTTTGCTTTTAATCAATTTCAATCCGAGGGATTCGATAAGTGTACTTTTTCCTGCACCCGGTGAACCTGTAACACCAATTCTGATCGCTTTGCCGGTGTTTGGGAGAACTATTTTTAATACTTCCTGCGCTAAATTATAATGACGCGATGCGTTACTTTCAATAAGAGTGATGGCTTTCGATAAAATTGTAATATTGCCATCTAATATGCCTTTCACGTAGTCATCAACAGAAAGATGTTTTGTTAGAGTTCTTGGTTTCGTCTTGTGTTCAATATCCTGTACTCCGGCCATAATACTTGTAGTAAATTCGTTACCGGCGTTCTCGGGTATCCAATCGGGTTTAGTTATTTTTTGCATTTAACTTCTATATTACTTTTATTGCAACGGCAGTTATATCATCAAATTGAGGATTTTCCGACGCGATTTTGTTTATATCAATAATAATGTTTTGTATCAATTGATTTGCAGTAAGTTGATGATTCATTATGTGCTTGAAAATAAAAGTTTCACCAAGTTCTTCATTTTCATATCCTCTGGCTTCAATAATTCCATCCGTAACAAATAAGAAAACATCTCCAGTGTTGTAGGATATTTGCATTTCTTCTGTTATATGAGTAAACGATGGAGTATCAACAACACCAATAGCGATTCCTTTAGGTGTAAGTTTTTCAACGGTATTAGTTGCAGAATTATAATGATATAGGGGTATATGACCTGCTCTTGAAATGGACAATGTCTTTTTCGCAATATCGAATCTGCCGCAAAGTGCTGTAATAAATGAATTTTTACTTAGATTATTACTCATTAATTCGTTCAAATTAATAAGGATTTGCTTAGGATTTAGTGAAAATTTCTGTAAAGTTCTTATTATACCAATCGCATTAGACATATACATTGCGGCTGAAGTACCTTTACCTGCAACGTCTCCAATTATTACATCTAGATAGTTGTCTTCGTGGAAATAATCATAAAAATCGCCGCCAACTTCATAAGCCGGAGCGGATAATCCATATATATCGAAACAATCAATTTTTGGATTTGATTGAGGTAAAGAATTATATTGGATTTGCCGAGCTAATTCCAATTCGTGATTCAAGCGCTCTTGTTTTAATGTTTTTTGATAAAGTAAAGCGTTTTCGATAACTACAGAGGCGTGGTCTGCAATATCTTTCATAAAACTCAATTCTTCATTTGTAAATGCACTTTCCGACAGTTTTTCACCTATTAAAATTATACCGTGATATTTGTCTTTAGATATAGCCGGCACAATATATTCAATTTGATATTCATCTAGCACAGATTTGATATTTTCTTGTAGCAATGAAGTTGAGAACGGGTCTTTATGCTTCATAGTTTCGCATATTAATTCTTTGGAAATAAGAGATATGAATTCACGAAGTTCGCTATTGTTTTTGAAACCGTAGTATTTTTGAACAACAATGTCTTTATTATCACCAATGAACAATATACCGCCGTGTTTTAATTTCATTCCATTGCTAAGAGTTTTAATGAAATTGTCAGCCAACTTATTAGCTTCAATATCATTTTGCTGAATTTTGTGCATTTGAGCGGATAACTGACGAAAATCAACGTGAACACGATAAAAAATATCGTCCAATATCTTTTGCCCAAGTTTAACTATTTTTCTATAGAAGTAGATACCTAATAATGAAAACACTATAGCAAACAATTTAGCATAATACCCTTGCAAAGCAGGTCTTAATGGTTTGTCCAAATACTCTATAGTACTGTACGTAAATCGAATGCTTGGGAATATTATGTTCAAATGCAACGCGATATGGATAAAATATGCCAAACCGATAAATAAGACAAACTTGTAAAAGAATGAAATCAATAAATATTTGATATTTCTTCGCATAGTGAAACGAAGTTTAAATAAACCATATCTTCCAATTGTATAAATATAAGTAAAAGGTATAAAAACAGCAGTTAGCAAAATATAGTTTAGATAAAGGAATTTTTCACTTAAAGATGGATGTTTTATAAGAATAATTGATACTATCCCAATAAAAATATAAGAAAAGCAAAATAACAACCAACTCAAATAAGGAGCTCTGACTAAACGACGTGCGGAATTAGGTGTTTTGATGTATAGGTAAATTATTATAAACACTAAATACAATGTCATAATATAATTAAAAATTGTATAGGTGTTGAATCCTTGTTTTATCACGCTAATTAGAATACTTGTCAAAACACTTATTAAAATCAGGAAATAAGGAATTCTGATCAACCATTTTTTATTAGGAATAGTTAGATTTTCACCCGGAAAATAAAATAGGCTGTGGATAGTAACCGGCAACCAAAAGTATGATAAAATCAGAATAAATATTGAAGATATAAATGCCGTTACACTACTCGATGCCACAGGTGATTCGAATGAAACTAATAGAATAAATCCGAAAATTGCCATAGCAAGAGAAATCAAACGAGCGGATTTGATTTTCGGGCGATTCAAACCTATGAAAAGCGAAGTGATTAAGAAAATCAATCCGGTTATAATAAAAATCACAAAATATAGTTTGAGAGTAATTCTAGCTAATTCAACGTAATATGATTTAACTACCCCATTTCTTAAAACATCGTACTTTATAGGTTTTTCAGGTGGATTATTTCGAATAATATTGTCAGCTTGGTAAGGGTCGTTTGTTTGGTGATCGTTAATCCGTAAAACTAAATCTCCTTTGCGAACTCCGGCATTGTAGGAAGTACCGTTTTTTTGAACATCAAAAATGTAGATAGCAGAATTAAAAAACATAAAATTTTCTTGTTTTAAACGCTCACATTCGATTTTATATGTTTTGGATTTTGTTGTTGGTAAATGCAAAACATCTATTTGGTGAAACTTTTTATCATCGGTAATAAATTTTTGGAATACTTCAAGCGATGTTATCGGTTGAGCATCAATTGCAGTTATACAATCGGAACTAGTCAATGTATCTAAATTGTCATTATTATCGTAAACAACTATATATTCAGTAATATATAGGAATTTCTTCAGATCAGTAAACGAATTTTGATCTGTTTGTCTGCCCGATAATTGAAGAAGAATCGTGTAAACGAATATTACAGCTAAAGATAGGAGTAAAATTCTAAAAAGCCAACTATGTTTCTCGAAGAAATTCATATTATTTTTTGAAATTTTGAAAATAAATACTAATTAAATTACAATTTTTTTTTAATTTTACATTATGTTAAATGAATATTTTTAGGAGTGTTTTATGAGAACTAGATTATTTATTATTGTTCTCTTTGTTATATCAATAACTTGCAACGATTTATTCGCATATAGAAATTTAGTGTCCAAAGACCAAACTGTAATGATTAATGCTCAAGCCACAAGCGGAACTGTTTCTCAAATTTTGTTGAGCTGGTTACCCAACGATACACATTACAAGTACCAAATTTATCGAAAAAAAGAAAGCGATGCGAAATTCCCAACAACAGCTTTAGCAACACTTGATTCGGGTGTTTACAGCTATGTTGATAAAAGCATAGTTAAAGGTGAACGATATACGTATCAAATTGCCGCATTGGGTAAAGCAAATCACGTATTAGGAGAAGATTATTTTGGCTTTGGCTTTATCGAAAGTGGTGTAGAGGCAAAAGAATATGAGATGGGCAAAGTATTGCTTTTGGTTGATTCAACTGTTTATGACCCTTTATATGCACATATCCAACGTTTAGTTGACGATATGGAAAACGAAGGGTGGGCGGTAGTACTAAGATTGGTTCCTCGCGCGGAACAATTCGATAAAGCAAAAGTTAAACAAGTAAAGAAAGTTATAACAGACGAATGGGCTAAAGATAAAACCATAACTACGGTGTTTTTATTCGGCAGAGTTCCGGTTCCTTACTCGGGAAAATCGAATACCGATGGCCACCCCGATCACGTAGGTGCTTGGCCCGCAGATATGTATTACGGCGATATGCAAACAGCAGGATGGACAGATTTCGACATCAATATTTCTACATCGTCAAGACAGGAAAATAGAAATATCCCGGGTGATGGTAAATTTGATTTAGACGCCTTATTGGGGACAAGAAGTATCGAATTAGCTGTGGGTAGAGTTGATCTTTATGATATGCCGATTTTTCATAAAGCAGGATGGGAAAAACCTGAAATAGAATTGTTAAAAGCATATTTAGAAAAAGATCACGCGTATAGGACCGGCGCAAAAAAGGATTTTGAAAGGCGCGCAATATTAACCGATAATTTTAATGGAATGCCGGAAGCTTTTGCGGCTTCAGGCTGGCGTAACTTAGCCGCATTATGCGGTAATGAAAATATTACAGAAGCAGCCGGGGGATCATATATTTCAGGGTTGACTGAAGGTAAATACCTATGGGCGTACGGTACCGGAGGAGGTTCATACCAAAGTTGCGGTGGGGTTGGTGTTACCGCCGACTTTGCAAACAAAAATATAAATGCTGTATTTACAATGCTCTTCGGATCTTATTTCGGCGATTGGGATATTCAAAATAATATTTTACGCGCCGCACTATGTTCGGATTCATCGGCATTGACTTGCTGTTGGGACGGCCGTCCGCACTGGTATTTCCACGAAATGGGTATGGGCAAACCGATTGGCAAATGTGTTACAACCAGCCAGAATAATTATATGGTGTATTTAACCAACACACTGATTAATAAAACTAGTAAGCAATCTGTACTTTATGAATCCGGAATAACCGGAAGACATATGTGTTTCTTGGGTGACCCGACGTTGAGAATGGATAGTTATAAGACATCATCAGTTCAGGATTTAACAGCAATACAATACGGGAAAAATTTAGTGCGGTTAAAATGGGAAGCACCCGTAACCGATAACCCGTACCACTACAACGTATATATGCGTGACGATTTAGAATATTCGTGGACAAAAGTCAATACGCAACCTTTGAATGCAAAAGAATTAATCGTCGATGTCAATAAAGAAGGTCGGATTTATTTCCAAGTTAGGACAGCTGAATTAATGACATCAAATACAGGATCGTACTTTGCTCACGGCAAAGCCGCAAAGGTGGACTTAGCATATTCTTCATCTGTTAAAGACGATGCTTTATTCTCGATAAATTCATATCCAAACCCGGCAGAAACAGAAAGCACGATTTCGTTAAATTTACTAAGCGCTT
>JBBRAO010000059.1:0-12082 GCA_038206725.1 Kapaibacterium sp. (SeqCode)
ATAGCAACTAAAGGCACCGCGGCAAACAAAATGCTATATACAACCGGAGTTGATACTTGGGCGGAATCTGATATAACGGCTTATGGCCTAACTCTTATAGATGACGTGGACGCGGCAACCGCAAGAACAACATTGGGATTGTGGACGTTAGCCACACAAAGCGGTACATTCTCGGGAACATCATCAAACACAAACACAGGTGATGTTACAATAGGTACAGCTAATGGCTTAGGTTTATCGGGTCAAGCATTGAGTTTGGCTACAGCGAGTGGTTCAACAACCGGTGCATTAAGCTCAACAGATTGGACTACATTTAATAGCAAACAAGGAGCTTTGGGCTATACAGCAGAAAATACTACAAATAAAGTAATTTCATTCTCATCTCCAACAGACGTACAGTATCCTTCAGCTAAATTGGTTAATGACCAATTGGTACTTAAAGCAAATTTGGCTGGCGCAACATTTACAGGAGCGATTTCCGCTACTAATTTGTCCGGAACGAACACAGGAGACCAAACAATCACTTTAACAGGTGATGTAACCGGTACAGGAACAGCAAGCATTGCAACGGTTGTTGGAAGAATAAACGGAACTTCATTAGCGGGTTTAGCAACAGGCATTTTGAAAAATACAACCGGTACGGGCGTTCCTTCGATTGCAGTTGCGGGTGATTTCCCAACTCTAAACCAAAGCACAACCGGCAACGCGGCTACAGCAACTAAATTAGCGACAGCAAGAAACATCAATGGTGTAGCTTTTGATGGTTCGGCAAACATTACTATTACCGCTATTGCTGATGCAAGTACTCTTACGGGAACTTCATTAAATAGTACAGTATTAGGATCGTCCTTAACGTCAGTTGGAACTTTAGCTAATTTGACTGTTACCAACCCTATTAGTGGAAGTATAACCGGCAACGCGGCTACAGCAACCAAACTTGCGGCTACGAAGAACATCAATGGTGTCGCTTTTGACGGTTCTGCAGATATTACTATTACCGCTATTGCTGGAACATTAACCGGTACAACATTGAACAGCTCAGTTGTAACAAGTAGTTTGACAAGTGTCGGTACAATAACAACAGGTACTTGGAGCGGAACAGAAATCGTTGATGGAAAAATCTCCGATGATTTAACTCTATCAACCGGAAGTACAATTGACAATACACCTATCGGCGTTACAACAGCAAACACAGGTAAATTCACAACATTGGAATCAACTAGTACATTTAAATTAGGTACTAATGGTTCTACCTTAAACGATATTATTAAAGTAACAATTACACAAGATGTAGTAAATATTGCAGCCGGTTTGACTGTAACAGAAACTTTCACAGTAGCTAATGCCGTCTTAGGTTCTACAGTATATATTTCACCATCCGCAACCTTTGCCGATGGAGTTATAATAGCTTATGCTTGGGTAAGTTCTGCTGGTACAGTAAGCGTTAAATTCACTAACGTAACAGGTGCTGCAATAAACCCTGCAAGTATGGATTTCTATATTACTGTTATAAGATAATAAGAAAGAAAGAGAAACCCCCTAACCCGGTCATCGAGCGGAGTCGAGATGGGGAATAGGAAAGACAAGAGAAGAACAAGCCTCGTATTTCGGTACGGGGCTTTTTTTGTAATTGTCAATGGTTAATGAGAAGAAAAAATAATGTAAAAAAAATATACTTTCGCAAATTACGTTTATAAAAACGATAATTAAAGGTTATTATGAAATATACTAAATATTTTGAATATACGCAATTGCGACCGGATAGAGCTGATATAAAAGAAGATTGGATATTGAAAGCGTTTTATTTTCCAATTCAGGAATTTATTCAAAGTGATGGAAGAATTCGAAGATGGGCAAAAATTGACGAAGCAGACGGGAAATACTTAAGAATAGTAATATTAGAAGATTTAGAAACAATTCATAATGCTTTTTTTGATAGATCGTTTAAGGATAACATATAATGCAAATAAAATATTTCCAAGACACCGATACATTAATAATTAATTTTAATAATAATGCTATTGCGGAAACTAAAGATATAAACGAAAATCTCTTAGTTGAGCTTGACGAAAACGGTAACGTCGTGAGTATGACTTATGAACACGCCAAAAGCAATATGAACGTAAATGATTTATCATACCAGCAGGTTGCTTTTGCTTAATCCATAATTAGTCAAATATGCAAAATGGAACACACTTGGAGTTGAGCTCCATCCGATAGCAGATTTGTTCCTTTTGGAGTTTGTCCGCATCTATTTATTTTATGAATGTCCAGACCCCACCTAAATCCTCCCCAAAGTGGAGGACTTGAAGAAAGATGTTGAAATGACAACTCATCCGATGACCGGCATTGCAAGTACCTATCTTATTGCAGGATAGAATCAAGCGTTCGCTGGAATGGCAAGCGTTTACTTCGTATTTAGAATGGCTTCTGTTTTATTTTTAGACCAACAACTCGTTAATACATTTTAATTTATCAGAAAAAATGATTAATTTTGAAGTTGCGAAATTTGCGAAAAATAAAATAGAATAGATAGAGGTTAGAATGTTTAAGCCATTACCGGAGAAGTTATCTTATCCTGAATTGGAACACCAAATACTTGGATTTTGGAAAGATAATAAGATCTTCGATAAATCGTTAGAATTAAGAAAAGACGCGGATTCTTTTTCCTTTTATGAAGGACCCCCTACAGTAAACGGTAATCCCGGCGTTCACCATTTGATGGCGCGTACTATAAAAGATACCGTTTGCCGCTACAAAGCGATGCAAGGGTATTACGTTCGACGTCAAGCCGGTTGGGACACACACGGTTTGCCTGTTGAAATCGCTGTTGAAAAAGAACTTGGCTTTGCCAACAAATCTGATATTGAAAAATACGGAATAGATAAATTTAATGCCGTCTGCAAGAAATTCGTTTACGACAACATTGAAAAAGATACCGGCTGGGGATATCTGACCGAAAGAATGGGCTATTGGGTAAACTTAAAAGAAGCTTACATCACCTGCACGCAAGAATATGTGGAATCGGTTTGGTGGGCTTTGAAAGAATTTTGGAAAAAGGATTTGATTTACCGAGGTTTTAAAGTTGTCCCACAATCACCGACTATTCAAACACCGCTTTCAAGCCACGAATTATCTTTGGGTTACAAAGATGTTCGCGACCCAAGCGTATTTTTAAAATTGAAAATTTTAAGCTCCAAAGTTAAAGGGCTCGAAAATGCAAGATTAATGGTATGGACAACAACACCGTGGACATTGTTTGCAAACGTAGCCTGCGCTGTGGGAGCCGATATAGATTATGTGCACGTTCGTAATACGAGACCGGTAAAAGACGGTGAGCCAATGTTTGATGAATTGGTTTTGGCGAAAGCAAGACTCGCGGTTTTGGATGGCGAATATGAAATTATTTCCGAATTTAAAGGTAGCGATTTAGTAGGCACTTTCTACGAGCAGATATTGCCCTATGCTTTAGTTGATAAAGTGGCTTATCCGAACGCTTTTTCTATTTATCCGGGCGATTTCGTTTCTACCGAAGACGGTTCGGGTATCGTGCATTTGGCTCCAGCTTTTGGTGAAGACGATTACCAAATGTCAAAAATCCATAATCTTCCATTTTTGCAACCTGTTACACCTGATGGTCACTTAACTGATGATATGGGTGATTTCGCGGGTCGTGCAATCAAAACTTTCCATTACGAAGACGGCAGAACAGAAGAAGGTTCGGACAAAGACATCGTAATCGCATTGAAATATGCTAATAAAGTTTATCGTGCGACAAACGACTATTTGCATAGCTACCCGCATTGTTGGCGCACCGGCAATCCAATTATGTATTATGCACGCGATTCGTGGTTTATCCGCTCGCCTCGTTACAAAGAAGAGATGATTAGGCATAATAAATACGACATCAAATGGCAGCCACCTGAGATCGGCGAAGGCCGTTTTGGTAATTGGCTGGAAGATGTAAAAGAATGGTCATTGTCCCGCGATCGCTATTGGGGCAGTCCGCTTCCAATTTGGGTAAACGTGGATGATAAAGAAGATTACTTCGCTATCGGTTCGAGAGCTGAATTAGCCGAAGGTTTGTATTTGAACGAAGACGGCTCAATGGTACCGGTGAAAGAATGTGGAATAGAGATAGATTTGCATAGACCGTTTGTTGACAATGTACTATTCATCAAAGACGGCAAAACTTACCGAAGAACAAAAGAAGTCGTTGATGCTTGGTTCGATTCCGGTTCGATGCCGTTTGCTCAAATGCACTATCCTTTTGAAAATAAGGAATTGTTCGACAAATCTTTCCCTGCTGATTTCATCGCTGAAGGAATTGACCAAACACGCGGTTGGTTCTATACTTTGCACAATATTGCATCAGCTATTTTCGATAAACCCGCTTTCAAAAACATCATCGTTAATGAGTTGATTTTGGATGCTACCGGTGTGAAAATGTCGAAATCGAAGGGCAATTCAGTTGATCCGTTCGAAATGATGGAAAAATATGGCGCCGACGCTGTTCGCTGGTATTTGCTAAGCAACAACCCGCCTTGGAAAGCCACCAAATTCGACGCGAAAGCTTTAGAGAAAACGGTTATTTCCGATTTCTTGCGTTCGCTGACAAATACTTACGCTTTCTTTGCATTATACGCGAATATTGACGATTATACCGGAAAAGAAGTAGTGATTCCGTTTGCACAACGCACTGAAATAGACCGTTGGATAATCTCGCGCGTAAATACGTTAATAAAAGAATATACAACTTATATGAATGATTATGACTTGACACGCGCTACGCGTTCAATCCAATCATTTGTGATAAATGAACTTTCGAATTGGTACATCCGCAGAAACAGAAGACGCTTTTGGAAAGGGGAGAAGGATGCTGAAAAGATCGCCGCTTACCAAACTTTGCACGAGGTATTGTTGACCGTCATTAAGTTGACCGCAATGGCGGCTCCATTTTTGAGTGATGTGCTATACTCACGTTTGAAAGCTGACGATATGCCGATATCTGTACATTTATGCGATATACCGAGTGTTGATGAAGCTCTGATAAATGTTGAATTGGAACGCAGAATGGCGGCCGCGCAGACGATAACCTCGCTTGCCCGCTCATTACGTGAAAAAGCGAATATCAAAGTTCGCCAACCGCTTAACCGTATATTGATTCCGGTGAATTCCGCGCAACAAAGACGCGATGTTCAATTGGTTGAAAATATAATCAAAGAAGAAATAAATATCAAAGCGATAGAATACGTAACCGAGGAAACCGATATCGTGCGCCGCAGTGCTAAAGGTAATTTTAAAGTAATCGGACGCAAATTCGGGAAAAATACGCAAAATGTAGCAGACTCTATAAAAGCTTTGAACGCTACACAGATTAAAGAAGTAGAAACAACCGGAAGATTGGATATATTCGTAAATGACGAAAAAATTTCGCTTATCGCGGAAGACGTTGAGATCGTGAACGAGGACATCGAAGGATGGTTGGTAGCTTCGGATAATGGAATTATCGTCGCGTTGGATACTGAATTAAGCGCTGAATTGATAAACGAAGGTATTGCACGCGAAGTTGTAAGCAGAATTCAGAATCTTAGAAAAGAGTCAGGATTTGAAGTTACAGACCGCATAACAATCAAATTCGCCGCTGAAGAAAACATCAAAAACGCAATCAATCTGATGATAGATTACGTGAAAAATGAGACTCTCGCCGAAGAAGTTCTATTCGTTGACTCACTCACAGCCGTAACACTGGATATAGAAGGCCACGCTGTAGAATTAGAAATAAAGAAGAAATAACTATCTTCGATGGTTTTTTTATACTGAAAGAGACGCAAAAAAATATGCGTCTCTTTTTTTTTTGTGGAAAATTCTAACTGCTATTTGTGGTATCATCATAGCAGGATAAATATGATAACTATGTGTATATTCCCTTGTATTAGAACATAGAAAATCCCAACTATAATCTTCAACTCTTTTATTAATATATTTATTCATTTAGTCTAAATAAACACTCACCTATAAGCAAGTGAAGAATTATAAAAATTATTGCAAATTTGTCTTTTTACCAACTACAAATTTACAAAATTATGAGCAAATCTATAATTGAATTATATGTCATTAATACACAATACAAAAAAAGGGACTGCCCTTTTGAGACAGTCCCTTTTCAAATTATTCTAAATTATTAATCACCACAATTTAATTTTGGATTACAGCACGGAGTTTTTTCTACATATTTATTGCTGTATTTTATCAAATCAATATATAGATTTATCCTTCTTACTGGGTCGTATTCTTCCTTGTCATCCCTGAAAACTTTATCGTAATATTTGCCCTCAGCCAGAATTACTATTCTTGCTTTTTCGATGGCTTTGAACATTTCTTCTTCGCTTTCGAAATTTTGTGTCGGATAAAAAACAAGTCCTTTATTTAGATAATAATTGAACTTGGCATTTTGTTTCAATCTTTTGAAAATTTCATTGAAGCCATTAAAAACTCTGAGTTTCGATAAATTCTCATTATCTTGAGAGAGTGATGCTCCATTTATGATTTTTTCGTTATAAAGAAATATTTTGCCTGTTTGGTCTTTCCTGCCTTGGATATATTCAACTGTATTACCAATATAATTACATTTATCAGCTCTTCTTTCATCACTATATGCTTCTAATTTTATCATTATTTTTGTGTCGGGAGTCAATGAATCCAAAGATTCCATAGCTGGGATAAATCTATTTACAATTTCGTCTTTCATCACAAGCAAATTTCTATCCACGCTTACAGCATAATCGGCATACATTTTTTTCCTTCGCTCTCTTGCATCAGCATTCCAAATACCATAATCTCTATGTTTCGGGTGCAATTCAATATATCCTGCTGATTCTAAATAATTTCCTTTCTGAAAATCATTTAAATGCTGAATATAACCATCAGTTGTATTAACTTTCCAAAAAGCCGTCTGAAAATATGGAACGTTTTTATTGTAGCTATGTTCAATATCGGTAAAATTACAACTACAAGGAGGTTTCACAAAATAAACAGGTCTCAAGTAAATCGTATCATTCAAAGTAATATTCTCATTGATATTCGGCGAAATGTAAATCTTTTTTAGATGTGTTAATTCTGATTTTGCAACAGTACCAACTGCACTAATAAAAGTTGTATCAAACTGTGGAATTGTATCATAGACAGTATTTTTTATCGTTTTACTCACGATTTTACCGCCTTCGTACCATTCTTTTTTTGTAATTACTAATTTCGTTACTTCAATAAATGAATTTTCCCTATTAAATTTCAAAGTATCAGAAACTTTATTTTCGATTTTCTTGGAAATTGTATCGCAAGGAATTTTGCAAGGCTTAAATGAAATATCCTTTATGACTTCATTTCTTGTTTCAGCTATATTATTTGTTGTAGTTTTGAAATCAACTACTGGCTTAACATTATTTAGCTCTGATACAGGATATAATTCTCTTACAGTATTAGTATCATATTTAATAACTAATTTTGCATTTTCAACTGTATCATAATTGGTGATTAACTCTCTCTTTTTGATATTAGGCGGAAGTATTGAAATCTTTCTTGCTAAATAATGTTGCAATAATGAATCAGCTTCTTCTTCGCAATATAATGAATTTTGTTCCGAACCACCCCAAACATCATAAGCTTTGCCGTATTCAACATCAAAAGTATTAGACAACGTTTTAGCTATAATCTCTTGACCAGATTGAACATCAACTAACTTCACAATTGGTAATTTAACTTTCTTAGATGGCGAATCCATATCCAAAACGGACAAAGTCAATTTTGCCATTGGTGGCGGAGGCGGTGGTGGTGGCGGTTCTGGATTACATTCCAAAAGATATTCAAAAGAATAAATATCATATTTACCTTTATTCACAATCACCGTATCTCTTGAATATTTACTTTTAATTTCCTTGCTATTTCTGTTTGAAGATAAGAACAATGCTTTTGAATCAGAATTATCCTCGTAAGGTATTGATATATATGGAAATATTTCGTTTGAATAAGTATTAATATAAACTGATTCTACGTCATTTTCATACCCTTTGGGTAATAAAACGGGTTCTGATTTTATAGTAACTAATTCAATTTTATAGTCAATTGCAATATCTGCGGCAAATATATCATAATCGCCATTTCTATTAGATGAGAAAAATAATTTTGGTGAAATATTAATACATGCAACAAAAGGGCTAATTTCGTTATATTTTTCAGTATTTACTTCCGTTGAAAAATCAAATGTTTTAGCCTCTGTCCATATACCATTCTTTTTGAATGAATAATATAAATCGGTATGTCCTTTTATAATTGGCTTGTTTTGCAAGTCCGTTGTCTTTGAATACGGACTATTCCTATCGGATGACCAAATTAAAAAGGTATTGCAAAAAGTATCAACTGCCGCAAATGGATGAGAATCCCAAAACTCTGAATTAATCTCTTTTGGAAGCACGGTAAAGTTAGGTTTTCCATTCAAAACATCAAAATAAAAAATATCAGTTCCGCCAATATTTCCCCAGAAAGGTAAATCCAATACCATATTGTAATTTGAATCTGTTGGGTGAGACAATGCAATAAAGCCTGATTTATCTGTTAAATAAGAAATTGCTTCCAATTTATTTGTCAAATTTTGAATCACAGAAGAGTAATTCTCTTCAAAATCATTTCCCATCAATTCTTTGAAAAAATTATATGATGGTTGTATATTAAAATTATAATTCTTAATGATTGAATTACCAGCATTCTCCCTATAATAACTTTCTATGCAAGTTTTTGCACTTGCTCTTTGATAAGGAGACAACTCATCTTTGGGTGTATTCAGGCTATCCTTTGCCATTCTGAAATTATCAATATTTCTAATTGGCAATTTCCTTGATGGGTCTTTACTGCACGAAACAGCGAACACTACCAGAATTAGCATAAATAAATACTTGTTAAAATTAACAATGTTCCAAAACATATATAAACTCCTTATTTATCTAATGGGTATAGCATTATGGTAACTCTCTTTCTGAATGGCGTAACGTTTGATTCACGTAATTCTGTAATAAAAAATACAAATCTCTTCCCATTTTTAGCCAAATAAATATATACATTTCCGGGAATTACTGCCAAATCCACAGAACTTTTTTTATTGGCAAGTGTTCGTAATTCAATTTCAGTAGCAAGGCTAACAACAGGCACGTTTGGTTGTCCAGAAGTGCCAATAATTTTGCCGTTCTTATTTGTTACGATAACAGGGTTTGTATCAAAATTTGTAATTACAGAACCAGTTTGATTTTTGCCATATAAGTTATTGGTATTAAGATTGCTGAACGCAGTATTAATATTTGAGGAATTTCCTTTGGCGTAATCGCAAAATGCTTGAGAATCCTCATTAAGATAATTTTGGTCAAAAAGAGCAATACTTCCTGAAATTCTAAGCATGGCAACTGGTGGAATAGTTGTTAAATCAACAGATTTTACCAAAATATCGCCATTTACGTCCTCGTTTGTAGGGTATGTATCCATCAAATTTGCCAAATAAACAGTGCTATTTTCTGCAAAAGAAACAGAAGCAACGGGTATTTGTTTAGAATCTTTAAATCTGTTATCATTTGGGAAACTGCCAGAACTACCAGAATTTAAAGGGAATTGGAAAATGCCAATATTGTAATCAGAGTCTAAAACCACACTATCGGGTAATCCATTTATCCCGGGTATTACAGTATAATTGGGATTGAATTTTTCTACTGTTACAA
The DNA here is from genome assembly GCA_038206725.1 of Kapaibacterium sp. (SeqCode). Lineage (GTDB taxonomy): Bacteria > Bacteroidota > Ignavibacteria > Kapaibacteriales > UBA2268 > JBAXXL01. The sequence goes on from JBBRAO010000059.1 coordinate 9,759, forward strand.
TTCGTGTTTCACATAAAAATATTGGGTCAGTTTTGCTAACTGGGCAATCTGTACAAGATTGAACTAACATTAAGCCAATAAAAAATAAATATATTAAAAGATATTTTTTCATTAATTTTCTTCCTTAAAATGATAAACCAATTCTAAATACAATCGCATTTAATCTTCTGTTGTGTGGTATAATCAAACCTGATGAAACTGATCTATCTCCATAAGAAACTGACCTGAATCCTAAATCTGTGGAAAAATCCATATATTTATTGAGTGGAATATCAATTCCTACTCCAAATCCATAATCAATTGGCAAAGAAATATCAATTCCCGGTGCGTCTAAGTCAATTCCTTTTTTGCAACCGTCACAAAAATTTATTGAGAATAAATCTATGGAAAATTCATCAATACTTGCACCGAATAATCCGTAAACAAATGGATTTATACAAGGTCTAACCTCATATTCAAGTATATTTTCTTTCTTTTGCAATTCTATCAATACGCTTGGGTTTATTTTTGAGATTACAACAAGTGAATCACAACATCCATCTGCGCTTCTTGTGTAAAGCGAGTCGTATTCAATATAATTTTCCAATTTTTTGAGTGTATCTGTTCTACTCAAATCAATTTTTTTGGTATTTCTAATCAGATCATATCTGCCATATAGTGCTACCATTGAGCGCTTGCTTGAAATTGTGTCAAACATATTCATAGTTTCAACATTGGTAGAATACATCACTCCAATCGCCAATCTTTTGGATTCACCAAGTCTAATTCCCAGTGCGACATCAACAAGCCAGTCATCTTTTCCTATTTCGATACCGTTCATAGAAATATCATTATATAAGCCAAATCCGACTTTAAATTCTGCAAACCACCAATTTAAATCCCTTTCTGGACAATCAAGACATAAAATACAAGGCACAGCCAGATTGATTTTTTCACAAGGACAAGGCTGCGAACAAGTATCAATTTTAATTGTATCAACGGGAACTTCTCTTAATTCTAAAGGCAGTAGCGGCTCGTTATATGTTTCAAAATAATTTATGTTGTTATACTGATTTTTCTCAAGATTTTGCATTTTAATTCCGACAAAATCGACATCTTCTAAAGGTATTCTTTCAATGTAATTAGCTTGTTTTAAAGATGAATCAACAAACAAAACCCAGCCTTTATAATTATAAATTGTAGCATCACTTATCGGACAAGAATCTGCAAAACCATTGTATTCGATTTTAATTACTTCGCCACGTAGAGTATTTCCACTTCTAAAGCCAGCATTTTCTGGTAAATTATTATATTTCTTTGCAGCTGAAGATTTGATTCTTACAGCATCATCTCGATGAACTTTTTCTGAGCAGGACAATAATATTAAAATTAATCCCGCAAACATTATAACAGCAATATTTTTACGAATTACTTTCATATTCTTACACTCACAGTAATTGCAGAATTAATTAATTTCAGGTTTTCGCGTCCATCAGCACGATAAATTGTATTTGGTGCTGAATAAATACTGTTCAATTCTATCATCCAGCAACTATCAAATAGTTTGAAATTATATGCAAGCCCAATACCTAAGCCAGCTCCAATTCCAATTTTAGAAAGTTCATCAGTTCCAGTTATCGAACTTAATGATAAATTCCCATACAAATACGGAATAAACTTATGGTCAAAACAATTGCTTGTAAATGGAGCGTATTTAATCTGGGGAGTAAGCTCGGAAATAGTTTTGAAATAGTTGATTTGGTTATCTTGTGGTTCAAGTTCTGTATAATTAAATCTTAATCCATACCAAAGTTTGCAAAATTGCCTATTCTCTAATTGTATATTATACCCTATAACATTTTTGTTATAATCAGTAAAATTCTCCATGGGCATTGCATAATTGACACCTCCACCAACATAAATTTGGCTGTATAGATTATTGCCCAATAAGAAAATTAAAACAAGAAATACGTAGTAGATTGTTCTCATATCCACCCAAAAAAATAAATAAATTTTATTTCAAATCGTCACTTATTACAAAATTAAGAATTTCAAAGACATATTAAAGGTGGGTTCTTAAAATTCAATATTTAACTAAATTTAAGAAGAATACAAGAACCCTTTTAAATATTCTTCTAATATCATAATCAAAATTATAATATTTTGTCTAAATCACCAAATTTTTTATTCTAAAAATAAAAACTAATGTCAATATTTTTAATTATTTCCCTTTTATTGTCACCTTTATTATCATTAATGATATGTATTCTAACTGTTTACGCCGTTCTCAACATTTGTTCATATCTAAATAAATTATAAGTCAAATTTATCAGACCAATAATGCC
>JBBRAO010000060.1:0-11485 GCA_038206725.1 Kapaibacterium sp. (SeqCode)
ATAATTTTAAAAACCACATAGAAAACTCAATTATTTTTTATAAATTAAAATTCATAATCGAAATTTTCAATCTGTGCATTTCAAAATTGCATTATTCCAATAACAATTCCAAATAAGAAAAATTAATCTTTGTTCATAAAATTACTCTATCTATCTATCATATAATAATGAATTAAAGGAATGATAAATAATTTTAAAAAACATTTTATTTTTTGTTAGACTTATGGACATAAGGTTCGGTGACGTTGAGGAGACGCACGCGGCGCGTCTCCTCAAAAAAACATTACCAAGCAGGAGTTTGGAAACGAGATAAACTTATAATAATGATTTATTTTTTTAATCCGCGTCGTGCAATTCCCCGCTGTCGCTGTAAAGTTCTTTTGGTTTTTTGAACAGCGAAATTATTTTACCCGTAAACAAACCGCCGACAATCGCTAAAACTATTGTAATACCAATGCCTTTCAATTGAGCTGAAGCATCTAAGCCATCAACAATTACGATAGCGGCAAGACCGCCGAATAAACCCGGAATACCGTGAAGGTTAGATACACCGCACGTATCAATGAATTTAAGTAATTTTTGATTTTTAGCTTGGAAGATAGTGTAACCTACTGTTGAAAGAACACCGGCAATGGCGCCAATTAGCATCGCTTGCGGATGAGAGGCGAAATCGCAGGTTGCTCCAATAGCTACGCCGCCAGCAAGAGCCGCGTTCGCTATATCGGCAATATTCGCTTTCCCTCTTATCGAAACTGAAGTTATGTATGTAGCGAGAGTGGATCCGCACAAGGCGAGGAAAACATTCACTACAGTATGCGGAATCGCGGCAACGGGCACAAGAGCGGCGCAAAAGCTGGGCCAGAAGACCCATAACACCATACTCCCTAAAATTGAATATCTATCGCTTGTAGCATCGGACTCGATAGGCGTTTCCGTATCCTTTTTTTTGTGTAACGCCATCGCGGCGGCAACACCGAAAAGCGCGCCAAAAGCGTGGATGACAATTGATCCGCCCGTATCGGCGACTTTCCCTACGAAATGGAAATAGTCGTCAACAACAATCAATTCATTAAACATATAAAACGGAATAAATAATAAGCCAAGTATCAAATATTGATAGATTTGTATTCTTCCTAATATAGCTCCGGTAGCAATAAGTAAACTTGCGGCGGCAAATTCGGCAAGTATTAATTGCTCAATTTCGCCTTTGCCTTCGAAAATTCCAAAACTTTTGATGCACATATATAGTGGCAAAGCGATACTAACTAAAAGAAATGTTGCCGTTAGCGCGGAACGCCCGTACTTTTTGACAAATACCATTAAAAAACCGAAACCAAGCAATAACATCGCCATAATATGAATCGCGCGATCGTATTGTTGAATTTGCAAAACACCATAAAGACCGCTTGTTTCTACTTGCTGAGCAAACAGACTAACCGAAGAACAGAGTAATAGTATCATAATAGACACAATTTTTGGAATGATTTTTTTACTTTTCATACGCTTTAAAGATTATAATTTATAATAATGTGATTTATTTCTTAATATCGGAATAATAAAAAGCAAAAATAGTATTTTTTAGTCAAATAAATCACGGGATTTAAAAAAAATTTCACGACATTACTAATAAAAACATAAGTAAAAAACGTATAAATAGAATAAGTATAATTATAATGGAAATTAAGTAAAATGCTTATAATTTGCGTTCGATACTTTAGCCAAAAAAAAACTCATCCGGCGAAATGAATTCATCGGATGAGTAAAAAAAGTGAGCGAATATTATTTAAAACTGATATAAAATCCTGTATTTTATATAGCTTGTTCCGGGCATTTCGAAAAAGTCCGCGTTTTTCCTATTTCTCTTTATACTCATTCAGCAAATCTAATGTGTGCTGAAGTGTTGTAAAGTTACCATATTTGAAGTGTCCGGGAACGACATATTTCGCTTTTGGATATTTAGTGATAAGCTTATTCATCGTAACAATCCAGCTGTCTATATCGGCACCTTCGACATTTCCCATATTATATGCCACATCGCTTTTAATCAAACACCCACCATAAAGCATTTTCAAATCCGGTACCCAAATCACTAGATTGTCTTTTGAATGACCGACTCCAGGGTAATAAGTTTCGAATCCTAATCCACCGAAATTAAATGTTGTATCCTTTAAAAAATGGAATTCAGCGCGTTTATCACCATTAACTTTGCATAAACTATCGGTCATAAATGAAGTGTATGTTCGTACTCCGTATTTTCGAAGGATTTCCAAACCAATAGTTCTATCGTCGTGGGAATGAGTCGAAATACAAAGCTTAACTTTTTGATTATGCTTTGCTTGTATGCTATCCAAAAGTGGTTTTACTTGGTTCGTGTCCCAAGGTGTATCTAACATTACAACACCTTCGCCGGTAAGGAAATACATTCCATTTGAAGGATAGGGGGTACCATTAACATCTTGGAATGTGATAAAAACATAGGAGCTATCAGTTAATTGTCTTATATAAAGAGGAATGTGCTCTTTGGACTTTAGCAATGAACTGCTCGATGAAAACGTAAGCATAATAATAAAAATGAAAACGACCTTTTTCATACAATAAAATTTAATTTAATTAAAATCTATTATACGAATTAGACCGTTTTCTGTTGCGTCGTTAAGAATGATTATTTTTCGCTTTTTTATAAAATTGTTTATAGTCCAATGATAAAATAAAGTTGAAGATTAATGACAATTGTGGTGACTACAACAATTTTCAGAGTTCAATTGTTCCATTTGTGAAAAATCAAGTCTTGATACTATATTTTTAATACTTGTGCTTTCAGCTAATTTGAACACTTGTATATCCATAGCCTGCAAATTCATTAAAGCTTTAGCTCCCATACCGGATACAATTACAGCGGTGACGCCCTTTTCTAATAATGGAGTGATTGGGTTGCACATTCCGTGTTCGTGTTCAGCGTGAGCATTGTTCAGTATTTCGTGAGTCATAGTATGAGAATCATATATTAAAAAGTATGGAGCACTACCGAAATGTCCGTAAGTTAAGGAATCCATACCATTGTTTTGTTCTATTGGAATGCATATTTTCATTCTATTTACCTATTTTATAAATTATTTATTTAACATCGAATTAATTTTCGTTGTGATTTTATCAAATTCTGTTTTGATTATATCGTTATCAGTATATGTGTTTAGTTTACCATCGTCCGCGGCTTGGCACAGACCGTCAATTAATGGAATTTGAGCAAGTAGCTCGGTATTGAAATTATCAGCCAAGAATTTACCACCCCCTTTGCCAAAAAGATAATATTTCTCGTCTTTATGATTTTGTGGTGTAAACCACGACATATTCTCGACTATTCCAATTATTGGGATATGAAAATCCTTATGTTGAAATAGCATAATAGCTTTTTGCACATCAGCCGAAGATAGCTTTTGAGGTGAAGTTACTATTATCGCTCCGTCAAGAGGAATGTCTTGGCATAAAGTAATTGCGATATCACCGGTTCCGGGTGGTAGGTCAATGATTAGATAATCTACACCATCCCAATGAGTTTCGTTAAGAAATTTAGTTAAGTACGATGATGCTAAAGGTCCTCTCCAAATTGCCGGTTGTTCGGGATCAATAAAAAATCCTATAGACATAATTTGTATATTATCCTTTATCGCGGGCATTATCAATTCATTTTCACCAATTGGAATAATACTTGGGCTGAATGATTCTAATCCAAACAGAATAGGAACAGAAGGACCATAAATATCGGCGTCATATATAGCCGTCTTGTATCCTTTCGCTGATAATGCATAAGCTAAATTAGCACTTATTGTTGATTTACCAACCCCGCCTTTACCGGAAGCGACGGCAATTATATGCTTCACACCGGGAATTTTCTTTTTTATTTTTAAATCTATCATTTTAAATCTCTTTTATTTTTAATACTATAATTAATTATAATTACGCATAACCATCTTTATCTCGAACGAAACTATCGTAGGAAATAAAATTCTAATTTATTATAAGTTATATTTAGAAAGCCTATTTCTTCAATATTTTTTCTAAAATAACATTTTTATCAATTTTCTTCGTGCAGAAGAACCAATCTTTGCAGTCCAATCCTTCTTCTTTTCCATCTACTCTATCTTGCGCGGCATTACACGAGCCTGCTGGCGAGATAATAACATCATCACCCGGGTACCAATCCGCAGGAGTAGCTATCCCAAATTCATCCGCCGCTTGTAAAGCTATTATTACTCTATAGAGTTCGTCAAAGTTTCTACCTAAACTTAACGGATAATAAATAATTGCTCTTATTATCCCTTTAGGATCAACAAAGAATACTGCTCTAACAGCTTTAGTGGTGCTTTCACCGGGTTGAAGCATTCCATATTTTTTTGCGACATTCATAGTAATATCTTCAATAAGAGGGAATTTAACTTCTACATTTTTCATTCCCTTATACTCGATTTTCTCTTTAATGGTACGTAACCAAGCTATATGACTATATAAACCATCAATTGAAAGTCCTACTAATTTGCAATTTGCTTTGGCAAATTTATCCTCGAGTGATGCAAATGTAATAAACTCAGATGTACAAACAGGGGTAAAATCCGCCGGATGACTAAATAATATCGCCCAACCACCTGTGTAATCAGAAGGAAAGTTGATATTTCCTTGAGTTGTTGTTGCACTAAATTCAGGTGCTTTATCGCCGATTCTTGGCATTGCAATTTGTTGTTCGTTTAATGTTTCCATTATTTATACCTTATTAAAAGTTCAAAAAATTTCATAGTCAATCATTAAATACACGTAACTAAAAGTAAAATATTATACTTTATCTAAAGCTTGTTGTAAATCATTAATTATATCTTCTATGTTTTCGACACCTACGGAAAAACGAACTAAATCATCAGTAATTCCTGCTGATAGCTTAGCTTCCTTGCTTACACCCGCGTGGGTCATTGAAGCAGGGTGTTGAATTAGCGTTTCAACGCCACCCAAAGATACTGCTAAAGTAGCAAGATGAACATTGTCCATAAGTATTTTACCGGCTTCTAAGCCGCCTTTAACACCAAAACTTATCATTGAACCGGAACCACTCATTTGGCTTTTTGCCAATTCATATTGAGGGTGAGATTTTAATCCAGGGTATTTAATCCAAGCTACTTTTGGATGTGCTTCAAGATATTTAGCCACTTTTTCGGCATTTTCTTGATTTCGTTCAACCCGCAATGACAAAGTTTTTACACCGCGTAGGACCAAATATGCTTGGTGAGGATCCATATTGCAACCCATATAAACCATTGCGTGACGGATCTTTTTATATAAATCTTTGTCCTTTGCTATAATTATACCACCTACAATATCAGCGTGTCCATTAATGAACTTAGTTACTGAATGAAGTACAACATCTGCACCTAAATCGAGTGGTTTTTGAAGATATGGAGTAGAAAATGTATTGTCAACAACTAATGCCAAGTTGTGTTTCTTCGCGATTTCCGCGCACGCTCTTATATCTGTCAATTCCATTGTTGGATTCGATGGAGTTTCTACATACAACACTTTTGTATTTGGACGAATTGCCGCTTCTATAGCATCTAAATCGGAAGTATTAACAAAAGAAGCCTCCACGCCGAATCTGGAAAAATCTTGTTCTAAAACACCACGAGCCGGACCATAAACCGACGCAGTGCTGACTATATGACTTCCGGAACCTAACAATGCCATATATACACTTGTTATTGCCGACATACCGGAACTTGTCGCAATACCGTCAAATCCATTTTCAAGCTCAGCTATGTTTTTTTCTAAAGCGCGAATAGTTGGATTAGCTATTCTCGTGTAAATATATCCATCACTCGCCCCCGAGAAACAATCAGCTCCTTCTTGAGCACTTTTAAATTTAAATGTTGAAGTTTGGTAAATTGGTACAGTTGCACTACCAAACTGGTCTTCGTGTTCACCCGCGTGGATGAGTTTTGTGTTAAATCCTACATTTTTGGTATTCATTTTTTTACCTTTATTTATTATTTGATTATTGAAAAAATATTATATATTAAAAAATTATTGTTTCGTTTTTTAAAGAAGTAAAAGACTTTGTATTATTTTTATCAAATCTATTGTGCTCCAATTTTAATAACTTCGCCGACCCCGAGTTTGATGTAAGAATTTTGGAATGCTCCCTTAAACATTTTCCTTGCGTTATTTCCGGTACAATGAGTTGGAGCGACAATATCTATATCCAAATTTTTAAATTCCTGGACAATTTTGCTTATTTCATCATTGCTTGTTTTATAAAGGTGAAATCCTCCGCAAGGCAAATAAATTTTCTCATTAGGAAAGTCAGTTTTGGCTTTCTTAAGAATATTTATAATTCCAGGGTGAGCACATCCTGTTATAATAACAATTCCATTTAAGCTACGAACCGCAAGGACTTGTTCGGGAACCGCGCCTTTAAATTCACCAAGAGTGAATATATTAGGTTGGATTTCATTGAACGATGATACAGGTATAAGTTTCGCGTCGCTTATACTAATGTCTTTGATGAGTTTATCAGGAAATGACTCAGGATAATAAATAGTAACATTAGGATTCTTTTTCAAGAACTCAAGTAAACCTCCTATATGGTCACTATGAGAATGTGATAAGAAAATACAATCAATTTCCTTGGGATCAATGTTAAGCTTCTTCATATTATCCAATAGAAGTGTTCCGTTAGCACCTGTATCGAATAATAGTTTCATTGCCCCATATTCGACTAAACAGGAAAAGCCCCAATCAGTCTTTAAGCCATCTATAGACCAATTGTTATCATATAATACCGTCAGCTTGAAATCTTGAATTTTATCGTCGTTTTCTATCTTTGTACTTTCTTTTGGCATAAGTCCTAAACCTAAAATTAATAAAATGGTTATACCCACAATCGTTATGAAACTGAGCGATTGCTTCCTTATTTTTGTGTTATTAAGGTATAAAGGATTGCTACTTAGACTCATCTTATTCACAATCCTTATACCATATTATGTTGCTTGTTTATAGCTGGCATCCGTATCGTCTGCCCATTCCATTTCTACAAGCCGCTGAACGTAAGGAGTTCGCCTTACTATTGCCCAAACCTGCGCCACCTCTTGGAGTGCCACCGCGTCCTGGACCTGCGCCACCTCTTGGAGCACCTCCGCGTCCTTGACCGTAATTAACGTTCTCATTCGCAATTGGTTGGCTTTCAGCTGAATCTATTTTTGTATCCGCAGTTGTGTTACAGCGACCTCTTTTACCTCCGCTCATACAACCTTGACCCATCGGTCCTGTTTTATCTAATCTTGGCATAATAACCTCATTTTTTATAATTAATACTATTTTAAACCGCTTTTTAAACGATTTCCTTTACCTTTACCTCCGCCGGCATTGCCTTTTGTGCCCATTCCATTGCCGAGTTTAAGTAATTTTTCTTCTTCTGTAGCTTTGCTACATTTTCCTAATTTTCTACCGGTGCCCGTTCCTTTGCCTTCCGGTCCTGTTTTATCTAACTGTGGCATAATAACCTCTTATTATTTATTGTCTTTGAAAACCGTGATTGTTTTGCATTCTATTTTTATTTCGAAATTCTTCTAAATGACGATGATTACCGGCATTTAGATGAATATTATCACTCTCGCATTTTGGACAATTTTCAGGTTTTGAATTATCACAAGGTACTTCGAACTTATATTCACAGTTTTTACATAAGAAAAATCCATCTTGTTCAACTGAAATTTCAATCACGCCTCCCTCGATTCTTAATGACTTTGCATTAATTACGAAGTCAGCGAGTTTTCTATGGGCTGAGTTAATTATATTACCAAATGTTTGGCGTGAAACATTCATTTTTTCGGCCGCTATTCCTTGATAAAATCCTTCATAATCCGCAAGTCGAACCGCTTCAAATTCATCAAGCGATAAGAATACTTCTTGTAAATCGTGCAATCCCAAACCTACCGGTTTGAAGTAAATAACGTCGGGATTGGAAAAAACTTTTCTACATTTATGTGGTCTTGGCATTTATTGTCCTTGTATAGCGATACTTCGATTAATTTTATTAGTAATAGTTACTTTAGGTTTAATTGCTTTTCTTGTGTTGGAATCAATACAAACTACTTGAATTTCCGCTGTATTTATTAATTCATTATACTGATTAAAGGTCTGATGCTTAAATCTGTACTTTGCGGCATTTTGTTCATAATGTGTAATTATTGTTAACTCGTCATCATAATAAGCGGGTTTGATATATTCCAACTTCGCTGAGACAACTGGCATCATTACACCTTCAGCTTCGATTTGCTTATAGCTTTTCGAATATTTTCTTAATAATTCGTGCCTTGCATATTCGTAATAAACAAGATACTGAGAATGATGAACATACCCCATCTTGTCAGTCTGACTGTATTCTACTTTAATATTTAATATTGATTCAAATTCTTTCATTTTGTTTTACTTAATTAACTAAATTTATATAAGACTAAATTAGACAATCGAATTTCTGAAATATTAGTATAACCGACTTCCTTAGCAAGGTATTTTATAAATTCAGAAGATAACCTATGCTCTAATGGTGGTCCGAAATCTTGAACTTCATATTGCCATTCGAGAATTAAAGTCGTATTTTTTGATACTCTAAACGCTTCGGATAAGGCTTTTTTATAATCTGAAACTTCGTGGAAAACCATTCCAAAAAATGCGGCATCGAAGGATTTATCACCATAAGGTATATTTTCGGCCGGGGCGATTTGAAAATCGCATTTAGGTAAATATTCTCGCGCCGCAGTTAGCATTTCTTCATTAATATCAATACCGGAAATAAGTAAGCCTGCTTTACTGAATGCTTCAGCGAACAAACCACTGCCGGTCCCGATATCCAAAAGTGTTTTAATACCTTTTTCTTCTAAACACAAATCAACGACTTTCTCAATTTCGAGCCTATTTGTTCGCTCAGGTTCCCGTAATCTGTCTATCTGTCCCTTATAAATTCTATCATTCATATTTATCGTTTCAAAAAATATTTAAAAAAAATGATTATTGGCATAAGCCAATAATCAAAATTACAAAAATTATTGGCATAAGCCAAATATTAATTACATTTTGTTGAATATATTTTGAAAAATATGAAAAAAAAATGGCTTATTCATAAGAATAGTAATCTTCTTAATGATTTAAGCCACAAAATATAATATATATACAAAGATTAATTTTCTTTTAAAATAACTTCATCGTATTCTAATTCGAACATTAATTTATGCTTTGATTCTTCAATTGCTAATTGAGAAAATAGACTCTGAAGTATCATATTATTCGTTTTTGACGCAAGGTTAGTATAAAGCTTAAAAGCTGATTTCTCACGTTTCATCGCTATAATCAATGCGTCTTGATAGCTCATAGTTGCCGATGGTTTTACATTATCAATATAATCAGCAAGTTTAAGGTCTAAGACAGTTTCTTTACTTATCGTAAAACTATTATCGCTTTTTATTTTAATTATTTTTTCTTTGTGGCCAACTTCCTCGAGGGCAAATTTCTCAAAAGTCTGGCGGATAGCATTATTAGATGCTTTTAATGCTAATTCACGATAAAAGTCAACCGCTTGTTGCTCATTATTTATCGCAAAATCGAGTATTTCTTCTATATTATTAAAGTCTGTCATTTTATTTTCCTATATGATTTAATTATTTTTTCTTTTCTGCTGTGTTTAAAATGCTTGAAAAATACATTGCGAATGAACGATAAAGAAAATGAGTCCATTTACCAAAAGGTACAATTATTAATGCCCATTGTGCTAATATGGTTAGATGGAAGAGAAATACCCAGAAGTTGGTTTGTAATACGTTAAGATCAATCATTAATCGAACAGCGAACGCGCTTATTCCCATAAAGAATAGCCATATTACAAAAAACCAATCCGATGGATGCGACTTTGTTGTTTTTTCACTTTTCTGTTGTATTCTTCGTTTTACAAAATCGAATGTTACTACGAATATTATTGCACTAAATACATAACCCATAATGTGAACAACGATATTGTCGTTACCAAACCAATCTAAGAAAACAGTTGTAAACAAGAGCATTAAATAGCCTAATACTAAAATAAAATGCTCAAACCACCATAGCTTCTCTTCTTTTCGGCTTGCTTCAACCTCTTTACAGGACAAACTACGCTTTTGAGTAAACATATGTATAAAAAGCTCTTTTAGATTAGAGATATGGGATTTAAGAACGAACTTCTTAGTGTTCTTCCAAACAATGAAATACCACATACGGATTAAATTGGGTAACAGTATAACTGCGAACACACCTGCAATGGCAAACATTTCAAAATAATGTCCATAATGCATCCATTCTTCTTGATTGAATACGCCGCCGGCATATAAACCAACTACGCCGCCAATAACGATTAAGAATGCAATTATATAAGCGGATAGATTCTTATATAAAACTCCGGCTAATCCGGTCCAGTCGTATTTTGAAATTAAATATCTTCTTAAAGACATCATTAAATTCCCCGGGTCAGCTTTCCGTGGGCAGGAGGTCGAACAATCTCCGCAGTAGTAGCATAGCCAAGGGTCAACAGAGGATTTAATCTCGCTTTCTAATCCGAGAACGGTATAACGGATTAGTTTTCTTGGAAATGCGTTATTTTTGTCGGTAAGCGAACAAATTGCGGTGCAAGTACCGCAATTGTAACAAGCATTGAACTCGTCAGCACCGAACTTCTTTATATCTTTTACAAAATCAGGATTTACTTTTGCCATAACTATTAATTTTTCTTAGTATAATAATAATATTCCTCTTTGTCATCCATACCGTCGGGAGCTAAAACACTGTATTTAAACATTGTCATCACGTGATAGGTAATAACGTCCTTATTCACATTTAGTTCTTCCGCCAATTGTGGAATCGTTTTTTTATTTTCGTTTAAAGAACTAATAATATTTTTCCATATTTGAGGAAATTCTTTCATCATTAGAACTTCTTTTTCTTCAGCTTTTTCTTCTTCCGCGGCTTTTACATTAAACTCAATCGTTTGCATAAAACCATCAATCATTGATTCAATTTCTAAATCGGTAAATTGTGCTATCTCAATAGCGTTATATGGACATATCGGTGCACAAATGCTACACCCCGTACAAACTGCTTTATTAATTTGAGCAATATGTTTTCCTTCGAATTCTACTTCTTTAACGGCGTCATATTCGCAAACTTTAGCACATTTTCCGCACCAAGTACAAAGTTTATTATCAACTCTAGCAATTATAGGATCAAGTGAAATTGTACCGTTTTTTAGTAGTGCATTAATTTTAGCGGCGGCTGATAAAGAGGATTGAACCGATTCTGTAATGTTTTTTGGTCCTTGGCACGAACCGCCAATATATACACCTTTTATAACGGTTTCAACCGGTTTCAATTTAGGATGAATCTCATTAAAGAACTTGTCTATCCCAATTGGAATTTTGAATTTTTC
>JBBRAO010000061.1:0-11322 GCA_038206725.1 Kapaibacterium sp. (SeqCode)
GTGGCGCGGCGCAAAGAATAATATCCCATCCAGTAATTTTTCAAAGCAGAAATATATGAATTAAATGATTGGTCTTTTTCGTTTTGTGCTGTAAAGAAAACATCCATTGTGATATTGCCAATAACATAACGGTTTTTTGCAACTTCAAATCGGCGCTTTGCTATATTATACGATTTTTCAGCGGCTATCACTTGACGGATAAGTAGTTGGAATGTTGCCGTTTGATATTTGATTGATTGCTCAAATTGCTTCATTTTATAATCAATGTCCGCTTCAACTCTATATTTGTCTGCCAATGCGGCTTCTACCTCGTAAGTTGATTTATTCCATTGGAAAAGAGGGATAGTGAATGTGATGTCAACCCTTTCTTGATCCAAAAGTGATTTGTAGGCGTCCGGTATAACATTGGCTTTTTGGTTCAAGCCAAAGTTTGCTGATAAGTTGGCATCGAAATCGTTATTGCTTTTAGCTCTGTCCACATTTAATTCGGCGGTGGTTTTCTGAATCTTATAATCCATAATATTTGAACAGTTTTCCAAAGCGGAATTAAGAGCTTTCTTATAATCCACTTCGACTATTTTTATATTTGTATCGGGGATTATAGTTAAATCATCCAAAATATCCATTCCAATTAACAGCTTTAACTCATCAGCTTGCAGTTTATAATTAATTTGGGCTTTATCGAGCTCCATTTCGCTGTTCAAAACCCCAAGTTCATTTTGCAGAAGTTCATTTTCGGCAATTTTACCGACAGAGTACCTACCTTTAGAAATTTTATACATTGTATCGTTGACTTCGAGATTAAAACTGCTGTTATTGACGCTCATTGCGACCATATAAAGCGAATAGAACTTGTCGGCAACTTGTATAGCGATTTCTTCCATCATCTCATTGTAACGTTTTCTGGCGTTCTGGTAGCGCATATCGTAAAGTTTATTATCCCAGCGCATAGAATTGAATCGGAACAGCGGTTGAGAAAGAGAAACTAAGATAGGTGATGCCGCCCAGGGGTTGTTATATTGAGGCATTCCGAATACATCTAATCTGCTTAAAGCCGATGATAGGGAGATCGTTGCCCCTGTCGGAGAAAACCTTTGCGATATTGTGAGCGCGGCGTTTGAATAAGATGTACTTTGACGGTGAAAAGATATACCGTTAGAATCCTGAATTTTGATAATGGAGTTATCAAAGCCCGGTGCGGAACCGGTGATGTACAATTGAGGGAGATATTCGGCTTTGAATTGCTTGTATTGGCAAACGGATGAATAATATTCGAATTTTGCCATTTTCACAGTTGGACTGTTCAAACGGGCAAATTCGATAATGCCTTCTAAAGTCATTTCACGCGCGGTTAGAAAATTTGAGCTGATAAAAAGAAGTAGTAATGTAATTTTACTCAGCTTCAACCGCATTTTTCCTATTGATGTAAGCTTCATTTCTTTGTTTTATTTTATTATTCTTAATAATTTGTTTTAGTTTTAACGTAATATCGAAAAAAGATTTATATGGATAATGAGGAATCCTTTTTTCATTACAGTATGCCGATAACGCACCTTTTGCAAAATTTATGTCCGAGTGACGCGCGGCGCAATAATCCGAAAACCCGTCGCCGATAAACACTATTATATCAAATTCATCCGATGAACGGAGTATAGCATTTCGTTTACACATTGCCGCCGGACAAGGGCAATTTTCGGATGCATAAGGATATTCAGCTCTAAATTTCCCATTTTCATAAATCAATCTATTACTATATACCTTTCCAATATTTTTGTGTCCGGACGATGAAAGTATATTGTTGATATATAAGTCAAATCCATCACTAATAACAGTTATAGGAATATTCTCGGATTTTAGAAATTCAACAAATTCGGCAAAGTATGGCGCCGGTTGAAAGTCGGCAATAAAATCGAGTAATTCTTTTTCTGTCAATTCATTTTCTAAATCAGCAATTTCAAGATTCCAAAATTCGACCATATCAATTTCACCATCGAAGAGCCGATTAATATGATTGTGGAACTTGCCGAATTTTTTGAAAATTTCGTTGCAAACGTCTTTTTCTGTTATCGTACCATCAAAATCTATAAAAACTTTAATTTGTTTTTGCTTTTTATTCATATCTTCTAAGAAATTGTATCACCACTTTATTGTCAGAGTTTTTTAATTCATCCACATTACCTTCAAACAAAATAGAACCATCCTCGATTAGAACCACTTGCTCTGCTAAACTATAGACAGAATATAAATCGTGGGTTATAATAACCGATGTTGCGTCTAAAACATTATCTAATTGAAGTATTAGCTTATCAATTTGCTCCGAGGTGATGGGATCTAATCCGGTTGTCGGTTCGTCATAAAATATATAATCGGGGCTACCAACCAAAGCACGGGCAACGCCGACTCTTTTTCGCATACCACCCGAAAGTTCACTCGGCATCGTGGTTCTTAGGATCTGCCATTCTTTTTCAAATTCATTAGTATCTATTTTTTTAATGTCGGGTAAAAGACCTACGCTTGATAAAACCCGTTTTGCTTCGTTTTCCAAGATATTCTCATCGGTTTCGCCTTGTTCCATAAGCGATAAAACGACATTTGTGTAAACATCGTAAGAATCGAATAAAGCCGCACCCTGGAAAACATAGCCTATACGGCGGCGCAATTTGAAAAGTTCTTTCTTGTTATCGGCGTTCACAGCAAGATCGTCAATAATAACTTGTCCGGAATCAGGTTTCATTAATCCGGTTATTATCTTAAGTAGAACGCTTTTACCGCAACCCGAACGCCCAATTATACAACAGCGTTTACCCTTAGGAATTTCTAAGGATAGGTCACTCAAAACAACTTTTGAATCGAAGGATTTGCTTATATTTTGTATTGAAATCATAAAAATGGATTTATCATAGTATTACCGGAACAAATATAATACTTTTTTTATTACCGATTGTTTCAATTTTAAAATAAATAAATGTTCAAATCGTATATTTTTGAGTGTCTAATATTTCGAGGAGGCATTTATGGACACTGTATTTAATCGTTTACGTTCTAAAAATAATGCCCGAGCAGTTTTTGGATTTGTAAATAATAATTTGAACGAAGTTCAGAATAGTGATATGGAATCTGCTAAATTTTGCAATTTTAACACAGTTCCGACAGATATATTTAACGAACGACTGTCAATTACTTATGAAATCAGCAACAGTACTACAGAACTTACTTGCCGACGGATTAAATTTTAGAATAATTTGCAAATTATGTTTATTTTTGAGTTTCCGTTTTATTTCGGTTTCTCTAGGTTTTTAATGAAAAAAGCAACTTTAATTTTTATACTCCTATACTGGCTATCGCCTTCAACGCAAGCGCAAGAACCCGAAGTTCAAGGACCTTGGGCGCCAATGCATTTGTTCATCAAGAATTATTACAGCAAACCTGATTTTGTAAATAATAACACTTATCTAGAATTTTCGGGTGGGGTGAGCACAATCAATGCTAATAAAGTTGATATTTACGACGATTTTCAAAGCACTTTCCTCGCTGAGTTTCGGTACGGATTTATACGTTATAACGAGGAACTGCCGGTAAGAGGTATATTTTCTCACGCTAAAGACTACGCCTTTATTTCGACAATTTCCTCTACATTCAAGATAATGAATATTAAACCAACCGGTTTAGTAACGGATAGTTGGCGGTTTGGTTTCGGTATTGAAAACGGGTACGGGTATTACGGACCTTTCGGCAATCCGTTTATCTTGCTGAAACATAATGCTTCTATAGCTTGGACGCATATAGATTTTTATGATTTGGGCTCGGTGCAAAACAACAAGGATTATATCCGCCGTTATGACGATATGTTTCGATTTGGTGGGATTTGGTCGGGTGGGGTGGACGTTCATATAACGAAAAACATACTACTTTCCGCGGACTATGAGACAAGCGTTATTTATCCTTATTTCAAACCATTACAATGGACAGGAATGTTTATATTCGATAACGCCACCCAACGCTGGATAGATTATTTCGAGCCTCAAGCAATTCGTATGTTCGGCAAGAGCTGGCCAGTTGTAAAATTTGCTTATAAGAACTTCATTTCTTACGTCGTTTATAATATGCGAAAAGATGAATGCTATTGGCCCTTCGAATCGGACAGACCGATAAGTTTTGTTATATACAGAACCGGCTTGACTTTAAGTTTATAAGAATAAACCATTAATTATTGATATATGATTTAGAAATTTCAAAAATTATTTTGTAATTTAGTTCATATTATTAATTGAATTTTAAAATATATTTTTGAATAAGCAATTTAGAAAAGTGAAGAAAACAGAACTGTATGTACCCCACGCTGAAGCGTTGGGATGATGGCTAAACAGTTTTATTATCAACCCAATGCTTTAGAATGGGGTGTTTGATGAAGACTTGGGGTTGAATTTTAAATTTCTGTCGGGGTGATAGGATTTGAACCTACGGCCCCCTGATCCCGAACCAGGTGCGCTATCCGGACTGCGCCACACCCCGAACAAATATTTCATAAGTCAAATTCAATATTCAAAATTACAAAAAAACTTTTATTTTTTTAATTTTTCTCTTAAATTTGACCACATTTTTGTGTGCGGTTCTTTCACATAACCTTTTGAGCCGAAATATCGTTCTTTGTAATCTTCTCGCAAATGGTTTAAATCAATTACTATCAATCCATCAACCGAGGCGTTAAATGTTTTATTTACTGAAAATTCATATATTTTAGTTCCACCGTAATCGGTCATTTCCGAATATTTACGGTATAAAATAGGAACCGATAATCCGATATTTTGCAGAGCTTTCTTAAGGAATTTATAATCTTGTATATAGTCCTGACCGGTTAATATGTCTTCAATCTCATCTTGAAATTCGGGAGCCGTTTTGAAAGGATTATTTGGTCTTGCATAATTTTCAGCCCCTTGATACCATTTTTGGTAATACCGCACAATCAAATTCTTAGCGAAAGTATTAAAGGAATCCGTAATACTTACACCACCCCACAAATACTGTATGTTTGGGCGCTTTTTAATATACAGACCGATTCCATTCCATAAATAATCTAAAGCGTTGGACTTCCAATACTTTTTCTGAATAAAGCTCCTACCGACTTCAATCGAGTGATTGGTTACTGATTTGAAGTTATCATAAAAAGCAAATTGCTGAGCATTGTATAAACCTTTATTTCCATATACATCAATAATTTCTTTTGTGTTTCCCAACCTATATGAACCGACTATATCTTTATTGCTATTGTTCCATAATATTATATGATCGTAGTAATGATCGTATTGATCCGTGTCAGCCGATTTTCCGGTTCCTTCGCCGACAGCGCGAAAAGTTATTTCCCGTAATCGTGAAATTTCAGTTATTACGTATGGGCAATTTTGAAACTTTGCGGCAAATACATACTCATTGTTCTTCGTACTTCCCAATAACGTCGCATTATTAAACAATTCTCGTTTAATAATTTCAGGATGAATCGCTTTGATTACAATGTCTTTCGGATTATAAACAGCATCGTGGTTTTTCTTTAAAGAATATATATGCTCGCGCAATCTATCGGCTAATGTTTGAGCAGTTATTTGAAGCGAAGTAAATTCTTTGACATCTATTAGTTTACCAATTGTTGCTATGAGGACTTTTCCACGCTTATTCATTGCCTCGTGTGGCAGAAGAAATGTACCGATATTATCGAAAAGTGAAGACAAAATATAAAACAGCGGACTGTTTTTTGCTTTAAGATAGACCGGTAATATTGGCGAGTTGTACTTTTGGGCGAAGCGGATTACTCCTTTGTTCCATTGAGTATCTTTAATACCTTTGAAACTTAATCTTGATACTTTAGCCGCCGGAAAAAATATCAGCGCTTCTTCGTTTTCCAAAGCTTCTTTAATACTGTTCAAATTGCTACGTATAGCGGCTGTTGAAAATAAGTTAATCGGTAGCAACAGGCTTTCAATATTGCTAAGGTTCATCAGAACATCGTTAGCCAAAATTTTTACATCTTGACGAACGCTATATATCATAGCAATTTGCGCTAAGGCGTCCATACCACCAAGCGGATGATTTGAAGCAATTAAGAGCCGACCTGTTTTGGGGATTCTTTCTAAATCAGATTGACTTACCTTGTAATCGAAGCCAATATATTTGAATGTATTATAAACGAATTCTATCCCGTGAGCAATCTCATTTTGTGCAAGGTACTTATTTATTGAATTCAGGTGGAATGCCCACTTTAGAAATCCAATTACCAATTTGGAAATAAATTTCGGATAATCGCTAAACAACTTGGGCATCTTCTCGCGAAGGACTTTTTCGATATTAATTTCTTTCATAACAATGATTAGTTTTTCTTTCCTATACCTATGTTCTATAATATCTATTGTTTTTTAATATGTTTTCGGGTGATTACTTTTTTCGTAATTGTAACGCGCTAACAAAGCCGCTCCATATAACCCTGTATTACCGGAAAAATAAGCTTTTTTGATATCTAATTTTGCTGATATATGAGGCAAAGCCCGTTTTTTTAGGGTGGAGGTTATTTCGTTAATCAGAATATCGGAATTTGATATACCGCCACCGATAATAATGTTCGGAATATCGAACAAATTAACTGCAGAAACCAATCCTACCCCAATCAAATAGCCTGTTTCGCGAATAATTTCTTTCGCTACATCGTCGCCCATATTGGCTAATGTGCTGATTTCAGCTACATCGAATTCAAATTGGTTGGTATTTAGGAGTTTTTTACGCGCACGTTCAATAATTGCTTCTCGACCAGCATAATATTCGAGAACACCTGTGCGATACGCCTGTCTATCGGGATTTTTTTCAAAAGCATTGATTATTACGTGACCAATTTCACCCGCGTTTGAAGTTTCGCCTCGATAAATTTCCCGATTAATAATCACTGCACCGCCTATACCGGTTCCTAACGTAATGTAAATAAAGTTGTTGAAATCTTTACCATTACCTGTTGTCATTTCAGCAATTGCGGCTGTTTTGGCGTCATTTTCCAGATATATCGGATACTTTACGTAGTGTCTTAATTCTTCGAGTAAAGGAACATTCTTCCATTGTGGTAAATTAGGAGAAATAAGCACTTCGCCTTTGTTTGTTATGACTCCGGGAAAGCCAATACCTATAGCTAGTAAATCTTCGTTCTTGATTATTTGTTCATTAATCAACAGCACTAATCTTCGAATTAGATACGAAGGTTCGAAATCGGAAGGAGTAAATTCCTGCCATTTATCGAGCAAAGCAATATTGCTATCGAAAAGTCCGATTTTTAAATTTGTTCCGCCAACATCAATACCAAGAAACATAATTATTCAATTTAGTTAATAAAACTTCCGCGAGTAAAATAATAAACACGTTTTCGTATTAATTTAATTTGATTTATTTTTTACATTATTCAAAATTACGAAAAAAGGCAGTTTTCTACTCATTTTCACCCGCCCTCATCGGAAAAAGATTAATTATCAGTTAAATTCAGTTCTTTGCGAATTATCTTTTCAATCTGAACCGGGCTTAATAAGCTTCCACTTGATAGTACTTTGCCGTCGAGAGCTCAAGCCGGAGTGATGATTATTCCTAATTCTGCCATCATCTTATAATCTGTTATTTTTTCAATTTTAAAATCCGAACCTAAATTAATAATTGCTTTTGCCGCGTACGATTCTAAGCGATTACATTTTGCGCAGCCGGATCAAAAAATCTGAATTATATGCATAATCAATCCAAAAATTAATTTGGACGCATAAGACAAATATTATTTTCTCACACTTTAGCGAATAATTATTAATTGCACATTATTATAAATAAAAAAATAATATTATATTTGCTTTTTTTAAGCGGCATTTTTTACGGGGGTAGCAAAATGGCAGAGTTTGATGACGATATTATTATCAAGCGAAAAAAAACTGCATCTTCACAAGCTAAGAAACCTACTGCGAAGAAAATACAAAAGCGCAGTTACGATAAACAATATAAAGTTATTGCGGTATTGCTTTGTATTTCAGCTTTTTTAATACTTTTAGCATTGCTTTCTTATAACCGATTGGACGAATCGCTCGCACAATTTAAAATGGCGGATTACTTTGGTTTACTCCGAGGTGACGAATATTTATTGGGCAAAGCGGCAAATGTTAAAAATTGGCTGGGGCTTACAGGGTCGGCTATAGCCTATATGCTTTACAAAAATACTATAGGTTTTGCTATTCTGTTATTGCCGGTATTTATATTCCTATGGGGCAGAGAGCTTTACTGGGGTTATGTGTATCCTAAAACCTTAATTCGCTATTCTATTTTCTATATTGTAACAGGTATATTTTTTGCTTCGCTAATGGGAACAATTCAGCATTTTAGTTGGGGAGCAAAAATACCGGATGAATTTAGCGGTGCAATTGGGTATTTCTTATCGCAACAATTATCAATGTTGATAAAACCACTTGGAGCGGCATTATTCTTTTTAGCATTATTAGCCGGAAGTGTTATTTTAGGTACCGATTTTAGTTTCGACAACTTTTTCAAAACTGTCGGCAAATCAATGGAAGGTGCATCAAGCAATCTTACTGATTTAATTAAAACCGATAAAAAATCCGTACCCGAACCTGAAATAGCAGACACAGCCGATGCTAAGGAATTCGATACGGCGGGGAATGAATTAGTAATAAATTATAAAGAAGACTCAATAAGCAAAACTGCTTTTGATGAGATTACAAAAATAGAAAAGCCAAAGGAAATTGTTAAAGAGCCGATTAAGGCACCAATAAAAGAGCCTGTCATAAATGGCTATATTGGTGATTATGAATTAAATCCTGATTTGGACGAAGATGTTGTAACATCTTTTAATAAATCAATTTTCCAACCCTTAAAAAACAAACCAAATGCCGGATTTGCAGTTGGAACACCTATAGTAACTCCACTTAGTGAGGCTGTTCCATTAGAAGATATTTTAGACGAAGAGAATTTAGATGATTCAATAAAAGACCGCAAACCATTAATTGTTACCGTTGAAGAGACAGAGGAAGAACCGGAATACAATGAGCCGCTCGGCACAGCAATTCACGACGAAGAAATTGATTTTTATCCGCCGACATTTGAACTTTTAGATAAGGATAGGGACATATTCAAGGTTGATGAAAACGAACTAAAAACTAATTCAAAAATCCTTCGTGAAAAATTTGAAACTTTTAAAATTTATATAGATAATATATCCGTAACACCGGGTCCGGTAGTAACGCAGTATGAATTTGAAATAGCACCGGGGATAAAAGTCAGCAGTATCGCAAAATACGGCGACGACTTAGCTATGGCGCTCAAAGCCAAAGGCGTGCGTATTATCGCACCGATTCCGGGAAAAGGAACAATCGGTATAGAGATACCGAACTCGAAGCGCGCGATGGTACGTTTCCAAGAAGTTATCAATTCCGCTAAATTTGCTGAATCGAAAGCGACATTACCATTAGCCTTAGGCAAAACAATTTCCGGTGATATTTATGTTTCCGATTTAGCGGACTTGCCACATTTACTGATTGCCGGAGCGACTGGTTCGGGTAAGTCAATTGGTATGAATACTATTATTTGCTCACTCCTTTATCGTATGCACCCGAGTGAGCTTAAATTTGTAATTATTGATCCTAAGAAAGTGGAAATGCCACATTACGCGGAGTTGGCGAGACATTACATCGCTTCATCACCGGATATACCGGATTCAGCAATTATTACAAAACCGGAAGATGCAATCGCAATACTGAAATCAACCGTTCTGGAAATGGAAAGACGATACGATATTTTGAGCGATGTGAGAATAAAAGATATAAAGGAATATAATAAGCGCGCTCGGACCGGATTGCTTGACAATACATATATGATACACAGACCAATACCGTATATAGTAGTAATAATTGATGAGTTAGCCGATCTGATGCTTACAGCGTCAAAGGAAATAGAAGAGCCGATTACGAGATTAGCGCAGATGGCGCGCGCCGTGGGAATTCACTTAGTGATAGCAACGCAAAGACCTTCGGTTGACGTTATTACCGGTTTAATCAAATCCAACTTTCCTGCTCGTATCGCCTTTGCTGTAAGTTCTAAAATTGATTCACGGACTATTTTAGATATGCAGGGCGCGGAGAAATTATTAGGTAAGGGAGATATGCTATTCTCACCGCAAGGAGTTGAAGGTCCGATACGTATTCAAAACGCGTTTATTTCGAGTGAAGAAGTTGAAAACATAACTCAATTTATAGGAGCCCAAAAGGGGTATTCCAAACCATATATGCTTCCGAGTTTGAATGAAGAGCAAAGCGGGCAGTCGGACGAATATTCAAAAGACGACAGAGATGCTTTGTTTGAAGAGGCCGCACGATTAATCATATATCATCAGCAAGGATCGGTTTCGTTGATTCAGAGACGTTTAAAGGTGGGTTACGCACGTGCAGGACGTATGATAGACCAATTAGAAAAAGCGGGAGTGGTTGGACGGTTTGAAGGTTCCAAATCTCGCGCTGTACTAATGCAAAGCGAAATGGAATTAGAAGCAATCTTATAGTTGACCATTGTCAATGTGAAGAAGAAGTGTACAACTAAACGAATAAACAAAATTTATTCATCCGATGCCTCCGGGAGTAATCGGATGAATATAAATCCATAATATAAATGGTTTAATGAAAAACTATCAATCGGAATGAATTGTTTTAAAATAATTAAAATGTAGTTGAAATAAAACACCAAGTGGTTCGTAAATGAAATATAATTCGAAACAAGTATTAGTAAAATGAAGATTAGAAATACGATATTATTACAAGATTTATTTTACGACAGGAAGAATCTCTTGCCCCTAAGAGAGAAATGGAAAAAATTATTAAAGCAAATATCCGGTATTGTTGAAAACTTTAATTTGTTTTTATACAATAATTTAACGAAGGGGCGTCAAGCCAGCTACCAGCTATAACCATATCTGTTTGCCGCCTGAACAATTACCACTGCGATTGGTGTTTTCACGCCACAATATTTTTCAGACATTTATGCTACGAATTCATCCCGCCGTAACAAAGAAGATACTTTGGAAGAACCTTTATTTTCAACAAAAAAAATATTTGTAAGTAGTAATTTTAAAATAATAATTTATTAAAAAATAATGGAAATAATAAAATGAAACTAACACTTTCTTTTCTTATTTTGGTATTTGCGCTATTAGTAAATATCAATACAAAAGCCTATTCGCAAACACCGCCGTGTTTTCCTGAATATCAAGGGTTGGCTTACCAAATGGACGATATAGTTAATTGTCCTCCATATAAT
>JBBRAO010000062.1:0-11222 GCA_038206725.1 Kapaibacterium sp. (SeqCode)
TAAATCTGCGGCATCAGTCCAAGTAAATGCGCTAATCTTTTCATTTGTTATGGATCCATCAACTTCGGTTGAAGTTATCGTGAAGTTTGGATATGTTCCTGTTACGGATGTGATTCCCATACCTGTTAAAGTTACTACTTGATCCGGTTTTGTATTGCTTATGGTATTTGCGGTTATGTCTATACCTGTACCTGCTGTATAGGTTATTTTTTCATCCTCTGATGCCTCCCAACTTGTACCATCCCACTTTAGTATTTGTCCTAAAGTAGCTCCTTTTTGAGCTATCGTTGGATTTGGATAAGTACCGTTTAAGTCACCACCGGCAACTCCTCCGGGAACTGTACCGCTGATTATAACATTATTTGCCGTGGTCAATCTGCCTTGAGCATCTACTGTAAATGTTCCTACTTGTGTGGCACTACCATAATTATTTGCTGTAACCGATGTATTGGCTAAACCTATCGGATTTCCTGTTGTGCCGTCACCTGTTATAGGAGCAGTGACATTGACAGATACCAAACCGTTATCTTCATCGTTAGATGCCTCCCAACTTGTACCATCCCACTTTAATATTTGTCCTAAAGTAGCTCCTTTTTGAGCTATCGTTGGATTTGGATAAGTAGCGCTTAAGTCACCACCGGCTGGACCGGTCATATTAAATTTGAAATTTGGACTTAGTTTTTGATTAGTTATTGAACTGTCAGCTATGTCAATGCTTGTGGTTGGCCCACCCGGATTTGAAATTTCTATGGTACCATTTGCTGATAGCAGAGAATCAATTGATTTCTTTGAGCTGAATTTAAAAGTATTGTCTTTTACGTCTATACTAATTTTATCATCGCCTATTATTGAAATATGCCCACTAACGTTATTAATACTTAAAACTGCTCCGGTAGCGTTCTTAGATAATCCATTTGAGATATTTGATGTGTCGGAATAAAAAGAAGAAGGCACAGAAGTAATTAATATTCTTGGAATTAATATTTCAGTATTATTGTAAACAATACTCATCCAACAAGGTTTGCTGAATTGATCTAGAAAAGGATTTTGGTTCCCTAATACAGCATTAAACACACCATTATTAAGTTGAATTGTATGATCTTCAAACCAAACACGTACTCCTCCTGCCTCTTGGTGGTATATCGCAAATTGTATGATGTATTGGCCGTCGGGAAATGCTACATTCTGAGTATCCGTTAAAATTCCTTGGTATGAAATCAACTTTGTTATCTGTGAATTAACCTGAATAGGCAATTGAGTTAAGCCCAAAGCAATTATAATATATAATAATAATTGTTTGATTTTCGTATTCTTATTTTTAAATATAATTTTCATTTTATTTATCCTACTACTAAAAATTTATTTTTAGAGAAATTTTCTGCATTTCAGTTGTCAAATATATAAGATTTGATTGTTTATAATCATTCAAAAACCTTGCCAATTGGATTAAATCTTCGACAGAGTTGGCTAAATCTTCCTTTTTGCTTTACGTTTTTTGAATAATCTCGATATATATTTTTATCGATTTTACATTTTGAAATATGAAGATAATAAAGCATTATTCCACCTTTATACCATAAAGAAGATTTAACTGCTAATTATAATCCGATTAACTTTTATGAAAATATTGATTTTTATTTTCTCATAAAAGAATAGATTTATTCTATAAATTATAGATTTTATGGATATTAGATTAATAATTTGGGGAAAAATAATTATTTTTTTTAGATAGTTTCCACCTCGCAAGCGAAGCCTATCTTATTATTTACTATAACTTACGTTTAAGACGTTCATTTAATAAAAATAATGTATTATTTTTTATGTCTCTTTAACCGGTTTTTCCAATCGCAGTATTTATCGCGTCTAATGCACTGAAAAATCAGTGATATAAAGAGTCATAAATTACTTCGTTATTTTGAATTTTAACTCAGCCATTATATTACTATTTAGAATTTTACAATTATAAACTCCTGTCGAGTGTACTATACAAAGTTTTGCTTATTATTAAGCAGAACTTTTTTTTTTGCTGTATTTGAATTAATTTAGAATTATTATTTGTTACACAATCAAAAATAAAATAATGGTACTTAAAAAAATATTTGTATTATTACTATTGGGATTTATGTTAACCTCTTGTAATAAAAAGAATGAGGAAAAATCAACTTCTGAATGTTGTGAAAAATCAGAAATGAATTTAGGAGTTAGAAATTTCTCAGCATTGGATCTATACTCTTGCAAAAGAGTGAGCGAGCTTCAAGTCTCCCCTGACGGAAAATGGATATTATATAATTTATCTACGCCTAACTTGAAAGAAAATAAAATGATTAAGGACATCTACATTATGTCCAAAGACGGTAAGACAACAAAGCAAATTACCAATGATCCATCATCGGATTTCAATGCACGATGGACACCGGACAGTAAAAAAATCATTTTCCTCTCAAATAAGGAAGAAACTTTCCAAGTATATTCATACGATATGCAAACAGAATCTATCAAGAAAATTAGCACCGAAAAAGGCTCTGTTGGTAATTTAGGTATTTCGCCTAAAGGTGATATGGTATTTTTTACTGCTGATGTGAAATTAGATAAAACACCCGCTGAAAAATATCCCAAATACCCTTTTGCTAAAATAAGAATATACGAAAAGCTACCTGTAAGACATTGGGATGCTTGGACAGATGAAAATTACTCTCATTTGTTTATTCTGCCTATAGATGGTGGAAAATCTAAAGATATTATGAAATCGGAAAAATTCGACACCCCATTGATGCCTTTCGGTGGTGTTGAAGAACTCGCTTGGTCCCCTGAAGGAAATGAAGTTGCTTACACTTGTAAGAAACTTTCGGGTAAAGATTTCGTCGAGAAAACGGATTCCGATATTTATCTTTATAATATTAAAACAGGTGCAACTGTAAATATCACAAAAGGAATGCTGGGGTTCGATAAGGCTCCTCTATATTCTCCTGATGGCAAATGGATTGCATTTAACAGCCAAGCTCGTGGAGGATTTGAATCAGACAAAATCCGTGTTATGCTGTTTAATCGTCAAACTAAAGAAATAAAAGAATTAACTGCAAACTTAGACCAATGGGTTGAAGAAAAAGTTTGGAATCCTAAGTCAACCGGATTGTTTATAACAGCAACTGACAGCGGAACTGTAAAATTATTTGACATTGATTTAGCCGGCAATTTTAAAGTAATTGGAGCAGGATTATTTGATTATGGAAATCTCACTATTAGTAATGATTCCAAAAACATCTATTTCACAAAAGGATCAATGGTTCATCCAACGGATATTTATTCATTTAATTTCGCCTCACAAAAACAAACTAAACTTACTGGTTTCAATAAAAAGTTATTAGAAAATGTCAAAAACGCTACAATTACTCAACGTTGGGTAAAAGCCCAGGATGGCAAAATGATTCATTGTTGGGTGCTCTTACCTCCTGACTTCGATTCGACAAAGAAATATCCTATGATTACATATTGTCAGGGTGGTCCGCAAAGTATGATCAGCCAGAACTTCCATTACCGATGGAACTATTTTCTAATGGCATCTCACGGTTATGTGGTGCTTCTGCCAAATAGACGCGGAGTACCTGGATTCGGACAAAGTTGGAACGATGCTATAAGTAAAGATTGGGGTGGTATGCCTATGCAGGATTTATTATCCGCAACTGATGAACTATGTAAAGAACCTTGGGTGAATAAAGACAAATTAGCCGCTGTTGGTGCTAGTGCTGGTGGATATGCCGTTTTTTGGCTTGCAGGAAACCACCAACGACGTTTTAAAGCTTTCATTTCACATTGCGGTGTCTTTAATATGGAATCAATGTATGGCGAAACTGAAGAGCTTTGGTTTACTAATTGGGAAAATGGTGGTCCGTATTGGGATAAGGCAAATAAGCCATATTACGATAAAAATTCCCCACATCGATATGCACAAAATTGGGATACCCCAATTATGATTTCAACAGGTGAATTCGATTTTCGAGTGCCATGTGCTCAATCGTTAGAAGCTTATACTGTTGCTCAAACAAAGGGTATTCCTTCAAAGTTAATTGTATTCCCTGAAGAATCTCACTTTATTAGCCATTCACAAGAGTTTATTGTCTGGTCAAGCGAGTTCTTTGATTGGTTAGATAGATATTGCAAATAATATATCTGTATTAATAAAATATAGGCTGTGTGAATTCCCTAATTTATGGATTATCAAACAGCCTATTGTTTTAATGATTGCAGTTTATAATTATTATTCTAATGTTGTTCTTACTGTTGGTAAAACAATAACAAGCTTATTCCCTTCATCCTCGGTAATTACTTCCGCTTTCAAATGGCTTTTCATTGCTCTCAATTTAGAAGCACTTTTCGCTAAGTTAATAATAATATCATCTTTATCACTACGTAATAATAATATTTCCGATCTTGTATTATTATACATATTAATCATTGAGGATGCAAGAATGTTCCTACGACCGGTTAACTGTAGAATAATGTGATTGTTAGTTTTATCATATTTAGTACTTATTTCTAATGATTTATCTATAGCTTTGTCTAATAAAATGTGATAAAATGCCGATAATGAATCTAACAAATGATTTTCATCTGCATAAACTACATTTAGTTCATCTATTGAAGTAAATGATGTAATTATCTGATTTGTTTTGCTATATGTGTCAACAACCTTATTAACCAAATCAATAATATTTAATTGATCTATCTTAACAGAATCGTCGGTTGTTATTACTCCTTGATCAATTGATTCGGCTACTAAATGAAACAGTTTTTCTGATTCCGCAAATGAATAGTTCACAAAATCCTTCATTTCTTCTTGACTATCATACATATCCTCTTTCAAAAATTGCAAGTAACCCAGAATTGAAGTTAGATTATTTCTGATTTTGTGGCTTAGCTCAACCATATAGTTAGAGTTTTCTATATTATGCTCTCTAATTAGCTGTTCAGATAATTCGATTTGCTTAGTTTTAATTGATGCTTCTTTTTGTGCTTCCTTTTCCAAAGTTGCATTTCGGCCGATAGCATAAATCAATTTATCTTGTTTGGAAATTGTTAAACTCCATTCCATCCATAATTTTTTATTACCTTCACCAATCATTTCTAAATCTAATCTTTCAATTATTTCATTATTAGAATCGTTAGAAATCAAAGAATCATTAATAGCTTTGGAATATATTTCTTGCTGCTCATCATCGAGAAGAGTTTTAATGTTGGTTCCGGTTAATTCAATTACTGATTTCCCGAAGATATTTAAGCAAGCGTTATTCAGGGATTTCCAATTACCTTCAAAATCCGTTATACCAATTATATCTTGTGAAGTATCAACAATTCTTCTTTGGGAACGCGTTATTCTCTCAGCTAAATCCAATGCCATTGCTCTTGCAGTCATTAAGGATAAAATAAATCCAAATAATGCAAAACTCAATATCAAAGATACAATCAAAACTATAATAGGCAAATTGTTCTGAAATGCGCCACCTAAACTTGGTGTTGAACAAAAATCAATATTTAAATAATTGTTATAAATTGGAAAACTTTCTATACTTGTGATATCTTTATTTTTCTGTTTATCAATTATTTTTGAATTTTGTGACTGATAAATAATTCGATTTTCACGTCCTTGGAAAATCTTAAATGCTATCAAAGAATCCGAAGGTACGATTTTTTTAGTCTTCAGAACATCGCCATTTATTGCTATATCGAAAAATTCTTTAGCTTTTATGTCAACACTAATAAACCCAAGAATATTACGCTGTCTTTCAGCTATGGTTGCCCGCTCTGCTTTATAACGATATGCAGGAAACAATAATGAAAAACCAAATGTATCCTGTCGAACATTGAAAAACACGGTTGATTTCGTTTGGCCGGTTTTCTCGGCCGCATCGAACAAACCCTTGTATTCCTTTACAGTATAAAGATCAAGGCCTTGGATATGCTGATTTTTGTCTAAAGGAACTGTATGCTGAATTGGATAATATGCTTTTCTTATTCCCGCCGGACGAATTTTATAATCAAAATAACCGGAACTTTTAGCTGATGTTATAAAATCTCCGAGATATTCGTTTCTAACTTTGGGAATAAAATTGATGCTAATAACAGAGCTTAGCGTTTGGGCCGGCAGTGCGGCAGAGAGTTCAAAATAATCCCTTACTATTCCACCTTCCTGCAAATCATAAATCTCACTCATTGAGCTAATAATTTCTTGGTGCTGTTTTAATTGATTGTTTAAACGACTGATAACCGACGATACTGCCTTATCAAAATCCGCTTTTTTTGTTGAATAGAGCGAAGATTTGACGTTTAAGAACAACATTATGCTTACAGCTATCAGAAATAATAAAATCAGATAAGCAGGATACGTTTTGTTCAATTTAAATTGATTCTTCTTATCGGTTGCTTCAACTAATACCGATTCGAATTTATCGATGTAATCCGTTTTCATTTGTAATCCTATTTCAAAAAATCTTCAATAACTTTGATAAAATCGTTTTTGTCAAAAGGTTTCGTTAAAACATCATCAAATCCTGAATGAATTAAATTCTGTCGGTGAGCTTGAGAAGCCAGACCGGTCGCCGCAACCACAGGGACCTTTGCAAAATGTTCGATTTCACGCAGTTTTTTTAACAAATCCACTCCATTAATATCTGGTAAAATAATATCCATTACAACTAAAGCCGCTGAATTCTCATTCGCCCACTCAATGAACGAATTCCCATCTAAAAAAGGCATCACTTCGTAACCTTCTTTTTTTAAAATTAGAGTAAATAGCTTGTTTACCGCAGCATTATCTTCTATTAAACAGATCAATTTCGACATTTTGTCCTCCAATATACACTTATTTTATTATTATTTCAATACGATTATTCAATTTAACATTCTCTTTTTTGCCGGTTTCTTTCATTGGAACCAAAGCACCCTTACCATAATGGTATAATTTTACTTTATTACTAATTCCAGAATTTAGTAAATACTTCCTTGCTGTTTCAGCACGTTTTGTCGAAACTTCAAGGTTCTTCTGTCTTGAGCCCAATTCTTCGGTATAACCGAATATATAGATTTCTCTAATGGGTTTAGTTTTAGAGTAAGCAATTATCAAATCGAGATACTTTATCATTTCATCTGTTAATTTAAAATCACTTGCCCTAGCATATACCATTTTTTTAGGATTTTTATCACCAAATTCCAATTTAAGTAGATTTTCATCCTCTTTATCAATTTTTTCAAGTGGTGTTTTTACCTCTCCAAATCCTGCCGGAGCGTTTCCAAGCTGAGGATCAACCGGGTTAATAGCAGTACCGGAATTAATACGACCGAGAGATCCTTCAAGGGTAAGTTGAATAGAGGCCTCTTCTTTTCTCACAACATCCAATTCGTAAGCAGGTAGTGACTCTAAAAGTCCTGCTACTTCGAAAGATATTTGCTGAGGTGTTGTAACAAGAGCATAAATCTCGTGTTCATATTCAGAATCGCTATTATAAGGCATTGTATCTATTGTTATTTCATTTAAACCAAATTTAATAGCAAAACCAAGTTTAATAACTACACTATTCCAATTTGAATTTAAATCGGCTAATATCTTAGTCCCGGCTGCTGCTGTAAAATACGGATTAAATCTCACTCGTACCTTATCATTAATATCGCTGACAGTAAACTCCCATCCGGCACCGAGTTCTATGCCGTAACGGATTTTCATCTGCTCGTGGCTCAGTTTGATATCGTGTGTTATGTAAGCAGTATCTGTTCTTATATGCATTAGTCGTGCTTCGTTAGCATAAGGCAAATCCAAGTCAAGACCTAAAGTCGCATATAAGCCCTCAACCGGAAAACTATATTTTACATACGGTGTAAATGCAAAATACTTATATGTTCCTAAATACCTGAATTTATATTCGAAAGTGTCTTTTCTTTGGATGAATTCCGATGAACTTGATCTTGAATCAGGCATATATATCCTAGCCCCATAAGCAAATTTTTCTCCGGGTGGCATATATTCTGCAAATACTCCCGTAAACCAACCTAAATCTTGACCTCGAGTAAAGTTCAATCTTGCGTTAAATGGGTTAAGTGGATACTCCGGAAGGTCCGGAAATTTTAATGTTGTTAATGTATTGAAATAGATACTGCCGTTGAGCCCAACAATTGGACCAAACCACCATTTCCCAACATTATTTCTTACAATAATTGTGTCTTGATAAGGCTGTATCTTATAATCGTCAAAATCTTCTTTATATGCTTGCGAATAAATATTTTCAAAGCAAGCAATTAAAACTATAAACAGTACAATATATTTGAGAAGTTTCTTCAATTATTTTTGAATGATTATTTTTTTTACAACATACAGTCCATTACTATGCAAAACTACGAAATATATTCCACTTGCAAAATTGGAAATGTTAACAGATGCTGAATATTTTTTAGGAATAATCGAATAATTTGCAGGCTGAATAGCATATCCATTTATGGTATAGATATTTATGTCTTTTTTATTGAATGTTTCATCGTCGGTAAATATATCGAAACTTACTTGATTACTAGAGAAAATTATTGAATTGTTTGTATCGGAAATATTGACTAATCGAAAAGAATTTTCCGCACATTGATTAATTATTGTCAAAAGCCCCCCGTGGTATTCAAATTTGGCACCCTTCGGTTCGAGCACTATTAGGTCTGAGAGTTTCATACTATCGGAAACAACGCCACCAACCAAGGTTAAGCCGAGTTTTTTGTCCAACTTTGAGGATTTGATTTCTTTAGAAATGTCCCACGATACCATATCATACAAGGTTTTTTTCGGATAATCATGTTCATAGATATTCAATATTCTATTTGGAAATGAAACCGTTGAGGTGAATTTAATATTTATCCCTTGCTTCGTAAAGCGTGGATTAACTGTCATCATTAGCGGGACTTCTATTGTCGCACCCGCCGCGGATTGTATATCGGGAATATATATTTTTGCTATGTAATCCGAATACGTTTTGATGCTATCCATAAGCACCAAAGGTTTTTGTTTTTCCCAAACCATAAAGCGTTTATCGCGACCGGTTCCTATCATCGTATCGCCCGTAACACTATAATTCGCCGATAATGCTTGCGCTTTGTAATCTAAAGAAAAGTTCTCTAAACCGGTAAGTATATTCCATTCCTTAATGGATTTGTCGAGCGATGCACTAAGAACATTCTTAGAATTCTTGTCAAACGCTACATCGCGAACGTGAAAATCGTGTTTGTATGATTGCATCAATTCAAGAGTTTCTGTATTCCACACCTTCACAAATCCGTCAACACCACAGGTAGCGAGCATCTTACCATTGTTAGAGCAATCAACACCCCAAATAGGATTATTACTGCCACCGTTGCCGTGTGCGGCAAATTTGGATATCAATTTAAGACTACTATCCAAAATTGTAATAGAACCATTATAATCCCCTATATATATATTATCACCGTTTTCTGAAAAACATACCGAGTAAATATCTATAGAGTCAGCTGTTGAATAACGTTTATATGATTTTGTAACAGTATTTATTATTAATATATTCGGCGTTTTCATTAAAGCTACTACTATGCTATTTGTTTTAGCGCAGTAATCAATATCTTCCCCCGCACCTTGAGCATCTTGAAATGAAAAATTAGTATAATCTTTTGTTATGGCGGTATTAAAATCTGTTACCTGCAAAAGTGAAGAATCTAAAGTCACATTGAAATTTGAATGAATGATTTCATTTTCATCTAAGTAAGCTAAATGATAAAAGCTATTCTCGTGTGGACTGCTATAGAATTTTGTTCTCGTGTTTATATTATAGGACTCAATGAAACCACCCTTTGTACAAATTGCTAACCTTTTGCTGTCCGGTGAAAATTCGCCGTAAGTAACATCACCCGGATTATCACAAGTTTGTTCCCAAATCAATCGCGGCGGCAAAGGTACTTTTTGAACTACCTTAAATTCAATATAATCGAAGAAATATGCTGGATATTGGAAAGTATATTGCTTAGTAACATTATCCTGCGAAATCAATATCCAATCTGTTTCTATATCAGTTTTATAAAACAAATCCACAGGAGCGCCGTATTCAGACTCCCAAGTTATTAGTAATGTTTCATCAGGAAGAGGCCTAAAAGCAAAAGTCGGATTAGTAATTACTAATCCGCAATGTGAAACTTGAGTAGCTAGAATAATTATCAATATATAAAGTAATTTTTTCGTTATTCTCCTCCGTTAATACCTCTAATAAGATTCACTTTAAGAATAGCCTCGCCTTGTTCAACCTGAGAATTTGTATTCACAGGTTTAGCTTTAATAATTATATTAAACAAGCCTTGTGAAGACACTCTCTGTGGTCGGAATGTGAAACTGTGCCAACCTCTTGTTTTTATTGGGCTACCGTCAAGTTTAACTCCATCAACTTCATCTATGATATCCGATGCATCCAACTTCCTACCGACTACATCCCAAACTTCAGTTGTAATGTATGAATCCTCGACCAACTGATATCGTATAGTGGTTTGCTTTGTAAATGGATTAGGACCGGCTCCCGCTTGAGCAATTAATAGAGCAGGAACAGCCGCGCATTTATAGTCTAACAGCGAATCCATCATTTGTCCATTGCCTATGTCAAGTTTTACCCATAGTTGATAGCAGTATGAACCTCCGCGATATGGAACGCTATCCGTTAAACCGGCGTAAATATGTACATTTTTATCCCAACCTTGGCACACCATTCTCGCATCGTATTGTGTAATATCATTTTTATCATAAGATAATACTAAAATTGAAGGGTTTTCTGCAAGATTGTCGTCGAAAGGATTTTTTGGAGGATCCATTTGAAACTTTCTAAATATCTTATAACCTATTGCTTTATAATCATCGCTTGTAGTAAATTCTATATCATTAACCATATCGCTTTTATAAACTACATTGAAACGGTCAAATTTATAAGACCGCCCACTTGTATCGGCTGAAAAAGTTATATCGTTGCGCTCTGAATTAATGTCTATCAATGGCACATTATCGTTGGGATCGTAGCGATTATGATCCGGTCCGTTTAAAAACAGCGAATCGGCTCCAATTTTATATGCACAGGCCTGATAGTATGTAAGTTCCTTTTTCCATTCTAAATAGTCGTCTAAAATCATTGTTGAAGTTACGGTATAACTGCCAATTAATATGCCGGTTACCTTAGGAACAACTTTGCAAT
>JBBRAO010000063.1:0-10019 GCA_038206725.1 Kapaibacterium sp. (SeqCode)
TATTGCTAATAATAAAAGTAGTATTTCCAATCTAATCGCCAGCGAATCGTATCCTATTTCCAATAAAAATATCTCAAATAAAAAGATATTGATAGCTGAAGATATGGACGATAACATCGAATTACTGAAGATAATTTTAGGAGATAAAGGCGTAAGTTTATTATTTGCTCGGCATGGTTTAGATGCAATCAATTTATGCAAAGCTAATGATGATATTGACTTAATTCTTATGGACATTCAGATGCCGGTTTTGAATGGTTTGGAAGCAACATCTCAAATCAAACAATTCAAACCTGATATACCAATTATTGCTATGACAGCCTTCGCGATGGCTGAAGAAAAAGCAAAATGCTTGGAAAGAGGTTGCGATGATTATATATCTAAACCTTTTACAAAAAGTGATTTAATAACCGTTATTAGCAAGCATTTATAAACTTATTAAAATAAAGTATCAAATATCAGATAATTCTCACTATATGTGTGCTTGTATGTTTCAGCGCGGTATTCGATTTTGTAATTTATCAGGATTTAATGCTTATAATCAGTGCTATTGTAGCGGATTCCTATGTATTGAAATATAATAAACATGAAATCTTAAAAACAGTCCTTAAACAAGTCTTATTCTGATAAAAAAGATGTTCAACACCCTCAAGGTTTTGAACATCTTTTTATTTTCTCAAAATAATTCGCCTGCTTTTTCGTTTTTAGGTTAAACTAAACCAAAAGATAAATGGACGCAAATATAAAGAATCTACGCCTATCGGATTTAAAAACCGGTGAAGAAGGCATTATAACGAAAGTACTTGGTCACGGTGCATTCAGACAGAGAATAACTGAAATGGGCTTTGTAAAAGGGAAAAAAGTAACAGTAGTCAAAAACGCCCCTTTACAAGACCCGATAGAATATGCTATAATGGATTACCGCGTTTCTCTCCGCCGAAGCGAAGCCGCTTTGGTTGAAGTTATATCAGCGGATTTGGATAATGAGATTAGCGACGCCGTTTTCGAAGGAACCATTGACGAGGAAACTCTTAAAATTTCAGCACTTGAAAAAGGAAATACCATTAATATAGCCCTTGTTGGCAACCCAAATTCAGGTAAAACTACTCTTTTTAATTACGCATCGGGCTCACACGAGCACGTTGGCAACTATGGTGGTGTTACTGTTGGTGCAAAAGAGGCGATTTTCCGAAAGAATTCTTATACATTTAAAATCACAGATCTACCCGGAACGTATTCAATATCGGAGTATTCCCCCGAAGAACTTTATGTAAGAGCGCATTTGACTGATAAGATGCCGGATATAGTCGTGAATGTTCTCGACGCATCCAACATCGAGCGCAATATGTTTTTGACAACTCAACTTATTGATATGAATATCAAGGTTGTCATTGCACTGAATATGTACGACGAATTAGAAAAACGCAACGTGAAATTCGATTTTTTAGCTTTAGGAAAACTGCTCGGCATTCCCATTGTACCCACCGTAGCTTCTCGAGGTAAAGGTCTTGATGAACTCTTCGACAAACTCATCGAAGTTTATGAAGACCGCGACCCAAGCGTACGCCATATACATATAAACTATGGTTTCGATATTGAAACCGCTATCAAAGCAATCCAAAAAGAAATCCGCTTCAATTGTGAAATAACCGATAGACTTTCTTCGCGCTATTTAGCAATTAAGCTAATTGAAAATGATAAAAGCACAAAAGCGGAATTAAAACGCTACAACAATTTTGAAAAAATTAAAGAAATTACCATACACTCAATTGAAAAATTGGAAAAAGAATATTGTGAAAAATCAGAAACAATAATCACCGATGCTAAATACGGTTTCATTGACGGTGCTTTGAAAGAAACCTATTTTATTGATAAAAAAGATAAACGGGTTAAGAAAAAAGAGCTCGATGACTTGCTGACTCATAAATTCTGGGGTTTTCCGATATTTTTTATTCTAATGGGGCTTATGTTCCAAGCTACTTTTTCGTTAGGACACTATCCAATGACTTGGATCGACAGCGCTGTTCACTTGCTTAGCCGCATTATCCAAAATTCGATGGCAGAAGGTGCATTGCGTGATTTAATTGTGGATGGTATTATCGGCGGCGTCGGTGGTGTTATAGTATTCCTTCCCAATATATTGATACTCTTTTTCTTTATCTCGTTGATGGAAGATACCGGATATATGGCGCGTGCGGCTTTTATTATGGATAAGTTGATGCATAAAATCGGTTTGCACGGTAAATCCTTTATTCCGCTTATTATGGGCTTTGGCTGTAATGTGCCTGCAATAATGGCTACACGGACTTTGGAAAATCGTAAAGACAGAATTCTAACTATGATTATAACTCCATTTATGTCTTGTAGTGCGAGATTGACCGTTTATGTATTGCTTATATCTGCATTTTTCCCAAAAAATCAGGGTATGGTGCTGTTTTCTATATATATTATCGGTATTCTATTAGCTATTATTGTTGCTGTTGTGTTAAAAAAAGTAGTTTTTGCTAAAGAGGATGTGCCTTTTGTTATGGAGCTTCCACCCTACCGAATCCCTACATTAAAAAATACAACCGTCCACGTTTGGATGAAAGCCGTTCAATATTTAAGGAAGATGGGAAGTGTCATCTTATTGGCTTCAATTTTAATTTGGGCTATGGTATATTTCCCACGGGATATAAAATATTCTACAAATTATAATGAACAAATAAAATCCATTAATGAGAATAGAACTTTAACTATCAATGAAAAAACAAAATTAACACATCAGTTAGAAATTAGAAAAACCGCTGAGCATCAAGAAAAGTCTTACATCGGCAGACTTGGGCACGCAATTGAACCAATATTAGCACCTTTGGGGTATGATTGGAAAATGGGTGTCAGCATTATTGCCGGTTTAGCGGCAAAAGAAATAATTGTTAGCACGATGGGAGTATTATACCAAGCTGATAATGATCCCACAGTCTCCGATAAATCACTCAAAGATAAAATAATTGATCAAAAGCATTCCATCGGACCACTAAAAGGTCAAAAAGTATATTCTCCATTAGTCGCTTATGGATTTATGCTGTTTATATTAATTTATTTCCCTTGTGTTGCAGTTATAGCGGCTATAAGGAAAGAAGCTAATTGGAAATGGGCCGCTTTTACGCTAACATATACTACATTTATGGCTTGGTTAATAGCTTTCGCTGTCTATCAAATCGGCAGTTTATTCATTTAAATGAAATTTTTATGATACAAAATATAATTGTTTACATTATACTCGCAGTCGCCGCTTTTTTTGCGGTTTATAAAATATTTTCTAAACGGAAAAAGAAAAGTTTAAAGGACTGTGAATCCTGCGCTGACGATAATGCTGATTGCCAGCCGGATTATTCCGGATGTGGTAATTGCGCTTTAAAGCAAAATTGTCAAAAAATACCCTAATTAATATATACTTTTTTCGTAAATTTACGTAATTGAAAATTCGTTTTTAAATATTTTCGATTTAATAATAATTTCAGCGGTTTATATGAAATCTAAATTTACTTTATTTTTTCTGATTTTCACTTCCACCGTTTTGCTTTTTACTCCGTTTGGACTACAATCGCAAACCGATAGCTTGTCCAACCAAAGAGCTTTTCACTGGAATGTGCTTTACACCGGCGATTTAGTATCAAATTTTGACGGCGGAATAAAAACTGGAACAATGTACTTGGGTTTAGCTAATTTGAAATTTGGACTGGATTTTGAAAAAGCAGGTTGGTGGAATGGCGGTAAACTTTCTGTAAATATGGCAAATACCCACGGTGGACAACCATCATTAGCATTGGTCGGCGATTTCCAAGGCGTTTCCAATATCGAAGCCGGAAATCTAACATTTCTTTTTGAATTATGGTATAAGCAAAGATTTGGTTCCGTTATATTCACTCTTGGTCTTCAGGACTTAAACGTAACTTTTGCCACAACGGAAAATGGTGCCTTATTCAACAATAGTTCGTTCGGTATTCAATCAAGTATTGCGGACAACATACCAACTCCAATTTTCCCACTTACCGGGTTGGGTGCAATGATCGAGTGGGAAATAAATAAGGATTTTTCCGTTCATACAGCACTATTCGACGGTACACCGGATGATTTTGAGAACAATCCATATAACATAAATTGGAAGTTGAGTAATGATGATGGGTATTTAACAGTTTGCGAAATA
Organism: Kapaibacterium sp. (SeqCode); assembly: GCA_038206725.1. Lineage (GTDB taxonomy): Bacteria > Bacteroidota > Ignavibacteria > Kapaibacteriales > UBA2268 > JBAXXL01. The sequence continues at coordinate 4,190 of JBBRAO010000063.1, forward strand.
CAAATTCACAAAAGTTTAATAAAAGATTTACCCGGAACTTACAAAATCGGAGGATACTTTCATGAACATAACGACAATACTGTAATGGAGCAAGAAAATGGCGGAGTCTATTTTATCGCCGATCAGACCATTTGCTCACAAGGCAATTCGAATTTATCGCTATTTTCACAAATCGGCTTTAGTCCAAAATCAAAAAATAACCATAATCATTATTATAGTTTAGGTTTGAATTGCACAGGTATTTTTGGACGCTTGAATGATATTGCGGGTTTGGCAGTTGCTTATGCAGGTATCGATAATAATGCCGTTGGAAGTGAAACAGCGGTGGAACTTACATATCAATTACAATTGAATAAGTATATATATTTACGACCGGACATACAATACATTATTAATCCGGCGGGAACTGACCTAAAGCTCAAAAATGCTTTAGTAGGTTTTCTACGAATTGGAATAAAAATCTAATAAATCAAGAGAATATAAATGAAAAAAGCAATAATTATATACAACAGTAAAACAGGCAATACAAAGCACTTTGCCGGTGAAATTAACAAGTTTCTTAAAACATACGATATAGAATCGGAGGCGGTATCAATATTTGATTATAAACCCGAACTTATTACCGAATCCGATATCATATTATTAGGGTGCTGGACAAGCGGATGGATGGTGATGTTTCAGCATCCCCAAAAAGTATGGAAGGAATTTGCTAATAAACTACCTGACTTATCCCCAAAAAAAGTTGCGCTTTTTACAACTTATAAAATAGCAACAGGCGGTATGTTTAAAAATATGAAAAAGCACTTAAGGCTAAATATTCAACGGGAAATTCCGATTATCAAATCCCGAAAAGGTGTATTAACTGACTCTGATAAATCCATATTAGAACACCTCTAACATAAAAAGACTTTTTTGTCCGATTAACACCTGTGAAAAAGTTTGGTTATTAAAATAAATTGTGTATTTTTGTAAGATTCATATTTTAAAAAACCGTTAGGCTTTTTGCTATTTTTAGTTAAAACAGTTAAAAATAAATGATAGCAAAACCTAAATTAAACAATAGAAGATATTATGGAAACTAATTTAGACAAAGAATTCCTGGAATTACAAAAAAAAGTAGCCAAGTTGGAAAAGGGTACCAAAGACCAACTAACAATGGTTATTTTTTCCGGTGATTTGGATAAGATCATTGCGGCTATGATAATTAGTGTCGGTGCCGCCGCTATGGATACTCAAGTTAAGTTATTCTTTACATTTTGGGCTACAGCCGCCTTACGCGACCCCAAAAAAGGTGTAAAAGGAAAAACTTTTATGGGTAAAATGTTTGGTATGATGCTCCCTAAAGGACCACCAAAACTAAAACTATCCAATATGCACATGGCTGGCATGGGAAGCAAAATGATAAAAGGACTTATGAAAAAAAATAATGTCCCATCACTTCAAGAAATGTTTGAAACCGCTGGTGAATTAGGGATACAAATCAATGTTTGTGAAATGTCAATGAATCTGATGGGTATGAAAAGAGAAGAATTTATTGATTATCCAAATATGACTGTTTGTGGCGTGGCTACTTTTTTAGCAGACGCCGGTGAAAGTAAAGTACAATTATTTATTTAAAAAATATAAAGAGAAATATAATGACAAAAGAAGAAGCAAACGCAATGAACGTCGCATCAATAATTGATGCTCGCGGAACAGCTTGCCCGGGTCCGCTATTGGCCGCAAAAAAGGGTATTGGCGAATTAGAATCCGGTGATATTATGGAAATTTTATCCGCAGACGAAGGAACAAAACACGATATTCCTCGCTGGTGCGAAAAAATGGAACACGATTTCCTGGGCACGGTTGAAGAAGATAGCTACACAAGGTTGTTTTTAAGAAAAGCATAATCACGAACAGATAAATCAAAAGTTTGGTTTATCTGTTTTTTTATTATTGAAAAAATAAATGATTGAAAATGGAAACAGAAGTTTTTAGACCAAAAATTCTTGTCTTTTCAACAGATAAGATATCCGATCCCGGTATTGATCAAGCTGGTTTACGGAAAATTCATTATTCACCGTCAGTTTATGTGATTAGTTTGCCTTGCTCATCGGGTATTAAACCTCGATGGATAATGCACGCCTTCGAACAAGGTTTTGATGGTGTTTTTATAGCGGCCGATGGACACGAATGTTCATATAGCCCAAATTGTTCCGAATACACGAACAATATTATTTTAGAAGCGCAAGTAATGATGAAAGAGAACAATATCAGCCCTAAACGTATTCGTATGGCGGCGATTTGCTCTGTTTGCGCTGAACCGTTTTCCAATCATATGGATAACTTTAGTAAAATCTTATCGGAAATAGGAAAAATTGGATCAGAGAATATAGTTAAAGAATAAATAAATAAATCTAAATAAATTGATATGTCACAAAACGATAAAATATACGATGCTCTCGTGATAGGCGGCGGAATTGCCGGACAAGAAGCGGCATTAAATTTGGCAGATATGGATTACCAAGTACTACTGGTTGAAAAAGGACTTTCTATCGGTGGAAAAATGATTCAATTAAGCAAGGTCTTCCCTACTTTAGACTGCGCCGCCTGCATCACTACTCCAAAAATGTCCGAAACCGCTCGTCATCCTAATATCACTTTGATGTTAAACAGCGAAATTAATGGTATTAATAAAAACGGCAAGGATTTCCAAGTAGATGTTACTAAAAATCCGCGTTACGTTATTCCTGAAGCCTGTACCGGTTGCCAAGAATGTGAAGTAGTATGCCCGGAAATAAGAAAGGATGAATACAACGCAGACTTAGCCGGAAGAAAAGTAGCTTATATTCCGTTTTCATTGGCTAACCCAAGAATTGCCACTATAGAAAGAATGGATGTTTCGGCTCCCTGTATAAACGAATGTCCTGGCGGTGTTAAGCCTTATGGATATATTAGCTTGGTTAGGAATGTCCAATACGAAGAAGCTATGAAATTACATCTCGAAGATATTCCTTTACCGGGAAGTTTGGGCAGAGCTTGTTATGCACCCTGCCAAAATGCCTGTACTCGCTCATCTCTGGATACTTCGGTTGATATTAGAAGAATTAAGCGATTCTTTGCTGAAAACTACTATGATAAATTTTCCGAACCTGAAGCCGTAGAAATACGTAATAAATCCGGGAAGAAAATTGCTGTAATAGGTTCCGGTCCTGCGGGTTTAACAGCCGCTTACCATCTTGCATTGAAAGGTCATAGTGTGAAAATATTTGAATCCGCTCCGGTTCCGGGCGGTATGTTAATGCTAACTTTACCCGAATTCCGTTTGCCAAAAACTATTGTTGATAGAGATATAAAAAATATAACAGCCTTGGGCGTCGAAATTGAGTTGAATAGAAAAATCGAAGACCTAACAAAGCTTAAAGAAGAAGGTTTCGACAGCATATTTATTTCGGTTGGAACTCACGACACAAGTAGTCTTGGTGTCGATGGTTCCGATCTAAACGGAATTATATCCTGTCTTGATTTTTTACGAGAAGCAAATATTGGTGAACGAAAAAGTCTCCAAGGTAAAAAAGTTATGGTTATCGGTGGTGGTAATACCGCTATGGATGCTTCGAGAACCGCATTGAGATTGGGAGCTGAAAAAGTAACTGTCATTTATCGTAGAAGCCGCGACGAAATGCCTTGCTTTAAACCTGAAATTGACGAAGCCGAAGAAGAAGGCGTTCAAATTTCGGTACTACGCAACCCTATTAAGTTTTTTGGTGAAAACGGAAACTTGACTAAGGTTCAGTTGATTCAAATGAAATTAGGTGAACCCGACCAAAGTGGAAGAAGAAGACCTATTCCGGTTCCGGGTTCAGAATATATCGAAGATGTTGACATTGTCATAGAAGCCATTGGCTTACAGCCTTCAACAACCTGCTTTAGCAATTCTGTTGAATTAAAAAAAGACGGTACGATTAAAGTTAATGATACTACTTTACAGACTTCAATACAACATATTTTTGCCGGTGGCGATTCAGTAACCGGTGCCTCCACAATTATCGAGGCGGCAGGACAAGGCAAAAAAGCGGCTTTTTACATTGATAAATATCTACAAGGATTAACAATTGAAGATTATGTATCGGGCGATAAACTACCGGCCATCGACAAAAAGCAATTTCTAAACAAACATAAATTCGATTTAATTCCTCAACTTGGTCACAAGAACAGACCTGTTAGGGAACGAATAATTGATTTCAAAGATATTGAAACTACTTTTACTGAAGAAGAAGTTCTTTTCAGTGCTAATCGTTGTCTCGATTGTAGCAACTGCCGCGAATGTCATCAATGTTTGAATATTTGTCCGGCAGATGCAATAGATTTCTCACAGAAGAAAGAAGTTTTTAATATTAAAGCCAAATCAGTGGTTGTAACGACCGGTTTCAAACTTTTCCCACCATCGGGCAAACCTGAATATGGTTATGATAAATATCCGAACGTAATAGATTCAATGCAAATGGATAGATTAATCGCTCCTACAAGACCATTTAACAATGTTTTACGTCCGGGAGACGGCAAAGCACCTGACAATATCGCTTATGTTTTGTGTACCGGTTCTCGTGATTCGTCAATGGAAAACCATAATTGTAGCGGTGAATGCGAAAACAATCCAATATGCTCACAAATATGTTGTATGTACTCTATAAAACAAGCACAACTATTAATGGGCGCGTTACCTATGGCTGATATTACAATATATTACATTGATATCAGAGCTTTTGGAAAAGGTTATGAAGAATTCTTCCAGCAATCTAAATCTATGGGAGTCAATTTTATAAAAGGTAAAGTCGCTAAAATCAACGAAAATGAAAAGAAACCGGGCGATTTGATAATCCGTTATGAAGACATAACCACCGGATTATTGAAAGAAGCAAAACACGATTTGGTTGTATTATCTGTTGGAGTACTTCCGACCAAAGAAGTTACGCAGATGTTTACGAATGAAAAACTTGAGCTTGACGATTACAATTTCGTTAAACAAATTGATGAATTGGTTAGCCCTTCATTAACAAGTATTGACGGTGTTTTTGTCGCCGGTGCGGCTTCAGGACCGAAGGACATACCTGATTCGATTTTATCGGCAGGATGTGCGGCTGACGAAGTGGCCGGTTACTTAAGTAAATTAGAAATTTAGATAACAATTTTAGATAACTTCAAAAAAAAATAATATGAAAGAAAGAATAGGTGTATATATATGCCATTGCGGCGGTAACATCTCCGATTACGTTGATGTTGAAGAAATCGGTAAATTGCTTCAAGATGAAGACGGAGTTGTTATTTCTAAAGATGTAATGTTTGCTTGCGCGGATTCTAACCAGAAGCAAATGGTTCAAGATATTGAAGATAACAAATTGGATGCGATTGTGGTAGCTTCTTGCTCCCCAAAATTGCATCTCCATACTTTTAAAGGTGTAGCTGAGCGTGCCGGTTTAAACCCCACTAATTATGTGCAGGTCAATATTCGCGAACAATGCTCCTGGCCGCATTCCGACAAGCCAAGAGAAGCTTCTGTTAAAGCAATGGGCTTAATAAGAGCCGGTATAAACAGAGTATCCCACTCAGAGTCACTTGATAACATTGAAATCAAAGTTAAGAAATCTGTACTCGTTGTTGGCGCCGGAGTTTCCGGTATGAAAGCCGCTATTGACCTTGCTCGTTTGGGAAATGAAGTTTATCTTATCGAAAAAGATTATTTCGTAGGTGGGCATATAGCTCAATCGGAAAACCTTTTTATGACCAGTCAAAAGGGTAAAGATATTGTCAAAAAATTATATGAAGAAATAAAAAGCTTCAAGAACATAAC
>JBBRAO010000064.1:0-9814 GCA_038206725.1 Kapaibacterium sp. (SeqCode)
AAGAAGTAATGGATTATTAGTACAGACAGGCTTACCGTCACAGTTGCGATAGGGATATTTTGTTGCAGGATCACAATTTAATGAGGCTCCACAATTTTCATTTTGTGAGTATGCAACGAAAGGAAGTACACGATTAAAGAAGCAACAATAAAATAAATTTCTTCATAATATTTCCCTCACTTATGGTGTATAATTTTTAATTGTATTTATTCGATTAGTTAATCCAGCATAAAAAATATTTAGATTAACCATCGTTCCAAACCCTAGCTCATTATATGTATCAATAACATTGTCATTTTCTATAGGATATATACAAGCGGTTCTCGAATTTGTGCACCTAATTGGGTACAATGTAAAATAGACATTCGAGCTATCTCTGCAAAGAAATCTGTATTCTAAAAAGACAATATAAGATTTATGTTGTTCCATTTCAAATGCTAAATCGGTCGAATCTTGATATGGTTTCAAAAACCATTCTTTAGCATAAGTGAATTGAATTGTTGGTTCAATTATAGCCGGTATATTGAATATTGGCAGCGATCCTTTAATAAGTTGATTTATTGTTGCTTTAACTGTTCGTGTTGTTTTTGCCCATCGTGCTAATGTATCTATATAGTAATCTATTGAATCCACATAAACTTGTGCAACTAAAAATGAACCGATTAATGAAGCATCCAAAATTGGATTGGGCGATTTTTGCAAAATATTACCGATTAAACCATAATAATATTCATCTATTGGCTTACAATTGTACCGTCTGTGATACATAAAATTCAAGAAAATACTTGGGTCATAGTCAACGGTTTTATAAATATAACGCATCATTGATCTCAAAGTATCATTATAACTTTGTCTATTAATAAATGTATTATAATCGTCAAGACTAGCATACTTGCTTAAACTATCAAGAGCTAAATAACCGATAAATACATCAAGCGGCATATTGGAATTGTATGGTGGACAATTGATGAGCGTGTCCATTTGGTAATATATTCCTTGATATTCTGGGAAACACGGTGGTGTTTGAGAATACGCATTTGTATTGATATTTACTAATAGCGCAATTACCAAAATTAGTGTTGAAAGTGTTAGTTTCATTTTAAAATTTCCATTAAATTTAATAAATTATTATTTTTTAAATTATTACACGCAAATATCTTTTAGTTTTTTGATTGTTTCTAATCTAAGGTTCTTCCAAAGAATTTTCTCAATTAGGGCGGGATAAATTCATAGCATAAATGTCTGAAAAATATTGTGGTGTGGAAGCACCAATCGCAGTGGTAATTGTTCAGGCGGCATAATGATATAGTTATAGCTGTGAGCTGTGAGCTGTGAGCTGTGAGCTGATTTGACGCCCTTTAGTTAATTTATTGTAGAAAACCAAAATATAGTTTTCAACAATATCGGATATTTGAAGTAATAATTTTCTCCATTTTTCTCCCTGTGCCGGGAGTTTCTTCCTGTCGCGAAAATAAATTTGTAATAATATCGTATTTCTGATCTTCATTTTACTAATACTTATTTTGAACTATATTTCCTAACGAACAACTTGAATTTTTATTTTAAATAAATTTTAATTATTTTGAAAACATAATCCATCCTTCCTGATTATACTAACGGCAGGTGTTTATATTTTTTAATCAATGAGTTTTGAATTGTAGGGACAGGTCGCGACCTGTCCGTCTTTCCCAAACCTTCCGCAGTTTTGAAACCTGCGGAAGGTCTAGCATTAGCTACATCTTCACAAACTTCGCTGTTTCGCCGCCAATTTTTACAAAATATATACCGCGTGGTAAAGCCTCTATATTCATCCTATGACTGGCAGTCATCGGATGAATGGATTCAGCCATTACTTTTTCGCCAAGAGTGTTGTAGATGAGGATTTCTGAAGTCTCATCAACCCCACGCTTCAGCGTGGGGTTGATGGCTCCCAGCTTTATCGTTATAAAATCACCAGCCGGATTTGGAGAAATAGTAATTTCAAAATTCGCAATTAGTTCATCTTTCACAGGAGAGAAGAATTTTTCCGCGAATTGCAAATATGGGTAGCCGTTGTTTAAATTAGGTGAAATTGCCCAAACTGAATCAAAATCCCAAGTTGCTGAAGTAAAGGTTTCTTTCGTTTTCATTTCTGCAGTTGACTTAGGTATAACCTGCCTACCAGGATTATTTGTATCAATTTCACTATCACAAAAGCAGTTTATATTTTTATAAAGTTTGGATTTTGGTGCGTAAGAGAAGGAATATATTTCATTATTCTTTTTAAATTTTACTTTTGAAGCTGAATATGAATTAATAATATTGGTATTACCTGGACCACCCCAAGTAAAACCTGATGATACACTATCAATGTCAAGATTGCAAATTGCAAAACAATTAGTTACTTGTCCGGTTAAAAGATAACTAAATCCACCAACAGACAGTGTTCCCTTAATATCGGCGATTACAAAACATTCGTCAATATAATTTTTGTCGCCGCCCCAATTATTCCCGATTAAACCACCGCTGGATTTACCTACATTTAGGCTTCCTAAAGCATAACAGCGGGAAACATTAGAATTTTCATTGAAACCGACTAATAAAGCACTATAACCCATTCCGGTAAGTTTGCCCGTTACAAAACAATCTGTAAATTCAACAAGATAACTATATGCCGCTAATCCTCCTGTATAACGTCTTCCTTTTATGTCTATATTTTCCAATCCTAAATTAGCTATTTTAATCAATTTTGATTCTTTACCTTGTATAATTCCAAAAAAACCATTATATTGTGAATTAAGGCTTAACGAATCTATATTGTTAATTAAAAGCTTACTTATTTTAAAACCATTACCATTAAAACTACCAGTAAAATTAATGGCTGTATCACTTAATAATCTTCCTATTGCTTTCCAACCTTTTCCTTCATTCCAATTTTTGGTATCAGTTGCATCAATATCATTCATCAATAAAATATTTTTATCCCAAGATACAGGTGATTCCGAAACCCAGCGAAGATGCTCAAGCGTTGATATTTCATAATTATCATTAATATATGGTGGTTCAACCTGAGAATACAAAGTCGCAAAATTTAAAAACAAACCTAATATAATAATCTTGATTTTCATTTCTTTCCTTTATCATTATCATCAATAAATATTTACACATTCTATGACTTCGAAGTCATCAGATGAGTTTAAGAATTTACAATTTCACAAACTTCGCCGTTTCGCCACCCACTTTCACAAAATAGATACCTTTTGGCAGAGCGGAAATGTTGATTTGCTGAACAGACAGGAATGTCTGTTCTACTGACATTACTTTTTCGCCGAGTGTGTTGTAGATGAGGATTTCTAAACCTTCCGAAGGTTTGAAACCTTCGGAAGGTTTCAAAGATATTGCGATATAATCCCCTGCCGGATTAGGTGAAATATCAACTTTAAAATTTTCTGTTTCTTCTATCACACCATTTGGCAAGCTAAAATCTATGTCTGCTAAATAAAATGCGGCGTTATCCCAACTCTTTGTTTGACTATTATACCTATTCATCGACCCGATAGCTAATACTCTATCATTATTCAAAGGAAAAACTTCGGTTATATATTTTGATATAGAATCACTTTTCCAAGTAATAGATTTTTTATTATTATCATTAAATTGCTCTACTTGGAAACTTTGTAAAGGATATAATGAATTATTCATACCGGATAGATAATACACTCCTTTATCGTCAACCGTTGCAAATTCACGAATAAATTGAATATCATTAGTTTCTACAGTATCAATTTTTAAAAGCCCCAAATTACTATAAATCCCTGCAAATACTCTATCAACAGGCCTTGTGATATCTCTTTGGCTAACAAAAATTTGAAATTGCCCATTTGAAAATCCGCTTCCTTTAATATAATTTGTTGCTGTTCTCGCTTGATCCAAATCATTTTCTGTATATGCCAATGTATTCTCCCATAAAAGTTTGCTGTTTGCATAATAATAAACATAATGAAAACATATATCATTTTTGTATTTCAAAACGTTATAATCGTTATCGAAAAATACCCTTGGCGGATCGTCATAATTTACTGAAACTTTTTCTAATTTTTGTAGTTCTCCATTTCTTGTAATTGTTTTATTAAACAAAATACTACTGTCTTTATAAGACTGATTAGTAGAAATTATCATTTCATTTCCGTTATATTTTAAATTTGGTGTTGGATTATAATTACCAATATAACAAAGCTTCGAATTTGGTTCATTCCATTCAGTTTGCCAGTTACCTAAATAGCCAACACTATCTACCATTTCTCCTGTTTCAGCGTTTATATCTATAAAAAATGGGTACAAAGGAGAATTCGCAGGGTAATTGAAATATTTAGCCTTTTGATATAAAAATACAGCTTTGTATTTCCCATCCTGATATACTAAATCGCCATATAAAGCTGAAAAATTGGTATCAAGATACTGTTTTGAACGCCAAAGTATTTTAAAGCTATCTTTTGTCATTCTAATTTTAAAAAAAATAGGTTGTTGATTAACATTTTTTTGTATAGTTATGTCATCCATACAATGTGTAACTAAAAGAAAAGTGCTGTCATCCAAGTTGATAGTTTTAAAAGTCTGACCTATTGTGAAGTTTTCCATACCTTTTATTGGAATGCTAAGCTCTTTTGTGATTTGCTGGGAATTAGCAAAAACCGATACAAAGGTTGTTAATATAAAGTATAATAAAATATTTTTCATAATATCCTCGTTGAATTAAAAGGAGCGAACAAAATAAATATTTATATTCGCTCCTTAATTATTAATAAATTATTACTTTTTTTGTAATATAATTAGTATTTAGTTTAAAACAGATTAATATGACATTAGTTGATATGTTAGGAACATTTATAATGCCATAAGCTTGTATTTCATCTGTTGTAAATAATTCCTTACCGGTAATATCAAATAAAGAAACTTCCTTGATATTACGTAAGTCAACATTATTAAGTAGGTAAGTAATTGTTTCATCATTCTGATTAAAACAAGCAATAATATTATTACTCAAATAATCATCATTGGTTGTTACTTTAAACCATTTATGACCTAAATCATAAGTGATAACTTTTGAGCCATCTTGATTTATTCGGAAAATAGGATTTATGAAAATATCCTTTTTCTTGATTTGCTTTTCCCACATATTTTTTTCAATATTATATGTATAAATATCTTTTGTTAAAAAGTTTTTAATTGGGAAAAACATTTGTTTATGCCATAACCCACTTTCATTCTTTTCTAATGTATATCCCACTTCTTTTGCATTTGGTGGTAATACATAGATTTTCTCAGCTTTGACACTAGGACAGAAAACTGAAAAAAATAAAAGGAATGATAGAAAATATTTAATTTTCATAATACACCTTTTATTGACAATGGTAGAAACATTGCGTAATTATTGGAACCCAATTTAAAGTATCCCAAGGTCCCCTTGGACTACAATTAGTAGCGTATAGGCTACATGGAACCGGCGGGTCTCCATAATCAAATTCTGTATTAGTTCCTTCACACAATTGTATTGATGCAGTCGAAGTATTCCAACAATATCTGTTTTTATGTACACAGCATTTATACATAGAACAAGCAGTATATTTATAATAATGTACTCCCTGATCAAAAGCATAGCATATACCATAACAATATGGATAGCTGTAGGTTATCTCTAATACAGTTTGACCTATTATACAATTTGGTGCACAAGCATTTAAACTTCGTAAGGCAGGATCTTGGAAGTATGTATTTGCCATGTCCAAAGATTTTAAGTCGGCTAAGTAATTTATTAAATTAGAAAAATTGAACATATGTAAGTTGTCATTATCATATAACCAATCATCTAAGCAAGGCTGATTAGAATAATTGAAATATTCAACATAAAATTCTATGTGGGGGTGTCCATCTCCGTCAACACAGGTTCTCTGATAGCCATGAATTGTCAATGTTATAATGCAATTAGGTCCTCCAAGAATTTCATTTAAATTAAATGTTTTTAATTCTTGAAATGAAGTCCAGTCGGTACATGTTAAGTTTTCATCATCCGGACATGGTACCCATTGTGCTTTTGCACTTATAGTGATTACTGTAATCAAAAGTGCCACTAAAATTAAAATCTTTTTCATTTTACATCTACTAAAAATTAAACAATATTTATTTTAAAATTATTACTTGCAAACATCTTTTTAGTTTCTTGATTTATATAAATCGAAGGTTCTTCCAGAGTATTTTCTCAATTATGGCGGGATAAATTCGTAGCACAAATGCTTGAAAAATTTTTTCCATTGTTCACCGAGTGGCGGAAGTTTCTTCCTGTCGCGATGTAAAATTCTTATGTATTTAGAAAAATTCATTTTCACTTTTTTTCAAATTTGTACATATCATATTAGTATAGACAACTGAGAAGTCCATTTCTTTCTCCTTTTTGAAAAAATAATTAAAAATAATTAAAAATAACTTTTATAAAATCTTTTAGACATTGATATTAATAATACTTGGCAAACAATTAATTATTTGTCATAATCTGTCTATTTCGGTAAAAGCATACTCATCCGATGACCGGGGAGTCATCGGATGAGTTGATTAACTTACAATTTCACAAACTTAGCCGTCTCGCCACCCACTTTTACAAAATACATTCCTTTTGGTAAGCTCTCTATATTCATCCGATGTGATGAAGTCATCGGATGAATTGATTCGGTTATAACTTTTTCACCAAGTGTGTTGTAAATGAAGATATCCGTCGTTCCATCAACCCCACGCTTAAGCGTGGGGTTGATTCCACTTATATTTATTGTTATAAAATCCCCAGCGGGATTAGGAGAAATATCTATTTCAAGATTTTCCTTTTCTTCTATTATATTATTTGGCAGACTGAAATCAATTTCAGCTATATAAAAACTTCCTGTACTTTCACTGCCATTTTTATTTATCTCTAATGTCACTCCTAAAGCTATAGCTTTATCATTTTTTGAGGGGTTTACTTCAAAAATATATTTCAAATCGGAATTTTTTTTCCAAATCAGCGATTTTTTTTGTTGGTTTTTATATTGAACTACTTGAAAACTGCTAAGAACAGTATCTGTTAAATTCATACCAGACAGATAATAAATTCCATTTTCATCAATTGTTGCAAATTCTGGCCCAAAATAAACATCATCATCAAGATTTATTGTATCGGATTTTATTTTGCCAAATTCATTATAAACACCTGTATAGACTCTTTTTGTCGTCAATGCTTTATCGCTATATTGAATAAAAACGCGATAATTATTGCCTGAAAAATCAGAACCCAATAAATACTTATCTAAATTAAACATATCATAATTTTTATGTGTAATGGCTAAGGTGTCCTTCCATATCAATTTATAGTTCGAATGTAATTCGACTGTGTAATATATTCCTCTATCTACGTATTCAAAATAATTGTTCGAGTCAATAATATAAATTTTATTGTCTGGTTCTAAAGTATCCCTTGTCATTACAATTTTATTTATGACACCGGTTCGAGAAATATTCTTAACATATTGAAATTCTCTTTGGTTGATTGTTTGTAACATTGGAATAATCAAATCTCTTCCGTCATAATGCATATATGGTTTGTAATCATAAAGTTTAATATAACACATCCTTGAATTTGGTTTATAAGCATCGTTACTAAAATCACCAAGAAAGCCAACACTATCTATCATTTGACCAGTCTCTGGGTTAATGTCAATAAAAAAAGGATAGTAAATACGTGATGGTGGTACAAATGAATTTTTATCATTTTGATACAAAAAAACCATTTTATATTTGCCATTTTCTATTATCATATCACCAAAATATGCTGAGAATGTTGAATCAAGATATGGTTTGGATTGCCATAATATTCTAAATCCTTCTTTTGAATTCCTTATTTTAATGAGAACAGGTTGTATTTTTTCAGGAATCAATTTTTTATGCTTATTACCAATAAGCGTTACTAATAAAAAAGTACTGTCATCTAAAGTAATATTCCGAATATTATAGATAGGCCTGTCGGTAAATGTGTTAGAATCGGTTCTTATATATTTATAAGGAAGAATCAATTCCTTGGTCAGTTGTTGGGAATGCAGAGTAATTGAAAATAATAGTATAAATAAATTTAGAATAATAACTTTTTTCATTTTCTTTTTTCCTAATTATTTGAATCAAAGGGAGCGGATTATTATTAATTAATCCGCTCCAATATGTTAATGAATAATTACCTTTTTGGTAATACAATTATTAATAAATTCGAACCGGATAAATATTACTTTGGAATTAATATTATTAACATTAATTCTGCCTTCAATTTGTAATTCATTGGTCCGAATAAGTTCCTTACCCGAAACATCAAATAATGTAATTTCTTTGATATTAGGGTAATCTTTAGCATTAAGCTGATATTGGATGGTTTCATCATTCTGATTGAAATAAACATTTATTTCTTCTTTGCTTATATCTTCGTTTTCGATCATTTTAAACCAATTTAAACCTATATCATAGCTAATATCTTTTGTTCCGTCTTTTTTAATTCGAAGAATGGTATTTATAGTTTGGCTTTTTTTCGATTGTTTTTCCCAAATACTTTTTTCAAGTTTGAATACAAAAATATCATTCGTTTGAAAATCATGAATTGGGAAAAATTCTTTTTTTGTCCAAATACCTTTATCATTATTTTCGATTAAATAATCTGCTTTTTTGGAGTCAGCAGGTTTCACATAGATAGAAGCCGCCATAAGAGCAGAGCAGAAAGTCAAACAAAACAAAAGCACGAGTATTAAACGATAATGTAACATAACATCCTCTATTAATTACAGAAATAGACGCAAGTAGGGGTTTGCAGGACCCAATTTAATGTATCTAAGTGTGTGCCAAAGTCCGGCACGCATACAGGTGTGTAAGTATCGCATGGTGAATCATTTCCGTAATCTACTTCTGTATATACACCCTCACATAATTGTATCTGATTGTTGGCCCAACAGTATTTATTATAGTGTAAACAACAGTGATTTAACGAACATGGGTTGTGCATATAATATGTATAACCATCATCTACTGCTTTACAAATACTGAAGCAAAATGGAAAACTATATACAATCTTCATAACAGTAGGTCCAATTAAGCAATTAGGATTGCACGCGTACGCTATTCTATTATTAAGGTCTAAGAAGAATGAATTTGCCATTTGTAATGATTTTGATTCTGATATTTTATTCATTATTTCTGAAAATCGATCAGCGTGGAAATAACCACCTTCATTTAAATAGTTCTCTAAACAAGGTTGGTTAATAAATTTCAAACAATTTATATAAAACTCCGTGGTTGTGTTGCCAAGGCCGTCTGTACATGTTCTTGTATATTGTTCGTAGGTTACGGTTGCAGTGCATAATGGGTTTTCTGTTACTCTTATAAAATCTGTAACAAGCTGTTCAGACCAGCTTGTGCAAGTTAAAGTAGTATCATACGGGCAGGGATACCATGTTGCTTTGGCACTAACAGTAATTAAGGTAATTAAAAGTGTCACCAAAATTAGTTTATTTTTCAATTTAATAACTCCGAAATATTCATTTTTAATTAATTATTTATGTTTTTATTGCAAATATTAAAAATAATGTCGTAAAATTATATTTTTTTAACTATGATATTCTGATCTTTGGATTCTTTTAATTAGGGCGGGATAAATTCGTAGCACAAATGCTTGAAAAATTTTCTCCATTTTTCTCTTGGTGGCAAGAGTTTCTTCCTGTCGCGAAAATAAATTTGTAATAATATCGTATTTCTAATCTTCATTTTACTAATACTTATT
>JBBRAO010000065.1:0-9272 GCA_038206725.1 Kapaibacterium sp. (SeqCode)
TATCGCGCCGCGCAAATAGAGAACTTTTTTGTCATCGTTCGGAGCTGTTATATATCTAACAATATAGAATGTTAAATCGGAGTTTTTCTCTTCATAAGTTAAACTCCTGCCTTCACTGTTCATAATAACAATACTCCCATAAGCTCCTGATCCCTTTGCACCGCTTAATTCATAATAATAATTAGAGTTTAGAGTTAAACCTCTTAGGTCTATTGTCAAGGATTTTGGAAGCTCGTTGAAATATTTAAAAATCGGGTCATTTTTATGGTTGTTAAACGTCAGCTCTAAATTCAGATTTATTATAGGTATATTATTAATATAATTTACTGTAACATTGTTTGTTTTTATGTTACTTTGAGCGACATAAGCTTGAAAGAATTTACTATAAATCAGTGTATAGACATCAAAAACAATTCCCTGGGTCGGATACTGATTTGACGAGTTAACCGAATCGTAAACAGGATAGTGCACTGTATCAACGTGAATAGTAGTATCCGAATAAAATATTAATGTATCGCGAGTAATTTTAACATATTCTTTATAAGATATATCTTTAATATCCTTACCGCTAATCAATTTCTTCGAATAATTGTCTTCTATACCAAGCGAATCACCGCAACTTTGGGCTAAAAACATTAGTCCAAGGGCAATCATCATTGATAATATGTATTTTGTGTTCTTTTTCATATATTAGAATACACTTATAGTTGGTTTTTGTTACACTTCAAAAATAATATTTTTTTCCACAACAGCTCTGCTTTTTTTTAATAATTAAGCTAATTGTTCAAATAACGAATAGTTTACTTTATTCAGCCGAAAAATGAGAATAATTATACTTTATTCATAATTTGGAAAATCATTTTTTTTTTTAGTATTTTAGTTTTTAGAAAATCGAAATACTGTGAAACTCAATAAAGAATTCGATTATATAGTTTACTAAAACCATAATACTAAAAACTGTATATATATTAAATAACATATTTTGTTACCTATAAACAAGGAAGAAATTGATGGTACTAAATAACACAAGCTCGGCAAAATTAAAACTTTTTGCTATATCGCTACTTTGTCTTTTTGCCTCCCCGGCACTGAAAGCAAGTGAATTAACCTTAAAAATACCCACTCTCAATAATGCGCAAAGCAGTTTACTTTCATTAGGCATTATTATATGTCTTTTAGGAATCTGTTTTGGATTCTACCAGTATATCAAACTGAAACGTTTACCCGTACACCACTCTATGTCAGAAATATCCAATATAATCTTCCAAACTGCTAAGACCTATCTTATTCAGCAAGGGCGATTTTTAATCTTACTAGAGGGTTTAATTGGTATAATAATAATTTTCTATTTTGGTTTTTTGCAACATACACAGTTTCTGGGCGTGATTATAATTTTAGCTTGGTCGCTTGTAGGTATAACCGGTTCTTATGGTGTTGCTTGGTTCGGTATTCGTGTGAATACTTATGCAAACAGTCGTATGGCATTTGCTTCTCTCGAGAAAAAACCTATAAAATTATCTAACATTCCACTTAAGTCCGGAATGAGTATTGGAGTTTTGCTTATTTCAGTAGAATTAATTATGATGCTAATCATACTGATGTACGTTCCCAAACAATATGCAGGAGCCTCTTTTATAGGGTTCGCGATCGGTGAATCGCTTGGTGCCAGTGCCTTGAGAATTGCGGGCGGTATTTTCACTAAAATAGCTGATATTGGATCGGATTTGATGAAAATCGTTTTCAAACTAAAAGAAGATGATCCTCGAAATCCCGGAGTAATAGCGGATTGCACAGGCGATAACGCGGGTGACAGTATTGGACCAACAGCAGATGGATTCGAAACTTATGGTGTTACTGGTGTTGCATTAATTAGTTTCATAGTTTTGGCTGTTTTTCCTCAGTTTCAAGCGGAGCTATTAACGTGGATATTCACTATGCGAATTGCTATGATTTTGACATCTCTTGCGGCTTATTGGGTTAATAATTGGATAAGCAAAATCAGATATAAAAATTCGGTGGATATAGATTTTGAACATCCTTTAACTTCTTTGGTTTGGATAACATCAATTTTTTCAATAGGTGCTACTTTTGCAATTAGTTATTGGCTTCTTAAAGATCTAAGCAGTATTTGGATTGTCCTCTCAATTATAATTAGTTGCGGTACTTTAGGAGCGGCGCTTATACCGGAATTGACAAAATTATTTACTAGTACCAAATCTGCTCATACGCAAGAGGTGGTTTCAGCTTCACGAGAAGGTGGTCCATCGCTTACCATTCTTTCAGGTTTAGTTGCCGGAAATTTTAGCGCATTTTGGGAAGGAATGTTGTTTGTCGGGTTGATGTATTTGGCTTATTTGGCAAGCACGTTTGGTTTGAGCCAATATATGGGATACTCATCAATTTTTGCGTTTGGCTTAGTTGCATTCGGGTTTCTTGGTATGGGACCGGTAACAATCGCAGTTGACAGTTACGGACCTGTAACCGACAATGCTCAATCTATTTACGAATTATCTATGATAGAAAAGCAAGCGAATATTGAAGAAGAAATAAAAAATGATTTTGGATTCACCCCTGATTTTGAAAAATCTAAGTATTATCTTGAAGCAAACGATGGAGCAGGTAATACATTCAAGGCTACATCGAAACCGGTTTTAATAGGGACAGCGGTTGTCGGTGCCACGACAATGGTTTTTTCACTTATATTGGTTCTGAAATCAGCATTAGGAATTGATCCAACTGCAATATTGAGCATTTTAAACCCATATACGATTTTAGGCTTTATAACAGGCGGAGCGGTGATTTATTGGTTTACCGGCGCCTCAATCCAATCTGTTACAACCGGAGCATTTAAAGCGGTAGAATATATCAAAAAAAATATTCATCTCGGCAAAGATTCAGCGGAAAGAGCATCGGTTGAAACATCGAAGGAAGTGGTTAAGATTTGTACTATTTATGCTCAAAAAGGAATGCTCAATATATTTATCGCTATTTTTTCATTTACATTAGCGTTCGCGTTTTTCTCAGCCTCGGACACTAACCACACCGCTCCTGCTGCGTTTTTTATAAGTTACTTAATATCAATAGCAGTATTTGGTTTATTTCAAGCAATATTTATGGCTAATGCCGGAGGATGCTGGGACAATGCGAAAAAAGTCGTTGAAGTAAACTTGAACGAAAAGGGAACTGAATTGCACGATGCAACCATTATTGGTGATACCGTTGGTGATCCATTCAAAGATACATCTTCTGTAGCCCTAAATCCAATCATTAAATTCACAACTTTATTTGGTTTGTTAGCTATGGAAATTGCAATTGTTCCTGAATTTGTCCGAATTGCTCCATTTATTGGCGGCGCATTTTTCTTATTAGCATTGACGTTTGTTTGGAGAAGCTTTTATAAAATGCGAATACCAAAATAGAGTTTCCTAACCTTTTTTTACTCATCCGATGACTCAAAGTCATCGGATGAGTTTTTTTTGTAACAAATTCGATTTTTATGTGCCAGTGGTGGTTGTACCTGATGGAAAAAGTAAAGTCGGGTTGGAACACTTGACTTTACGAAAAATTGTATGTTAAAACACCTACTAAATTGTTGTTATTCAATCTGATTCAAAACAATCATAATTTTTCTTGTAAAACCTTATTTTCTATTCAACCTTAGTAGAAAATAATTTGCTGATTCCCAATCAGGTCCAGGAAAATAACAAAAAGGGCGTATCCAATACGCCCCTACTATTCTTTTATGTCCCGACTTAACAAATATCTTTATTACTAAATGTATTCCATTTCAACTGTGAAATGTCTTAGATATTGCGCTTCCCAAGCTATGCGCATACCTTTCAATTTGTCGCGATTCTTGTAGATTTCGCCACAAACTTCCGCAACATAATCAATGTGCGATTTGGTGTAAACTCTTCTCGGGATTGCTAAGCGTACCAATTCCATCGGAGCGCCGATAAAGTCGCCTTTGTCGTCATATTTACCAAACATCAACGAACCGATTTCAACCGATCTGATACCGCCTTCCAAATAAATGGCACAGCAAAGAGCTTGAGCAGGGAATTGATGAGCTGGAATATGAGGAGCTAATAAACGCGCATCTAAATAAACACCGTGACCGCCGGTTGGACGTATAAACGGTACACCGTACTCGGCTAATTTTTCGCCCAAGTATTCAACCTGACCTACTCTATAATCTAAGTAATTAAAATCTAAAACTTCTTCGAACCCTACAGCCAATGCTTCCAAATCGCGACGTGTCAAACCGCCATAAGTCAAATAGCCTTCTGTTATTATTAGCAGTTGTTGAGCGGATTTCACCAATTCATCGTCATTCATCGCTAAGAAACCGCCGGAATTTGATAGACCGTCTTTCTTTGCGCTCATAGTTGAACCATCAGCATAAGAAAACATTTCTTGGCTGATTTCTTTTATGGTTTTATCTTCGTAGCCTTTTTCGCGTTTTTTGATAAAATATGCATTTTCAGCAAAACGGCAAGCATCTAAAAACAGCGGAATATTATACTTTTTCAACAATTCTTTAGTTTCGCGGATATTTTGCATCGAAACAGGTTGACCACCCCCGCTATTGTTTGTAATTGTCAACATACAAATAGGAATGTTTTCTTTTCCATATTTTGTAATTACAGCTTCAAGCTTTTTCAAGTCCATATTACCTTTGAAAGGATATAGTAACTGAGTATCGTGAGCTTCGTCAATCACGCAATCAAGAGCAGATGCACCTGAATACTCGATATTTCCACGTGTAGTATCGAAATGAGTATTACTTGGAATTACAACACCTTTCCCACCCAATATGCCAAAAAGAATTTTCTCGGCGGCTCTGCCTTGGTGAGTTGGAAGTATATGTTTGAATCCTGTTATTTCGCGAACTATGTTTTCGAATTTATAATAACTACGGCTACCTGCATAAGCTTCGTCGCCGTCCATTAATGCCGCCCATTGTTTTGAACTCATAGCGGTTGTTCCACTGTCTGTCAACAAATCAATAGTAACGTGATCAGAACGCAATTTAAAAGGATTGTAGTTAGCTTCCTTCATAAATCTGATTCTTTCTTCTTTTGTTGTAATAGGTATAGATTCTATTGATTTTATTTTAAACGGTTCGATTTTAGTCTTCATTATTTACCTTGAATTTATTTTTATTAAAATGATGAGCTTATTGATAGATAAACGCCGTTTGTGGCTGGTACGTAGCGGCATACTCCGCCGACACAAACCACACCGTCGCGTTGACGACCCCAACTTAATTGAATTCGTGTTGACTCAACGATATAGCCCGCACTAATACCATAATAATGCAGACGTCTTTCCGTAAAGTCATTACCGTAGTTATATTCGTCGCTTACGGTGAAGAAAAACTGAGGCGCGATTGTATATTCCAAAAGTGCCATAGCCCAATTACCATTCAGGTTATCGGGAACTAACAATACTGAATCTTGATTAGCCCACATATGTTGCAATTCTAAACGCAACGCGTGGTCATTTTCAAATCGATAAGTATTATCTAAAATTAAAATGTTGGAGTGGATTTTGCCGTAATGCGCGGCATTAGCAAATTCGCAATAATCTTTATCGTAGGTTTGATTGATAAAAGTAAGCCCCGATTTGAAATTGCTATTCCATTTTCTTGATATGTCTAAATTTAATTCAGAGAATAAAAGTCTTTTACCAATTCCCAAAAATGGTGAATCATAAGTATAATCGTCAGTTTTTGTTGAATCGGTGTTATATACTCTGGAATAATTAACTGTTATATCGGTACCGTATTTCCCACCCAAAACCGATTTCTTTGGCACTTTGTAAGTTATCTCGCCTTGGAATCCTGTCTCACCGGTTAATTGTGTTCCAAACGGATAAGCTGTAGCCAATCTATAGGATTGTTGTTTTGTAAGGGGTGGAATAAAGTTTAGCGCTGGGCTTTGTCCGGTAACGGTACGATCTAACCGGAAATCCATATTATCAATCCAATGATAATTTAACGATGCCGATAAGCCGTCAATTCCGAAATATGAAGCCGAAGCGATTAATCCTTTACCCGGATTATAACTTTTTTTATTTACTGTATTAGGGTCATTATATTTATAAGCGTATTCGCCTTCTACGCTGAATGTATTTGTTTGAATATTTGAGCGCACGGAATAAGCTAAAACATTAGCCGGAAGATAATATAAAGGATCGGCGTCAGGTTGGAATTTGCTAATCACACTAGCTCCCAAAGACCAGTTATAAGCATCGGTTTCGATACCCATTAAATCATTCCAATTTACGTTTAGGTCTCCACCGCGTATATATCCATCATACTGCTCCCAATAAAAACGTTGTTTACCGACTAATGCGGTAACTTGAACGCCTTCTATAGGTTTAATCTTGAATCTTACACCATTAACGGCGTTGTCGTAGCCAATTTGTCTTTGTTCATAAGCTCTGAAAATTATACCACTGCCGAATTGTTCATAAAAATCACCGGCTGTAATATCTATAATATCATTGTGGTATCTTCCATATAAATAGGATATGCCTTGACCTTTATAACGTGGATCATAACCTAACATAGGTCCCATATATGCTTCGTAGCGGGCACCGATTTCAAAATTGGAAGTATTATAAATCAAATTTAAAAAGCTGTTTGAAAGCATCTTCTCTTCAACAGCGGGTGCGCCGATAAGTGAATCTTTTGTATAAGTTTGGGCTTCTATTTGGAAATTACCCGAGATTCTCCCGTTCAATACATCTTGCGATTTGGCAGGATAGACTATAAATACAAGCGCCAAGATTAATAATATTTTAGTAATTAGAGTTTTTTTCATTAATTATCTACCTTCATTAATTAAATCAATCATTCTTTGTGCTTCATCGGCCATTTCGGAATTTTCACCGGCTAAGGATATATATTTTTGAAAATCTGTCAAAGCCGCCTGATTGTTCTTCATCAATCTGAAGCAAGCCGCTCTACCATAATAAGCATCGGCATACTTTGTATTTTTTTCGATTGCTTTTCCGTATTTAACAATTGCTTTTTCATAATCACTTTTTATATATAAGGCGTTTCCCCAAGCATAATATATTTCAGCCATATCGGGCTTTAAATCGGATGCTTTTTGAAAATCGCTTACAGCAGAATTGATGTTGTTTAATTCAACATAGCAAACACCGCGAGCGAAATAAGCATCGGCATATTTTTCATCAAGTGCTACCGCTTTATCGAAATCATTTAAAGCAGGCAAATACTGAGATTGATAAAACAATCCTAAACCACGACCATAATAAGCCGGTGCATAAGATGCGTTTATCTTTATCGCTTCGTTATATAAAGTTACTGCTTTAGCATAATCCTTGGCTTTCACCGCCCTAAAGGCGTCTTCTATAGTTCCTGTCGTCTTTTGATCTTGAGCAATTAGATTTGATATGCAAAATATTATAGCAAAAATAATGATTATTATTCGTTTCATTTTTACACAAATTTGATAATAAAAAAAGCTAAATTAACTGTTTTTTAGTTAAAAAACCAATTTTGTGGATAGTATTGAGCAAAATTCACAAAAATAATACAAACCCGTTTAATACGTTATAAGTTTTTTTATCATTGGTTATAGCGAATGAAAATACTAATTTCATCATTTTTAATACTAATATGTAGTTATATGACAACTTTTTCACAAAACAAAATCCAATTACCAAAACCAGCATTAGATAAAGGCAAATCCCTGATGCAATGTCTTCAATTCAGAAAAACTACCCGCAACTTCACAACCGAAAAATTAAGCAATCAGCAAATCTCGAATATATTATGGGCGGCAAACGGATTAAACCGTCCCGAAGAGAATAGATACACCGCGCCGACAGCTATGAATATGCAAGAATTAAGCCTATATATAGCCAAAGAAGACGGATTATACTTTTACAACCCAATAGATAATTCACTCGAAAAATTATTCAATGACGACATCCGTCCAGAAACCGGAACGCAAGTATTTGTAGGAAAAGCCGATTTCGAATTGATAATAGTTGCCGATATTGCAAAAATGGATAAGGTTACCAATACTGAAAAATACCAGTTCTACGCCGGTCGCGACGCCGGTTATATTTCGCAAAATATATACCTAATCTGCGCTTCCGAAGGTGTCGGCACGGTGGCACGCGGTTCGTTTGACAATGATAAAATTGTTAAATTGATGAAGTTGGATAAGAATAAATTTATTACCTTAGTTCACACAATAGGATACATAAATAACTAAACGCAATGCTCCGTTATTCAATCATATTAATGCTACTTACTATATTTTTCACCTTTGACTCCAAAACTCAGGAAAATGAATTCATATTAAGAAGCCAGACTTATTTTGACTTTGTTGAATCGGACACAGCCACAGCCCCAATTATTTATGAGGAACTAAACGAGTGCCCCGGTAGGTTATTTAAACAACTGGGCATAGCCTCGTACTACGCCAATTATTTTCACGGTCGAAAAACCTCGAGCGGGGAGATATTCAATCAAAACAAGCTTACAGCGGCGCATTTGGACCTGCCATTTGGCACAATAGTAAAAGTAGTCAATCTTAGCAATATGCGATTTACATTCGCTCGTGTAAATGACCGTGGTCCCTTCGTACCACCAAGGATTATTGATTTATCTCGCTCCTGCGCTCAAGAAATTGGTGTAACCGGATTATCGGATGTGGAGATATCCGGTTTGTCCGTTTCGCTGAATATATTACCAATTAATATAGAATACTTTTTGGCATATTCTTTTGCTCAAGACCCTATGTGTATCGCTAAAGATATGTTGGTTGTAAAGGAAGTGTGCACCGATTTCGACGAAGCGGTAGAGACGTTCGAGGAATATGTCGAAACATTTACAACTAACGATTTTTTCCTGTGCCTCCCTGCCGATATATTCTTTCCGGCTTATTGGCGGAAGAATGACGCTAATTTTTATGTCTGCAGAATAAAGAGGCTGCATAAGTAGAAAAAGAGTCGAATTATTGATCGAAATTTTAAATCTATAAATGTTAAGTTCTATAGACAAGAAAAATAAATGAAAGGATAGGTTGCGACCTGTCCTTTTTTTGTCATAACTGAGAATAATATAACAGAACTATTGGCATTCTAAATTAATTTATTTTAATAAAGCAAAATCTTCGACTTTGTTTTATTATTTTAGAAACGGAAATTAATTGTAAAAACAAATTAATATTTGTGAAACTTTAACAAAAGGAGGAAATTCGTGACTCATCAACCCCACACTTCAG
>JBBRAO010000066.1:0-7621 GCA_038206725.1 Kapaibacterium sp. (SeqCode)
AGCTCACAGCTCACAGCTCACAGCTCACAGCTCACAGCTCACAGCTCACAGCTCACAGCTCACAGCTCACAGCTCACAGCTATAACTATATCATTATGCCGCCGGAACAATTACCACTGCGATTGGTGTTTTTGCACCACACTCTTCTTCAGACATTTATGCTACGAATTTATCCCGCCATAATTGAGAAAATACTCCTGAAGAACCTTCGATTCGAATAAATCAAAAAAATTAAAAGATGTTTGCGTGTAATAATTTTAAAAATAAATAAATAATAAATATATTAGGTACTTAAAAAATGAAAAAGTTTTTGTTTTTTATTCTTATAGTATTAGCTATAAATGCTATAAAGTCATATTCCATCTATGCCCACGATTTTTATTGGTGTAAGGATAGTTTGATAATTCAAGAATTTGCAGTTTCTCCAACAATAATTAAAAATAATATAAATGGAGATTTCGTAGTGCAATATACAAATTCAATATTAGAAGTTAGAAACAAGAATAAGTATCTTATTAAACTTGATAAAACAAAATCTTTTATTAAAGATATATATTATGACGATAATGGTGATATTTATGTTGTTGATTATTATGAAATTTTCGGTATAAATGAATTTAAAAAATATAACGGCAGTGGCTGGGATATTATTTACAAAGTTCCTGTTGAAGATACGCTTGGTAGGGTCAGGAGTATTGCAAAGGATGCTGATGGTAATTTCTGGATTAATATGATGCAAATGTATTTTATTAAATATGACGGCGAAAAGTGTACAAAATTTTATGGCAACGACACATTGGATGTACTAAAAGACCAAGATTATTATCCAAACTTAGAAGGAGGAGCTAACAATTTAGTTTTTTATAAAGGTGAATTATACTATTTAGGATTAAACAACGATTTATGTTCAATTAATCCGATTTCAGGTGAACGAAAACTATTTGATAGGAGTTTGTTTCAAAGTGATACCACCAGAGCGATGTTACCAAGATTACAAGTAGCAAACGGTAAAATATGGATGATTCAACAAGTAGGAAATCCGGCATCATTCGATGGTAAAGACTTTGTTATATATAATTTAGATGAAGGCAAAATCAGCAATCAACTTTCTCCGGGTAAAATTAAAAGTTTCGATGTTGATAGTGATGGTTCGATTTGGATTAGTGGAGGATTTTATGATAAAACTGCCGATTCATCCTGCTTTGCATTTCTTCATTACTATGATACGGAAAAATACGATTTCTATAAAATGAGAGAAAAGTTTGGACTTGACCAATATACAGCAGGACATCCAATAAAATGTTTGCCAAATGGTTCCACGCTTTTTTATTTTAGTATGTTTTCAAAATTGATGTATTGGGGTGACGAAGACCAAAACCCATTATCTGTTGTAAATAATGAACATCAGTTCAATGTTTCTTATGCTTATCCCAATCCTACACGCGGAAGAGTTCTACTAAATTTCGAGGCAAATTTGACCTTAGATATTTCTAACGCAACAATCGATGTATATACATATACCGGACAATTAATTAAACCATCTGTGCAAACAGGTTGCAGTTTTGATTTATCCACAGGGAAAGGAATTATCAATGCCGATTTAACAGGAATACCGCGAGGTTTTTACTTGCTTTATGTCAACATAGATGGAGATAAAGAAATATATCCTATTATGAAGGAATAAATGAAAAAAACAATTATTTCACCGATTTGGTTTATTCAAAGGACTCAATCACCACCACCGAGAAAAATGTACCCGATTTAGAAATGGACGTGCTGTATTACTGGCGTGTCCGTCCTTGGAATTCAGAATCAAACGGCTCGATTTACTGGAGCGAAGTTTGGACATTCAAAACAGGAACGTCTGGTGTGAATGACGAGGCGGAAAATATCCGTATAATACACAATCCGGCAAACGATTTTATAACAATTAAGCTGGGAGCCATCAACCCCCCTTTGAAGCGTGGGGTTGATGAGCTGATCATCTACAATACACTTGGCGAAATAGTGATGACAGTAGAACAGACGCCCTCGTCTGTTCAGCAAATCAATATTTCCACTCTTCCAAAAGGAATTTATTTTGTAAAAATCGGCGGTGAAACTGCGAAATTTGTGAAAATATAAAAATCTAACTCGTTTCATTGGCTTTTCTTTGAAACGAGTTTTTTTTGAGAGAAGGAATAATTCTTATTCTTAATATTTCTTAATTTAACTTTCTTCAAATTAAAAATAAATATTCTAATAACCAAAAATAAATAAATAAAAACAGTGAAAAATTTTATTTATAGCTAAAATAGGCGTATTTTTGTATTCGAAATTGACTGTAAAAATCAGATTTCGATCAACGGTTAAATTGATTATTAAAATAAATGGTATTATTAAATGGATTTAAGTAAAATTCGCAATATTGGAATTGCGGCTCATATTGATTCTGGAAAAACGACATTAAGTGAACGTATTTTGTTCTTCACCGGTAAAATTCATAAGATCGTAGAGATACGTAGCAAATCGGGCGATGGTCCGACTATGGATTCGATGGATTTGGAACGCGAAAAAGGTATCACAATACAATCAGCCGCTACATATTGCCAATGGAAAGATTATGCAATTAATTTAATTGATACACCCGGGCATATAGACTTCACAGTTGAGGTTGAGCGCGCGTTGAGAGTTCTCGATGGTGCTGTTCTCGTGCTTTGCGGTGTTGGTGGTGTTCAGTCTCAATCAATTACTGTTGATAGACAAATGCGTCGCTATCAAGTGCCAAGGATTGCTTTTATTAATAAGGTTGATCGTGCCGGAGCAAACCCTGATAGAGTTGTTCAGCAATTAGAAGATAAATTGCATCACAAACCTGTTTTAATAACTATGCCTATTGGTTTAGAAGATAAATTCGAAGGGGTTGTTGATTTAATAAAAATGAAAGCTGTTTACTACGAAGGCGAATCCGGCGAAAATGTTGTGGAAAAAGATATTCCTGAACATTTGATGGAAGAAGCAATGCAACGTCGCGAAACAATGATTGAACGTTTATCGGATCACGATGATATAATCGCTGACAAATTTTTAGAGGGTGGCGTAGTAACGAACAAAGAAATTACAGACGCGATTAAACACCAAACTCTTAATATGCATATTACTCCGGTAATTGTAGGAACAGCCAAAATGAATAAAGGTATTCAAACGCTGCTTGACGCGGTTATTGATTATCTTCCTAATCCGGGTGAAGTGAAAAACGAAGCGTTGGATTTGGATAATGAAGAAGAAAAAGTTGAACTCTTGAGCGATTCAGAAAAACCTTTGGTTGCTTTAGCATTTAAGTTAGAAGACGGTAGATATGGTCAATTAACTTACTTGAGAATCTACCAAGGTTCAATCAAGAAAGGCGATTTTATTATAAATACCGCCAATAAAAAGAGAATTAAAGTTCCGCGTTTGGTTCGTATGCACGCAAACGAAATGCACGATATAGAAGAAGCGGGTTCAGGTGAGATAGTTGCTACTTTTGGAATAGATTGTTCTTCAGGCGATACCTTTACCGATGGGTTCCATAACTTTTCTATGACCTCAATGTTTGTGGCGCATCCGGTTATCGAGTTAGCCGTAATGCCAAAAGAAAAATCTGGCTTGGTGAACTTTTCGAAAGCGATGAACCGTTTCCAAAAAGAAGACCCTACTTTTAGAGTTTACCGCGATGAAGAATCGGGCGAAACTATTATGTGCGGTATGGGTGAATTGCATTTAGAAGTTTATGTTGAGCGCATTAAACGTGAATATAATTGCGAAGTCGTTATCGGTAATCCGAAAGTTGCTTATAGAGAAGCAATCACAAAATTGGTAAAATTCGACTACACTCATAAAAAACAAACAGGTGGTTCGGGTCAATACGCGCGTGTTGCCGGATTCATTGAACCGATGGAAGCTACAGCAGAGAAAACATTCGAATTCTGTAATGAAATCGTTGGAGGTGTGATTCCGAAAGAATATATTGCCGCTTGCGAGAAAGGCTTTAGAGAACAACTCGAAGAAGGTGTATTAATCGATCAAAAAGTTTTGGGCGTAAAAGTGCATTTGAACGATGGTTCTACTCACGCGGTGGATTCATCAGATATGGCATTCCGTTTGGCTTCACGTCACGTAATGAAGGAATCAGTAGCCAAAGCCGCACCACTAATTTTGGAACCTATTATGAAGTTGGAAGTTTCCGCTCCTGAGGAATTCCAAGGTACGGTGATTGGTCAGCTAAACCAAAGAAGAGGTATAATTCACAACACAACTGTCGAAGTTGGTTATGTTACTGTAGAAGCTGAAGTACCATTGAGAGAGATGTTCGGATACGCTTCCGATATCCGCTCTATTACTCAAGGCAAAGGCGAATTCACTATGGAATTTATGAAGTATCAACCACTACCTAAATCCATACAAGAACAAATCATCAAAGATTTCAAAGAAATCCAAAAATAGTAAATTGTTTAGTAGATGTTTTAATAAGATGTCCATCAACTTGAAGTTGTTGGACATCTTTGTATTTAGTTACTCTGGGGATGACTCGAAGTCATCGGATGAATAAGGAAAATAAGTATATTATTTGTTTAATATAGAAAAATGTCATAATTTTACAATTGTATTAGAATAAATTTCAAAAGTCCATTAATTTGAGATGGTTTTATAAAATCCGAAATAGTTTTGTGATCGGGCTTTAAATTACCGATTAACCATATCATCTCAAGATTTCTTTGTGTTTCTTTTTCTAGACGGCGGCTTGTTGTTATACGGTTCATACAACCGAAAAACTAAATTGTTAGCAAGGTTTCCGCAGTATAAGCAGGCCGACCCATAGAATTTGTACCTCTAATCTGGTAAACCTCTGGTCGAAGAACGATTAAATGCTTAACTACAACTTCTATTATTCTTACAATATTATCAGGTGATATCATATTTTCAATCGAATAAAATAGTTCGCTTTGGTTTATTATTTCGTTTTTTGATTGTCATTATTCTTTTTGCTTTTTGTCATTGAAACAATAAGCAAATATACGAATAATCAACGACATAGCCAAATTCTAAACCGCGTTATATTGATTAGTTATCAACAATATTCCAGAAAATCAAAATACTTTTTACACAATCTGGAAAGCAGGAATCCATCTTCAAACAATTGACAATTGACAATTGAAAATGTGAAGAAAGAGAAGAGAAACCCCATAACCCACCTTAATAAATGGGGAAAGAAGAAAGAGGGATGTTGAAATTATGAAACTTAAAATTGATGATTATTCCATTTCATAAATTTTTTTACCATCGTATTCAAAAACTGTTAAATATGTTATTTCCGAAGCACCTAATCGTTTACGACCATTACCATCATCTCTGTAAAGATAATTTGTCCAATTGTGTTGTTTTTTGTATATATTAAGCTCTAAATCACGATCACATCGAACTAATGCCAGTAATTTGAAATTCTTTATTTTACCATCTTTCGCTAATTTTGCAATTTGGTCCATTGGCTGTAAATAGCATTTGACACACGAACCAATATCTTGATATATAATAATTAGTTGTTCATTTCGCTTCAAATCAACATTCTTCTTTAGAGTATTAAAATATGTATTGTTCGAAGAATATAAGTTTAGTGTTATTAAAAAGAAAAATAAGATGTAAATTCTTATTCCCATTTTGCCACCTCCATCGTCCAACCTTTGCTATTATCTTTACGAAAAAAGTAAAATAAATCGTCATTCTTATTATAATGAATAAATTGTAAAACAGCATTATTAATATTACCTTCAACTTGCCCTTGCTGAATTAAAGTACCATCTATTGAGTATTCTTGTACAAAATCAACCCCTTTCTTCTGTTTAGAAAAAAGGATATGAGAAATTGCAATAATTGAATTTGCTCGGGTAAATAATCGGTATGTTCGTACTGGGAAAAGTAAATATTTATTCTTGACTTCGGAAGTATCAATATTACCATCATTATTTTCAAGATATTCAAACCCTTTGTCATTAGAAAATGGAAGGTTAATAAGATTAAAAGTGTTCTTATTAGCAACATTAACAATATTGCTAGTATAAGGTGTTGCAATAAAAATATCGTTATCCACTTTTGTTAAACTTATTTGATAATCAATACCATAGCCAATATATGATTTTGTTAATTTGTCATCAAGAAAATTAGTGATTTTTAGAAAATCACCATTATTATTATACTTACCAAGAATTGGTAAAGAATCTAATTTGTTTTGGTAATATTGCCTTATATTATCACTTGTAACAACATAATATTCGTCATTATCAGTTTTGATAAAATCAAATGCAATTGGACACCCTTTATAAGAGTTTGCAAAAGGTATAACTGATAATAAATTTAGATTTTTATCATATTCGACTAATCCTGCTGTGTTAGCGATAAGTGAATCATTAGCTTTGTTCTTTTTATAACAATAAGTTCTTAAAGTTGATAAAAGGTAAATATTCTCATCAATTAAAATTCTATTAAACTGGTTCATTTCTTTGACTCTATCCAAAGGTATAATCCTTTTGTGGTTTCTTACTTTGATATCTATATAATTGTAATCTAGGGTATTCATAAAATATGGTGAGAAAGATTTTACACAAACAGAATCACTTAGATTTATCTCTGGTTTCAAAATGTTGATCAATTTTCCAGAATTGATATTGTAAATAGTCAAATTTCCACTGCCATAATCCAAAACATAGAGTTTATTATCTGAAATATCCACATCCGCTATGCTTTTTAATACAGCATTTTCATTTTCTTGGATAGAAATTTTTGAGATGATTTTAAATCTTTTTTCGTAAGAATTATCGATTTTAATTTCATCAGGTTCAAATTTATCAGCACAATAGCTAATAAAGGTTAAATAAAAAAAAGAGATAATTAGAAAATAAATATTTTTCATACACCCAATACCTTTAAAATTTATAATCAACCAAGAATTAGGGATTACTCCATTATCCTTGGTTTTCAAAATGTAAAACGCATAAATTAATTGATAAAGATCAATGTTTATGAATTTGAACAAAAATGCCACAAGGCCCAAAACCCGGTTCTGCTAAGTTGATAGTCAAATGAGTGCCATCAATATTATAACACATACCACTCCCATAACAATTAAATTCATAACCAATAACTTCGCCATTAGGTCCAGATATTGTGCATAAATCGTTGGCTAAACCAGCTGCTGTTAGTTGACCGGTACTTACGTCCCAACCAGTAGCACTTTCGTGCTTAATGGTTCCACCGACTCCAGCATACAAATTAGCTGTTAAAAAACATACTCCAATTATAAAAATCAAAGTGCTTATTGATATGATGTTTTCTTTTTCATCTTTTTATTCCTGAAAAATTTAAAAAACTTTAATTAATAAAAAATCTCTCGAAATATCACCAATATTATGTAATTTTATGGTCTCTTATTTTTACAAAATAGGTGATGCTTCGCATTTTTGGTGAAGTTTTATTTATTTTTTCGTTAAGCCAAAGGAAAACTTTACCAAGTAAAAAACTTTGGCTTTTTTGGTTGGGCAATCATAGGCGTGTCTCCTGTCATTTTATCAAATCATTTAATCAATAATAATTTTAAAAACCACATAGA
>JBBRAO010000067.1:0-7479 GCA_038206725.1 Kapaibacterium sp. (SeqCode)
ATAATTTTAAAAACCACATAGAAAACTCAATTATTTTTTATAAATTAAAATTCATAATCGAAATTTTCAATCTGTGCATTTCAAAATTGCATTATTCCAATAACAATTCCAAATAAGAAAAATTAATCTTTGTTCATAAAACTGCTCTATCTATCTATCTATCTATCTATCTATATAATCATTGCTTAAAAGAATAGAAAAATTTTTAAAAATATTTATTTTTATATTAAGGATACAAATTTATCCTGTCGAGACGTAACAGGTACGTCTGACGAATACAATGTTTTACAAAATAGTATACAATAGAGCAGACACACGCTGTGAGTCTCTACAAAAATGTTCCCAAGCAGGAGCTTGGTAACCAGTGGAATGCGGTAATCAATTACGAATTACGTAGTTTTTCTTCTTCTTATTTTCAACTATCAACTATCAACTATCAACTGTCAACTTCGTGGTTGGTAAAAATTTCACCCTTTCAGGGTTTTGGCATGGGTGGGTTTTCAATTTTCTATAATAATTCCATCCTTTCAGGATTGAAGAATCAATTACGAATTACAAGAATCAATTACGAATTTCAAATTACGAATTACGAATTACGGGAATCAATTCCGAATTACGTAGTTTTTTTTCTTCTTCTCATTAACAATTTACAATTAACCATTGACAATTATTCTCCGCGTCTTTGTGGTGAATTCTTTCTTATAATTCAAAATTCAAAATTCAAAATTCAAAATCCATCTTCAAATAATTCATAATTCAAAATTACTTCTTATAGACTATTTTCCCGTTCACTATTGTCAAAATAACTTTCGTGTCTTTGATTTCTTTTGGATTTTTCAAATCTCTATCAATTATTATTATGTCTGCTTGATTGCCTTTTTTTATGGAGCCGCGGTTGGGAATACCAAGATATTCGCGTGGATTAAGTGAATAGATTTGCAATGCGGAGTTAGTGCTGATACATACTTCCGGATTCAAGGAACCGGGTTTGCAGAATCCCGAAGTGCAAAAGTCGTATTATTTTATTGATACAGGAATCATTGCCGGTAATGTGTATTTATATGCGGCATCACAGGGTTTGGCGTCTTGGTTTCATAATTGCGATCGAAATGAACTTGGAGCAAAATTAAATTTACGCCAAGATCAACGTATTCTTTTTGGTCAGACGGTGGGATATCCCGTTAAAAAATGAGGCTAATGTATAAATTAATTTCTACAAATACGCCATTCTTCCCGGATTTAAGAGCCGGATTCTCCACTTAGTTCAGGATGACTCACCACAAGTGTTAAGCTTATAATAAGATGGATTCCCAATCGGAGTCGGGAATGACAATTCGGCTTTATTGCATTTTCAATTTTGAAACCTTCCGCAGGTTTCAAACCTGCGGAAGGTTTAGAAAAACAAATGAACTCTCTGATAAATCAAAGAGTTCATTTGTGGAAAGGGAGGGATTCGAACCCTCGGTACAGTTCCCCGTACACACGCTTTCCAGGCGTGCCAGTTCAACCACTCCTGCACCTTTCCGCGTGGTTTAATCTTTTTTTGCATTTCAAGGAACACAAAATTACGCTTTTTTTGTTATATTTGAAAATATCTTTTTTAAAAAAGCGAAAATGATGGGTATTACTAGACGAGATTTGTTTAAATTTAGCGGCGCCGCCATTGGTGCGGTAGCGCTAGGGAAGTTTATACCCAAGGCTATGGGTGAAGATCTTGATGTCCCTGTTCTATCGTTATTGCATAATGATAGTGTCCTTCCACCGCTTTTGAAAAAAGACTCGTTAGTTGCTATTACTGCGCCGGGTAGCCCTACAAATACCGGTGAATGCCGCTTTGGTGTCAAATTCCTTAAGGATAATTTTTGCAGGGTTGTTTTCGGCGATACAGTGGCGAAACAAAAAAATGATTTCAGATATTTGTCCCAAACGGATGAATTTCGCGCCGCCGAATTTATGAGCTTTATTAAAAATCCGGATGTAAATGCTATTTTTGCCGCTCGCGGAGGTTATGGAGCTTCTCGAATCTTAGACTTGTTAGATTATGATATTATAAGTGAAAATCCAAAGTTGATTATCGGTTTTAGCGATGTAACCGCTCTCTTAACCGCCATTTACACTCGAACAAAATTGGTTACTTATCACGGACCAGTAGCGTCAAGTCAGCTCAATGAGTTTTCGAGGATGTATCTTCAAAAGATGATTTTTGAAAACCCAAAGTTTGAACCGGCTGTTTATCAATCGCCTACGATGCAGACTATCATCCCCGGGAGAACAGCAGGACGCTTAATTGGTGGCAACCTAACGGTTATTTGTGGTCTGATGGGTACTAAATATGAGATTGATACTAAAGACGCGATTCTGTTTTTAGAGGATGTTTCTGAAGATGCTTATCAAATTGACAGAAAACTTAACCAATTGAAATTAGCCGGCAAATTTGACGATGCGGCTGGTATAATGATCGGAATATTCAAAAACCTCAATAACAGAAGAAATTTCTATCCTAATATGGGATATACAATTAAAGAGCTTTACGGTCAATATTTCAGCAATTATGAAAAACCTATTGTCTATGATGTGCCATTTGGACATTTAGCGGATAATATCACACTACCTATTGGGACAATGGCAGAATTGGATTCAAGAAAAGGAAAACTTATTTTATTTAATGCGGTTTAATTATGAGAATAGCTGTTTCTTGCGGTGATGTGAACGGAATTGGCTTGGAAGTTTTTTTCAAAGCCTTAGACAGTTTTTATACTCAATCCGTCACTCCGGTAAATTGCCAATTAGTTTTAGCAGTTGAACCCCAAACACTTAAAGAATACGCCCAAGCTTTAAAAATTCCCGTTCAAATCGTTCAAGAGCATTTGATTTACAAAGGTATTGAAATAAATATAATTCCTTGCGAAACTTATGTAAAGCCAGATTTCGGAAATGTTAGTGAACAATCCGGAAAATTAGCCAAAGAAAGTGTACTCAAAGTAATTGATTATTCTCGTTCAGGTAGGGCGGACGCTATGATGACGCTTCCAATATCGAAAGAAGCTGTTTACTTGGCAGGTTGGCGTTCTCCGGGGCATACAGAGCTATTGGCATCCTACTACGACGATACTAATCCGCTGATGATATTGTTTTCCGGGCGTCTTCGCGTTGCTTTGCTAACAATTCATACCGCTTTAAGAGATGTTCCGGATTTAGTAACCCAAGATAGAATAATTGAAATTTGTACAAAATTTAATAATTCGTTGAAAACCGATTTTGGAATAAATCATCCAAAAATAGCCATACTTTCATTAAATCCGCACGGTGGTGAAAACGGAGCAATGGGCATTGAGGAAATCGAAGTTATCACACCTGCTATTGAAACCCTTAATTTAATCGGTATCGAAGCCGTGGGACCTTTCCCTTCCGACGGGCTTTTCGCTCATCGAGAATTCGGAAAATATGATGGTATCCTATCAATGTACCACGACCAAGGATTAACAATTTTAAAATATATAGCCGGGGGTGGGGGTGTAAATTTTACAGCCGGATTGCCGATTATCCGTACTTCGCCAGACCACGGAACAGCATTTGCTTTAGCCGGACAGAATATAGCAAATGCCCAAAGTACGCTGGATGCGTTAAATTGGGCATTCGAAATTTATCAAAACCGTAGTGTGAAGTCTATTTAGCTTCAGGTTCGTCAAATTTAAACATATTAGCTTCACGCCATTTTAGATATTCTCTTGCAGTAGTGGTGTTGCTTTCAAGCCATTTTTGGAATCCGCTCGGATCGCCGTTTGAAAATATCCAATAGTTATACGTTTCGAACTGACCGTCCTGAATAACCTTATTTATATAATCATAAAGAAAATTCGCATAACGTTTATGAGTGTCTTCTTTATACCAGATTTTAAAAAACTCAGTCCTTAAAATATATAATTCTTCCAAACTCAAACCATCGGACAAATCAATATTTTTAGCCGCATTATTGAATATAATTTCAAAAGCCATTTCAAAATATGTCGTTTCGTTCGTATGTTTTCTGAATGAAAAAACGTACTTAGCTGAGTCGTTTTTAATTATAGCTTTGTTATATATATCGAAACACATTTTGCTGATTTCAAGTATTTTATTTTCGTTATTTGTAAGGTTCAAAAAAGTTTCGCCACTTACTAACGCAAAAACATCCATTGAATCTTTATAATACTGTTTAGCCAAACGATAGTGTAAATTATCGAAATTAGGTTGTACTCGCGTACCTTGCGCCCACTCATTTAAACCTTCTTTAACTTTGTCTTCCTCAATTGATATAATCCCTAATTCCATATACAAACGTCCTGAGTTAGGGAATCGAGCCAAACCTTCGTCATAAACATCCCGCGCTTCGGTTCTTTTGGCGAGATAATCATAGCAATTTCCTAATAATTGATAAACCTGTTCATTTACTTGAGGATGACGCTTTAGCGAATCTAAAATCTTCATCGCTTCAGGAAATTTCTCTTTATCATAATAGGCAACAGCCATCTCATAAGGATAAAATATTGATTTTGGGTCCAGCTTTTGAGCTTTTTTGAGAAGTTCTAATGCTTCAGGACTTTTCTTCTCATTTATTAGTTTTACTGCCTGATTTCCAAGTGTCTTCGCTTGTTCTATTTTATTTTGTGAGTATATTTGTACAGTTGATAAAAGTATAATCGCAAAAATTAGTAATTTCTTCATTTTTCGGTTTTCAATAATTTATAAAATACAAATATACTTTAAACGAATAAATCAGCAAAAAGTTAAGGTCAGAATGATGAAAATAGAAGCAAATATCGTCGATATTGTAAAAAAAAGGATATTTTTTGGCACAATTCAGATAGAGAGTGGAAGAATCTACTCAGTCGAAGAAAAAATCGGTACATCGGATAAATATATCCTCCCTGGTTTTATTGATTCCCATATTCATATTGAAAGCACGATGCTTGTACCCTCGGAATTTTCTCCGGTCGCGCTATCGTTCGGAACAATCGGTGTTGTTGCCGACCCTCACGAAATTGCCAATGTATTAGGAATAAAAGGTGTACGGTATATGATCGAGAATGCGGAGAAAGTGCCCTTACGCTTTTATTTTGGCGCACCGAGCAGTGTACCGGCAACTGAATTTGAAACCTCAGGAGCTGTAATTACACCCGATGATATCGAAACTCTAATGGATAACGACGAGGTTTCGCATTTATCGGAAGTAATGAACTACCCGGGAGTTTTAGCTGAAACGCCCGATATAATGACCAAACTGGAAATCGCCAAGAAATTCGGGAAAGAAATTGATGGTCACGCGCCTCATTTATCCGGTACCGATTTGGAAAAATATATTTCAGCCGGTTGCCGAACAGACCACGAAGCTGACAGTTACCAAGAAGGCGAAGAAAAAATTCAAAAGGGTATGAAAATTCTTATCCGCGAAGGTTCCGCCGCGAAAAATTTTGAGGCATTGGCTGAATTAATTGATAAATACCCCGATGAAGTAATGTTTTGTTCCGACGATTTACACGCCAACGATTTGGTTAAGTGGCATATAAATTTGCTTGTTAAACGAGCCATAGCAAATGGATGTGATTTATTCAACGTTCTGCGAGCCGCTTCATTCAATCCCAAAAAGCACTATTATTTAAACTCGGGATTATTGCAGAAGGGCGATTCGGCAGATTGGATTATGGTTGATAATCTCACAGAATTCAACGTATTGGAAACTTATATCAATGGCGAAAAAGTTTATGATAGGGTAGAGCAGAACACAAAAAAGATTCCGATACGAATAGTGAACAAATTCGAAGTAATTCCAAAATCAATTGACGATCTACGATTGAAAGCTACAAGCGAAAATATAAAAGTTATAGTTGCCGAAAATGGGGAACTCACTACAAAGGGAATCATCACCAAAGCTAAAATTGAAAATGGATTTGCGGTTAGTGATATCCAAAACGATATTTTAAAGATTGTCAATGTTTCGCGATATGGCAACACTAAACCCACCGTCGCTTTTATAAAGAATTTCGGATTGAAGCGTGGAGCAATTGCATCAAGTATCGCTCACGACTCGCACAACATAATAGCAGTTGGTGTGGATGATGAAAGTATTCTGAAAGCCGTTAATTCGATTATTCGGGCTAAGGGTGGAATAAGCGTTTGCGATGGCGAAGAAATAATTCAATTAGATTTACCTGTTGCCGGTTTAATGTCCGACCAAAAAGCCGAAGTTGTTGCGCGGAAATATACTGAGCTAAATGAAAAAGCTAAGGAATTGGGGTGCAATCTTGACGCGCCGTTTATGACGTTATCATTTATGGCATTGCTTGTTATACCCGAATTGAAATTGAGTGATAAAGGTTTGTTCGATGCCCAAAAATTTGCTTTTACAGATGTATTTGTGCACTAACTCAAGATTTTATTTCTATGCTTTAAAAGCTCAGTTTTCAGGTAAATCAGGTTTTGGTCTTTAGAATTATCGAAAAGCGGAATGATGGTTTTGGATATTTCTTCGAGATATTTCAGGACATTACCGGTTACATCAATATCGAAACAGCGGATGGTGTCCAAATGCTCAGCACCCAAAATTACCAAGTAATCATCGTTACAGACTTGCGATTGCAGACTTTTGTTTTCGTCGGGGTTTTCCGATTTATGGCAAATTGTATGGCTATCAGTAATGCACTGGATTAAATAAGTGGTATAGGCTCCGAAATTAAAATCAATTATCTCGGGTGTGATGTCGTTGGTTAAATTGAAAACATCGTGAAGAAGTGCCGCGCAAAGCATTTCAGGTTCGTAAATGAATAACTCACTTATTAAGATATAGCAAACGCGAGTGGCGTGGCTGAAACTATCCATACCAAAAGGTGTTAGTTTCGACGAGCATATCATCTCCGCCATTTCGTAAGCCGAAAGAACGCGGTTGATCTCCAAACTGTCCAATTTCTCGCTGAGCAGAAATTCTATATCGCCGGAATCTATATATACATCTTCGTAATGGGAGAAGTTTTCCATTAATTTTCTGTTTTCTGATATTATTAAAGTGCTAATATAAGAATTATTGACCAGAAATTTCCATATAAATCAAACAACATTTAAAAATACAAAAAAAATAAAATAAAATATCGAATATATATATGGAAATCAATCTTAGATTATTAATTTTGCATTAGAGTATGAAGTTATTTGTGATTTATCCATCCTTGTATTCAAATTTTAAAATATTTTTCTTAATTTTGCCATATAAGTTAATGTTACAATTAAAAAGATGATTGAATAATGAAAAAAGAATCCGCTAATAAAAATTTACACGATGCTAAAAATGCTAAAAAAGATGAGTTTTATACTCAACTTGCTGATATTGAAAAAGAAATGAAGCATTATAAAGAGCATTTTAATGGTAAAACTGTTTTGTGTAATTGCGATGACCCGCGTGTTAGCAATTTCTTCCATTATTTCTCTTTTAATTTTGAAAATCTCGGT
>JBBRAO010000068.1:0-7028 GCA_038206725.1 Kapaibacterium sp. (SeqCode)
GGTGTTTTTGCACCACAATATTCTTCAGACATTTATGCTACGAATTTATCCCGCCATAATTGAGAAAATACTCTGGAAGAACCTTAGATTCGAATAAATCAAAAAAATTAAAAGATGTTTGCGTGTAATAATTTTAAAAAAAATATTGTTTAATTGTTTTCGGAAAAGAAAATGAAACTTTCCCTAATAATAACTTTTATTCTTGTCGCTTTTTTAGTAACAACAAAAAGCACGGTTTATTCTCAACCGCCTATAGACCCTAATGTTACATATATTAATGCGACAGCCGCTCAGCAAATCACTCTAACACCATTTATGTTAGATACAGGCAATTGGCCTTTTATGGAAGACCTGTGTGAATCTTTTTCTATGCCACTATGTGCTGCTGGATGGGCAGACGAATTATGTCCCGATACGGATAATGATGGTATTCATTGGTCAAATTGGGTACCGTATCGAAGAGTCGTTGTTTATCACCCAAGTTGGCCCAACTGCCCAATACAAATGATAGCTACATCAAGATACTGTATATTCAACCCTAATTGCATTCAAACACACATACTACATTACCATATTAGGAATACAAACTATGGTTCTTTTATTTGTGGTGATCTCTATGATTATATGAATACAGGTACCCCCGCACAGAAGCAACAAAAAGCAAATCAATTATTAGCGGATTTGTATGGTTTATTTGCAAAATCAATATTTACCGAGCATAATGCACTAAGAGAAACCCCTATGATGTGTGATGATTTAAATGTAAACTTTGAAGTTCATTATTTTGATGGCCTTTGCAAAGGTTTTTGTGTTTATACATCTTATGCCGGAGAATCAGGAACTGAAATCGTGCTAACACTAAAACCGCATATTTGTGAACAAAGTGCTTGTTGTAAATTCATTCATCATTTTTGTTATATGGAAGACCTCTTACATCCAGGGGATCCAGCATATTACATACTTAATCACAATTATAGCCGAACCACGCGAAATAGTGCGGAATGCCCTGGCGATTTTTTTACATCAGAATGTCCCTATGTTGAAAATGCTGTTATGATATCAACCTATCCTTGCATAGAATCTTGTGATGTCGAATTTCTAGATCTTGGAGATTAATATGAAAATAATAACATTGATTATAGTTTTTGTAATGCCTATTCTACTATTCAGCCTTGAAAATGACAGAATAATTTATTCTAATTCAAAAGGAAAAACATTTATAACTACCAATAATGGACACAATTGGGTTAATGTAAAGAGCGAATCGAATCGTATTATTGAATTTACGAACTCAGAAAAAAAGAATTATTATTCAATTGATAATGGAAAAAGCTGGATTGCGAGGTTATCGGAAAAATCAGAAATCAAATTTTCAATATACCCAAATCCCGCCGCAGATTGCATTACAATTTCATTTTTAGATAATAATTCATCTAACAGAAAAGTATCAATTTTTTCATTTGCCAATTCGGAAATTGTATTTGCGAATGAAATATTAATTGACCCAAACAACAAATCTTTCGAAATATCTATCAAGAACCTAACTGAAGGGAAGTACCTGTTAATCGTTGAAACAGAAAACAGAACTTGTTGTGAACAATTTTTAAAAAAATAATAAACCACCTACAACCAAATTTTTATTTGGTTGTAGGTTTTCTTTAATATCTTTAATGGAGTTAAAAATGAAATTCTTTACATTTATTGTTATTTTATTTCTAACATGCTTTACCAATTCAGTTTTTTCGCAGAAATCAATATCTAATTCTGTTATTAATCCTTTTAATTGTGAAGCTTATTTGCCGTCTGGCTGGATAAGCCACAATAATCAAGAATATTTATTTGGAAATGCTTCAATAGATTATTTAACACCTTCCGGATTATTTTTTGTTAGATTGAATCGCGAGGAAAAATATTATAATTTATTAGCTATCAAAAATCAGTTTTTCCCTAAACCAATTTATGCTTCTGAAAACGTGGCAGAATTCAGGGGAAACATTCTAACTCTGACAATAAATAGGGCGAATAAGTTCGGATCTTATCCTAATTACGGTATTTTGTGTGATGATTACATTCCAATGGTCATAAAATTAGATACATTAGGAAATATAATATCTCAATCTTTCGATAGTATTTCTATAAGAAAAAAAACCATTGATGGCACTATTCCGGCTTTATGTAAGAATGATAAAAATGAAGTCCTCCAAGCATTTCATTATGTTGACCTGAAAGACTCTATGATAAAAGTGATTGTCGGGCAATATGATTCGACCGGAAAGTTTTTAAAAGAGTTTGAACCGTTGAAATTTCCGATTGATTCCATTAAAAAATTGGGTTTACATTCAATTATATTTTTACCCGGTAATATCATATACAAAGATAATAATTATTATATATGTGGGCAAAAACGTACTTGGATAACTCAATACGAATTTAAAATCGAGATGTTTTATTGCGCATTAAATTCCGATTTCTCAATAAAATTTTATAAAGAAATAATAGTATCCGATCCAAACTATACGGGTGTTTCACGCGGTTCAAATATTTTATTTTCAGAGGACAACTTAACTTTTTTAGCTAACTACTCAAAAAATTCAAACGATACTTCGTCACCTACAAATAAATTATTCATCATCAATAAATCGAATGGCGAAATTATATATCAAAATTTGTCCAATATTTATCCGCTCGGTAAATACTTTGAATGTTCCGATGGTAATTATCTTATCAGCGGTAGTAAAACACCAACTGAAAATTACGATGGATTAAAAAATGCTTCAAATGGTTCATTGATTAAAGTAGATAAAAATTTCAAATTAATCTGGAGCTTTCCTCCTATGTATCCCGATAAATATAATGATAGTTTTAATGATGTTATTGAAATAGAGCCAAATGTATATTCAGTTTTGGGTAGAATAGACGAAAAAGTTTCATTAGTTATTATATCCGACATTCCGATTGGAGTAAGTGAAAAATCATTTTCCGATTACTCTTTTTCTAAAAAAGGGGGCATTATATATTTCAAATCGAATAAAGCATTTAATCCAAAAGCTGTTCTTATTCACGATATTTTAGGGAAGAAAGTCTTTGAGATGAGTCCTAACCAAAACGTCAGTGAAATAGAAATCCCATTAAACAACTTACCGACAGGCGCGTATTTTATCTCGGTCATTGCGGATGGCGGGCAGTTTACTAAGAAATTTGTTGTAGAGTAAATGTTATTTATATTTTTTTTCTTGTTTTCGTTCAGAATGCAAATAATAATTAGCAAAATGCTATATTTATCATTTTTCAAATAAAGGTTTGTTATGAAATCACTTTATATTCGCTGGTTCCTTGTTTTATTATTTATTGGTTTGATATTAACGCTTGAATCCTGCCAAAAAAATAAAACGGAATGAAACTCAATCTATTCTCCGAACAAAGAATTTTTGTTTACATCGAAATTATCAGATTCAGATAAAAAAGAGACTTTAATTCTCAAAACGTTAGATAAAAGCTCAACAGATGGTAGAAAGCTAATTAGATGGACATATCCTAAAAACTATGCATCATTATTTGGAAATATTTCTTAATAAACTAACAGATAATTGCGGAGTCGTTACTTGGAATGCAAACGCTGTTATTAAGGGTATTTATTTCATACAAATCAAACACGGTACCGCAACTCTGATGATAAAGGTTATGATTTACTAGATATAAAAATATAATAAGTTTTATTTAATAAAATATTTTACGATAAATTGAATTAAAAAGGGAATTATGAAAATCAAATTTCTTGTATTCTTGCTATTTGTTATTTTAAGTTTTAAGACTATCGATGCTTCAGAACCCCAAACCCATTACTCCACTCTTTGGGGATGGCAGGGTAATACAAAAGGCGAATTAGGAGATGGTACTAAATTACTTTTTAGAGATCTTCCCATACAATTAAGTCCTAATAACTGGATTATGGTTTCAGGTGGTTATAGTCATTCACTCGCTATTATGGAAGATAGTACATTATGGGCTTGGGGTCAAAATGTATTCGGAGCATTTGGTAATGGCAGAACAGACTCTTCAAATATCCCGATAAAAATAGGTAAAGAAAATAACTGGAAATTCGTTTCCGCAGGAACAAACGCTTCTTTTGCTATAAAAAGCGATGGCTCCTTATGGGCGTGGGGTAGGAATAGTAATGGAGAACTTGGTGATAGTTCAAACAATGAGAAATTAACTCCTGTACAAATAGGAAAAAATGTACTAGGGAAAGTGAAATACATAACAGGTCAACTCAAAGTTACCGCCGCAATCACAGAAAACAGCTCGCTTTATATCTGGGGCAATGGTAAATTCGGAGCTATCGGCGATGGTACCTATGAGCAGAG
The DNA here is from genome assembly GCA_038206725.1 of Kapaibacterium sp. (SeqCode). Classification (GTDB taxonomy): domain Bacteria; phylum Bacteroidota; class Ignavibacteria; order Kapaibacteriales; family UBA2268; genus JBAXXL01. The sequence goes on from JBBRAO010000068.1 coordinate 4,365, forward strand.
AAATTTTCCTGTACAAATAGGAAATTCTGGTGAATGGCTAATTGTTTCTTGTAGCGGAACCCACACAATTGCAATAAAAACAAATGGAACACTTTGGGCTTGGGGCTATAATGTATGGGGGGAATTAGGAGATGGGACTTATATTAGTCAAAATAAACCCATACAAATAGGTAATGATTCTGACTGGGTGGATGTTTCTTGTGAACATACAGCGAATTTAGCATTAAAAACAAATGGCACTTTATGGGCTTGGGGTACTAATGTTTTTGCTGAGTTAGGTGATAGTACGATGGTAAGTAAAAATTATCCAATTCAAGTAGGAAAAGATAAGGATTGGATGATTGCTCGAAGCATGCGATGCAATGTTGAAGCAATAAAAACAGATGGTTCGTTTTGGTATTGGGGTCGTATAAGAAATTATGAAACTTTGAAATCTGATACAATTTTCGTTCCAACAAAAATGGATCACATTAATAATGTTATTCAATTATCTCGTTCTTCTGCAGGTACATATTCATTATTCTTAAGAAATTATCTGGCGAAACCGGCAAAGATTGTAACACTTCCACAAGGCAATGTTACTTCCAATTCAGCGGAAGTAGGAGGAAAAATATTTTCGGCTGAAGGAGAAAAAATTTATCAACGTGGTTTTTGCTATGATTTAGATTTAGATCCTACTATATCTAAGGATACAACCAGAAACGGGATTGGTTTAGGCGAATATCACACGACTTTGACTAATCTTCTACCATTTACAAAATACTATGTCCGCGCTTATGTTACAACAGCCGCGGGAGAAGCTTACGGCGAAACAGAAAGAATATTCACAAAATTATCCACACCGATATTAGTATATCCGCAAAAAAGCCAAATTGATGTTCCTTTAAAAGCAACCTTCAAGTGGAAGAACGATATGAACGCTCTCAAATACAATATTCAGTTGTCAAAATATGCAGATTTTAGTAAATTTGAACTTGATACTGAAGTTGTTGATTCGACGATAAATATTAACGATTTAGAATTACATTACGATTATTACTGGCGTGTCCAAACAATTAACGGTGTATATCAAAGTGAATGGTCGGAAGTTAATTCATTCCATACTATTAAATTTCTTAAACAAGAATTATTTTCACCAATTGAAAATTCGATAAATATACCGATTGATTGCCAATTGAAATGGAGTCAAAACGGACAGTTAAGCTCATATATATTACAGGTTTCAAAAAATCAGGATTTTACGAGTTTTGTACTTGATACAATTATTTCTCAATCTAATTACAAATATTAACTTTAGTATTGCTATTTATAACGATTCCTTCACTTGCTCATTGCGAAGTTTTATGGGAAAAGGAATTTGCACCAGTAAATTTTGTTTATCCACAAGTTTCTGAAAAATTATATGAAAGTGATAATTCATATATTATTTTTTATTATGGTTATGATAAAGAGTCAGTTAAGATTGTTAATGGGAAAGTAACCGGTAATAGATACCCATCGCTTTTGAAAATAGATGAAAATGGAAATACAATTTATCAAAATGAGACAATTATTCCAATGATTGATTCATTAAGGGATGCCGGGTTAACGATGAGTTATCAAGTTAGAGCTTACAAATACTCTGGAAACGAATTGCTTTTCGATATTCCACAACAGTCTGGTTTAGACAGAGGTCCTAATTATTACAGTTTTTCAAATATTGACGGTAGTCTAATTAAAATTGTGGGAACAGGAGTAAATAATTATTTTTGGCATCAGTCGTATATCCACTCCTTTTTCATCAATACCGAAGAATTTGTTTTGGGTGCTCCTTTACTATTACCCGGTGATCCAGGCTGTATTGAGGTTTATAGCATTATTGCCGATGAAAATAATAATATATTTAAATACAGAATAGGATTAAATATGGATGTTTTTAAAGATTCTGTTGAAAAAGAAACTTCTGCGATGGATTTTCTTATGCTTGATGATCATAATATTATTGTTAAATATTTCGGAAAAAATGAGAAAACTATTTTAGTAAAATATAGTTATGAAAAATCCGCAGCGGATAATCTGCCTATCGGTGCAACTATTACCGCTGATTTGGTATGGTATTCTATCTATTCTCCAGGAAGTTACAAAAATATTTTATATCAGGGTAATGGTAATTTGCTTACTTTTTTCGGTAATAAGAGTATGGTTGAGCTAGGTGTCGACGGTGAAGTTATTTTTAATAAAGTGATTTTTGATAACGCCAAATATAAAAATTATACAATAACTAGTTTTATGCCTTTGAAATATCATACCGGTTATTATGCCTTTTGGGGTTATTATATTGAAAATAATGAAAGAAATTTTGCGGTTCTCATCACCAACAGCGATTGGAATGTAGTTGACACTATTCAATGGGATTATAATGGTAAAAGTAATTCCATTACAGATATTAAAGAAAAAGAAAACGGGAATTTGATTGTTTTGGGGAACAGCCTTTACACAAGTCAAGTTTCAGCTTATTACGTATCATATTATGCTGAAATTCGTCCAAATTATGTAAGTGTTAAAGACCAAGCGGATAATGAACAAATTGAGGTTTCACCTAATCCGGCGGGTGATTTTATAACAATAACTTTGAAACCAACGAACGGTTTCAAACCTTCGGAAGGTTCAGAAATCCATATCTAT
>JBBRAO010000069.1:0-6859 GCA_038206725.1 Kapaibacterium sp. (SeqCode)
TGCCCAAATAGGCAATTGTGCGTCAGTAATCGTTAAACGCTTAAATTTCTTCGATTACTGACAAGGGTTAGACGTAGTTCTTTGTTTAATATTTAAAAATACACACATTACGCATAAATGATTAGTGAGGTGTATTATGAACACAAGTTAGTTAATTTACATCCGAATGTTAAGAATAGTAAATTGAAAGACTTATATCACAAGCACCAAAGTGGTGAAGTGATAACTAACCCTTATTCAAAAGGAGATTGAAATGAAGAAGATACTTATTCTTAGTTTTGCTATTTTTTTAGTTGCAAGCATCAATGCATATTCATTTTTTGTTCCGGGTCCTCGTATTATTATAAACGCCGGTGTTGGACAGCAGAATTATTCACTACCTGGTTATTGGACAGGTTATTCAGATGTTGCCTGTACCCATTCAAAATTCATGGGGGGATGGACGCACACTAAGAATTGTACTGGCGCAGGTATGCTCCCTTGTCTTTGGGATATTGACCCTGCAAACTGGCTAATACAAGGTTTTGAAATCGGTTGTCCGGGTGGAACTCAAGGTTTGGAAGAGTATGTAAGCAATCAGGTTGCAAACGAAATTTATAGTGGGTCATACAACACAATTGTTGTGGAAGATGGGACAACATATTACAAATACCTCGATTGGGATTATGATTTGCTGAGTGGTACAACTGAAATTATCATTAACGTTTATTACGAATCAAACTAAGCCTAAAAAAACTCTTTAAAATATAATATTATACTTGTTAACCACATAGAATTCGAAGACTATCAATAGTGTATCCAAAAAAGTGCAAACTTTAATATTTATAATTATTGTAACAAGTATTTTGTATTCAAGTATTTTTATAATGCATAACCTTGCTGCTCTCTTTTTTATAATAATTTAATTGGAATAAAAACAATGTATTCTTCTTTTTTAATTTCGCTTCTCTTTTCTTTAAACTTGCTTAATTTGAATAATTATTTAGAATATCAATTTTACGTTGAAATACCTAACACTGAATTTTCTAATATCATTCTATTTAAATACGGAGATGAAATATACACGATTAGTCCAAATATTGAAGTAAAAGATAATTCGTGTTTCAAGTTCAATGTATTTAACAAGGATACTAATTACACTCTTAATGTCAATGCCAACAATAATACTGATTATTTAAAAGTTCGGGGATCCACGCTTATACACAATTTCGCATTAAATGATAAATATTTAGTCATTCTTACTGATTATAATATTTTCATATTTAAAAAAGACCCCAATGATAATTTTATCTTTCAAAATAGAATACCATTAGAAAATAATCAATCCCTTAAAAATATCTTTTTGGAAAAAGACTATTTAGTTTTAATTAACAATAGAACATATAGTTCTCTTGACACAAGAAAAAACAACATATATGTAGGAAAAGTTAACCTTCAGGAAAAACCGTATAACTTGAAAATAGACTATCTGTACAACATCAAATACTTAGAATTGTCTCGCTTTCAACCGAAGGACCTCGTTAGTTACGATATTGAAAATGATAGGTGTTTTATAGCTGAAGCAATGGATTATAAAATTAAAATATTCAAGAATGGAGTCTTACAAGATTCAATATATCGCAAAATAAATTCTTGGAACGATTCTATTTCCACTGTGATCAAGCAAAAATTAGATAGAATTCCTAAATACGATACTATGACATATCAAACGGGTATGACCATCAATAATATAATGAATTCCGTAACTAAAGATTATTATGCATCTTCAAAAATACGTGAAATAATTTTTCTCAAACCTGATAAATTACTTGTTATATGGGAAGGTCCCGAGATAAAGGAAAGTTTAAATTTGCATTTTGATTTATGGGAGAATGGTTTAGGAAAGTGGTCTTTAATTAAGCAAGATGTTAGAACTCCCGATATTGACACTAATAAATCAGTATTACAAAATAGTTTTTTGCAATGCGGTATGTTCAAGATATTCGACGACGGTTCTTTAGTTGGGATTGAATACGGAGGAATTAATATGTTTGATAATGAGTATAAAAATATGAAATTATCCGATTACTGGAATGCTTATGGAAAGAAGATTGAAGAATCAGAGCTCGGAGTTGCTTTATACATTTATAAATTAAATTTTGAAAAAAAAGATGAATAAGAATCTGGTAATATTAATTATAATCGTTGTTGCGATTTGTACGAACCCTGCACAATCTCAAAATAAAATTTATATTTTTTTTGGACCGTATTCTTGCTATGACTGCTTTAAAAAAATCAAAGTTAGCACAGATTCTTTACTTAAGGCACAGATTGTTGATAGCGTTATTGTAATTAGCCGGTCCCAAAATAAGGTGTTATTAAAGAAATTGATAAAAAGAGACGTTTCGAAGTTATTTCCAGATTATTCTGTAAAATTTGAATATATCGGGGAAGATGATCCCTGGCCTCCTAAGGATTTAAAAGGTGGGCTATTTGGGAAATATAATGTGACAGTTACACCAACTATACTGGTTTATAAGGGCGATAAAGAAATATTTATTTCTTACGAAACTTTGTATAAATATAACTTTAACTTATCAAAAATCTTTAAAGATAAAATAAATTAATAATCTTGAAAGATGTGGCACATCTGGAGAAATCCTCATCTATAACACGCTCGGTGAAAAAGTAATGGCTGAATCCATTCAACCGATGACTGCCAGTCATCGGATGAATATAGAGGCTTTACCGCGCGGTATCTATTTTGTGAAAGTTTGTGGTGAAACTGCTAAATTTGTTAAGATGTAAAGATAATATAAATTTATGTTCCCAAGCAGGAGCTTGGGAACAAGATTACAGGGGTCTCAATATTTTATATGGGGTTCGTCAATCGAACCCCTTATTTTATCAATCAAGGATGATTGACCCACCAAGACCGGTGGGACAAACATCCTTGTTTGTTGTCTTGAAATTAGGGTTTTGAGACAGCCCCCCAAAGTTTCAAAAATTGTTCTATTTCGCGCCTTTAGCCAAAAAATTCAAGAATTCGCTTTCACTATCTGTATATGAAATTCTGCCTAATTCTTTGCCGTCCGGTGTGATAATAATATACGTCGGTAAAGCGACCGTACCGTAAACATCTATTTCCATTTTTTTATAACGTTCCGATTCGGGGTTGTTGCGTTTGTCGGTATATAATTTCACTTTAACCATTTTGTTCAAAGCTTCTTTCACGGCAGGACGTGGTAACATATCGCCGTCCATTTTCTTGCAGTTAGTGCAGTTCATACCTGTGAAATCCAAAAATACATTTTTGCCCTCTTCTTTTGCTTTCGCTATTGCTTCGTCGTAGTTATGTAGCCATTCAGTATTCTGACCACTTACAGAAGTTGTTTCGACTATAGTGCGTGCCGGAAGCATACCCTCCAAGAAACCTAAGGATCCACCGAAAAATCCGGAGAAAATATATACAGTAATAGTAGCGAAAGTTACTGCAAATAACAATCTTAAAGTGCTAACGCTATCCACAGGAGCATCCATTTTTGTTTTGAATACGCCAAGTATGTATAACGTAACCAACAGCGCGCAAGCCGTATAAATAGATAATACGAATCCGCGCGATAAATCCATTCCCCAAACCTGCAAAGCGTTGTTCAAGTATTTGGTTGCAATTGCCAATACAACAAAACCCAAAACGATTTTTATGTTGTTCATCCAAGCGCCCGCGTTTGGCATTTTGTTCAAAGCCGCAGGGAATAAAGCAAGGAAGAAAAATGGGAAGGCTAAAGCCGCGGAGAAACACATCATCGCAATCATCGGGTAAAACCAACTGCCATTAGCGGCGGCTACCAAAGAATCTGCTATAAAAGGACCTGTGCACGAAAATGAAGCCAATGCAAATGTGGCACTCATTAAAAATACGCTCATAAGTCCGCTTGTACTGCGGCTTTTAGCGTCAATTTTATTTGTTATACTCGTAGGAACTTGAATTTCGTAGGCTCCGAGCAGTGATAAACCAAAGAATAGGAAAATACCAACCACAAAGAAATTAAACCAAGGGCTTGATACCAGATCCTGCATTCCCGCGGCGCCGAATATCCCAGAAACCAGTAAACCAAATATGGTAAACGATCCGACAATACCCAAAGCATAAGCAAACGCGTCGCGCATACCTTTGCCTTTGCTTTTTTCGGAACGCTTTGTGAAAAATGAAACTGTGATTGGAATCATAGGAAATACGCAAGGCATAAATATTGAAAGTATGCCATTTACTAAGGCTCTTGCAATCATACTCCAAATCGAACCTTTGCTCTTTTCTTCTTTAATCTCGGCTTTTTCTACCGACTTTTTTCCGGTTTCAGCTTTTATTTCACCTTTAGCCACAGCAACCGGATAACCCGATTCGTCGTAAGTTATGCTATATTCAACAGCTTTTTTCAGCATTTCATCGCTTATTTTGGCAGGTGTTTTGGATATTTCTGCTACAAATTCAACAGCCGGTAAGCATTTTGTCTCATCGCATTGTTGCATATAAGCCACAAGCTCAATTTTATCTTTGCTTAAATCAATATCTTTTTTGGCTTTAACGTTGATTATGAAATACGCTTTTCCTTTGTAATGAAGTATATTCATTCCAAAACCTTCATCTTTTTTGGATTTAGGTGTTTGAGCGTAAATTGTCGCGATTTTGTCAAAAGCGTCGTCAGGTTTTATCGAAAATTCCGTTGCTTGCGGACCAATACCTTCTGAGTTTAGTTGCGCACTAATGGCGTAAGTGTACCAATGTTCTTCAGTCGTCATTAAAACCAGAAGTTTCGCTTCTTCACCGCTTTTAATAACGGTTTTATCAGCCGATACTTCTAATTTTATATGTTTATCTTGTGCACTTATTGCAATAAATGATATGAAAAATAAAGTAAGTAATAACAGTACTTTTTTCATAAATACTCCATAATTTATTATATATATTGTGTTTATTTTAATTCAAAGTTATCATATATTTCATTCAAATTCACTTTGCCTATGTTTTTTAGTTTGGTGGTGTAAGTTTCTTTGATTTTGGTTGCGGCATTACGCATATCCACATTTTTAATACCGGTTTCAATTGAATACCAAGCTTCCATAAATGCGGAAAGCAAATCGGCGGCGCGAATCAAAGCACCATCATAAGCGCAAAATTCATTTGTGTTATATTTTTCGTTGATTTCGTCGGTTGTTATTTCTGTAACTACTTCACCATCAATCATTATTTTATTCGAAAATTCATCGTAAATAAAATACTTCATTTCTTTATGCCACGAGTTTTCAATCAGCGGCATAATTTCTTTTTCCGTCAGCTCTTCTTCCAATTCTTTGATTAGATTGTCCAATTCCGATGAACTTCTTTTGACGGGAGATATGATATCGCGCGTTACTATTTCCGGTAAATCGTGGAATAAACCGCCGAAAAACGCATTATAGATTCGCTTATCGCAAGCGTCGTTTTCGCGAACGAATAGGTAGCTTAGCAATGCGACTATCATTCCGTGACCCAAAACCGAAGTCTTAGTTATTCTCGAAATTTGCGCCCAGCGATATTGAAAACGTAATTGTCCACATTTGTCCACGAAATTGGAAACCGTATGCTTATTTATCAGCTTGTCCAAACCTTCGATATCTCTATAATCGTTCAATTTATTCAGCATTTCGGTTTGAATTTTTGTATTTTCATAACCGAAGGGGTTGGAATGCTTAATAATCTGGAATTCCCAATAGCTGGAGTAAATATGAGCCGCATCAATAACCCGCATAGTAAGAGAAGTCCTATCCACTGGTTCTAAAAGAAATTCACGAAGCTCTTCTTTTAAAGTATTATTCGAAAATTTGGGTTCTAATTTATCGTAAACAAATTTATTGAGCGCCATAAAAACGTCGTTGCGTTCTTTGATTTTATTATATATCGGCGATTTTATATCGGATATGATTATTCGGCGAAGGAGTTCACATATACCGTCGCGAATCATATAATGCCAATCAATATAATTGCCTCTATCTTCTTCGTATTTACCTAAACAATAAGCAATCATCATCTTATGGGCGTGCTTATCAATTTCGATAAGGTCCATAGGACGAATTCGTTCATTCCAACGTTGGATATGAAAGCCTTTATTTAGCTCTGTTAATAAGGAAATGCTAACGCTCATAATAATCCAATTTATTTAACTGTCGTAAATTTTTTCTTGATTTTATTAATAAACGCTGTTTCTAAAACGCCGTTCGATTCCCAGAAATGGAATTTACGTGTTACATAAGATTCTTCGCCGCTGATTTCGCAAAGCTTCATCATCACTCCGATGGTTTCATCTTCGTTTTCTTTGATTATTAGCTTATATTTTATGCGCATATTTTTCCAACGTCCACCCGGAATAAACGGCATAGTAATATGTCCCATCGTTTCTTGACCCTTTTGCAAACTGAATTGCTGAGCTATCCTATACGATGAATCACCCATAGCGATTATACAAAAATCAGACTCGATTACTGCTTTTCCTAAGCCGGCGTCCGACGTTTTGTTTGTGAATTGTATTACAGCGCAAGAACTTGAATCTATGATTCCTTTAATCGCCTGTGCAACATCGTCAAAAATTGCACCGGTTATTTTTACTTCATATTTTTCTTGCCAATATTTTAGCACGGTTTCCATTTCATAAGTATCTCCGGCGGTCGTGTCGGTAACGGTTGAGTCAGCCGGAACTTCTTCCTGAGCGGCTAATTTCACAAACGGACTTATTAATAATATCATTAATGCGATTAAGAAAAGTTTTTTCATTACAGCCTCATTCTATTTATTTTTATACTAATTTTATCAAATTATAAACGATTTATCTATATTGCATATTAT
>JBBRAO010000070.1:0-6576 GCA_038206725.1 Kapaibacterium sp. (SeqCode)
CCTGCTTCCTGCTTCCTGCTTCCTGCTTCCTGCTTCCTGCTTCCTGCTTCCTGCTTCCTGCATCCTGCTTAGCTTTGCGGTGCGGTTGCCACTATTGTTGCTATTGGTGCCTAACGATAACATATTTTTACAAACATTTGTGCTACGCATTCATCCCGCCCTAATTGAGAAAATGCTTTGGAAGAACCTTAATATGAATAAATCAAAAATTTAAAAGATGTTTGCAAGTAATAATTTTAAAGTAAAAAGTTGTTAAAAAAATAAAAGACAAAATAATGAAGAAGATGATTTTAATGATTAGTATATTATTATGTATCTTTTTAGGTACGAATAACATATTCGCATTACCTCCGATTTGCCTAGACCAACCGCTGATTACCTATACACCTCATACCTATGCCGGAAATATGGGTTGTTGGGATGGTGATGTATTTGTTACGTGCTGGATAGAATACACTTATGGTATAAGGACTGTGCTTTTTAATGGAGTTGAAACAAAAGAGATAATAATAGAAAATATTGATATTAATTCAGACTGTCCTTGTCAAGATTATTATCAAAAGAGTGTATTAAAATGGGTTCTACAAAATGAACAAGCCGCGCTTGGCGTTTCAGATCTCCTTGCAATCGGCCAATGTGATACAATATATAGCGTCAAAGCTGTATCTAATGGCTGCTATCAGGCAAAATACTATTATAAAAATATGAAAATACATACAAGATTTGAACCTTGTTATGACTCGGAATGCTGTTATGATCAGTATTTAGTGATATATTGTAAAACAAATTGCCCTTACCCAACTTGTTCACCGGTTGTAACACAAGTATCGAGATATGGGCAAACGACAATTACTGGATCTTGTACACACCCTTGTTATTCTTGGTGTGGTAAGTTTAACTTTGAGAATCCCGACGATGTCAGTAATATCGAAGATGCTGTTACAAGTGAACCGTACAACGGACCTTTTTTACCTAAAATATCTTTAGAAACTCCTACAAATTCAAATAATGATATAAAAATTATTCCGAACCCGGTAAATTCGATTTGTACTATAGAGATAGATAATGAATATTATGGGAACGCAGAGGTCATTATTTATGATATAAGCGGTAATGTTATTACAACTATAGAGAAAAAGAAAGAAAAAGGAATACTAACGTTTACTACAAATTTAAATTCCCTACAATCAGGGACTTATTTTTGTGTAATACTTATTGATGGGATAGAAATCGGAAATAACAGTTTTGTTATAAGTAAATAATGTTTTTTCTAAATAGTAGGTAAATATACTATTATTTACCTACTGATTTATTAATTCAACTAAACGAGAAACTCAATGAAAATATATTTTACATTCATGTTATTAACGCTATTTCCGGCTGTAAACATTTTTGCCGCTAATTGGGAATTAATTGATACAAATACTGCTAAATTAAATAGACCAAAAAATTTGTCAATGCAATGGGCAGATGATAATCGAGGTGTTGTATATCATACTGTAGGCAATACTAATTTAGGGCTAAAAATAACTCAGAATGGGGGCGATACTTGGAAAATCCTCAATATTGACAGTATTGGTAAGTCCTTAGGTCTTCAAAGCAGCAATATCTTTTATTTAGTAGATTATAATCAGGAAAATCTTGTTATAGCTTTAGATAGTGCAAAATTTTTATTTTCCAATGATAATGCTAAAACTTGGTCATTGAAAACTTTCCCTTATGGAAAAGGTGTTACTTTTTTAGACTATGATAAGTCCGGTAAAACAGGGATATTATACGAAACAAATGATCAAGGTATTCCTCTTTATTTATATACCGCTAATATGGATTTAACAGAATTCACAAAAATAGAAATACCTGTGAAATACAAATGGTATACTTTAAGAAATTTTGTAGTTTACAATGATAGCTTGATTGCGTGTATAGGCTCTGATTCCAATGATTGGGCAGAGTTGATTTGGTTTAATAAAGGAGTTTGGACTGAATATGAATTGCCGCATAATACTTGCAATGTGTCTTTCGTGGATGGCTTGGTAGGATTTTCTACAACCTTCTTGGAATTAGAACTATCCGTTTATAAAACAACCAATAGTGGTAAGAATTGGGATAAAATCTATAGCAATTATCCTTCAACAATAAGTAGGTGTTTTGGAATGCTTAATGATAAAGTCGGAATGATTACCGGCTCTAATTATAAGCTATTAAAAACGATTGACGGTGGTTATACTTGGAATAAAGAACAAATCTCTAATTATCCGATAGATGACCAAGGCACGTATGGCGGTTTCGTTGTAAAAGGTATTACTCTAATGAATGAAAAATCATACATCCTTGCAAATGAATCATTGTATAGGAATGATGAAATTACTAATATAATTGCAGATTCAAAAGCGAATTGGATAAATAATAATCTATATCCAAATCCAATAGAAAAAGGTGGAAATTTGTCTATTCGTTTAGATGATTTGAATTTTAAATCTATTCAAATCTCTACAATAGAAGGAAAAGTTTTGTATAGCTTTGATTCAATCAATTCTCAAAAACTGAATGATATTGTAAATTTTAATTTACCAAGAGAATTATCATCTGGTATTTATATTCTCAAATTAAATTTCGAAAAACAATATCAATCATCAAATTTAATTGTTCGATAGGATATATATGAAACAAATTACCTTCGTCCTAATAGCTATTATTATTTTGTGTGCCGAGGAAATTCTTTCCTCTGAAACGTGGAAATTAAATTCAAATTACCCGCCGATTTATTTTTGTGATATTGATTATTACGATACGCTGAATATTATAGCGGTTGGTCACGTATCAAGTGATAGAGCCAGAGCTTACTATTCATCAGATGGTGGTAAAATATGGGAGCAAATTTTACCGGACAGTGCTGTATATGTGGACCCGAATAATCGTATTGGTGGTTCTATTGCAAATTCGGTTTGTTGCAAATATGAAGATTTATGGTTGATTGGATGTGATAAAAATATAATCATCAAAACAACTAATAAAGGCGCTAATTGGCAACGGATCTTTATCAATACCCGTGATTCTGCAATTTACCAATTAAATATGGCAAGCAAAAATATCGGGTATTGTAGAACTTGGTATTCAATCTTTAAAACTACCGATGGTGGCTCCAATTGGAAAAAAATCCAATTGCCCAAGTATTCAAATAAACTCGAATTTAGAAAAATCGGTTCAATGGAAATAATAGATACGAATTCCATAATTATAAATTATCAATTTGATTCAAAAAGCCGAAATTTCCAATCAAGCGATGGTGGTCTGAATTGGGCTGAAATGATTATTGATAAAGAACAAGTATATCAAGCAAGTTTTTCTTTTACTAATAATGAAACAGGATGGGCGTTAACACAGTATTTTATCCCAGGACCATTTTTAGCAACAAAGATATGGAAGACAGTAGATTCCAGTGTTAATTGGAGTTTAGTATATGACAGTAAAGGTGATGGAGTTGCTTTCAATATGCAAAAGATTTTATTTTTAGATAATGAAAGGGGTTTTATTTATCAAAATAAATATTTATATCGAACATATAATGGGGGAGTTACCTGGGAACAAGACGAATTCCTAAATGTTAATATAAATGATGCAGATTTTGCAATAAAAAAAATTGTTTTTGTGAACAATCATAAAGGCTATTTTATTAACAAACAGGATAAAATATACGAATATGAATATAATTCAATAGATATAATAGAACAATTATTTCAAGAGTTTACTATTTCCCCTAATCCGGCTGGTGATTTTATAACTGTAAATCTTGAAAGATGTGCCACATCTGGAGAAATCCTCATCTATAACACGCTCGGCGAAAAAGTAATGGCTGAATCCATTCAACCGATGACTTCAAGTCATCGGATGAATATAGAGGCTTTACCGCGAGGAATTTATTTTGTAAAAGTGGGTGGCGAAACGGCGAAGTTTGTGAAGATGTAGAATTTCAATCTACTCATCGGATGACCGGGCAGTCATCCGATGAGTAGACTAATTTAATTTATTTCAATTATTTTTCCACACGAGAGAAAGAAATGGACATCTCAGTTGTCTATATAATATTGAATGTACAAATATGAAAAAAATGCAAAAATAATGCTTGCATTTGATTATTATTTCAGTATATTTGCAGAGTGAAGTATTACAAAAAGTAAGAAAATGAAAAATTCGTTCTACATATCTTTTATATTTTGCGACAGGAAGAAACTCTTGCCACCAAGAGAAAAATGGAAAAAATTATTATTACAAATATCCGGTATTGTGGAAAACTATATTTTGTTTTTCTACAATAAATTAACTAAAGGGCGTCTTCCTGCTTCCTGCTTCCTGCTTCCTGCATCCTGCATCCTGCATCCTGCTTAGCTTTGCGGTGCGGTTGCCACTATTGTTGCTATTGGTGCCTAACGATAACATATTTTTACAAACATTTGTGCTACGCATTCATCCCGCCCTAATTATAAATCTACGAGTACTATTTTCACAAAATGCTAAATGATTTATCAACAATATTTATTAATATTTGCAGTAATGAATAAATAAATAATATATATATATTAAGGTATTTAAATAATGAAAAAGTTTTTGTTTTTATTCGCAGTAGCATTTGCAATGTTTGCAAACGTGAATCTTTGGGCTCAGCCAGTTATTACAATTGGTCAAGTCGAACCTTGTATTCCGGAATATTCAGCAACTCAGTTTGATTGGGGATTTCCTTATGTTTTTTCGATTGTATCAGAAGAATGTCCTGGTTGTACCATTTTAGTGGAATTCTATATTTATCAACAAAATAATATTACAATGATACAAATTGTAAGAGTTTATGAAACTAGCGTAATGGCCTGTTTGCAATGTCTCAATTATAACCAAATAATCAAACAGGCTTATAAGGATTTGTTCTATTGGTTTTGTACAGTTTATGGTAGTTCCTATAATAATATGCTTGTTCAAAAGGCTTGCAAAAAATGGGTTGCTCAAGAAATGACACCATCGGGTTTTCCAACAGTTACTATACCAACAGGCTCAATAGTAAATCCAACCACTTTCCCAAATTTCAATCCAAACAATCCAAATCAATTGATAAGTAGTTGCCCGGGTTATTGGGAAGTATGCGACGCTGTTTGTTGTTGCTGGTGGGTAGATGTAGATTATATACAAAAATACCCCAATCAAGTTTCTAGTATAGCAACTGGTGAACCTTGCGTTCCAAATGGTAATCTAGGTGATTGCCCATTGGGTTGCACCGGAGGTTGCTCTGATTTAGAATTTCAATGGGATGTTTATAATGATTGGGATAATGACCCTAATTATTATGCCAAACGATCGTTAAATTATTGTGGTGTGGTAAACGCCGACATTGGGATAGTGCCGAATCCTACTTCAGATAATTTTAATTTAACTATAAATTCAGATACTAATGGGAAAACAAATATTACAATTATTGATCAAAATGGCAAATATGTAACATCTGTTATACTGAACAAGGAATCAAATACTCTTACTATAAATTTTAAATTAAATAATTCTTCTGCCGGACAATACTACTATTATATTCTAATTAATGGTAACTTTGCAGGTAGTGGTAAAATCATTTTGGTAAAATAAATCTTTGGGCGATAATATTTGGTTTATCGCCCTTTATATCTAAAGGAATTTATAATGAATAAATTACTTATTGTTTTTGTATTGTTTTTCTGCAGCCAATCATTATATTCAGGTGAATGGGTTGCAATACCTACTAACAAATGGGATTTGGACAATTTTATAGCTTCGTATGATAGTAATAATTTTGTGATTTGTGGTCAATATACAGATCTAACATTAAATAGGATTTATGCAAAGAAAACGACCGATTATGGTAATACTTGGAAAGATATTCTTGTATATTCCCGTCAACATAATGATACAAAATATTTGCCTTGTAATTGGTTTTCTCACGTGGCTTTCCCGGATTCTAATACTATTTATGTTTTAGGGCGCGATTTTTTCTTTGCGAGAACTTACGACGGCGGAAAGAACTGGGATACAAGTAGAATTTATTTAGGGAAAAAATATGATAAAATTATCACAGACCCACCATTTTGGCATATGAAATTTATTGATAAACTAACAGGTTTTTTTATTCATCCTATGATTGACTCGTTGATTTATACTCTCGATGGCGGCAGTACTTTCATAACAAAGAAATTTCCTTATGCCGGTGTTGAACCTCACGGGGCTTTTTATATAGACATCCGCAATATAAATGACATAACTGTAGTACTTTACAAAATCAATGGCGATTGGAAGAAAATTGTTAGAACTCGCGATTTAGGTAACACTTGGGAAGATATTGACGATTCCTATGACCTATGCAGAATTTATAAGCGAAAATCAGAAAATGAAATTTGGGCGGCCGGATTTACTAAGGAATTCAAGCAAATACCTTTTATTAAGAAGAGTCTGGATAATGGAGTTACTTGGGATACATTATTTTATCCAACCTACTATCAAGATACAGCTTCGGGAGTACCGCAAGGTTTGTTTTTCTATGACGATCCAAACAAAGTAGCTTTT
>JBBRAO010000071.1:0-6063 GCA_038206725.1 Kapaibacterium sp. (SeqCode)
TTAATTTATCTATTTAATATAACCTTCCGCAGGTTTCAAACCTTCGGAAGGCTCAGAAATCGGCATTTACAACACACTCGGCGAACGCGTGATGTCAGTAGAACAGACGCCCTCGTCTGTTCTGCAAATCAGCATCTCCGATTTGCCGCGAGGAATGTATTTTATAAAAGTGGATGGTGAAACGGCGAAGTTTGTGAAAATGTAGAACGCAAAATGGGCTCCTCTTCCAAAGAGGAGTCCAAATTATCTTGGTTTATGGATTGTTTATTCTTTATACTTCTTCAGTAGGAATTTTTCATCCACCGACAAATAGAAACCTAAAGAAAAATCGTGAACGGAGTTTTCATAATCCCAATAATATTCACCGACCAAATTCATTCGGACTTTATTTCCGAGCAGAGCGTTATATTTTATCTTAGCGGTGATTAAGCGCCTTATATTCTGTGAATATGTCGGATCAATCGCCGAAACACATTGAAAAAGTGCTTCGCCGCGGGGGGCGATAAACTTATCGGCGTACCATAAACCAGCATTTAATTCAAAGCCTCTATAGCGATATTTACCGACAGCATATACCGCCCAACCCTCTTTGAAAATTTGAGAATTTGGCTGTGGGTAATCCGGAACAGCGAGTCCTTTATAATAAAAACCTAAAAGTTCAGCGGAAATACCTTGACTGTAGTCCAAATTGTGTTTCAATCTTATACCGGTCATAGCATCAAGCAAAGTTTGAATTGGTAAAGATGAAGAGTCAATTTGACCCCCTTTATGAGTGATTATGGTTTGAATAGGTAATTGTATATCGGAATTGCCGCCTTTAGAAAAATAAATTACTGAACTTGTTCCGAATGTAAATTCCTCTTGAAAAGGGTCGTCCTTTAAAATAAACCGCTCCCAATTAATCCATATATCACTTTTCAAACGATGATTTTCGTATATAAACTGTAAACCATTTTCCAGATTATTATATACATATCGGTCGGTCGCAAACAAAGGCTCTTCTAATTGATGTTCCTTAGTTCCGTAAAGCCTGCCAAAAATCAAATCACAATTATCGTTTATCTTTTGTTGAATGGTAAAAACAGGAACAACAGTGGTGAATTCATTTCTGCCGAAAAACTTTTCCAAGTAAACACCGCCGGATATTTTCGTTCTCGGTGTTATAAAATAACTTATTTTGGGCTCAGTGAAAAAACCAAAAGCAGTTGTACCTTGTGTGAATTTATTGAAGTACTCATCGTTTTTTAAAAATGATGTTGCAGAGAACTCGAAATTTAGACTATTCTCATTGTTTAATTTTAAAAAACGATTAGGTTCAAGGTATCCGCCATCATATTCATAAGTTGGTTCTGAATGAAGAATACTGCAAGACTCAAATATTAGTAATATTAGGAAAAATATCGTTTTGACTTTCATTTTTTTTACTTTTATTATTGTAATAATTGCAAATATATGAAAAATATGTTGAAAATTGAAAAATAAAAGTTTTTATCTTGTTGCCAAGCTTCAAGAGCCACACTCGTTACCAAGATCCTGCTTGGTAACGAGTACGAACAAGCATAAATCCCGAAGGGATTGAAAATGATTAGCCCCGAATGAAATTCCGGGTAAAAATAATATAATTCGCACCGACTCCGCAGGAGTCGAACAAGAAAAGCGTTACCAAGCTGGAGCTTCGTTACGAGAATGGAATTGGGAGCTTGGTAACGAGAACTAACATACACATATTCCGAAAGAATTTATCGTGATCCGCCATAATATTTTTCATCCAATATTTGTTTCATATCGAAAAATATCATAATTTAGCATTTGATTTACAAGAAATTGACAAAGTTCGTATAGAAAAAAGCTTTTATGGTAAAATCAATTTACATAGTACTAATTTTAATAAGTTATACAGCGTATAGCCAAAGCATAATCCTTTTTAACGTTAACACTTCCGCTTTTCCAATTGTAAAAGCCGATTATTTTGCTTTCGATGACACAGGAAATATTCTTTCCGATTTATCGCAAAAAGATTTTATTTTGACGGAAAATGGAATTCAAAGGACAGTTACCAACGTTACCTGCCCGATTCCAAACCCGCCTATACCATTATCTTCCGTCTTAGTAATGGATGTATCTGGCTCTATGGCAGCTTATGGGCTTAATATCGCCAAATCGGCGGCAAATGCTTGGGTCAATATGCTAATAAAAGGTAAATCCGAATGCGCGATTACAAGTTTCAGCGATTTCAATTATCTAAATCAAGATTATACAAGTAATAAGTTGAAATTGACAAATGGAATAAACAGCCTATCGATCAAAAAAGGAACGAAATATAATGCGGCTTTGATAGATCCCGAAGCAGGTGGGATTTTAATTGCAAAAAGAGGGCAGTATAAAAGAGTTATTGTACTTCTATCTGACGGGTATCCTGGGACAGAACCGAGCACTCTGAAAATAATTAACGAAGCTAAGCTAAATGATATAACCATATACTGTCTTTCAATTGATATGCCCGCACCTCAATGTATGAAAGAATTTGCCTATCAAACCGGAGGCTTATATTTTGAAAATATCAAAACAAGAGCCGAAGCAGAAGATTATTACCGTCAAATATTAATCACAGCACAGGGCGGTGATCCCTGCCAAATAGAGTGGTTGAGCGAAGCTTCCTGCGAAAATGAACAGAAAAATGTAGAATTAACGCAAATACAAAATAACGTGTCCGCAAATACAAAATATCAAATAACATCCGGCGCAACTGCTGGTTTAGAATTCGTACCACCGACTTTAAAATTTAAAAACGCTATCCCAGGAATAAAAAAAGATACATTAGTCACCGTTTTTGCAAGAAATGCCGATTTCAACGTAAAAGATATCAATAGTTCAAATTCAGATTATAGCATAAACCCGACGAGTTTTTCTCTCTTAGCCGGACAAAGCGTCGCGTTAACAGTCAGCTATTTACCACTGGACAGCGCTTATTCATACACGAAATATACTTTCGAAAACGAAAAGTGCAATACAAATTATTATGCGAGCGGCGGGTTTATAGGAAAAAAACCGTCCTCAAAAACCATATTGCTAAATCAACCGAACGGGGGCGAGCAATTTGTCATAGGTACTGATAATCTAATAACTTGGGAAGGTGTAGTACCCGAAGAAAGTGTAAGCATAGATTACAGCACAAATAATGGGAAAAATTGGATTTTAGTAGCCGATACTGCAAGTGGTTCCGCATATAAATGGAGAATACCGAAAACGATAAGCGATCAATGCTTGGCAAGAGTAACTGCAAATACAAGTTCTATTTTTGGGTGCGACAATTCAAACATATTGATTTGTAAACAAATATGGATGGGTTGTAATCTTGCAGTGAGTACGTATCGTAACGGTGATCCGATACCCGAGGTAACCGATCCAACCGAATGGGCAGCAATGACCACCGGTGCGTGGTGTTATTATAATAACCAACCCGCATTAGGACAAACTTATGGGAAACTGTACAATTGGTATGCTGTAAACGACTCAAGAGGATTAGCTCCAAAGGGTTGGCATATACCAACGGATGCCGAGTGGGGTGAATTGGAAAAATGTCTCGGCGGCTCGGATATTGGCGGCGGGAAATTAAAAGGTACCGGAACACTGGAAAATGACGATGGTTTATGGTTAAGTCCCAATGATGGAGCAACAAACGAAGTAGGTTTTTCGGCTCAACCGGGAGGTTTTAGATTCAATTATGGAGTTTACGATTATATTGGTAAGGGTGGATACTGGTGGAGTTCATCGGCATCCGATAAAAAACGCGCTTGGATAAGAAGCCTATCCTCAGATAATACGATTGTTGGGAGGGGAACGAGTGGGAAAGAAGACGCTTTTTCTGTACGCTGTGTGAAGGACTAAAGTAACTTTTAATAAACGTATCGGAACTTCTTTTATCATTCATCTGCACCAATCCACCCAATTTTTTGGTTAATTCTCATATATTTGTTAATTTTAAATTTATTATTTTGTATTTCTAAAGAAATTGATATTTCGAGGATATAAATAAATGCAGAAACCAAATTTTGCTGATATGGAATTTTCAGAGTCATTTCCTAAAAAAGGTAAGGAAGAATGGGGCGAAAGCTTCACCGAACAAACAGGGAAACTACCCGAAGATATGACATATCGCACATTAGAGCAGATAAATGTTGAGCCGCTCTACACCAAAGAAGATGTAGAAAATTTCGAGCATACCAAATTTACAGCCGGTATTGCTCCTAATTTGCGCGGACCATATCCGACAATGTACGTTACTCAACCTTGGACAATCCGACAATACGCCGGTTTTTCCACAGCCGAAGAATCGAACGCTTTTTACCGCCGCAACATTGCCGCCGGACAAAAAGGCTTATCCGTAGCATTCGATTTGCCAACCCACCGCGGTTATGACTCTGACCACCCACGCGTAGTAGGCGATGTTGGCAAAGCGGGTGTGGCGATAGATTCGATTTTAGATATGGAGATATTATTCAAAGGGATAGATTTAGGCAAGATGTCCGTTTCTATGACTATGAACGGAGCGGTGTTGCCGATTTTGGCGTTCTATATTGTAGCAGGATTGGAGCAGGGTGTTAAATTGTGCGATTTAACCGGCACAATACAAAACGATATTTTGAAAGAATATATGGTTCGTAATACATATATTTATCCACCGACCCCTTCGATGAAAATAATCGCCGATATATTTGAATTTACATCCAAGAATATGCCTAAATTCAATTCTATCTCTATTTCGGGCTACCACATGCAAGAAGCAGGTGCAACCGCAGATTTGGAAATGGGATACACTTTAGCTGACGGTCTGGAATATGTGGAGACTGGTATCAAAGCAGGTATTGATATTGACGCTTTTGCGCCTCGCCTTTCGTTTTTTTGGGCTATTGGGATGAATTACTTTATGGAAGTGGCGAAACTTCGTGCGGCGCGTTTGCTATGGGCAAAAATCATCAAACAGTTTAATCCGAAAAATCCAAAATCATTGGCTTTGCGTACGCACTCACAGACTTCAGGTTGGAGCTTGACCGAGCAAGATCCTTACAACAATGTTGTTCGTACTTGTATCGAAGCTATGGGTGCGATTTTAGGGCACACTCAATCGTTGCATACAAACGCTTTGGACGAAGCTATTGCCTTACCGACCGACTTTTCAGCTCGTATCGCCCGCAACACTCAGATTTATCTGCAGGAAGAAACGGGAATCTGCAATGTGATTGACCCTTGGGGCGGCTCGTATTATGTTGAAACGCTGACCAAAGAGCTGTACGAGAAAGCTTGGGCACATATACAGGAAATAAAAAGCTATGGCGGTATGGCAAAAGCAATCGAAGCCGGCATTCCGAAAATGAGAATCGAGGAAGCCGCCGCTCGCCGTCAAGCTCATATAGATTCAAATTCCGAAATTATCATCGGAATGAATAAATATAGAATGGAAAATGAAGACCCAATCGAAATTTTAGACATTGATAACTCAGCGGTTCGCGAAAACCAAATCACCCGTTTGGAAAAATTACGTGCGGAACGTGACAATGCAAAGGTAGAAGCCGCAATCGCCGCAATAACCAAATGTATGGAAACCGGTGAAGGCAATTTGCTTGAGCTTTCAATCGAAGCCGCTAAAGTTCGCGCTTCATTGGGTGAAATTTCGATGGCGATTGAAAAAGTTGTTGGGAGACATAAAGCTGTGACAAGAACAATATCCGGTGTGTATAGCGCTGAATACGCTGATATGAGCGAAATTGAAGAAGTTCGCAAGATGTGCGATAAATTTGCCGAACTCGAAGGCAGAAGACCTCGAATACTGATAGCGAAAATGGGGCAGGACGGTCACGACCGCGGTTCGAAAGTAGTTGCTACATCGTATGCCGATATGGGTTTCGACGTGGACGTCGGTCCGCTTTTCCAAACACCGGAAGAAACAGCCAAAGAAGCTGTCGAAAACGATGTTCACATAGTTGGAGCAAGTTCGTTGGCAGGTGGACATAAAACATTGATTCCGACATTGATTGAAGAGTTGAAGCGTTTGGGTCGTGAGGA
>JBBRAO010000072.1:0-5774 GCA_038206725.1 Kapaibacterium sp. (SeqCode)
TTGCAAGTAATAATTTAAAGTAAAAATTGTTGTTCAATTTTTGGAATTTAGAATTATGTTTTTAAAAAGAATCTTATTTGTATTAGCATTCGTTCTAACTATTTTCGCAGTAGATGCGAATGCACAAAAAGGTAATAAGCTCAGGGTTTCACTAAGTAATGTCGGTATTGGTAAGTCTTATATTCCGATTGATGTAAACAACCTAAAGAGTGGAACATATATTTACTCGATTACTTTAAACGGAATCCAACTAAAAACTAATAAAATAATTATTGCTCGTTAACAAATTATGCGGCAGTTTGTAAAGACTGCCGCTCTTTCTTGCACAAATAATTGGATTAAAAATGAAAATCAAATATTTATTATTGTTATTAATGCTTTTGCCTAGCTTTTTATTTTCAAAACCTTTTTGGAAGATGACCAAACTGGATGATAATGAAGTTGCGTTACGTATTCAATGCATAGATTCCAATGATTGCATTGCTTGTCTAAGCCAAGGTAATTTTTGTAGACTTATCGAATCGAGTGATGGTGGAAATTCGTGGAGTATATTATACGACGAAAGTGATTTTGTCAAGCCACATTACCCCCTTCCGTATTATATAAATGATATGCAATATATTGATAGAGAACACTTGTATATAATTTATGGGGATATGGGAGCAATTAAAAGAAGTAGTAACAGGGGGAAAACGTGGGATACAACTTATATTGATGGAGATGCTGAACTTATCCGCATCCATATGCGTGATTCCTTAAATGGAATAGTAGCATCTGTAAAAAATATTTATGTTACTAATGATGGTTGGAAAACATACAATTCCACAATTGGTATGACGGGTTTTATTTTAGATATTTGGATGCACTCTAAAGATAGTTTCGATGTATCAAGAGCAATAAATATATATTATAAAGATGGGACTAAGAAAGGTGCAGCTGAATATGCCAGAACAACTAATGCTGGTAAGAATTGGATTAGAGATACAATTAAGGATGAAAAGTATGGAGCTTTATGGCGAATATACTTTTTAAATAGAAAAGTTGGTTGGATAGCATCACGAAAAGGTTTGGGAATTGGTGACCAATCCTGGGATATGCTTTTTAAAACAATTGATGGTGGTATTAGTTGGAATTTAGTGTACAAAGAAGCAAATACCCCCTCATTTGGAATCAATGAGGTTGCTTTTTATGATTCATTAAATGGGACTGCAGTTGGACCCTATGGTAAGATTTTACGAACCAGTGATGGAGGTGAGACTTGGATCCGCGAATATCTTGTCGAACCACCGGAGAAATTCGGAGCACCAACAATGGTAGTTGCTTACGCCGGTAATACACCTATTTGCGGTACTTACGGTAAGGGAATGTTTCGCCTAATGGATGATGGTGAAGGCGCAGTTGACGATGAAAATGATGAATCCTTAGAAATTTCTCCTAATCCCGCAGGCAATTTTATAACGATTAAGCTGAGAGCCATCATCCCCACGCTTAAGCGTGGGGTTGATGAGACCTCTGAAATCCTCATCTACAACACACTTGGCGAAAAAGTAATGTCCGTAGAGACGTTGCATGCAACGTCTCTACGAATCAATATTTCCGCTCTGCCGCGCGGTATCTATTTTGTGAAAGTGGGTGGCGAAACAGCGAAGTTTGTTAAGATGTAAAATTGAATAACTCATCGGATGACCGGGCAGTCATCCGATGAGTAGAATAATTTAATTTATTTTCAATTTATTTCAATTATTTTTCCACACGAGAGAAAGAAATGGACTTCTCAGTTGTCTATACTAATATGAATGTACAAATTTGAAAAAAGTGAAAATAATGCTTGTATTTTAAATTTATTTTATTAAATTTGCATTACTGAAATAAACAAAAGTATAGAAATAAAAGTAAGAAAATGAAAAGATTACTCTTGATCAACAAAGTGCTTGTAATGGCATAATTACTTGGATTTCAAGCGGATTTGACTCTGGTATATATATTATTCAGATTCAGCATGGTACACAAACAAGAAACGTTAAGGTTATAATAGAGTAGATTTGTTTTATTATTCTATTGCCATTTAGGTAAAAAACTATTAATTTTGTAAATCTAATAAACATTAATTCAATTAAGATGACAATTATGAAAGCACAGTCATTGATTCTTTTGCTATTATTTGTATTTTGCAACTCCAATAGCCAGAGTTTATCTGTATTTAACGTTGAACCGTCCGGTTTTCCTGACATCAAAGCAAATTTCTACGCATTCGATGCGAATGGAAATCAAATCACCAATTTGTCGCCTTCTGATTTTTTAATAACAGAAAATAGATTGCCAAGAACTGTTACTAATGTTACTTGCCCAAGTCCAAAGCCACCGATACAACTATCCAGCGTTCTGACGATTGATGTGAGCGGTTCTATGTTTGGTAATGGTATGAATATTGCAAAAGCCGCGGCTAAAGCTTGGGTTAATTGTTTGAAACTCGGTGCAAATGAATGTGCCATAACAAGCTTCGATGAGCTAAATTATCTAAATCAAGATTTTACAACCAACCGCAACCAATTGCTCGACGCGATAGATTCTTTAAAACCACAGGGTCGAACAGATTATGATTACGCGTTAATTAATCCGGTTGCGGGTGGTTTGGTTTTATCCAAATCCGGTCAACATAAAAGAGTAATAATATTGTTAACTGATGGTTTACCTCAATTAATACCACAAGTTGATAAAATAATATCTGAAGCAAGGAGCCAAGGCTGTGTTATATATTCAGTAATTGTTGGTATGTCTTGCCCTCCGTGTTTGAAGGATATATCAATTCAAACAGGAGGCGAATGGTTTGAAAATATTACAACCTCAAAAGAAGCGGAAGATATATATATTAGAATATTGAGAGTCGCACAAGGTGCTGAACCTTGTGCAATAGATTGGGAAAGCGATTTGACTTGTCAATTTCAAAGAACAAACGTAGAAATTGATTTGAACAGATTAATGGCTAAAGCGAGTTATATGCCGCCTGAAAATTCCGTTACCAAACTCGAAGTGTCCCCAAAGTTTATTTATTTTGGAAGAGTTAAGCCCGGCAAAAAAATAGATACCACAATTACCATAACGGCACTGAATTCTGATTTTAAAATTGATAATATTAAAATTAAATATGGTTCAAAAGCTTATAGTTTAATTGGTGTTACGTTTCCAATTAATATAAAGAAAGATGATAGTAAATCAATAAAAATAAGATACGCCCCACCTGATTCAACAATAAATTATTCAGCTTTTGAGATAGTGTCTGATGTATGTTCAAGCCGTTTTAGTATGGTTGGCGGTTATGGTGGTCAAGCGCCCGCAGAAAATCCTCTCAAATTGACGCATCCAAACGGTGGCGAGAAATTAGTAATTGGTAGTGATACATTGATTACTTGGGAAGGAATATCGGAAAGCGACACAGTTAGTTTAGAATACAGCATTGACAATGGGAAAACTTGGATATTTATTACCGATACTGCAACGGGTTTGAAATATGTTTGGAAAAACATTCTACCTCCCGAGAGCAACGAATGTTTGGTTAAGGTCAAATTAATGAAAAAAGAAATTATTTCAGACGTAATTCCATTTTTAGAATGGCAGAGTACTTATCAAGGAGGAGATAGAGGATTTTCCATTCATCAGACTTTAAATGGTGGTTATATTTTTTGTGGAGCAAAACACTCAAACAATGGTGATTTTAATTTTGATATTTGGATAGTTAAATTGAATAATCTAGGTATTGTTGAGTGGGAAAAAACATACGGTGACATATATTATGATGTACCAAATTCAATTGAACAAACCACAGATGGTGGATATATTATTGCTGGTTGTTGGGGATTAGGTTCAGGGAGCCCACTTTATTCATCTGGTTCTTATGTTTTAAAAACTGATAATATAGGAAATAAAGAATGGGATCATATATATAATGGTTTTATGGCTGAATCAATACAAGAAACAAATGATGGTGGATATATTGTTGCAGGATCGGGAGCCGGTGGAAATCCTAACTTGTTGTATAAATTAAATAATATTGGCGTTGTAGAATGGGAAAAGAGCCAAAAAGAATTCATATATAGTTCATTTTACTCTGTTCAACAAACTGTTGACAATGGATATATCGCAGTAGGTTATACACATACAATAAATAGTGCTCAAGATTATTTAGTAGTGAAATTTGATAGACTTGGAAATATAGAATGGCAGAAAACTTTTGGTGGTGATTCAAATGAAACAGCAGAGTATGTGCGAGAGATTTTTGATGGTGGCTTTATTGTGTCAGGTTTTACTTTATCTAATAATGGTGATGTTTCTGAAAACAAAGGTCTTAGTGATTATTGGATAATAAAATTAGACAAAACAGGGACAATTGAATGGCAAAAGACGTATGGAGGTAGTTCTTGTGAGGGCACATGGGCAAAAATAAACTCAGAATATTTTTATAATGGTGGTTCTTCATTATTTCCAAATGATGTTGGTGGATTTATTTTTGTAGGCTCAACATATTCCTATGATGGTGATATTTCATTTAATAAGGGTAAGACTGATATTTGGGTTGTAAAACTTGATAAAGTGGGAAATATATTATGGGAAAATACTTTTGGCGGCAGTAGTAATGACTATGCCAATCAAGTAAAAGCAACGAATGATGGTGGATTTGTGATTGTCGGAGGAACACAATCAAATAATGGTGATGTTACTGAAAATAATGGTGGGTCTGATGTCTGGGTACTAAAATTTGGGAATAAAATGGCATTACTTCCCGAGGATATTAGTGATGCTGTATTTGCGATTGTTGCACCTAAACCTCTTTCACAAGATATAGATATGAAAAAGCAGATAGTCGGCATACCAAAAGATTCCATAATCCCTGATTTTATTTCTAATGTAGGCTCATACAAATTTCAAGTGGACTCAATATATTTCCGAGGTGCCGATGCCGGCGCTTTTTCTATTGTTTCCGGCTTCCCTAAATATATATTAGAGCCTACTGAGACTAAGAATACAGAATTTGGGTTTGTACCAATACGAGTCGGCATTCACACAGCAGAGATAGTAATTGTAACTCAATCGGACACATTAATTCAAACAATTCAAGGGGAAGGTATAGCACCTCGAATTCAAGTTTTAAATGAAGTAATTGATTTTGGATTTGTAAATGTAGGCAAATACAAAGATACACTGCAAGCGGTAACAATTAAAAATATCGGTTCGTCACCGATAATAATTACAAGTACAAAGCATAATAAACCTAACGATTATGATTTTACAACTATCGCAGGTGGCGGAAACTTTACTTTAAATCCGGGTGACACGGCAAAACTTGATTTGAGATTCAAGCCAATCAATATAGGCAAAACAAGTGGTACAATTGAGTTTCATTATGTTGGTGTTGGTAGTCCGGCGGTAGTAATGCTTTTTGGCGAAGGAATATCAAAAACTCCTGAAATAAAGGTATCAATTCCTGCTTTCTCAGATTTAATTTGTGACTATGTTACTGATAACGAAATATCAATTTCAAATTCAGGCGGTGAAACGCTGATTATCAAAGAACTAAATATAACAGGCACAGACAGAGCGGATTTTTCGATATTCAAAACTCTTCCATTTACTTTAAAACCGGACAGTTCGAAAACTTTAATTATAGGTTTCAAATCAAATGTGCCGGGTATAAAAACCGCGACATTGGAAATAAAATCAAACTCCGACCCTGATTCGGTTCTTTCGATTCCACTAACTGCACGAAAAGACAGCGTTGC
>JBBRAO010000073.1:0-5735 GCA_038206725.1 Kapaibacterium sp. (SeqCode)
ACCCCTATTTTTTTTATTGATAATTATTACTTAATTTTTGGTTTGGAATTAACACATATTAATAAAATAACGGTAAAATGATAGAACGACTTTTATAAATCTAAAGAAGATTTTATTATGGCGAGAAATTTAAAATATATAATCACAATGCTTGTAGTTGCCCAACTACAGCTGTTATTAATAAATATTAACAACTCGCAGAATAATGATTTTATCGGCACAACTCATATAAAAGAGTTTAATAAAAACTCACAACCCTCAGACCCACATAATATTAAATTGCAATTAATAAATTATTATAAATGGCATAGTGCCGTATTGTGTTTTACTAATATTTTAGGAGTTTTATAATGAGAAGATTATTCGTTGCTATTATAGCAACATTTTTGGTTCTAACTGCAAAAGTTATCGCCGATGATGATATAATCAATTTCCCTGACCCGTATTTTAAAGATGTTTTAGTAAATGCAGAAAAATATCAGCAGCCCCTAATTGATTTAAATCGAGACGGAGAAATACAATATTCCGAAGCCGAAGCATATCAGGGAACATTAGTGCTTTCTATCCGTTCTGATAGTATTACAGACTTGACAGGGATTAAAGAGTTTATTAATGTGGGAAGAATATGGCTTGAGGAATGCCCAGGTATAACTACTGTTGATTTATCCGGTATGGTAAATTTAAGGGAAGTACGCATTACAGACAATCCGAAATTAACTAAATTGAATGTATCGGGATGCATCAATTTAAAAGAGCTTGACTTTATCAACAATCAAATCAATGACTTGAATATTATTAACTGTAAGAGTTTGACTTCTATCTGGCCACATAAAAATTCATTAATAGAAATCAATTTCAATGACTGCCCTCAAATACAATATATATTCGCTGGCTATAATAAACTTACTAATATAGATGTTTCACAAGCAAAGGAATTAAAAAGATTACAGACTCAGGGAAATCAATTGACAAATCTTGATGGATCAGGTTGTCCCAAGTTAGACCAACTTTTGGTTAATGATAATAAATTAAAAGTGTTAAATATTAGAAATGGCAACAATACGCTTATAACATCTTTCAAAGCAACAAACAATCCCGATTTAAAATGTATAGAAGTTGACGACTCTGCTTGGTCAAAAGAACATTGGAAAGATATTGACGAATGGACTGAATTTTGTGAAGATTGTTCGAATAGTGTAAATGAAAGTCAATCCAATTCATTTAAGGTTTATCCAAATCCTGCAAACAATTCGGTAACAATCGAAAGAGAGGGGATTGAACAAGGGGATTTAAGAATACTGGATATTATAGGAAGAATATTTATAAGCTATACAATACCTTATGGCGTGAATGACATACAGCTCGATATTTCGAGGTTATCAGCCGGTAAATACATAATTGAGATTGATAACGAAACTGAAAATTTTGTAGTTGAATAAAAAAACATTTGTTTATTTCAGAAATATTTATTAGTTTACATTATAATGATTTATCATTTTAATGAAAAAGTTTTGGAGGGTTTTATTATGAAGAGATTTTTACTTGCTTTTATAGCAATATTTTTACTTTTATCGGCAGAGACATTCGCCCAAGATGATGAGATCATACATTTCCCCGATTCAAATTTTAAATGGATATTAGTAAATATGACTGATTATAGTCAACCCATTGTTGATTTAAATGGAGATGGAGAAATTCAGCGTTCAGAAGCAGAAGCATATATTCATTCATTGGATATTTCTTTTGCTGGTGATAGTATTATCGACTTGACTGGAATTAAAGCATTTATTAATATAGGTGAAATTAGACTTGAAAGATGTCCGGGTATAACTACAGTGGATTTATCCGGTATGGTGAATTTAAGGCAAGTTACTTTTGACTATAACCCAAATCTTGAAAGATTAGATGTTTCAGGTTGTATAAATTTAAAAACACTCGATTGTAATGATAATAAATTGCAGAATCTTAATATATCAAATTGTAAAAACATTTTTGGGATTAGATGCTCAAATTCTTTACTAACAGAAATAAAAACATATAATTTTTTGAAACTTAAGTATTTGTTCATTCGAAATAGCATAATTTTAAATTATGAGATTTCTAATGTACCTGAATTATATAGAATTCAATTACAAGGGAATCAATTGACAAGTTTGGATGTTTCAAGTTTGACGAAGTTAGACCAACTTTGGGTTAATGACAATAAATTGACTAGTCTAAATATAAAAAACAATAACAATACTATACTCACATTATTGCATACCCAAAATAATCCAGATTTAAAATGTATTACTGTTGACGATGTTGCTTATTCAGAAAAAAATTGGATAGAAATTGATGAGTGGACTGAGTTTTCTGAAAATTGCTCTACATACGTAAATGACATTCTGCAAAACACATTTAAGGTTTATCCAAATCCTGCAAACAATTCAGTAACAATCGAAAGAGAGGGGATTGAACAGGTGGATTTAAGAATTCTGGATATTACAGGGAAAATATTTATGAGCTATACATTACCTTATGGTGAAACTCAAATTAGACTTGATGTTTCAAGACTATCCGCCGGAAAATATATCATTGAGATAAATGACGAAACTAATTCTTTCATTATCGAATAGGGAGATATTATGAAAAAGTTATTTATAGTTTTTATTTTATTTGTATCAATGTTTCCAAAACTGGATGCCCAGATTTTCTATAATATTGACAAGCCGCCTTCTTATCATAAATTCGGTTTAACCCCTATCAAAGATCTACCTGCCATAAAATACAATGTTGACAGCAAAGGTAATTTAATCAGTGATAAATTATCGGTGAATGTTAAAGATTACTTAAAAATGGAAAAAATTGGAGATAAAATCATTGGTCGCGTAAAATTCAATGTCGCATCAAAATCACTTGGCGATATGACATTAAGATTCAGCGATGTAAAGCTTAACAATGGTTCATATTGCTTTGTTTATACGAATGATTACCAAATAGTAGCCGGACCTATTTATCAAAAATCAATAAATGATATGCTAAACATCGTTAAAATTCCGGCAAATGAACTTGTTCTTGAAATAATTTCCAATAGTGAACAGGATTATAATTTGATTTTTTCTTCGATTTCATTTCAATCAATTGATGATTTTATGCCAAAAAGTAAGTACAGCTTGCAGGATGATGAAACTGATTGGGATTGCAATAATAGCGGGATAAATGGAAATCCTAAATACTTCGATAACATTAGTCAGACATATTCAGAAAATAGTGCTTCTTATCTTGGTGCTTGGTATGACTGTGATCTTTTAAATCTTCAAAATTTATATTCAGTTAATGATGAAAAGATTGCGGCGTCAAGAGCATCTTGCATTATTATGGAACCTCCACATTTCAATACAGAATCACCATTTAATTGGATTGATTATTGGGGAGCTAATTCGGGAACATTGATGAACTTTCCGGAAAGCGATTGCGAAGGGATTATATTCACTTCTTACCATCTTGGATTTATTAACCAAATTTGCGCGTTAACAGTTAAAGAAAATAATAATAATATTTTTTCTGAAGAACTTGCGATATTGAATAATACAATAATTAGATTCAACTGGCATCATAAGTACGGTAAACCTATACATCTAACCGGTTGTAGCCAAAATGATTTCGCTTTATGGCGGAAAACAATAGATTTTGATGAAGTAATAGATTATTGTGGTGTTCGAGGTGTAGCTTATGTGCCAAATACAATGGGATCTCCTGATTATGCTATTTTAGAAATGAACCAACCTCCGTTTTATAAAGAATTACACTTGGGTTGGACAACTCAACGTATTTACGATTTCAATTCTTCAACAGACCTTAATAATCCAGAGGATTTTTCGATTTTAGGAAGGCACGGTGCAACACCTACATATTTGTTTAAAAATTCTGGCGGTTTCGTAGAGAGAATGGGTGATGTACCACCTTGGGCAGCTGGCATACAACTAAAGGTTATTGACCCAAGCGATCCACCACTACCCCCACCTCCACCACTACCACCACGTGAACGTAGTTTTAGTGGTTGGTCTGGTTCGCAACTTTTATATCCCTATTATAATAATCCGAGTGAAAGAATTGGGTTAGGAATAACTAAATCCGGCACATCTACTGATCTAATGAGTTATACATATAGATTTTTGTTTTATTATCGTGATTGTTATATTATAGACACTAGCTTAACAATTGCTTTTCCTAACACAGGAAATGATTTATATAACAAGTATTTAAAACTTCATACAGATGAGTTTATCATTGAGGATGACTTTTATTGGATGCCGTCAAAAGAAAATAAAGAAAAGTGTCCTAGTCCAATGGCCTCCGAAACGGAACCTTGCGATTTCTATTTCTCTAATTTCATAAAGGTTGAGTACAAAGACGGCAAAATGTACTTTACGATTAATATTGCAGGGATCAGTCCAAGCCTTTTCCCTGGAGGACAATATCCAAAAGGTATCCGTATTTATCGTACATCCGGTGACCAACAAACATTCTTCTTCGATACTTTTGCTGATAATATAAATATCGGTCCCACTATCGAATTCACAATTAATCCCTGTGACTTGTTCTATTACCAAATGTTGGGAGAAAACCCAATCCAATTAGGATTTGATTTTTATGATGCTGATGGCAAAATACTCAACGCAACAGGTTGTAATATCTCATATAGCTATCCGTTTCCTAGTATAAAACCTTGCGAACAGATAAGTATTACTAAAGAAAGAATTATTGAACCACCTTTGGAATCGTGTTGTACTTATAACGTTTGTATAGCCTTAAAGAACTGCGATGATTACAGTAACATTGTTAGATTAATCTCGGTAAATTTATTATTAGTCAATATAACTAATAGTGATACTTCTGCTTTAAGTTCGCAAAACGGATTAATTATAGACTATTTGAATGGTAAAATTAGTTTTAATATTCCAGATATTTGTGATACTACTTCATTTAAATTAATTGGATTGTTTGGTGAAAACAACGATTGCGAATCATTCGATTTTACTTTAGATTGTGTTATACCGGAGTCACCTTGTGACTGCTGTAAAGTAATCAATCCTGTAATTAGTCCAATTATTGGCTTTAGTGAAATTGGGGGTGGCTCAATAATTATTAAACCTCACGAATTTTTGATAGATTTTTCCGGAATGGGAAATAGGACATATCAAAAGTACTGCCCTGAATGTCAATTCGTATTTGCAGAGGTATTTTGCCCAAATCCAAATCCGAGTCTTAATGATTCAACTCCTATTCTCGAAGAAATAATGCCGGCGAATCAATATGGTTTTTATGAAGGTTATTATGGTTCGTTTGATGGTTACGATTCTGATACATATTGTTTCTATTTTGTAATACATACTAGCGAAGGTATTTGTTATGATACTCTTTGTGTTGATTACGATGGAACCAATTGGGCTTTAAATGAAGATCCGCAAGGTATAATTATTGAAATTGATAAAAGTCAAACTAATTCTTCTAACTCTGTCTTATTACCTACAGACTTCGACTATGAAAAAGTTAGTATTACGGATTTGACTGGTAGAGTAATTCTTGAAAGCAATCCTATAAATAAAATAGATGTTTCAAATATGACTACCGGAACTTATTATATATTATATAGAAAGAAAGACAAAGTAATTAATTCTCAAAAGTTGATAATTAAGAAATAAGGAATATAGGCGGGTTGAACCCACCAATTATTTCAAAAAAAAAAGACG
>JBBRAO010000074.1:0-5479 GCA_038206725.1 Kapaibacterium sp. (SeqCode)
TCTCTAATACCTTTTTCAATTGCTAGTCCCCCATTAATTAACGCCTGATGAATCATATTCGCTTTCGCGCTTTGCCCTTCGGTTAGGTATCTATTCCGTGAACTTTTAGCTAAGCCGTCTTCTCTGCGAACAGTCGGCATAACAACTATTTCCACAGGTATGTTCAAATCGCTGACCATTCTTTTGATTAGTAATGTCTGCTGGAAATCCTTTTGTCCGAAAACCGCGATATCAGCCATCGTGCAACCGAATAATTTAGCGACAACTATAGCCACACCATCGAAATGCTCCGGTCTGAACGCACCCTCGAATCTATCAGTTACTCCGCTAATATGCAAAGTTGAATTAAATTCAACGGGATACATATCCTCTACCTCGGGATAAAATAAATAATCCGCTCCGCTTTCCTCGGCTTTCCGGCAATCACCTTCGAAATCGCGAGGATATTGGGAATAATCTTCTGTTGGTCCGAATTGGGTTGGATTAACAAACAAAGTAGTTATGACGATATCGGCTTTTTCGCGAGCATATTGGATTAAACCAAGGTGTCCCTCGTGCAAAAATCCCATTGTTGGTACGCAGGCGATGGTTTTCCCTTGCTTCTGCAATGACTTTGCTATTTTCTGCATTTCTTCTACTGTCTTAACAACTAACATTTTGTATCTCGGTTTTATTAATTCTTTATTTTATATTTATACAAAATTACAAAAGAAAGGGGGAATAGTTAATGTTCAATTGTCAATTGTTAATTGTTAATGTTTGGAACTTGTAAATATATAGCGGTTATGCTACTCTGATCCCCTTTTTTATAATTTCATATAAACAAATGGATTGTCTTCGATATCGCTTTTTATAAATGGGTAAGTGGAAATTCTTAAATCTATTTTTCGGTTTATTCCTAAAATCTTCATATTATCTAAAAACCGATTACCTTCAAACTGCTTGGATTCGATCCCTAAATCAATATCACTCCAGAAATCTGCTGTTCCGAAAGCATAAGATCCAGAAAGATATGCCTCGTCAACGAAAAATCCGTTAATTTCAAGTTCTTTAATATATTTTCTAATTATTTCTAATATTTCAGCCGGAATTTCTACCATAATCGGGTATCTCTCCTATTTCCCTCACATACTCCCTTATCAATTTCAATTCCATCGGTAATCTCCAATTATCGGAAATCTTTTGGAAATTTGATAGGGCACTCGGAATACTTTCGATAAAATGTTCTTTTTTCTGAATAAGTCCTCTTAATCCGTAAGCGCCCAATGTTTGCAGAATCCTGATTATCACAAATCCCTCATAATAATACTTGAATTCGCTTTCCGGATAATTTATCTTGTTATTCAAATTGCTTATATAATAATCCAACAACCGCGCCTTCTGTTCATCGGGAATATTTGCCTTCGCTTGGTATAAAAGCGACGCGATGTCGTATTGAAGCGGTCCTTTGCGCCCACCCTGAAAATCAATAAAATATGGTACATCATCCTTTATTATTATATTTCGCGCTTGGAAATCTCTGTACATAAAGTATTTTTTCGGGGCGGATAATAGAAAATCGCAAAGTTCGGAAAACTCATTTTCCAATGCGTCCTCGTCAATTTCGGGGAGGGTCATTTTCAAAAAATAGTATTTGAAATAATTCAAATCCCACATAATTGATGTTCGGTCGAACACTCGGCGCGGAAAGCACAAATAATAATCCAATCCTTCATCGCCGTCTATCTGCAAACGAATCAATTCGATAATTGATTTTTGATATAATTCCATTACCGGTTGAGGAATATGCGCACCATCCCTTGAACTATTCAATATACCAAGCAAATCCTCATCGCCAAAGTCTTCTTGTATATAGCACTTTAAATCCGCGGAATGAATGAAAACTTCAGGAACGTTCAATCCCATATTCTTGAAGTGCTTCGAAAATTCGATAAACGCTTTGTTCTCTTTATTATCCGTACCGATTGTACCGATAACCGAAACTTCGGGTGCGCGCAAACGGTAATACCGCCTCTGCGAACCGGAACCGATTATCAATTCTGTAGTTGTAGGTGCTTGTCCGTAATGCGTCCGGAACAGCTCAATTAATATGTTTAATTCATCATTCATATTTACAAATTTAACAATTCTTGTGCCATTAATTCATAATCTTAAATTATGGGATGCTTGCCGAGGTGAGGGAATATGATATATACAAAATTATTTTCAATATTTCTGAATTTATTTTTATTATGCTAAGTTATATATATATAGGGGTTACTTTGCTTGGTTTCCGGTGATTTAAGTGAAAAATATAATTAGGATGTCATTACAATTTATTGTAACTTGCAAATGTAATTAAATCAAAAAGCAAATAACTAATACAAATTACAAAAATAGCTCACTTAAAAACAGGAGATGAGCCTATGTTTGCCCAAAAATAAAGCCAAGGATTTTTCGTGAAAATTCGCCTCGGCTTAACGATAGAAAGTATCCTTCACGAAAATGAAGTATTACTCTTTTTGTAAAAAACACAATTATAAAATTACAAAAAATTGGTGATATTTCAAGGATATCTATACCCAAATATTAATTAACGAATTTTTTTAATTTGTTTGAGGAATGAAAAGATGAAAAAGAAAATCATCGCAACCTCGATTATAACTGCTATATTAATAGTAGTTGTTTGTTTTGCTAATGCAACTCCTTATTATCCACCGGTTGGAGGGGCTTGGATGTTGAATGGAGTACCTTGTGGTTCTGCTACAATTGTAGTAGAGGGCACTTTCAGATCTCATCAAAATCTACCAAATAATGGACACAGAATTTCTTGTTGGACGTCCCCATTTACTTGTTTTACCGTATCCAGTTTTTTATTATCAACTAATGAAGGTTTGAGAAAATCGCCTAATGCAACAGAAGAAACTTCAATTTCTTATTATGATATTGAATGTTATTATCCATAATGTTAATCATAAAGTTAGGCTCATAATTTTGTAATTATGAGCCTTTGTTTTTTAAAGTTATTACTGCGAATTATATGAAAATATTTGAATTTGCCGCTGAAGTTATAATACTGATTTTTTTTATCTCCATTTCTATCTCATTTTCAAAAATATATATTGAGAAAAATGTATTAATTGAGGAAAAAGAAGATTTCATATTGCAAAATATAATATATGTTGACATATCAACTGATGGAAATAAATTGTTATTTTCTGATACTCAAACGGGCGCGATTAGTCAATTTGATTATAACTCTGGCATATTATTGAACTGCTTAAATCCCTCACTGGTATTGAGTGATTTAGTCGCCCAGTCTAAAGCTAAACCCACTAAATTTATCGAGCAAAATGAAACTAAAATTATTGAACGTACTGATTGGAAATTTATAACTTTTTTGGAAGAAGGGAAAATCAACCCTGGCAAGAGTCATGAAGCAACATTAAAAGATTTGATTAATAATATTTATTCTATTTCAAAATATTATAATAATGGTATAATTTCGCTTGCTTATATTAATGTACCGAAAATATCAAATCCTTTTGATTATGTTCATGTTCAGGCCGCAACTGAATTTTTTGAATTTGATAATAAATTGCAACACATAAAAGTATTTCCTTTAAATCAAGAAAATAAAGATGTACCTCCTTTACCAACAGCAAACAATTTTTGCTTTTTTCACAACTATTATTATGTTACAACTTTAGATTTGGTTCGAACTATGATGTATAAAAAAAATGATTCGCTACCGATATTAGCTGTATATAATAAAAATGGTAATTTTATTAAAATCAAACGTTATTTACCATATTTATACGATTATTCAAATTTAGGTTACTTGTTAACCGATAACAATCTTCTTTTAGAAACAGATAATGAAGATATATATTCGTCATTCTGGTTTGTAGATTATATAGATTTTTTAAATAAAAGTTATCAAATTAAATTAAAAGGCTTGCCTTATGCTAACAAATCAATGTTTAAAAAATTAAAATTATACTGCCAAAAGAAGGGTACTTATGATATTGAATACTATGAAATCCTCAAATTTTTACCTTTAATGATAAAAAATCTTATTCCGGTACATAAGCAAATAGGAGTATTAAGTACTTTGTATGAAGTAAAAAATCAAGAGTACGTTATATCCAAATATTTTTTACAACTGTATAATAAAACCGGCGAATTAGTAAAACAAGATACAATTAAAAATATAAATAATAATGGTGCCTTACAATACGTAACTTATAATAATACAAAAAATAAATTGTTGATATTTCGAAAAAGCAATGATAAAGGTTGGACAATGGAGGTGGCGAAATGGGATTAAGGATAAGCATTCTATTGTTTATATTTTTTTCAATGAACTTGTTTTCAGCAGATGAAATTTATTTTAATGAATTAAAAACAAAAGTAAATCTGCAAAAAGATGAGCAATTAGTAGTTTTATATCAAAATATAGGAAATTGTTCAAGATGTTACGTGCTACCGATGGAACAAGTTAGTAAATTAAAGAAAGCTGGCAAAATAAATAAGTTTAAACTTGTAGCTTTAGTGGTTTGCGATAGGGATATTGAACTTAATATTTATAAAAAGCAACACGATTGGAAATATTATATGTACAGAGATGATGGCAAAGGACATAAAAAACTAAATGCAAAAGAAACAACTTTTTTGTCTGTTTTTGATTATAACGGCACGAAAATTTATGAAATGGAATAAATTTAAAAGGGGTTCGTTTTACGAACCCCTTTTTTTTGTCAATCAAGGATGATCGTGCCACCGAATATCAATTGCTTGGTGGAACAATCATCCTTGATTGTTACTGTTATATCGTTTTGAACAGATGAGAGCGTCTGCGCTAACGATAATACCGCCTCTGCGAACCGGAACCGATTATCAAATCGGAAGTTGTAGGTGCTTGTCCGTAATGCTTCCGGAACAGCTCAATCAATATGTTTAATTCATCATTCATATTTACTAATTTAACAATTCTTATGCCATTAATTCATAATCCTAAATTATGGATTGCTTGCCGAGGTGAGGAAATATGATATATACAAAATTATTTTCAATATTTCTGAATTTATTTTTATTACGCTAAGTTATATATATATATATATATATATATATATATAGGGGTTGCTTTGCTTTGTTTCCGGTGATTTTAGTGAAAAATATAATTAGGATGGCATTGTAATTTATTGTAACTTGCAAATGTAATTAAATCAAAAAGCAAATAACTAATACAAATTACAAAAATAGCTCACTTAAAAACAGGAGATGAGCCTATGTTTGCCCAAAAATAAAGCCAAGGATTATTTGTGACACTTGCCTCGGCTTAACGTTATAAAGTACGCTTCACAAAAATGAAGTATTACTCTTTTTGTAAAAAACACAATTATAAAATTACAAAAAATTGGTGATATTTCAAGGATATTTTATTTATTATACCATCATAAATAAGTGATTTGATA
This sequence comes from Kapaibacterium sp. (SeqCode), assembly GCA_038206725.1. Lineage (GTDB taxonomy): Bacteria > Bacteroidota > Ignavibacteria > Kapaibacteriales > UBA2268 > JBAXXL01. The sequence continues at coordinate 5,457 of JBBRAO010000074.1, forward strand.
GTATAATATCGGATTTAATTAAT
>JBBRAO010000075.1:0-5143 GCA_038206725.1 Kapaibacterium sp. (SeqCode)
ACGGTAGAAGCACCGTCTTCAATCAAATTCACTTTAATCTCAATGTCCTCGCTTGCGGGATTAGGATTTATTTGCATCAGTTCGACTTTACCTGATGGATTGAAGAGTCTTGTTCCACCTTCACGGCAAATACCGAGAAGTACAAATTTTCCTGCTTGTGTTGTAATATCGGCACTTCCGCCTACCGATTTTGCATTTAACAATACCAATCCACAACTTTCAGCGTTACCTAAGCCTACAACAAATGGAATTTTTAATAAAGGTTTCCCTGATTCCGTTGTGAAAGGAATATTTTTAATTTCAATTTTAGCTTGTTTATCATCAATGTTTTGAACTGGATATGCCGTTCTATTTACCGGCGTTAGGAGTGTTGGGTTGAATACTAAATCTGTTTCAAAGGACGTTACCCCCGCCAAATTCAAAAACTTATTGTCCTTCAGCCAAATTGATATATCAATAATATCGCCGGGATAAGCACTCGAAGAATCCATTGAAATGATACCCGAAGGAACGGAAACAATTCCGGTAATTGGTATTTTGAAAATATTACCGCAAGGTTCGACGTTAAGGATGACTGTCGTTAAAACGGTTTGTACCACATTCGATAAAAATTCGACAACAATTTTTAAACTGTCTTTTGCTAAAATTTTCGCAGGGAATGGGTTTCCAACCAAACTAAATGGTGGAGTTAAAACCGGTGGGTCGATTATGATAATATCCCTATCACCTGTGTTTTTAATAGCAATAGTACCTTGGTTAGCAACATTAACCAATGAAGTTATACTTATGCTCTGTGCTTCAAGAACTTGTGAAACTACTTTCCCGGTTATATTAAGACTCTTAGAAAATCCGCAAATCGAATCGGTCAGGGTGATTGTTTCGTTAAACGTTCCTTCAGTACCGACACCATTGAATATAAATGAAATATTCTCGGAATTATTCGATGGAAGAACGATTCCTTTTTTTCCAAGACTGATATTTGAACTAATAGTAAGGAAAATACCGGTCGGAATACTGCCGAAGTTCTTGATATAAATTACAGTATCTTTAGTTTCATTCGGGCATAAATAGCCCAGATCAATTGTATTTTCTACAAATGACAGATTTAATGAATCTTTGTTTGCTGAAATCGGTATTGTGATTGTGGAATTCGTGGCTGAATTTGATTTAATTTCCAAATCCGCACTTTTAGTACCAAGTGATATGGGTTTGAATTCCAATGCAACACCCCTTGTAGCAAGCGGTGCGACTTTGAAAGGTAAATTTACTGGTACAGAAAATTCAGTTCGATTAACGCCCTTAATATTAAATTTAGTTATCAGCAACGTGTCGCCACCGGTATTCGTAATCGGAACGAAGGTGATCACAGAATTATAACAAATCAGATTAAGGTTAATTTCAGCCGGTGCCTGAATTATCGGATTTTGGTCAATTCCTTCGCCAATTAATGTAATAACAGCGGGACTACCATAGTAATCAAAATAAAATTCAAGTGTGCCACTGGTTGGACCTACCGCGCTTGGTTTGAACCTCAAGTCCAGTTTTGCGGTATCGCCCGGATTTAAAGTAAAGTTGCCACCACCTGCAAGTGTAGAGAAATCGTAATCGTTCGGCAGATTGTGTTTTGTTTTGGTAATAATCAATGGCGCGGAACTGATATTTTTTATAGTGACAGCCTGTAAAGTATCCTTGCTATTGCCTAATACCACTTTTCCAAAATCTATTACATCATTGAGAATTTTGACTTTTGGCAAAACACCTTCGCCTTGAATAGTTTTGTATAATGTGTCGAATTGAGTAATTATTACTATTTCGGCATAATGGAAACCTACTCGCGAAGGAGTGAATCTAAATCTCACATCCAATCCTATCGAAGGATTTAATGTAAATTTTGGGGAACCCCAAACAAGCGAAAAAGCGTTCGCGTCCGTACCTCGGAAATAAATTGAATCCACGGTGAATTTTGCCAAGCCCGCGTTATAAACAAAACCGACAACTGTAGAATCCTTCGGTACACCAACAAAGCTCTTCCCCATATCTATATTTGAAGCTGTGGCTTCAGGAGCTATGATTGAGAAGGTTGAATCGGATTGATCTTCAGGAGGTGGTATTTGACGCATACCTAATTTTACAATCCACCCATCCCAAGGTCCATTGTTTTCGTATATATCACCATCATTCGACCAAGTGCTTCCTGCAATGATATATCCGCCATCAGTTGTACTTTTCATTGAATTTGCAATGTCCCATAAACTACCACCATAAGTTCTTTCCCATTTCAAATTTCCTAATTTGTCTATTCTTACCAACCAAAAGTTACTGTTTCCGTGATTATTTGATACATCACCATCATTAGATTTTGTAGAGCCGGCAAAAATATAACCACCGTCTTTCGTGTTTAATATTGAACCATAGATATCAGTTATATCATAATCATCTCCCCCGATATCAAAAGTATGGAATCCACCCTCTGTTGAGCTTCCACCATAGTATTTGAGCCATTCGGTTGCTCCATTTTTATCAACTTTTAAAACCCAGTAATCACCAGAAGTGCGCCCAGGATATTGACCAACCCCTGTCCATCCTAAAGCTACATAGCCGCCATCGGGGGTTTGCTGAATTGAATTTATGACTGTTAAGCTATCATCACCATAAGTTTTTTCCCATTTGATTTTTCCAGAATTATCTAATTTTATAATAGTAGCTTTGATAAAATGAACCACACCTATCTTTTCATCTTTATGCGACATAGACTTTCCCGCTATAATATATCCCCCATCATCGGTCTGTTGAAGTGATTGCATATAATAACTTGCTAAAGGTGTGTTCCTTTTTTCCCATTCAACTTGTCCGGTTTTACTTAATTTTAATAAATAAATCGGGGCAAGTGTAGTAGTAGATTCAGAAAAAGGCCAACCTGCAACAATATATCCTCCATCCTTTGTTTGTTTAATGTCTTTTGCTTTCCAAGTATTACTATATTTTCTATTCCATTCAATATCACCCAAAGTATTTAATTTTATTATCCAAAATGTTCCTGTGCGTAGTGTATCAGCAACATCTCCATCATTTGAACATGAATTACCGGCAACAATATATCCTCCATCGTTGGTCTGAAATACAGAATAAGCCACGTCGTTCTTACTTCCACCGTAAGTTCTCTGCCATTCAATATTACCGTATGAATTCAATTTTGTTACCCAATAGTCATTCATAGCCCTGGGATTTAGACTGTCATCTTTTGGGTGCCATTTTTCTCCCGCAATTATAAAACCTCCATCTGAAGTTTGAACAACTGAATAAGCTTGTTCACTCGCTACAGCACCTAAAGTCCGTTGCCATTCTATAATAGGCACAAAATCTGATGAATCAACAGTGTTGTTTTGAGTTATTTTTATTAAGCACTCATTTGATGTTGGTTTCGGTATATTTTTCCAATTATATTGCAAACCGGTCGCTTCATCTGTAATTAATTTCCAATTTAATCCATTATCAATTGAATAATCTAATTGCACAGTATCTGCCGGCGAAATTCCTTCCCAAGTAATTAGTGTATCGACGCCGATAATGAATTTTTCACCACCGTTTGGGCAGGTAAGTTTTAAAGAGGCGAGGCTATTGGCGGTTTGGGAAATTAAAATAACAATAATTAATAATATTAAACGCTTCATAATAAGAATCCTCTGTGATATTGATTTATGGAAATAATTTATTCAATAACCATCTTAACTATACCTAATCTTGTACCGTGTTTTATTGTTAACAAATAAACGCCTGTTTGATATCCCGTCCCGTCCCACGTCACTATGCCATTGTATTCACTAAGTTTATTTATGGTGATTCTTTCTTTGCCACAAATCTTATCGCAGTTGATATTATATACTGTCATTTCAGCGTTGTTTATGTCCAGTTTTGTATCCCAATAAATTAAAGTATTTACATTCCCTTTAGATGGTAGAGGGTATGGGGGACAAGTATATAGATAATTGCCATCTATTGGAGTTTCAATTTCAACTTTTGCAACCTTAATCAAATTTTGTTTTTTTTTCGTTAATAAATCCAACTTTTTCAAAGAATCTCGGTTTATTTGAGTATTCTTTTTTAAGCTATACTCATTATCACTGGACATTTCGGATTGTGCTGATAGCAAAGTTGTATTAATTAAAACAATAATTATTATTATGCAGAGCTTCTTCATTTTTTTATCCTCTTTTTTAATAATCCGGCAGTTTTTCACTGCCGGATATTCATTTTAAGCCGGTTTGTTCTATTTATTAATTTTTAAAAACCACAAACCATAAAACACGAGCTATAACTGCCATCAAGCGGTATAAATAAAGTAACACCTAAATCGGTAACATACCAATAATGACAATCTAAGCACATATAAAGTATATCACCCTCCATTGTTTTGCTATATAAGAAGCCATATACTGTGTCATAATAAGGATCGTAGCAGTATCTGTATGTGTGAACGCACATTGCAGTACATTCATTTGTGCATATATCAAATGCAGGCAATCCGGATACTAACTTTGCTTTCCAACACGTAGGCCATACAACTTTGACGTAAAGATAACTCGCACCAAGACCTACACAAGGTGGGACTTCTTCCATATCAGGGCAAATCTCTTTTAAAAATTCGATTGACGAAACTTCTTCTTCTATAGCCGCAAAAATCTGTGCTCCAGTAAAAGAACATGTACCAGGACCAGGCTGTCCATCACAAGCTTCCGGATTAATTTCTCCAATATATACTTCTAATAATTTACCAAATTCCGGTTCTGGGCAATTAAAACAATATTCAAAAGAATAACAACAAGTTGCACTCAATTGAACGTGTCCAGTACCTCTGGTCATATAAGACATACATTTTGAACTTGGGGTATAATCGGCTTTCGCTTCAAAAGCAAATATTGTCAGCAATAGAGCTAACGCGAGTGTTATTCTACTATAAAACATAATACTAAATTCCATAACTATTAAACAACATTGATTTTTAAAATTATTACTTGCAAACATCTTTTATTTTTTCTGATGTATTCGAATCTAAGGTTCTTCCAAAGCATTTTCTCAATTAGGGCGGGATGAATACGTAGCACAAATGTTTGTAAAAATATGTTATCGTTAGGCACCAATAGCA
>JBBRAO010000076.1:0-5127 GCA_038206725.1 Kapaibacterium sp. (SeqCode)
GGTATTATGCTTGCCTGCGAAGGTAGAATCAATCACTTAGGTATCCAATATTTTCCCAAGCGAAGTACTTTGTCGGATGCTAACCGTAAACGAAGCAGTGAAGTGTTTTCGGAGATATATTTTGGATTATTTCGCAAATATGGCAATTCAAAACTCGAATGAGCGATATGTTACTTATATATCCGGAAAACACGCAAAAAGGCTTGAGCGAAGAAATAAATTTCAAATGGTATCCAGTTGCCGGCGCGGAATACTATCAACTGCAAATCTCAAAAAATGATAATTTTACCAATTTGGTTTACTCAATGGATTCGATTACTACAACCGAACATAATGTACCCGATTTAGAAAAAGATATACTCTATTATTGGCGCGTCCGAGTTTGGAACCCAGAATGTATCGGCACAGCATTTTGGAGCGAAGTATGGACATTCAAAACCGGAACGTCGGGTGTAAATGAAGAGTCGGAAAATATAAGGATTTCTCCTAATCCGGCAGGTAATTTTATAACGATATCGCTGAGCGGAATCAACCCCACGCTTAAGCGTGGGGTTGATGGAACCTCAGAAATCTCTATCTACAACACACTCGGTGAAAAAGTAATGCAAAAAAAACTCATCCGACGACTTCAAGTCATCGGATGAATATAGGGGATTTGCCACGAGGGATGTATTTTGTAAAGATAGGCGGTGAAGTCAGCAAGTTTGTGAAGATGTAAAGTGTTTTAAAATTTAAAACTTTTTTCAAAAAGGGGGTACGTTTACGAACCCTTATTTTTATCAGTCAAGAATCATTGCTTCTCTGTATTAATTATTTTCCCATTAAGTCAATATACAATAAAATACTAAATAAGGCCTCTATAATAAAAAGTTAATCATTATCATTTTGAGGTTGTATATGAAAACTAGAAATTTATTAATAGCATTATTGATTATTGCAACAGCAATAGCGGGATTTGTTATCATTTCTGCTGAAGATAACGCTGACGACGTTCTCGGCTTGTATTGGACACCGGCAAAAGACGGCAAAGTAGAATTCTTCAAAAAGGATAATAAATACTACGGTAGGTTGATATTAGCCGGAAAAACAGCTAATGATAAAGACGAGCACAACCCAGACCCGAAGCTTACAACCCGAACATTAAATGGTTTAGTTTTTCTGACAGATTTTGAATATTCAGAAAAAGAAGGGAAATGGATAAACGGCAGAGTCTATGCCGCCGATAACGGAAAATCCTACCGCGCCTTTATTAAAATGAAAAATGGGAACCTTCTGCTAAGGGGTTATATAGGTATCTCATTAATTGGCAGAACTGAAACATTCACCAAAATCAAATAAGGGATTCGATTTTGAACCCCTTATATTTTTTAATTTACAACAACCTTTATTGTTCGTGTTTCTGTTCCGTGTTTGATGAAAATCATATAAACACCGGCGGGAATGCCGGAGCAATCCCAAATCAGATAACCGTTATAAGATGATAGCTTATCGAAAGTGATTTTACTTCTATCGCTCACTTTTGCACCATAGATATTATATACTCCTATTTCATCCTGCTCAATATCACTGCTCATATCCCAATAAACTAAAGATTTTACCTCTTTTGTCGCCGGATTTGGAAAAGGAGGAAAAGTATAGAGATAATTATCTTTGTTTATTATATTTTCTTCAACTTTTGAGAGCGTACCGCTTGGTTTTACCCAAAACATAATAGCATTCCAGGGAATGTTATCGTCTTTATAGCGGCAAAAGAACTTATCGCCAAATTTTTTGATTGGATACACCATCCTACCATCATTTGGTACTATATAATACTGCCAGGTGCTTCTATCAAAAATATCCTTAACGTAGAATAATGTATCCATAAAAGAAATATAAATCATATTTGTATCACTATCGATTCCAATATTGTAAATTCCGTATTCAGGTCTTTTTTTATTTGCTTTCCATTCACAAATTCTATGAAATTGCTGATTATCTAAATTAACAATATCCAGCTTCCAACTTGTATCACTAATAATCGTAGTATTATGAACTAAAGCCAAATAATTATTATTCCCAATTGTTATTTCTTTATAATAAGCTTTCCTTTCTGTTAATGAATATTTTTTAATCAAATTCCAATTTTTTCCTTTGTCGTTTGTATGTCTTATTTCACTTGTACTATCCAATGTATTTGCACAATGAACCAAGAAGCTATTTGTATCCCTTGAATAAACATAATCTATTGCTATATCATTATCATAAAAGTAACTTATAACCTTAAAATCTCTGTCAAATGTGTAAATATACGAATATACGACGTATTTGCCATCTACAATTCCGCATTGATATCCATTGGAAGTAATAAAATTATCCCCTCGCATTTGCAAGTTAGTAGTTTGCCTCGCATTTTGATATTGCCCCACAATTATAATGGGATTAAAATAAAATTTATCAATAATTTTGGAAGTAAAACTTTTACCATAATCATCGGATGTCCATAGATGGCTGGTAGTTCCTTCTACTGTATTTATTCCACCAAAAAATATTTTTTTTTCTTTTGAATCGAAATATTTGAATCTATATTCATTTGAGCGAAATAAGCTGGTATATTTTGGGTCGCTCTTATCAACAACCGGCTGGAGAGTAGAAATATTGTTATCTGTTTTGTATATATATGGCCGATAATAGTTTGAATAACCGCTATAAAACAAATATCCGTCATCTATTTTTTCAGGTACCAATACTGAACTATACTCAATAAAATTTGATATTACATTTAAAGTACTATCTTGTAAATCAAGTATTTCCAGAAACTTTCTGTCACCAACGACTATTTGCTTATTATTATGTATTGTAAATTCATTTAAATAATTTACTAACCCTGTTGAAACTAACTTTGTATTGTCAACAAAGCACTTTTCAGTTTTATTTAAAACATAAGATTTTTCATTATATCTTTTATATAAAGTCATTATACCTTTAAGAGCCAATGGATATATAGGATTACTAATGGTTTTAAAATCTTCTGTCCAATAAATATTGGGTTCCAGACTTATTTGTGTGCCGGATTTTTTTAAGCCAACGGCTCTAATATATAAGTACTTCGAATCTGCATCCAGATAGTAACCGGTGGAATATTTGAAGTTCGAATCATAAAGGATTTTATTAAACGACAGCGAATCAATTGGTTTTAAATTTTGATCAAATCGAATAAAACAAGAAGAATCGCTTTCAACTATTAGATTATTTTTATAATAGACAATTGATTTTCCATAATTAGTCTTATCATAGTCATTTACAGGTTTTAATGTCTTAGAAACCATCAAAAATTGATTGTTTAATTGAAATTCTGTTGTTAAAGTAAATACTTTATTTTTTGACCTTACAAAATATCCATTGGGGTATTTTATTACTGCTACTACGGAATCTTTTAAATCTTGAACACCAATCCAATCCATTCCCTTATTGTATGAAATGCTTATTTCACCCAAATCATTAAATGCAACTATATCATCTGTATTAATAAAGACATTCAATACAATACCCTTTTTAAAAATTCTTTTCTGATACCAGGTAACGGCATTGTCGTTGCTTATTAAAATAGAACCGTAATTACCATAGGCAACAATTGTTTCATTCTCAGCAGTAACACCCAGCAGGTCAAATACTATAGGCGTTATTTCGAAATCTGCGGAATAGACTTTAAAACTAGAAGCTATAGTTAAAACCAGTAAAAGTATAAATGTTTTCAATTTTTCCTCGCTAATTTATTAAAAAAAAGAATCCAACCGATATAGTTATTATAAATATCGGTTGGATTTGTATTTTTACAAAGGATTACATTCGAGTGATGTATAAAACATTCACTCTCTGTTCCAGGAACCGTTGGTATTATAACATCCCAACCTTCCAATGTACAATTAGGTGTACCAATTTGTGTTGGACCAGATATTAAAGTTTTTTGCATGTGACCTGGCAAAGGATCCGAAATCCAGCAATAAGAGTATGTTGTCTCGCACCTATTATCTGAATCACATAGGTAAGTAGCTGTTATTACCTGACCTTGATACAACTGACAAGCCCATTTATAACATAAAAATTGAATAAATTTTACATTCAATTGTCCTTGTTCACATGGTGGTGCAGTTGGTTGTAAATCACATAAATATGTTCTAATAAAATCAAAAGTTTGAATCTGAGACATAATATAATTTACAACTTGTTGATAAGTCAATGTTTGGATGCACTGTGGATCAGATGGCAATTGCCAAAAACCCATGAGCTTTACTTCATTAGGATATGGAGAGGGGGTATAAATACATTTCACACAAAGTCTAACGTTGTATTCGCATTCTCCAACTTGCATTGTTATTATCTTTTCAGTAAATCCAATTCCACATTGTGCTTGTACTTCAAATTTATTCATGAATATACTTAGCACAACAACTAGAATTATAGCTATTCTTTTCATTATATATTTCCTTATGTTTAATTAAATTCTTTCTCTACCAAATATCACTTATTTATTTATAGTACAGATTTTAGAATTTCGGTATTAAGTAAAATCTCTCGCATTGATTAATATTTACGGTGGGATAAATTCGTAGCACAAATGTCTGAAAAATTTTGTTGAAGTTAGGCACCAATAGCAACAATATTGGCAACCGCACCGCAAAGCCAAGCAGGATGCAGGATGCAGGATGCAGGATGCAGGATGCAGGATGCAGGATGCAGGATGCAGAAAACGCCCTTTAGTTAATTTATTGTAGAAAACCAAAATATAGTTTTCCACAATACCGGATATTTGTAATAATAATTTTTTCCATTTTTCTCTTGGTGGCAAGAGTTTCTTCCTGTCGCGAAATAAAAAAGATATGTAGAACGAATTTTTCATTTTCTTACTTTTTGTAATATTTCACTTTGCAAATGTAATGAAATTCTATTAAAATGCAAGTTTTATTTTGCACTTTTTTAAAATTTGTTCATTTCATATTAGTATAAACAACTGAGAAGTCCATTTCTTTCTCTCGTGTGGAAAAATAATTTAAATATTTTTAAAATAATTTTTGCAATATGCTGTTAGTGTCATATAATATTTATAATTATGTGATTCTAAAATAAATAAAATAATTTTATCGGATT
>JBBRAO010000077.1:0-5038 GCA_038206725.1 Kapaibacterium sp. (SeqCode)
CTGTATTATGATACCCTGCAAGACCATAACCGTTTAGGGATAGGCTTGATCGACAATCATAGGTTATTCCTAACAATAGTTTTGGATTAGGCATTACAGTCGTAGTTGTATTGACAGTGGTAGTTGCTGTTTGCGAAAAACCTGATGTAAAACAAAAGGTTAGAAGTCCAATCAGAAGTCCTTTTTTAATTGTAGTTGATTTTTTCATTTTCTTGGGTTTTTATGTTTATTTGTCAAAGTTAATATATTTGTTCACTGTCGTCATAGCCTTGCCACTAACTCCTTTCTTTACGCAATTGCCACTTTTGAAAGATATTTGTTCCTATTAGCCGTTCCTTCTTGCTGGTTATACGAATGCTTCTTATCTATCTCGTATAACCCTCTAATATTGCTATTTTGCGTAACTCAGAGTTTATCATCCTGCCTACGCCCATTCGGCAGAATTTCCATATGCAAATATAATTTAATGTTGTGTATTTTCAAAGGTAATATTTTATTGTCTGTATCGTACGGTTTTTGTTCCAAAGTTTCAAGTTAGCAGTGCCCCTAAAAATTGCCCATAACTCATTTATTTACGTACTCTCAATAAATGATATACTAAAATACAAAAATAAATCTATTCAGCAAAATAAAAAGTGAATATTGTTCGCACAACCAACATAAATATGGAGTATAACGTATGAATGAAGAACAATTGTTGCTATTTCGCAAAATACTCTGCCACCACAAAGTTTGATACGAAGAACAAAACTTGAATTTATCACTATTTCGCCTATTTTTTATAGCCTTTGTTAGCGGTTCGTTGTTCTCTCTGTCGTTGCTCGTCTGTCAATGTTTACGGCTGTCTTGGTGCGTTGGCTTGGTGTCTCTTTTGTATTTTTAATTGGATCGCTTTTGATGAAATCCACCCAATCATTGATGATTATTAGCTTTTCATCCAGATTGGTTATAGATGACTTATCCATCCTTGAAATCAGATAATTCAAGTATTTTTGATTAAAGATATTTTTTTTAATGTTTGGCATAAAACATAATTTTTAGTTTAAAAATTTGTATAATTTACTAATCAATTCACTTTTCGAACGCTAATATAATATTTATTTTCTAATTTTTAGGGGTCGTAGTTTTAATTATTTTTTTTATTTTTCCTCATCCCAAAACAAAAAAAACTCCTCGAAAGAAATCCAAGGAGTTTGAAATTAGTCAAATTTATGTATTTTTTTTTAGAATGCAGGATGGATAAGCTTTATAATATAGAAGCTCAATCCACCGACAAGCGCGGCGAAAGGTATTGTGATAATCCAAGCCCATACAATATTCATTGCTGTTTTCCATTTAATAGCGGCGGCATTAGTTGTTGAGCCAACACCGACAATGGCACCCGCGATAGTATGAGTAGTTGAAATAGGAACACCAAGTAAAGTAGCTAAGAACAAAGTAGCGGCACCTGCGGTTTCAGCGGCAAAACCGTGAACCGGGCGTAGCTGAGTCAATTTCATACCCATAGTTTTAACTATCTTCCAGCCGCCAAGAGCAGTACCAAGAGCCATTGCGGCGTGGCAGGATAAGATAATCCAAAGTGTTTTCGGATCCATAAAAGATAATTTTACATCGGGAGAAAATATACCTGCGGCAAGCAAAATGGCTACAATAATACCCATAGTTTTTTGTGCGTCGTTACCACCGTGACCTAATGAATAAAGTGCGGCGGAGAACAACTGCCCTTTTCGGAAAACTTTATCAACCTTTTTCGGACTCCATTTGCGGAATATCCAGTAAACCGCGATCATAAAACCAAAACCCAACAAAGCACCAAGTAAAGGTGCTAACGGAATGAATGTTACGGTTTGCATAATTTTTTCCCAACGAATTATATGAAATCCGCCATAGGTGATACCGGCACCAGTCAAACCGCCAATCAAAGCGTGCGACGAGCTTGTTGGTAATCCAAACCACCAAGTAATTAAATCCCATATAATAGCACCTATTAACCCGGCAAGAACCACATAAGAAAAAGCGACTACGTTAGCGTCAATAATTATAATTTTTGAAATTGTGTCGGCTACCTTTGGCGCAAAGATAAACATAGCGACAAAATTAAAAAACGCCGCCCATAAAACTGCAAATTTTGGTGATAAAACTCTTGTAGAAACAATTGTTGCTATCGAGTTTGCCGAATCGTGAAAACCGTTAATTACATCAAAAATCAAAGCTACGGCTACTGTAATAATTACAATTGCGGTTATAGTACCCATTTTGTTTTACCCTTGTTAATTATTATCAATAATTATGTTTTCAATAAGACTTGCAACATTGGAGCATTTATCGGTCGCTTTTTCTAAGCGTTCATAAATCTCTTTCCATTTTATGATTGAAATCGCGTCGGTTTCTTTGAATAATGAAGAAATACCACGTTTGAGTATAATATCAGCACGATGTTCTTCCGTATGGATTTGTTCACATATTTCTAATATTCGAACTGATCCGGTTTTAGAAACTTTTTCTAAGCCGCCGATGGCTTCTTTTAGTAATACTGTGCAAGTATGCAAAATTTCAGCAAATTCTTTGATTTCAGGTCGGATTGTACCAACCTCGTAGAAAAACATTCTAATTGCTGATGATTTAATTTGGTCTGTAATTGAATCTATTCTTTTTAATAAAGCGAATATATCATTCCTATCGAAGGGTGTGATAAAAGTTTTATGCAAATTTTCTTTAGCTTGTTTTAATACTTTATCCGCATCAACTTCAATTGTTTTTATTAGCTCCGACGCTAATTCCAAATCTTCAGTTCCATTAGCTGCTTGAAGGAATTTTTCGCTGGCTTTGCAAGCATAATCTATTAATTCATCAAAATTTCCATAAAAGCCATATTCTTTAGGCAACAAACTTTTAAACATAAATTTCACCAATATATAAATATAAAATTCAAAATTAGCTAATTTTCAGTTAAGAAATCTTAACAGTAACAAATATTTGTTTTAATTGAAAAAAAATTGAGACAGCCGCTTTGTAAAATAATCGAAAATAAATACTAATAGTCCCAATTTTGTGTGGTTTTTCTTCTCTTCCTTTCACACCCATCTCGACTCCGCTCGATGACCGGGTTAGGTGGTTTTTCTTCTCTTTTTTTAATTTCTTTCCCTAAACCACCCTCACTAACTCCGAACTCCCTTTACAAAAATGATTTATGAATAAAGATTAATTATTGGAAAAACGCAAATGATTTGGCTTGCCTAATATCTTTTTACAATATTTCTAAATAGCTTTATTATAAGTATATCAAACTTTATAAACGGTTTATTCTTATAATAAATTAGTCATTATTAAAATATAGACGCCAAAATATACAAGCCTAAAATAATAAAATATTTATTTTATATTAAATTAATTTTGTAATTTAAATACAAATATTTACAAAAAGACAAATTTTTATTTTTATTTATAGGTATTTTATATGAAAAAAGTATTTACAATTCTCTCATTATTGCTTGTTATGGCAATAACTGCTTCGGCGGCTTTAACGCCCGTACGAATTACAGTAACAACAACGCCTAATACTGGTGGAGCTCAACTCACAATAGATGTTCTAACTTCGGCGGGTTCAGCTTTAGCAACTCCTATTTCAATTAACAAAGGAGCTACAGTAAAAACCGACGACGGCGGTGTTTTGTCATTTATATTAAATGAAGCCGCTTGGACAGGTGCAACCTACAACGCAAACAACTTAGTACGAATTACTTACGGCGGTGTCGTCTTAAGCATCGAGCGTATGGAAGTGGTTTACAACAAACAAGGCCTTTTCGGTGCGCTTGTTGACCCAAGTGAAATATCATCCGGAACCACCGGCTATGTATTAACTACTAATGGTACAACCAACTCTTGGGAAAGTACAACATCCGCTTTGGCTTCTTGGCCCGGGTCGAGTGCTATAACCACAGTTGGTACTATTGGCACAGGCGTTTGGCAAGGTACCCCAATTGCAAATAATTATGTCGCTCAAAATTTAACTATTAACGGTGGTTCAATTATCAATACACCAATCGGTTTAACCAATCCCTCTACCGGTGCTTTTACAGACCTAACAGTTAACGGCAATACAGTTTTAGGTGCTGGTGCAGGACCTGACCTTGTTACTTTTGGTACTAACACTACAGTAACAGGCAATATATTACCTACTACTAACGGTTCGGGAACATTGGGTGACGCTACTCATATATGGGGAAGCATTTATGCCACTAATGTGAACGCGACGACTTTTACCGGTGCTTTGACCGGCAATGCTGGAAGTGCTACAAAATTGGCGACAGGGCGCACAATAGCAATAACCGGTGATGTTACATACACATCTCCTTCGTTTGACGGAAGCGCTAACGTAACCGCCGCAGGTACAGTAGCTCGGATTAATGGCGCAACATTAGGAACAACCACAGCAACAAATAAAAACATATTAATCGCAAACGGCACGAGTTGGGTTTCTCAACCAATGTCAGGCGATGTAACAATTTTGAATACCGGCGCCACAGCAATTGGTGCTACCAAGGTAACCCCCGCTAAAACATTATTAACTACTACAGATTGGTTTTTTGACGAAGCAGGTGCGAGAATAACTAATTTAAAAGGTGGTGTAGCTGGTAGTATTCCTTATCAAACTGCTGTTAATGCAACATCACTTCTCGCAATTGGTACAGTAGGTCAAGTGTTAACAGTTTCCGCTGGAATGCCGGTATGGACGAATGTCGCAAGCTCAAACTTGGATTTGACTGCCGCAAATACAACATTAACTATTAACGGAGATCAATTATATGATGGTTCCGCAAATAGAACAATCGAATTAAACCTCTCCAAGGATAACACTTGGTTAGCGACACAAACATTCCAAACAATTTTACCTTCAGCAACAAATTTATATGATTTGGGTGCGGCGGCAATGTCGTTTAAAAATGTTTACTCAAATGGTTTAATAGTAAATCCTTTTGGTACAAGTTCCAATAATACAGGTTTTATTCGATTAAATGACTTGGCGGCAAACGGAAGT
>JBBRAO010000078.1:0-4900 GCA_038206725.1 Kapaibacterium sp. (SeqCode)
CGGTATTTTTCTCTTGGTGGCAAGAGTTTCTTCCTGTCGCGATGTAAAATTCTTATGTATTTAGAAAAATTCATTTCACTTTTTTAAAATTTGTACATATCATATTAGTATAGACAACTGAAAAGTCCATTTCTTTCTCTCTGGTTGAAAATTAATTGAAATATTTTTAAAATAATTTTATGATTTCTTGTAGTAGTCTTTAATATTGATATTTATAAAATTCATAGAAATAGTATATTTCTTAAATAATTCAGCCAAAACAGTCTAAGATTCATCCGATGCCTTCGAATAATCGGATGAGTGACACATTATGTAAACTAAAAATTTGAGAAGAATTATATTTTTATCAGTTATTTAAATCTTCGCCAGTTTCGAAACTTGCAAAAGGTTTTGCGGACATTTTAATAAATTTTATTTTGAAACGTAGATTATTTACATTTTTTTTCTTAATTTTAAAAAATGTTTTTTTATAATTTAAATAAAGGTGCAAAAATGAATAAAATTCTAATATATATAGTTGCTCTATTGCTCGGGGCGACATACCAAATTTACGCGATCGATATGGCCAGGCCCGAAAGTGTGTTATATGATTCAGCAAACCAACGATGGCTGTGTTCATTAGTTGGCGAACAAAATAAACCCGACGGTTCTATAGTTGTCATAGATGAATCCGGCACTGCTTTATCGGTTCTAACCCAAGGTTTGGATGACCCAAAGGGAATGGTCATCGCCAAAGGCAAACTTTTTGTTACCGATCTTACTCAAGTAAGAATAATCGACCCTGTTAGCGGAGAATTGTTAGAGAGCATTCCTATTCAGGGAGCGCAGTTTCTAAACGATATTTGTTACGATGGGAAAATATCTTTGTATATGAGCGACAATGCCATAGGTGCTGTATTTTTATTAAATCCCGACACCAAAGAAAATAACAAATTTTGCGTTGTTGAAAATCCAAACGGATTAATATACGATGAGCCTTCGAATACCATTTTAGCGGTCTCTTTCTTTAGTACGGGTAAAATTTATGAAATTAATCTGATGACCTCCATAGTTGCGACTAAAGCAACTATTTCGCAAAAATATATGGACGGTATCGCTCGGGATAATATGGGAAATTACTATATTTCGAGTTGGCAAACAAGAAACGTTGTTAAATACGATAATAATTTCGCTAACCCAATAGAATTTAATAACGGTTACAGCGGTCCTGCCGATATATATTTTGAATCGAATAAAAATATATTAGTTGTTCCTGATATGGAATCCGGGAAAGTGCACTTCTACCCTTTTAACGCCGCTCCTTCGAAACCGACAAATCTACAACCGGCTGAAGGAGTTGCCAATATCTCACCTACACCAACATTCTCTTGGACAAAGTCCACTAACGCGGTTGGTTATATCGTAAGTATCAGCAAGGATAGAGATTTTCCACCAAAATCTTCCATCACAGTAGCAATTGATGGCGGCGACAGCACTCATTTCAAGCAAGAATCTCCTGCTTTGGACAACGGAGCCATTTATTTTTGGTGCGTTGAAGCAATCGGTGAAACTGATATAGTAGCTTCCGACACAATTAGTTTTGCAACCGAGCCCAATACTAAAGTCGAAGATTACACATCAGAAATTTCGCTTTATCCTAATCCTTGCGACAGTTACTTAACAATAGCCGCCGATGGTATGGCCTTGACTAATCCAATGGTAGAAATCTATAATATTGAATCAAAATTAGTATATAAATCCAAAACTATAACGAAGAATATAGACATCAGCAATTTAGAAAATGGTTTTTATATCCTTTTATTAAAAGATAATAACAAAACGATTAAAGAAATATCTTTTATAAAGAATTAGGTATGAGTCTCTAATAATCAATTATTTATAATCGCTCATCCGATGACCGAAAAGTCATCGGATGAGTTTTTTTTTGAGTTATGGGTGCGGTCATCGAGCGGAGTCGAGATGCCCAGCGACAAAGAGAAACCACCTAAACATCCTTGAAATTTAGTATATAACCAGGTTATCACTCCCCAACCTGAACCGGTCATCGAGCGGAGTCGAGATGCCTTATTCAAGCTATGAAGTTGCTTAATATCAATTACCACGGGTGAAACCCGTGGTAAAGCGGTAATCCTTATTCAGCCCCGAAGGGGTTGAACGTGATTAGAAATTTGTAGAGCCATTACTAAAAAATCCTTATTCTATTTACTAACCTTAGTAGAAAAGCGATATGTACCCACATATAACCTTATTAGCTTATTGTTCTCATCAACCCCACGCTTAAGCGTGGGGTTGATTCCACTCAGATTAATTGTTATAAAATCACCGGCAGGATTAGGTGAATTTTTTATTCAATTATCAATCCTTCCATATTTTTTTCTTCACCAACCTTAATGCAAAGGAAATACAATCCCTTAGGAATACCGGAAGTGTAAAATTCGATAAAGGCTTTACCAATTGTTTTATCGTGCGTTATAGTAAATCGCTCAATTTTTCTAATCAAACACCCCCGATAGTCATATATAGAGATTTCCGTTTCAGCAGGGTTAAAAGTCGAGTTACAATGTAGCTCGGCTTTTACAATACTTTTAGCCGGATTCGGATATACTTTCCATAAAGCGAATGCATTATCATTATCTTCAACATTTGTGATTGGATTTTCTCCCAAATATAATAGCCCTGCGCTAAGAGTGCCAACAAATAGTGTGTTATTGTCGCCCAAAGTTAAAATCCGGGGATTTGATCTACTAATATACTTTTTTTGAGTAGAGTCAAAGTATTGTGTATAATCGTATTTATCTAAGTATTGAGTTGTGTTTATATAATTGTCTTTGTCAATAATGTGAAATAATTTTATCCCTGACAATGTTGTTGAATCAATCTTTCCCCATTTTTCAATTGTAAGCCACAAAGAGCCATCAGCATTAAAAGCGTAATCGTAAATGCTTTTAATACTATCTATGCAGTTCATAATTGAATATTCTCTAAGATTTATTTTTTCGTAACCGTCTTTATCAATTCCAATCAATGCAGGTTCTTTTGTGATAAACCACGTTCTATCATTATATTTTTTTATTTTGCTTGGACAATCGCGATAGTATTTTGCTGAATAAGAAGGATTTTTTGACTCATCTATTACAATAGATCTCGTACCATTGGCGATGTTGTATTTAGCAATACCAATATCGGTACAATAATAAATTTCATCATCAATGATTTTTATATCATTCTCACGTCCGGTTGGAATTATATCATAATGTGCCCAGTATTTATCAATTAATGTATCTTTGTTGTGTAAAGTGTCTTTACCAAAAACAAGGTCTTGCTTATCACCATCAATCATTATATAATACCATAATGGTGTCGTCATCCATACCCTACCTTTAGAATCAAAATCAAATCCCAAAATATAATATTCTTCTGTCGGTGGCTTTCCTTTATATACAATATTATATTTTAGTCCCTCGAACTTAATCAGCGAAAGCTGTTGCCCTATATAAAGACACATAAAGGTTGTATCGTTAATAAATCTGATTTGCTTAGGTACATCGTGGTAACAAAGATTTTCCAAGAAAAGACTGTCGTTGATTATGTGCAATTTACCTTTATATATTATAAATATAGAAGAGAATGAACTCCACACGACCATACTTTTAGAGGTCTCAATTTGAAAAACAGTTGTTGGAATTGATTTCCCGCGCTCTTTCGTAAGGTCTGTAATATAAGCATATACGCTATCTACTTTGATTTGTTTAAAATCATAGCTTTGGGAATACGAGGTTGATGATATAAGAAGAAACACAATTAAATATAATAACTTTTTCATAATATTTTCCTTATTTATATCAACCGTAGAGAAAACCCTACGGCTGATAATTAGATGATTATTACCAAAAATATGTCGCAAATTTATTGACATTTTGGAAAGCACGGAGGAGTGCATTGAAATAAAGCAGAGGGTTGTCCAGTGGAATAAACCGAACGAACCCAATGACCATTAATATATTGCTTGCAAAATCTATAAAATTCTCTACATTGACCCCAATAACCCGGGTCACAAATCTCAAAAGCCTGAATTAAAGGGTCCCCTGAAGGTACTTGATGATAACAAGCACCAGTAAACACTCTACATTGAACATCATAATCGCCCCCGCTGTTCCATACGCCCCCACATTCCTGGAGTGATTCCGGGTTATCAGGAATACCCATAACGGATCTAAATAATGATGAATTGTCAGCAAGACCACTCAGGAATTCTTCGATAGTTGGGGGTATAATACCCGGAGCATAATCGACGTTGATAGTGCAAGGACCATTGATGGTGTAAGATGAGAAATAGATATCCGGATAAGGATTGCTCGGTGGGTTTGCCGGGACATAGCACCAAGAAACGGTGATTGTACAACCAAGCCAACCTTCGGGTGTAAATGTAACATTGCCACCGGATGTATAACCTGCAGGACAGATCGAATATACATTTATAAAGCTGAATGTTAGTAATAACATTATAGATAAAATTAATTTTCTAGTCATTTTTATTTTTTTCTTAAATATTTTTAGTTATTTTATTGTCATCGCTCCAATACCTTGCTAAGCGATGATTTTGGCTCTTCGAGTTATCAAAATTGAATTCAATTGCATAATTTATAGCAATTGATTTTGTAAATTATTACACGCAAATATCTTTTATTTTTTTGATTTATTCAAATCTAAGGTTCTTCCAAAGCATTTTCTCAATTAGGGCGGGATGAATTCATAGCACAAATGTCTGAAGAATATTGTGGTGCAAAAACACCAATCGCAATGATAATTGTTCCGGCGGCATACAGATATGGTTATAGCTGTGAGCTGTGAGCTGTGAGCTGTGAGCTGTGAGCTGTGAGCTGTGAGCTGTGAGCTGTGA
>JBBRAO010000079.1:0-4625 GCA_038206725.1 Kapaibacterium sp. (SeqCode)
ACCCCTATTTTTTTTATTGATAATTATTACTTAATTTTTGGTTTGGAATTAACACATATTAATAAAATAACGGTAAAATGATAGAACGACTTTTATAAATCTAAAGAAGATTTTATTATGGCGAGAAATTTAAAATATATATTCTCAATGCTAGTAGTTGCCCAACTACTGCTGTTATTAATAAATATTAACAACTCGCCGATTAGTGATTTTACCAACATAATCCACACAAAAGTGTTTAATAAAAACTCACAACCCTCAGACCCACATAATATTAAATTGAAAAAAATAAAAATATATAAATGGCATAGTGCCGTATTGTGTTTTACTAATATTTTAGGAGTTTTATAATGAGAAGATTATTCGTTGCTATTATAGCAACATTTTTGGTTCTAACTGCAAAAGTTATCGCCGATGATGATATAATCAATTTCCCCGACCCGTATTTTAAAAAGGTCTTGGTGAATATGAAATATGCGGGTTACCCAGAGGTCGATTTGAATCACGATGGTGAAATACAGTATTCTGAGGCGGTGGCGTATGATAATTGGTTGCGGTTGGATTGCGAGTATTCTGATAGTATAGCAGATATGACAGGTATAAAAGAATTTATTAATCTTAAAAAACTATTGTTAGAGCGAAACTCGTTTATAAATGAAATTGACTTATCGGCTATGGTAAATTTGGAAGAAATTAATCTTAACAATAATTGGAATTTAGAAGTATTAAACGCTTCAGGATGTACGAATTTAGGTTCAATAAATTGCAACGACTCTAAAATTAAATATTTGAATGCTGAAAATTGCAAAAAGGTAAACAGAATCTCGTGTTTAGAAAATCCGATAGAGAACATTAACTTAAAGGGTTGTATAAATTTGCAATCATTTTCAAATACTAATGGAAATTTAATAAAACTTGATTTTAAAGATTGCTTGAGAATGGATGGTATTTGGTGTTCTTTTAATAAACTGAGTGAGTTAGATTTATCACACTTGCAATATTTGACTGGAATTACGTGCAATAATAATCAATTAAAAAAAATAGACTTGTCTAATTCTACGCATTTTCTAAGATTAAAAGCTTTTAACAATCATTTAGAGTCAGTCAATATCCGGAACAGCAACAACAAAGCGATAACGACTTTCCAAACAAATAACAATCCAGATTTAAAATGCATAGAAGTTGACGACGCTGTTTATTCGAAAGAGCATTGGAAAGAAATTGATGAGTGGACTGAGTTTTCTGAAGATTGTTCAAATAGTATAAATGATAACCAATCAGATAAATTTATGGTTTTTCCAAACCCTGCAAATCATACAATTATAATTGAACGCACCGATATTGAATCTGTTGACTTGAGAATTTTGGATATTACCGGTCGAATTTATATAAGCTATATAATACCTTATGGTGAGATCCAAATTCGCTTGGACGTGTCGAGGCTTTCGGTGGGTGCTTATGTTATTGAAATTAATAATTTAACGCAATCTTTAATTATTGAATAGGTGAAAATAATGAAAAAGTTATACTTTGTTTTGATTTTATTTGTAATGTTATTTCCACAATTAAACGCTCAGATTTTCTATAATATAGGAATGCCGCCATCGTATCAAAAGTCGGAAATAACAGATGTTGGTAATTTGTATTCAATCAATTATGTTGTTGATCCTCAAGGTAATCTTTTACGAGAAAATTTGTCAACGAACGTAAAAGATTATATAAAGATTGAAAAAATTAGCGATAAAAATATTGCGCGCGTCAAATTTGTTGTTTCCGCGAAATCTTTGGGTGAAATGACATTACGATTTAGTAATGTTAAACTAAAGAATGAAGCGCATTGTTATATTTATACAAGCGACTATGACATAGTAGCAGGACCGATTTATGAAAAATCCATTTCAAATGCGTTAAATATTGTTAAAATTCCCGCATACGAGCTGATACTGGAAATAATATTCGATAATATAAATGATTTTGAGTTAATTCTAAATTCAATTTCATATCAATCACTAATTGATATATCTAAGAAAAGAAATAATTCATTACAAGGAGCAATATCGGATTCAGTTTGGAATTGTGCTAACTGTAATTATGGAGATATAAATTTTGTTGATAATGTAGGTAATTCTTGTAATGCCTATGGTGCTTCTCTTCTTGGTGCCGGATATGGTTATGAATTATTTAAACACCCCAATCTCTATTCTGTCAACGACTTGAAATTAGAAGTCGCCCGCGCATCGTGTTTGATAATGATACCAACCGAAGGAGGTCATTATCAGGAATCGGTACCCGGCACTTTAATAAACTTTCCCGGATCTGATTGTAAAGGCATAGTAATTGGTGCCTATCACGTGGGCCAAGTATCTACCATTTGTGATTACCAGTCAGAGTTAAATATTGATTTGATTGATTCCACACATTTGACTGACTCCGTAGAACAATCATTTAAAAATTATTTAGATAACACAATAATTCGTTTCAATTGGCACCATAAATACGGGAAACCACTGCATCTTACATTCTGCAATTCTAGTAACTTCGCATTATGGCGAAAGACAATAGATTTCGATGAAGTCATAGATTATTGTGGTGTTAAAGGCTTTGCTTCTTCAAATAACGGTAATGGTGATTATGCAATTATCAAAATGCAACAAATGCCTTTTTACAAGGAACTTCATTTGGGCTGGTCAACACAAAAGAATTTTGAACTTGATACAAATGAACCAGGTAAAGTCCTTAAATATCCGGAACGATTTATGATTTTAGGCCATCACGCGGCTACTCCAACTTATATATTTAAAAATTCAGGAGCTTGTATTTATCCAAATATTACTAGCCAAGTAGTAGGAATTGATATGAGTTTAATTAATCCTAGTGAAGATGCCGTGGTTTTTGAGGGATTTAGTGGCTCACAATTACTATATTTACCGGATTATCCCAATTCTAACCCTAATAACAACAAATGGATTGGTGTAGGATTAATGAAGCAGTATAGTAATATTCAAGGCTATAATATTAGAAGCCGAAATTATAGTTATAGCTTTGTTACTTATGAGCACGGTTTCAATCCTTCAATTTATACAGTCATTGTTGACCCAGATTTACCAATTGAAAAACGAGGTTGGGATACAAATTTATATACTGGATACTTAAGAGAACATAGAGATGAATTAACATTTCGTAATGATTTTTATTGGATGCCATCAGTAGAAAACAGAGAGAAGTGTCCGAGTTCTATAGGTACTTCCAACGATAAATGTGATTTTCAAATTGATTCTTTAATTAAGATAGATTATATTAATGGGAAAATGGTAGTCAGAATTAATATTGGTCGAATTAATCAGAACAATTTTCCTGGTAATATTTACCCAAAAGGAATACGTATTTTCCACGATACTTCAGATCAAAACACCTTTTATTTTGATTCTTTTGCCGATAACGAAAATATTGATTCTCTAATTAAATTTATTATTGAACCTTGTGATTTATTTTATTACCAAATAATGGGTTATGCTTCTCTAAAAATTGGAATTGACTTTTATGACGAATTTGGTAAAATCTTGAATTATACTGATTGTGATGTTAGAGTCACTATGCCATTAACACAGCTCGATTTATGTGATGCTATAAATATTACACCCTATAGGGTAGCAGGACCACCTGAAGATTCTTGTTGTACATTTAGGGTTGATATATTTTTCGATGGGTGCGATGATTGTAGCAATATTATTCGTAGTATGTTAGAAGTATTGAGAATAAAAGATCTTAATACGAATTTCGAGACTCTAATAACGAATCAAGAGAATTTAAACATTGATTATGTTAATGGTGTTATCAGTTTCGATATACCAGATATTTGCAATCCAACATCATATAAATTGCTTGCATTATTTGCTGGTCTAAAAAATTGTGAGTCAAATACTTTTGAATTACTCTGTAGCGTCCCCCTACCTCCAATAGATTGTTGCAAATTATATGATTTAAATTTAGTAGAGATTTATGAACTTTTAATTGATAGTGGCAGTACTGTCTTGCATCCACAATCTCATACTTTTGCGATATATTTTACAAAATATGGCAGAATCGTTTATCCTTCGGACTGTTTTTTAGAAGAATTTGAGTCTGCAAATATATCGCGCTCAAATATTTCTGGACCTCCAAGTTTAATCGCACAAATATCAACTAATGATCAATTATGGCCTGTAGATAATTATGGTACATTTGAAGGTTTACCTCCCGGTACATATTGCTTTTATGCTGAAATTTTTACAACACACGGGATTTGTCGTGATACTCTTTGTATTGATTATGATGGAACTTACTGGACAGTAACTGCTGACTCACCTGACCCAATTATTGAAATCAATCTGAATAATAATACAAACCCTAATTGCCCATTAACTACACAATTGGACTACGAACAAATGTTCATCACGGATATAAACGGAAAAGTAATTCTTGAAAGCGGTCCTATTGACAAAATTGATGTTTCAAATATGACTACCGGAACTTATTATATATTATATAGAAAGAAAGACAAAGTAATTAATTCTCAAAAGTTGATAATTAAGAAATAAGGAATATAGGCGGGTTGAACCCACCAATTATTTCAAAAAAAAAAGACG
>JBBRAO010000080.1:0-4475 GCA_038206725.1 Kapaibacterium sp. (SeqCode)
CTAATGCTGGTGGCGTAACCTGTTCATATTTTGAACAAGTTCAAAACAATATGAATTATTATTGGTCAAAAGAAGAAGCTCTTACCAAATTAGATGAGAAAATGACTATTGCTTACAAAGCAGTTTCTAAATTAGCTCACGACAAGAAAGTTTATATGAGAGACGCCGCTTATATGATATCTATTTCACGTGTTGCTGAAGCTTCTAAATTACGCGGCTGGTGCTAAGAATTTTATTTCTTAACATAAGCTAATGAATTTGACTGCCGTTTGAAAAAACGGCAGTTTTTTTTGTGATAAAATCTCCGGAAGGCTGAAAGTTAAAATTGCTAAGAAGCCGAGTCGTCATTCCCGCGGACGCGGGAATCCATCTTGCTGTTAATACAAACACTTACTCTTGGTCATTCTGAACTAAGTGAAGAATCCAGTTCTTCAAGCAATTTTGAATGATGAATTTAGATAAGAAGCAATACAAATAAAAGCTGCCGCAAATAAGAGACAGCCTTTGCAATTAACTAATTGAACTTTCAATTTTAAGCAAAAAATCTCTAGCTTCATTATTTCCTAATTTACTTGCTTTTTGTAAATCCAAAATGGATTCAGGTATTCTTTGTAATTGATAGTAAGTTAGACCTCTCCAATAATAAGCTTGATCTTCAGTTTTATTCAATTCTACTACTTTGTTAAAATCAAAAAGAGCTTTATCGTATTCTTTTAAGTGAAACCGAGATATTCCGCCATAAAGAAATGCTTCATCAGCCTCTGGGTCTTTTGATAAAGCTATATTAAAATTCACTAATGCTTCTTGATATCTATTTTCTAAATACAATTCATAACCATTTTTAATGTAAGTTCCTGCTTTTTTACTTTTGGTACTCCACTTACGCATACCTAAATACATACCAAAAAAAGTTGCAATAACCGTCAGAATAATATAATGATATAAAGGTATCATCAAAATTAACCTCATTTTTATTTAATTATTGTAAATGTTTCGTTTTCAAAATCAATAGTGAATTTTTTAAGTTGAATAAGTACATTTTGCCCTAATAGGTTATTTGCTTCTAATTTATCCGCGATACCCGCCGCGACATTTGTAATTTTATAACCGCCAATTTCGATTTCTTTGATATTAAAACGAACATTGTAATTAACATTGCCTTGAGCATCTGTATAATATCCACCGTCCAAAATATCTGAATCAGTAATTGTTCTTGTTCTTAATAATGTTAAAATAACATCCGCTGTAATAAATAACTCCGAAGCACCAGTATCCATAATAAAATTAATATTTAGTACATTGTTGATTTTTATTGGTATTTCATATACATTTGATTCCGTTTTTACTAATTTAATAACATAGGAATTATTGATTCCGGCAGGAAGAATTTCACTTGAGCTTTGTGATTTTAATATTTCTGCTAATGGAAGGAACTCGTCATTTTTCCAATTTCCTTCCCTCTTGCCACCTTTTGCATAATATTCAGTACCGAATCCATCTCTTTTATCATCAATAAAAGAGCCTTCAAAGCGAGTTCCGGTTGAAGCAAAGTAAAGAATCCCCTTTCCGTTAAACGATCCATTTTTGAACTCACCTTCGTATCTACTGCCATCTGCATAAAAATACTTGCCATTACCCTCAAATATACCATTTACGAATGGACCTTCATACATATCACCATTTGCAGAATATAATTTGCCTAATCCACCAGGCCTCCCGTCTTTAAAGTTGCCTTCATATTTGCCCCCATCAGCATATAGGTATTTGCCGATTCCATTTTGTCTTCCATCTTTAAAATATCCTTCATATTTATCGCCATCATCATCATTTAGAATACCATAACCCTGATATCTGCCATTTTGCATTTCACCATCATAGTATATTTGATTACCTTTTTTAATGACAACTTTTCCGTCTTTGATTCTACCGTTTTCCCAAAAGCATATCGTACAAGAGGTATCAGATGAGGAAAAATACGTTCCGTAACCCTCAAATGAATCATTGACCCATTCACCTTCTTGATAGTCACCACTTTTAAAGAGATATTTACCTTTACCGTTTAACCTGCCATATTTCCAATAACCTTCGTAAGAATCTCCATTTTTATGTTTGTAAACCCCATATCCATCTTTACAATCGCCACTTACACATTGTGAAAATAGTGGAATATTAATGAGCATTAATGCCAATAACGTAATAAGAGTAAATTTTTTCATAATAAACACCTTGTTTTATATATAATTATTGAATTTCTTTTACATAAATAATAACTCTAACAACTCTATCCTCTGGATTACCCGATTTTTGAGCATCGTCACTTTGGTCGGCAAAGGTCTCACCGAAAGCCTTTGGAATTATCAAACTGCTTTTTATTCCGAGTTTTTCGATTAAGTTTTTAACATAAGCAGCTCTTAACTTAGAAACTTCTAAATTACGTTCTTCTGTTCCTACGGCATCTCCAAATCCCTCAACAGCAACACCTAGAATATCATCTTTCTCATTTTGAATAAATTGTTTCAATTTTTCAACTTCTTTTGAATTTAACACAGAAGAACCAGGTTTAAAATATATCTTTTGAGTTAATTCACTGTTTGGTGTATTTAATAATAAGTTGATATTCTCGTTCTTTGGCAAACCATAATAAGTTTTGAAATTTATTGTATCCAACGATTCTAATGGAGTATTCTCCCATTTGAGTAAAATAGCACTGTCAAAATATGGTAGTTTGTTGATATCAACATCCCATATATCACAGTGGAATTGAGGCCAGTTACCAATATAAACTTTATCAGGAAGTCTTGTATTGTCTTGCTTAATATTTAGTTCAGCATATAAATCCTCGAAATCGGTATTACGTCTAAATACCTTGATAACTTTAGGGATTTCGGAACCTATAAATAGAGTTTCTTTGTCAATATAAGTATTGTCAGCTATCATACGGCAATCATCATTATCGTCAATCATTGTGTCAATTAGCACCATTAGTGCGACTTGAACAGTTATTCCGCGTTTGTTGATGATTTCATATTCTATTTTATAATGACGTCCCCAAAAATCAACAGGTACTTCAACGAAGTTTTTATCAACTGGAATTAATTTTTGGCAAATTGTTACTCCTTCAAAGTCATAAGTGATTTTTGTAATTGGCGAACCGTTCGTACCAGTTACTTCTCTGCTACTCGAAATGTATTGTACAGTATCCGACTGGAAATTTGGATTATTGCTTGCGTATTTGCCATTTATTCTTACAACAAAATGCGAAGTTGATAATGGTATCGGGTAACCATACATTAATCTTTTCTCACCAGCTCCGATTGTGAAACGACCGTCATCAAGCCCTTTAGAAAAATTAAAAATATCGCTTTCTTCAAATATTTCCTTTATTTTTGGCGGGATATTAATTTGGGGTTGTTTTTTTAATTCATTAACGGTAAGGGTTTTAGACTGATAAAAAAGAACTTTATCGTCTTTACGTATTTCTATAATGTAATTTGTTGATTTTTCAGGCTTGACAATTTCTCTTCCACTTTCAGCCAAATTATTACCTATATTAGAGATGCTGACATCTACACCTTTGGCATCTTCGATATTCCATATAACTTCTGCGGATTCACCCTTGTTGATAACACTTGGGTTAACCTCGTAATTTGATAATTTTGGATCAATTGTTTTACATCCAAAAAATACTAATGATAGTCCAAGAAACAGAACCGGAAAATTTAATTTCATATTACACCTTTATGATAAAGAATACTAATTTATTGCTTTTTGAATACATATTATGGCATAATAAAAGGGCATCTTCACAATTTGCCCGGTACTGAGGTTTCGACCAAGAGACCCGTTATAAGAGCATAAAGGAAAACGCCCCCGAGTGGGGCGTGCCTATTCTGCCGTTCTTATAACTTAATTTTGGTCGAATTTCAATACCGAACGTAGTTAGCCACCGCTAATTATTATTTATAAAAAATCTATTAAAAAATCATATTATTTTTAATTTCCATAATATCTTATTAAACATACCTCAAATTTACAAAATAAATTTCATTTAGCAACAAAAAAATCACCTTAACAAAAAAAATCAAAAAAAAGAGACGTTGCGTGTGCAACGTCTCTACAGTCAATTCAAATTATATCCGAGTTCATATTCAACCGCTTCGCGGTTGTTGTTATCCTTTGGTGCGTCGTTTTCTATTCATTTTCAATCACGTCGTGATTGTTTTCCATTCGTAATTCGTAATTCGTAATTCGTAATTCGTAATTCGTAATTCATAATTCGTAATTCGTAATTCATAATTCGTAATTCGTAATTCATAATTCATAATTCGTAATTCATAATTTTTATTTCTTCCCATTGGCAATAAAAAAAAAGCCCCACCGTTTGTGTTGGCAGGGCTGTTAAAAACAAATATTGTAAAATGTTGAAAAAAATAGTGATTGTTTTTGTAGGAAAGGCTGATTTAGGGTCATAGCAA
>JBBRAO010000081.1:0-4100 GCA_038206725.1 Kapaibacterium sp. (SeqCode)
TGTGATCCTGCAACAAAATATCCCTATCGCAACTGTGACGGTAAGCCTGTCTGTACTAATAATCCATTACTTCTTACCCCTAAAGTACCTTCTGTTGATGTTCCAATTTGCTTAGAGCACATACCTAAAGATGGTCCACCAGCGGATATTTATTTGCCAACTACATCACCAACAGGTGGTTACAAAGTGTTTACAATGAGTGAAGTTGTGAATGATATAAAATGCGCAAAGGATCAATGGGCCTGTGTTTGCGGTAAGCAAAATGATAATTGTCAATGTTATATTACTTTACGTTGGTCAATACTACCATCGGAGATTAAACAACCAAACGATTTTGTTGCACAAGCTAATACTTCTTGGGGGGAGCAAAGGTTGTGAATCTTTTTTTATTTCCACTCGTCGGCGACTCTCCGGTCATCGGATGAATTTTTAAAATGAGAAAAAGGGCAGGTCGAAACTTGCCCCTTTTTACTACTATTTGTTCTTGTTTTCTTTATCTTTCATTCTCTTAATTTCAAGTTGATTAAGATATTTTCCACTAAAGTATGCTATTAAAATTACTACTATGATATAGCGTGTAATTATTGTTGAATACTCAAAATGATAAATCAGAAGAATGATTAAAGTACTGACAACTATAAATATTAAATCAAAAATAGAAACCTTTTTCATAAAATACTCCCAGTAAATTCAAACTCGTTTATTAAAAAGCGCACTAATTGCAATTCAAATATAATAAATTAATTTCCGAATTTTAGCTAATTATCGTAATTCGTGAGTTTAAATTCGTAATCGTTTCACGAGTTCCGGCAAAGCCACACCGGCCGGAGCTTTAATCTGCGCGTCCAAATATCGGCTTATAACAGTATCATTTGGATTAATCTCAATCACATAAGCACCGCTATCTTTTGCGTATAATGGAATTGTTCCGGCGGGAGTTACCTCGGCGGTTGTACCGATACACAGAAATACGTCGCATTTTCGGGCGGCGATTTCGGCATCAATCAAAGCTTTTTCGGGCAGCATTTCACCAAACCAAACCACCGATGGGCGAATTAAGCCGCCGCATTTTTTACAGCGTGGCAATTCAGTTAGCACGGCGGGGAATTCCTCGTAATAAGGCGTTTCGCAATCGAGGCATTTATTTTCGACTATGTTTCCGTGAAGTTCTATAACATTTTTCGAGCCGGCGCGTTGATGAAGCCGATCAATGTTCTGGGTGATTAAAGTAAATTCGGTGAACATATTTTCCATTTCTGCTAAAGCGTAATGACCTGGATTAGGCAGAGCCTCTTCCACAGTTTCACGGCGTTGGGCATACCATTCCAAAACCACCTTTGGATTTGCCATAAAGCCCTTTATTGAGGCTAACTCCTGTGGTTTTAATTTTGCCCATAATCCGTCGGGGTCGCGGTAGGTTTTTATTCCACTTTCGGCAGATATCCCCGCGCCGGTCAATACAGTAACGGATTTGGCGCGCGATAAAACTTCGATAATTTCCGGAATGATTTTCATTTATATATATTCCTTGAATTCCTCTAATGGTTCATCGAAAACACTACTAGTTGATATTTTACCTTTCAGGAAACCGGATTTTCGTTCGCCAGCCACTAACTCTTTATTATATTTGAATATTAGATATTCAATAAATGTATTTAAACTAGCTTTCGATTCATCAGAAAGCGTATCGATTTTTTTATATAAAGTATCGGTTTT
The DNA here is from genome assembly GCA_038206725.1 of Kapaibacterium sp. (SeqCode). Classification (GTDB taxonomy): domain Bacteria; phylum Bacteroidota; class Ignavibacteria; order Kapaibacteriales; family UBA2268; genus JBAXXL01. Next base: position 1,717 of record JBBRAO010000081.1, read on the forward strand.
CATTTTATTTCAAAGTTAGTAAATTATATATTGGAAAAACGTTTGTACAAGTGATTTATTATTCAAAACTAGTAATTCTTTTCGGTTGAGTCATTGCATTCGAGTCTGTGACAACAACACATTTATGTATTCAGAATAATATTCCATTCCTATGGAATTTGTTTGTTCTAAATTCCAATTATTCTATTAATATGACATCCTTAGAAGGATTAAAAAAACTCGCGCCAAGAAAATTCGTGACGCGAGGGGAGAATAAAAAAGACAATTACTTTGATAGGGAAGAAAATGTCTCATTCTGAAACTTTCATCAATTTATTGACTCATTTTTTACTTAGCAATGACAAACTTCCCTGAAAAAATATTTATTTCACTATAAATTTTAAAGAAATATATACCATTACTTAAGAATGAGAAATCTTCGGTTATTCGATTTATACCGTGATTTGTATAAAAATATCCATTATCATAAACTAATTTTCCGGTTTCGCTAAATACTTGGAAAATTAAATCTACTGCATTTCTATCAATTGTAAATTCAATGTTTAAAAGGCTTTGAGTTGGAGTAGGGTATGTTTTGATTTGTACTTGGCTGAATAAACTATCGCTTTCTTTAACATCAACTGAATTACAATATAATCTAGCAAAGGCGCATTTATCGTCATCTGTCAAATCTCTTTTAGCTTGATTCAGCTTTAATCTTGAAAACATTATACCAGTTGTTGGAGTAATATTTGATGGGCAAGGATAGTCATCATAATGTCCTATACCGTAAAGATGCCCCAATTCATGCATAATTGCATCACAAATATTTATCGTATTTCTAGCAGGACCTGAAGGTGCGGACCGCTTATAATATTCACAATCGGAATTTACTAAAGTTCTAGTAGGATATCCATTAGCATCTTTTCGGAAACCCGGAGTATTATTAAGATATATAACACTAGGTGGATTTTGATTTTTACACTTTACAGTACACGGATCAGGTTCCCATGGGGCAGTCCAAGATGTGTTCGCCTGTGCAGCCCAACTGTCTGGTTTCTCAAAATCTTTTGTATTGCTAGACCATATTATTTTAACAAAACAAGAACAATTTGAATTTTGAATTCCGCAAATGCAATCCCATGAATCTTGAGCACAATCAATATCCGATTGCATATCGGCCATATCAAATACAACAACATCAGCACCAGGACCTTCAGGTATTATTGGAAGTTTAATTGTTGTTGGACCAATATTTGGATAAAACTCAAGACAAATTGGTACCTTAGCTCTAACAGCTGAGAGAGATAGAGTTGATGGATTATTTGTACATTGATAAACATTGTTGCAATCTCGGTATGCATATTGTTTCAATGGATCACAATTAATATGTTGCCCACAGTTTTGATTTTGTGCAAATAAATCAGTGAATATTACACCCAAAAGAAATAACATAAAAATATACTTTAACATTATATTATCCTCCTTTATGGTGTGTAATTTTTAATTGCATTTATTCGATTGGCAAGCAGAGTATAGAAAGTATTTAAATTTACGCTTGTCCCGAAACCCAATTCATTATGCGAATCAATAACATTACCATTTACGATCGGAAACATACAAGCTGTTTTGGATTTAGAACATCGAATTGGGAATATTGTATAATAGTCGCTTGAATCAGATCTGCAAACAAACCTACATTCAAAGAATATAATGTATGATTTATTTTTTTCCAAATCGAAACTACTTCCAATAGTATCATAACCATCATTCAAAAACCATTCTCTCGCATATTCAAAATCAATCCTAGGTTGCGGTTGAATAAAAAATTGAACATTATCGTATGTTGGTGGTGTACCTTTTAATAGAGTATCAATTGATGCGGATACGAGTCGCGATGTTTTTGCCCAAACCGCATTTGTATCCATATAACAATATATAGAATCTATGCTAACCTTAGCTATAATAAAAGAAGCAATCAAAGAAGCATCCAATAGGGAGTTTGGCGATTCAATCAGTACCCTATCTATTAAACCATAATAATATTCGTCAATAGGATTACAAAAGTCCTTATTATGGTACATATAATTTAAAAAAATGTATGGATTATATTCAACAGTTTTATAAATATAACGCATCATTGTTCTAATCGTATCATTGAAGCTTTGTCTATTAATAAAAGTATGATAGTCATTTAAACTTGAATACTTGCTTAAACTATCAAGTGCTAAATAGCCTATAAATACATCCAACGGCATATTGGAATTATATGGAGGACAATTAACTATATCGTCCATTTGGTAAGCCAACCCTTGATATTCAGGAAAACACGGCGGTGTTTGCGAATAGGCTTTTGTATTGATATTTACTAATAGCGCAAATACCAAAATAAGAAAAGAAAGTGT
>JBBRAO010000082.1:0-3923 GCA_038206725.1 Kapaibacterium sp. (SeqCode)
AAACATAGGCTCATCTCCTGTTTTTAAGTGACCTATTTTCGTAATTTATTACAGTTATTTTCTTTTTGATTTAATTACATTTGCAAGTTACAACAAAAAACAATACCCACCAAATTTATTTTTTACTTAAATCACCGGAAACAAAGAGCAAAATACCCTATATATATATAGGACTTAGATTGAATAAAAATAATTGAAAAAAATGACTGTATTTTTACTCATCCGATGACTGGCAGTCATCGGATGAGTCAGCAGAGTAGAACGTTACCAATCGGGAGCTTGGTAACGAGAAGTACCAAAAGTCAGTAGAACAGACGCCCTCGTCTGTTAAAATATAATAATTCCATACTTCGTCTATAGTTCGTAATTAAAATAAGGAATTATCAAATGAAATTAAAAGTTTTAATTCATCCTGCCGAAGAAGGCGGTTATTGGGCTGAAGTTCCGTCTATCCAAGGATGTGCCACACAAGGTGAGGATATTGAAGAATTGATTAAGAATCTGTATGAAGCCATCGAAGGTTGTCTTTCGGTAGATGTTGACGAATATGAGATGACAGAAAATACAAGAGTAATGGAATTAGCGATATGAAATCCATTAGTGGGAAGGAACTTGCCAAATTATTGGAAAGAAATGGCTGGTTTTTGGCGCGCATTAACGGGAGCCATCATATTTATGTTAAGGATAAGCAATTTGAAAGAATTTCAATCCCAATTCACGGAAACAACTCGCTAAAAATCGGTTTGCTTAAACATCTTTTGAATGTTGCCGGCTTAAATGAAAACGATTTATAAAAACAAAAGTCCATCTGAAAAAGATGGGTTTTTTTTAGCTACTCATCCGATGACATTCAGTGTCATCGGATGAGTCAGCAGAGTAGAACGTTACCAAGCGGGAGCTTGGAAACGAGGAAAAAACCGACAATATATATAAAAGCGCCTCTATTCATCAAATAATTTATTTCTTTGTTTAGGCAATTCTTCTTATATCATTAGGCTGAGTCTTCAATAAACAATTATACTTTTCGTCATACCTATATATTTAATAAACAAGAATTAATTTATTTTTACGCTAAAAATAAATAATATTATATCAAAAGGTAAACTTATGAAAATGTTCTTTACAATCGTATCTACCGTAATAGTCATTAGTGCTATAATGGCATTCGAAATACTAAGTCCCGATGGAAAAGCCGGATACTCCGGTGCACCGGGTGAAGGCAATTGCACAAGCTGTCACGATGGTAGTGCTGTCAATTCCGGTGGCGCCACAGTGGCAATCACTGTCGATCCATCTATGGGTATGATGGGTGGCTATATACCGGGTCACGATTACACAATAACCGCTACAATTTCCAATAGCCAATCGCCTAACCATAAACGCTTTGGCGTTGATGTTGTAGCTTTGCTAAGCTCCGGTGCTAATGGTGGTACAATCACTATAACCAATACTACCTTAACAAAATTGAAAACCAACAAAGTTGGCTCTAATACTCGTAATAATGTTGTGCATACCGGAAGTCAAAACGTAGGTCCCGGCACTCAAACATTTTCGTTTAAATGGACTGCTCCTGCGCAGGGTACAGGAACGGTTACAATTTACGCGTCTATGATGGGAGCTAACAACGACGGTGGTACTGACGGCGATAAAGTTTATACTACAAGTTTAGTAGTGCCGGAAGCAGGAATGGGCGTTTCGGACAGCAAGATAATCAATAATCTTTCGATATTCCCAAATCCTTCGAACGGTAGCTTCCAAGTTTCCACCGGAGACGTGGAATTCTCTTCAAATTCAAACGCTCAAATTTTTAACGCCAGTGGGAAATTGGTATTTAATTCATCAATGTATAATTCAACAACTGAGATGAATTTAAGCAATCAACCAGCGGGAATCTATTTCGTAAAAGTATATAACGGTTCGACCATACAAAGCGGCAAAGTCATAATTAATTGATAATATTGATTGAAATTTCGAGGAATTTCGCTAATTATAATAATTAATTCTAATGTGTTAAGTTAATAGCTTAATACATTTTTTTTATTTTTTTGCTTAATAATTTGTTTATTTTAGAAATTGTTAATAATTTGCATCCTGAAATAAAGGTAAATAAGAATAATATACCTTTGATTAGATTTTGTATGAATATTATGGGTAATAGAATGAAAAAAATAATCTTGATAGTTGTATTTTTCCTGAGCCTTTTCTCACTATCTGCAAAAGAACAGGCAATTAAATTTAAAATTTCCGGTGGTGCCGAGCAACAGGTTTTAGATAAAAACGATAAACCTACAGGTGAAACTTATATAGGTTATAACAATAGTAATACTGAACAAAAAGACCCTTATGGCGATATCACTTTTGTGTGCTCGGGTAAAGGTTGGGAACAAATTGTGTTAGAAGCGGTTACTTTGAAATGCCCTTTTAAAGATTTGCTTAATAGCGCTATGGAGAAAATTAAGAAAGGCGAATTTAAAGGTAAGCTGACCGATAAAATAACCAAAGGCAAAAAACAGTTTACAAGAAGCATTCAATGGAATTCGACCGGACTTTTGAAATCATCAAAAATTGTAATTATGCTAAAAGACAAATAAATAAAATTATTAACCATTTTTGCAGTGATGCGAATAACTTTGTGAGAAAAGCAAAATGAAAGAAATGATTCTGGTATTAATAACACTCTGTGTCGTAATGAGTGCCGAGGCACAGCAAAGCGGAAATTCCGCTTATAACAACAGTAGATTTGAAAATATTGGTAAACCATCTTTGAACGAACGGCTCTATCTGAACGATTCCACATTTATAATCGAAGGAAGTGTCTTAAAGAATGTAATTGCCGATGGCTATGTTGCAACTTTCGGATTAGCGGAAGAAGGCTTGTCCCTAAAAGACTGCAATAAACGAATTACTGATAGAATCAACGATTTCGTAGCCGATTTGGTCAAATTCGGAATCCAGAAAAATGACATTTATGTCGATATGACTACCCAAAATAAGATTTATGATTATAACGTAACCGGAAGTTTTGCTGAGCAATATTTGAAAGGCTTCGAGCTAAAGAAGAATGTTGTATTCCGATTCAACAAAATCGGCGATTTGGATAGGATTATGTTAATTGCCGCGGAATATAAAATTTACGACATTGTTAAAGTAGATTATATCGTTAATGACATAGAAAGCATTTATCAGGAATTGTTCAAATCAGTTACAGCGATTATCGAGAAGAAAAAGGCATTATACGCAAGTGCCGGAACTAGCCCGATTCAACCGGTTGGAACACAAGTTTACGCCGAACAATTCACAAGTTATTACCCTGAGCAGTTATACAAAAGCTATGTTGTAAACGAATCAAGCGAATACTATAATAATTATGGAAACCAGAAAAAAGATCTCCGCAAAAGCCCGACCTTTTACTACAGCCCTATAAATATTGCCGGATTTGACAAGGTTATCAATCCTTATGTAATCGAACCGGCTGTGGAATTTGTACTGACTTTGCAGATGAAATACAAATCGAAAAAATAAAATGAGGGGCGGTCTCATAACTTAAAATGCTTAAAATTATTGTCAATCAAGGATGTTTGATCCACCAACACCTGTGGAACAAACATCCTTGTTTGTTTTGCAAATTTCCATCTCGTTACCAAGCTCCTGCTTGGTAACGTTCTACTCTGCTTACTCATCCGATGACTGCCAGTCATCGGATGAGTAAAAATATATTCATTTTTTTCAATTATTTTAATTTCTCCTAAGTCCTATATATATATAGGGTATTTTGTCCTCTATTTCCGGTGATTTAAGTAAAAAATAAATTTGGTGGGTATTGTTTTTTGTTGTAACTTGCAAATGTAATTAAATCAAAAAGAAAATAACTGTAATAAATTACGAAAATAGGTCACTTAAAAACAGGAGATGAGCCTATGTTT
>JBBRAO010000083.1:0-3575 GCA_038206725.1 Kapaibacterium sp. (SeqCode)
TTTTTGATTTGCATTTTATAAATAAATTATTACTATATTTGAATAGTCAAAATGTGACAAACTGATGTGGAATTATTTTTGAGATTGAATTCTTCTCGCGTAAGAATTTGAAATCGGAAATATGACCAAACGCGACATCAGGAAAAAAGTGTAAATTTATTTTAAACAAATTAATAGGTGACTTTATGAAAAAGTTCATGATGATGACTTTAGCTTGTGTATCCTTGATGATATGCTTTGCGACAACAAAAACTTATGCTACAACTGAAGCGGCAGAGCCTAATACTTTGATTGACTTACAATGGAGTTCAACTCAGTGGTGTTGGCCTTGTAGTAGTTGCGCATATACTTGTGGAATAGTAATAACGATTAATAAGAAGAATCCACCACCACCACCACCAGCAGGAATCACACCAGGTGCAATGGTTTTTATTATGAGTAATTCTTCTTGGGGAATTGTCAATGATGGAGATCAGAAAACATTCGAGGCTAAAACAATTAGTGGTAACAATGATCCAGCTATAACTCAAATAATAGCTGGTGGAATTAATCAACCACTTTATGCGCCGCAACAAACAGTTATATATTCCACAGCTTTTGGTGGATATATTGGATATTTTATTCCACAATAACCTTTAATATTTAGAAAACCTGGCAATATTATAGAATATTGTCAGGAATTTTTAAATAAAACAAAATGGAAAATAAATAAAATGTTTAAAATATCATTGTTTATCATTGCTATAGCACTTTTAGGAACATCTTGTGCGTCAATGAAATTTGTTCATGAAAGGAAAGCTAAAAACACTGAAACCGCAAAAAGTTCATCAGTTCCTTTAAACGCCTGCCCAAATGTACAACCTTCCTGTGGCGATATTTTTCCCCAATACAATGCTTTTATAAGCCAAATAATGTCTTCAGCTAGTCCGGCAAAATCTAAATTCACAGATTCCATAGAAATGAGAGAATCTGAAATAGCCCATATAAATACTATTTCACTCCAAAAAAAGGTTTTAAATCGAGCCGGAAATAAAATTATCATTATTTGGTCGTCATATTATGCTGAGTTTGAGCCTGACTTCACTGAAATTCAAAAACTCTATTCCAACAATAAAAATGATGTTTATTTTATTTGTACAGACCTTGGTTCTGATAATCAAATAAAGCTAATGAAAAAATACTACGCATCGAAAAAGTTTTTTACCAAATCATATTTTTTGTATTTGAAATTTGATAACATATTTAATTTAAAGAAAGAACTGGAAAGCAGAGGGCAAGTAAATCAATTTATAAACGACATTATACCTAAATCAGAGAACATTTCTTTTCCTTATGTTATATTGGCCGATAAAGATCAGAATGTACTTTTTAATGGTTTTACCCAAAATATCAAATCGGATAGTATTGAATACATACTCGCCAATCCGAGTAAATATCAGAAAAACGTGAAGCTTTTTCAGAACTATTCGCCTTCGAAAGAAGATTTGGAATTATTGGCGGGAAACTTGGGTGATAAAAGCTCAGACAATCTAAGTTCTTCAACATCAGGAATATCAACTGATTATCAAATTGATGAAGAGAAAATATATGGTATGAGTGAATTAGTTTTGAACATCCCAATGAATGCAGAGGTAGTAAAGGACAATAGAATTTATACACTAAGCATAGATTCATTAAAACAAATGCTCACCAACGACAAAAGGAAAAAACTAGTGCATTTTTGGGGTAGTTGGTGTCCGACGACAGTTTATGAAATGGAAGAATTTGCTAAACTCGTTCCAAAGAACAATGAATATTCCACCTATTTCATATCGGTTGATTGCAATAACACTAAACAGAAAGACCTGCAAAGAGCCTATTATAATAAATTAAATATAGATTGTGTTGCGTATGTTATCAATAATCCATTAAACAACCAAGACGAATGGATGGGAAAATTACAAAAAGTCCTTGTGGAATATATTAACGTTTTCGATAAAGATTACGCTGATTTTGCTATACCTTATACAGCAGTTTTGGACGAAAATAATAATGTTCTTTACAAAAAAGCGTGGAGCGGTCCAAAAGATCCCGAAGAAGCTTTGTTGGATAAAGCCGTATTGCTTGACAAATACGTCAAAAATGATTTTGAGGAAATTAAAATACTATTAATAAATGACAATAAATGAAATTGATATTTTTAAATTATTTAAAAAAAGCCCTTTCTTGTTGGTATCTTGATTAATGCTTTTCGCGAAAAAAACATCACTTTTACAGCTACTCAACTAAGTCAGGGCTCCGTGTAAATTGTAATTAAACAATTCAACTAGTATGACGGTTGGTGCGGATAATTATTATAATTGGATACAGTTCAATTTAGAACAGGAATTAGTGTGGAGAACAAAGCACTTATAATATTAATTATATTCCTTCTATTTCCCAGCGGGCTGTTGAAATCGAAGCTGTTGAAGCTTTCTACAAATGATTTTCGGTTCACTATGACTTTTTCACAATCTGCTCTTAATGATTGGCAGCAGGGTGAATTTAATTCTTTGGAAGCATCAACAACATTTGATTTGAATCAAACTGTGTTTATTGATACTTTAAAAATCAAAAGTCAAATCAAAGGTGCTTTGGGATTCCTCTATAAAAAAGATTCTAAAACTTTTACGGAAACATATTTCCCAACTGAAAACAAAGTATATAGCGAAGTCGTGTTTAGTTATCCGCTTGGGTGGAAGGTTGATCCGTTTTTCTCGTTTTCTATAGCAACACAAATGATAGAATCTTATAAATATGCCAATAAAATAAAAAATATTACAGCAAATTTCTGGGACCCGGTTACATTACAGCAGAATCTGGGATTTGAGAAATATATCAAAAAAAGCAACTATACATTTACTTCAAATGTCGGACTATCATTAAAACAAATCAGAACTGATAAAAATTATTTACTCAGCGATGATAGACTTACTAAAAATGTTATTGAAAAATACAAAACTGAATCAGGTATTAGAATTAAATCTGAATTTAATTGGGATTTCTCAAAAAATATAAATTACAGAGGATGTTTGGAGTTATTCGGCAAATTGGATGATTTAAACAAATGGTCGGTTAAAAATAATAATTCATTAAAAATCTGCATTTATAAATGTTTTGCTATTTTATTAAGCCTTGACGTGTCATATGACGAGAATCAAGCAACCTATATGCAATATAAACAAAACCTAAATTTGGGAATAGTTGCTGATTTTTAAATTATTGTTCTGCCTAAGTTCCAATCCAACATAAATTAATTATTTTAGTGTAATATTATTTATCATAAATGGATTATTTATGGAATCAAGAACTCTGAAATTATTATTATTTCGTGCAAATATCATTATTAGGAATTTAAGCCATTATTCAAATCAACTTTATTTTCACTACAAACATACAAAAATATGTAAGATACTAACTAACGAAAGAAGAGCAGAAGATATTATTGGGGAAATAGGGAAATAAAATAAAAAGTAAATCAAAAGACGTTGATAAAAACGTCTTTATTTAGGTGAATATTGATTTGGGAAAACATTTTTAGTAAAAGTGTGTAATAT
>JBBRAO010000084.1:0-3491 GCA_038206725.1 Kapaibacterium sp. (SeqCode)
TGCAAAAAACCGTTATGTTATTGGCAATATCACAATGGATGTTTTCTTTACAGCACAAAACGAAAAAGACCAATCATTTAATTCATATATTTCTGCTTTGAAAAATTACTGGATGGGATATTATTCTTTGCGCCGCGCCACGCTCTATGATTTCAATAAAAATAAAAACATCGAATACAATCCGAATGAATAAATTACGAATTACATCTTGCTTGAACCTTCCGAAGCTTTGAAACCTTCGGAAGGTTTTAAGCATCTACATCTTCAAAAACTTCGCTGTTTCACCACCCACTTTTACAAAATAAATCCCTTTTGGAAAACTCTCTATACTCATCCGATGAACAAACAGTAGAACAAACGCCCCCGTTTGTTCAGAATTTTGTTCAGACGAGGGCGTCTGAACTACTGACATTACTATCTCGCCAAGAGTGTTGTAGATGATAAGCTCATCAACCCCAAGCTTAAGCGTGGGGTTGATGGCACTAAAAGATATCGTGATAAAATCATCCGCCGGATTCGGGGAAATTTGCATTAATCTTTCCGCTTCATCCTCCACCGAGACGTAGGAATATCCGAACAGATTAATTTTTACTTCCGGCATATTTGTGGATTCATTTTCAATAATCATTTGTGTTGCAACATTCATATCGGAGTTTGGTTTGAAATTTATATCAATTTTGGCAGAATCACCCGCTTTAATTGTTTTGCCGATGAACGGAGCTGTATCTATTTGAAATCCAAAAGGTTCTTCTGTGAAATAAATATTACTGATTTTAATGTCCTGAGAACCTACGTTTCTAATAAATAGGGATTGTGAAGTGCTGTCCCCTACCTCGGCTATAAAGTCAAATTCATACGAAGTAACTTCCAATAACTTAGAATATTGCACCGCACCGAACCAAAGCATAATATTTTTGAGCGATTGAGCGATTTTAGCTGTCTGCGTAAATTGTTCAAATCCTATACCCATATATACAATTTTCGACGAATCGTATTTTGTAAATACCGCGACGTTTTTACCATCAACAATATTACCGTAATTTATAAATGGAGTTGCTGTGCTGTTATCGGCTACATCCATTGTTTCAAATGAACCGATTTCCGGATAATTATTCTGAACTCCCACAGTATCGAGCTCTCTGCTCAGGATATTGTTTGGTATTCCGCAGATATACGTTGTGTCATAAGAATTAATATCCCTATTCACAAATGAGTTGAATTTAATACCTAAATACTTATTGAAAATCGTTTTCAAATTAGCGGAAGGGTATTTATTATTCTTAGAATATTCTCCGGCAAATACCGATAGCGAACTTGGCGATGTCAAAATTACATTTTTGTTGTTTTCAATGTGTTTAGCAACAATTCCCACTTGCTTTTCATCGGTCGAAAAGTCAATCGCATTATCGGGGTGAACAAGCATATATAACACATCGAATAAGCGCGTCGAATACCCTTTTAAATATATTTCGCTCGGCATAGTAATCCAATAAGTCTTATAATTTTTTAAACTTTTAACGGCATCTATAACTTTAGAAATTGAATAATCGGAAGTATAAATTGTTGCAAATTTTGCATTATTCGATAAATAATAAATAGAATATAAAATTTCTTCCTTTACACCATAATATTTTGGTAATTCCTTAAGTATCGGAACTACTTTTAACATCGCTTTCCCAAAAAACGCTTTATCTTTCGACCCGATATTGACCGTTATCTCTTGCGTTTGTCCGGCTCTAATATTAATGACAGGTTTCTCGACATCGACGATAAGATTTTCGTTATCCGAATAACTATAAACTGAATAATCCACATCAAAATCATTTGGATTAGTCAATTTAAATTTAACAACGTCATACGAATTCGGATCAATGGTTCTGTACTGGGTTCCGTTTATTGGTTCTATTTCACAAGCGAAGGGTGCAAAATTTGAATTCGCTTGAAGGATTTCACCGGTTGCACTATCTTGAACAAATGCTATTGCATATAAATTGTTATACTTCATATTTTCTTCCGGAGCGAAGTCTTCAGAAAAATGGATATAATTATTCTTCGTTATATTAATTTCATCACCGGTAGGGGCTGTAAGCATTTTTCGCGCAATCCATTTGAATTTAATTTCGCTGTTACCTATTCCTCCCATAGGAACTTCCGATTTAACGAACCGATATTCCATAAGAAGAACAAACAGGCGTTTTGACCCCAAATTCTCGGATGAATTAATATAAACCTCGACTTCATAATCGGAATTTGTCTTAATCATTGAAACATCAATACTGATAGGCGACGTTTCCGTTTTTAATTTATCTAGGTTTCGTTTAGTTGTATTTTGGATATTTGGATTTCCAAACCAACGGTTTCCATTTAAAATGCAATAAGGTACGCCTGGGAAAGTATTAATTTTTGAGTAAAACCCGATTCTGTCCTTTGCTATTTCTTTATTATTCTGATAAAAGAAATCATTTTCGTTAGGCAATGAAGTATGATAAGTAATTGGAATAACATTGTCGCTGTATCTATCCATCAAAAATAATATATTTTGGTTAGCGGAAGCACATAGTTCACTATGTGTATTTGTAAATGATTCTAATACATACTTCCTTGGGGAATCTGCCGATACCCTCAAATTGACAATAAAAAACAAAACGACAAATATATAAAAATACTTTTTCATAAAAATCCGAATTTCTAAATTATAATGACTAATTAAATCACAATTTCTTTCATACAATATACAAAAATACTCATCATTTTTGAATAAAAAAAAGTGCCTACTGAGCAGGCACTTCCTATTTATACACGTATTTGTATAATAAATATATTATTTACTTATTACTACAGGAATAGTTTGTGTTTGATCGTTTACATAAGCTACGATGTAATAAGTTCCTGAAGCCAAACTTTGAGCATTCATATTAACTGAATAATTACCTGCCGATACGAAACCGGTAGCTAATTCGCGAACTATTTTGCCCGATAAATCAACCAAATTGATTGAAATATTGCTTAAATCGCTGATAGTATAAGTGAATACTGATAATGAAGAAATTGGGTTTGGAGCAACTTGCATATTGAATGCATTGTTATTGTCGTTAATACCGGAAGGATCTTTACCAACTGTGATTTCGTCAATAAACATTGAATTACCACTTGTACCAGGTATTCCTGCAACTCTTATTAGAACTTGTTTGTCTTTGTAAGCATCTAAACTTACTGTTACGTTTTTGTAATCAGCGCTTGTAGGATTCCAAATATAATTAGGATCCGCAGGTGTACCGGTTTGATCTAAAACAAGTGTGTTTAATGTAGTCCAAGTTTTGCCACAATCTTCGGAAACGTCAACTTTAGTGGATGGTTTTGTTCCGCCCAATCCGCCGTCAGTATAAGCATAGCTGTAAGTAAGAGTTGGTTTATTAATGCTGGTTAAATCCGCTTCGCCCAACATTATATAACCAGGTTTACCTGCAATAGCCCAAGATGAATGAAGCATA
>JBBRAO010000085.1:0-3172 GCA_038206725.1 Kapaibacterium sp. (SeqCode)
GAACCCTTCTTATATTTTGTAGGTGAAACTTACGGGTTAACTTTAGTAAAATCTTCATTAGCCTCTGTAATTGTTTCAACCATACCTCTTTTTGCTCCCATATTGGCTTTTATTGTTCTTCGCGAACATATTAGTCGTTTAAATATACTGGGGATATTAATTTCATTGATAGGAGTTTATTTTTTGATTCATGAGCCTAATGACATTTTAAAAACAAATTTGTGGGGTGTTGCATTGTTATTTGTTGCAGTATTTGCAGGTATTTGTTATGCCATCACATTGCGAAAAATCCCATTTTATTATTCAACCATTAATGTTGTTTTATATCAGAGTTTAATAGGATTAGTGTTTTTTATTCCGTCTTTTCTTTTAACTGATTTTTCCTCTGTTCAAAATATTAAAATCACCAAAGAATCAATAATTGCGTTAGTTTCATTATCCATTTTCGCTTCAGTTATTGCATTTGTATTATTTGCAGGAGCTGTGAGAAAAGTTGGAGTTACTAGAACCAATGCGTTTGTAAATTTAATTCCTGTTTTCACAGCCATTTTTTCTTGGATAATTTTAGATGAAATTTTAAGTGCATATAAATGGATGGGGATTTCAATAGTCGTGTTCGGATTATTTGTTAGTCAATGGGGTAAATTGAAATTTAAAAATCCATTTGGCAATAACTCACAAATTACATCTTCCCAATATTAGGCCTTCATACAAATTTAACCGTATTTTAATGTTACCATATTGTAAGTTTACTTAAATCATTTGCAGCTTATATGTCTGATATTATGTGTTTTATATCATTAAAAGAAAGTTATATATCTTCATAAATTCGAGTTCTGATCTATTTTTAGTAGCTTTGTTCAAACAGAAACAACATGAAAAATATGATTTACAACAAAAAACAACAAAAAATCGCCAATAGAATTGACGGAGACACAAATATTTCAAACTGGAAAGACTGGAAATGGCAAATGAAACATGCTATCAAAACATTAGAAGCTTTTGAGTATTTGACGGATATAAAATTTAGCGAAAATGAACGAATTGATCTTAGAAAAACCTTTGATAAATTTCCATTATCCATTACTCCATATTATCTTTCCTTGATTGATAAATCGAACTATAAGAACGATCCTGTTTTTAAACAAGCTTTTGGAAGTATTCATGAATTGACAACTTTAAAATCGGAAATAAATGATCCATTATCAGAAGATTCCGATAGTCCGGTTGAAGGAATTACACACCGTTACCCCGATCGTGTATTGTTTCATGTTAGTAATGTTTGCGCCATGTATTGCCGACATTGTACCCGGAAAAGAAAAGTCGGTGATACTGATCACATACCACTTAAAGAGCAGCTAAAGACTGGAATTCAATACATTGCTGATACACCTCAAGTGAGAGATGTGCTGCTTTCGGGTGGTGATCCTTTTATGTTATCGGATGAAATGATTGACTGGTTACTTTCTGAAATCAGCCAAATTCCTCATGTAGAAGTAATTCGTATCGGAACCCGAATACCTGTTGTGTTACCATATCGTATTACAGATAATCTAATTTCGATTTTAAAAAAATATCAACCTTTATGGATCAACACTCACTTCAACCATCCTCACGAAATTACTCTTTCGTCAAAAGAAGCATTGGCTAAATTGGCAGATGCAGGTTTCCCGTTAGGAAACCAATCGGTATTACTAGCCGATGTTAATGATTGTCCAAAAATTATTAAATCATTGTGTCATAAACTTGTAAAAAATAGAGTGCGCCCCTATTATTTATATCAATGTGATTTATCCGAAGGATTATCTCACTTCAGAACACCCATTGGCAAAGGGATTGAAATAATGGAAAGTCTGATTGGTCATACCAGCGGATTTGCTCGTCCTACTTACGTAATAGATGCACCCGGTGGAGGTGGTAAAATTCCACTTATGCCAAATTATCTTATTTCATGGTCGTCACATAAAGTTGTATTGAGAAATTATGAAGGTGTAATAACCACTTACCAGGAACCAGACAATTATGTTTCAAATTTGTGTGATGGAAATTGTGATAAATGCAAACTTGAATTGGATATTCGCGAAGGTGAAGAATATGAATCGGTAGGAATAGAAAGATTATTATCTGATGATAATGAAACTATTTGCTTAGTGCCGGAAGATAATGACCGTTTACAAAGAAGAACTGATAACGAAACAGAAAATGTCTGATATAATTGAGAAAATAGGATTTGGGACTATCATCCAACACGGGGAATTAAATGATAGAATTTATGTGATGAAGTTGCATAAAAAGGATTTTCCTGACATTCTGGAACGTATCATTAATTTGGCAGATGAATATTTATATTCTAAAATATTTTGCAAAGTACCCTCATGGGCAGCCCCCGTATTTTATTCAAATGGTTTTATTCTTGAAGCTTTAATTCCTAGGTTTTATGGCAATAAGGAAGATGTGTTTTTTATGTCAAAATTTTTAAACCCCCACAGGTTTCAAAATCCGGAACAGGAGATGTTAGATCAGTTGGCTAACCTTTTGGTAAACAAATCGGACAATAATAGTATACATGAAAAACCAGAATCATATAATATATTGAAACTTAATATGAAAAATGCAGATAGTATAGCCAGCCTTTACAAAAAGGTTTTTGATAGCTATCCTTTCCCAATTTTCGATCCTGAATATATTCTAAAAACCATGAACGAAAATATTCAATATTTTGGCATTGAGAAGAATGGAGAATTAATTGCATTATCTTCTGCCGAAATCGATAAAACAGGACAAAATGCTGAAATGACAGATTTTGCCACTTTGCCGGATTTCAGAGGACAGAAACTTGCTTCTATTTTATTATCAAAAATGGAAGTAGAAATGCTTTCACAAGGGATAACAACTCTATACACAATTGCTCGCTTAAATTCTATGGCAATGAACAAAACCTTTCTGAATCAAGACTATACTTATGCTGGAACTTTAATAAAAAATACAAATATCTCTGGTAAAATTGAAAGTATGAATGTTTATTATAAGCATTTAGATGTATTGGGAAATTAATTATTCTAACGAGGACAATGAAGGATAATTCTGACCCCAACATTTATTTTATTATCAAGTATTATCCGGTCGTCTTGTTTTAGATGTTTTCGCAGACTGGATAACACATTGTTTAGTG
>JBBRAO010000086.1:0-3169 GCA_038206725.1 Kapaibacterium sp. (SeqCode)
AGGAGAGAAAGAAATGGACTTCTCAGTTGTCTATACTTTATAGAATGTGCAAATTTGAAAAAAGTGAAAATAATGCTTGCATTTTAATATTTTTCAGTAAATTTGCATTATTGGAATAAACGAATGTAAAAAAAGTTAAAGACAGAAAATGAAAGATTCGTTCTACATATCTTTTTTATTTCGCAACGGAAAGAAACTTCCGCTACTCGGTGAACAATGGAGAAAATTATTACATCAAATATTGGATATTGTTGAAAACTTTGTTTTGGTTTTTTACAATAAATTGACTATAGGGTGTCAAATCAGCTCACAGCTCACAGCTCACAGCCATAACTATATCATTATGCCGCTCGAACAATTACCACTGCGATTGGTGTTTTCACACCACAATATTTTTCAAACATTTATGCTACGAATTTATCCCACCATAATTGAGAAAATTCTTTGGAAGAACCTTTAATCTAACAATGTTCGTTATCAACAATATTTATAGATGTTTGCGCGTAATAATTTTAAAAATAAATAAATAATAAATATATAAAGGTATATAAAAATGAAAAGACTTGTAATTTTAACTGCTATAACATTTGTAATGCTTGCAAATGTCGAGCTTAGAGCTCAATTAGAGCCACCTTGTGATTATCCTTGTGAAGGACTAACTTGGACACAACATTATCAACAACCATTCCCAGCAGGTCTGGATTGTCCACTGTGTACATTATATGTTACATACGATATTCAGACTGTAACCTGCAATTTAATAACAAACTTCAATGTATTTGTCCGCTCAATTGCTTGGTCACCCTCCTGCGAAAGTTGCTATACTCCCGGACCTGAAATGTTTTTTGCCGGGTATAATTTGCTTCTCCAAAGTGTTATTAACCAATTCACCGGCGACAAGAATATTGTAACTTTTGCACATATCGCCTGCGTCGCTGGAATAGTAGCCAACCGAGATGAAATAGTACCTTGCCCCGGAAGTGACGATTGCTGTTTTACAACCACTACTTGGGAGTACATTAATGGTCATTATGTATGCACAAATGAATTACTTTATGTCCCTGCAGAAGAGTGTCCGGATGAGTGCAACTTATTATGCTTTGGACCGTGGATTAGTAAAAAATCCATTAATACTTCATATCAATTAACAAAACCTATAATTACACCTAATCCTGCAAAAGATTTAATTGATGTTAGTTTTGAATCGGACTATAGCGGTGGAGTAAAAATTGAAGTTTTTGATATAAATGGTGAAAAAGTTATATATGAGAATAGAGAAAAACCCACTAATGATTTTAGTACACCAATAAATATTTCAGGTCTTAGCCCAGGAACATATTTAATTTACATTTATATTAATAATTCACAAATGATTTGGTCAACCAAATTTATTGTAGAATAAAATATTTTATTAACATATTCGAGGGATGTCTAAAAACTAAAGTAATTAATTCTTTTAAGGCATTCCCTTGAATTAAAAAAATATTGAGGTAAACTAATGAAGTATATAATCACGTGTTTGTTTATTCTAAGTTTCACTTTTCAATTTGCTTCAGCTAAGTGGACAGTTTTAGATAGTACAAATAGTAGTATAAATAAAAAATATGGATGGGCTGATGGAATAGTGTTTGATGATAAAGGTGGTTATTGTTTTTATCCTTTAGGATACTTGGATATGCAATTTCGCATATTCAAGTTCAATGATAATGGTTTTTCTTGGGAGAATGCACTTGTAATTGATTATGATGAAGGTTCTATAAAAGGACAAATTTATGCAAGTATAATTTGGAATTCAACCATAGATAGATGTTTAACAAAAGATTATTTATATGTAATTTTCAATACGGCTGATGAAACACTTAACGATAGGTCCGGGAAATATGGTTATTATAAAATCAACGATAGCACATTAACCAAAAACGCTGTGATTTTAAGGATGGATAGAACTACAAACAAATACGAAATGATTGATACCAAAATTCGTGATAGAATAAAAGGGTTTAAAATGCTTGACGATGATTTCGGCATTGTGGTTGGGCATAAATCAGTGTATAGGACAGAGGATGGTTGCCGCACATTTAATAAAATATTCACAACAGATACTATCGCAAATTGGTTTTATATTGATTTTTCAGTTCCAACTAAAAACGATTATTATATTTTATCAAGAACAGACGGCAGACGGTTTTGCAAAATTCATTACACTAACGATGCCGGTATAACTTGGAATACCAAGCAGATTCCCGACAGTACGTGTTATATAGAATCAATCGGGTCCGGAAAAGTGTTTTTATTGAATATACTTAAGTATAGAACAAGGCTTTTATATACCGAAGATAATTTCGAATCATATATTAGTGTGCTTGATACTGCTGTCCGTGACCAGCAAGGCAAAGGCAACATATTGATAAAAGACAGCTTGTATTATATTTCCTATTTAACTCAAGCCAACACATTCATTTCTTTTAATAAAGGAAAATCTTGGATTACAGCCGATAGTACAAAGGAAATTGGCTACCCACCTGAAACTCTTCTTAGAGACGGAGCAATTGTTGATGATAAAACAATAGCGATCATAAGCTTTTGGGATAATGAAATATTCATTTACGAGAAGAATAATCCAGTTAATGTTAGGGAGTTACCCAAATTTGGAAACGCTATTTTGCTTTATCCCAACCCGCTACCGCGATCGGCACCGCTGAATATCAAAATAAACGATATTGGGATGTACTCCACTTTGAAATTAAAGATAGTTGACATCGGCGGCAAAGTGATTGATGAATTTACGGCGAATAATATTCGAGCGGATATGAATTTGCAATATTCACCTGATACCGATTTGCCGAGCGGCGCCTATTTTATTGTTATTGAATCCGATGAAGGGATTATAGCAAAGGAAAAATTTGTTATAGAGTAAATGTTTGAAGCCTTCCGCAGGTTCCCAACCTGCGGAAGATTTTGATTTTTTCCCTCGAATACAAAACGAAAGAAAAAGTTTTTTTTCAATTTATTTCAATTATTTTTCAACAGGAGAGAAAGAAATGGACTTCTCAGTTGTCTATACTTTATAGAATGTGCAAATTTGAAAAAAGTGAAAATAATGCTTGCATTTTAATATTTTTCAGTAAATTTGCATTATTGGAATAAACGAATGTAAAAAAAGTTAAAG
>JBBRAO010000087.1:0-3152 GCA_038206725.1 Kapaibacterium sp. (SeqCode)
AATAAGTATTAGTAAAATGAAGATTAGAAATACGATATTATTACAAATTTATTTTCGCGACAGGAAGAAACTCTTGCCACCAAGAGAAAAATGGAGAAAATTTTTCAAGCATTTGTGCTACGAATTTATCCCGCCCTAATTGAGAAAATGCTTTGGAAGAAGCTTAGATTTGAATAAATCAAAAAATATATGCGTGTAATAATTTTAAAATAAATATTGTTTAATTGTTTTCGGAAATTAGAATGAAAAATTTTAAATTGTTAATCGTGCTCTTTGCTTTAATAGCTTTTTTCTCGGCAAGAGAATTACAAGGGCAGACCATAACTTTAGGTCAAATTGAACCATGCACTGGTTCCGAATTAATTGGTTGCGATTGGGAAGGACCATATACTTTTATGTATTGCCCAGAGCCGATTGATTGTGCAGGTTGCGTTATTATGGTTGAATTCTATGCAAAAGGTTTGAATGATGAATGTGATGGAAATTTCGCAATTCAAATTACTAGTATTTACTTAATAAAAAAAGTTAATAATATTCAAAGCTTATCGTGCAATAATTGCTTAGGAAACTTACAGAATCGATTTAATGAATCTTATGCTAAAATTTTCAAGTTTTATGAAAATCACATCGGATTAACTACAACTACAATACTAATTCAACAAAAATCATGTACCAAATATATTGGTCCAGATTTAGAATTTAATGGAGATATGATTTTCAAAAGTATGACAGTTCCAATTGGAGCCTTCGTCAATTTCAATCCAACCTATTTTCCTGATTATGAATTGGGAGACCCAGATGTGTCTGTTCAAGTCATTTCATTCGTGAAAGTATGCAGTTCGGACTGTTGTTGTTATGAACTAACATCCTATTGGGATAGAACAGATATACAACATCCAATATTGCTGACATTATATAATGGCACGCCTTGTTCAAATGTTGATTACGAATGTACCGATGGTTGCAGTGGTGGATGTGAAGATTTATTATTTGGATGGAGTAATAGTTGGGGAATGTTATACGGTAAGATTGGTTTTTCAACTAAGAATTTTAATAATGATATATTAGTTTCTCCAAACCCGAATCGTGGATCATTCTCAGTCTCATTTTCCGATAAGCTTAATGGAAAACTTACTATATCTGTCGCAAATTCAAAGGGTACTGTTTTAGGAATTTACAAATTTGACAAAAAGGATGAATTTTTCACAGCAGATTTAAATATGGACTTTCCAAATGCATCCTATGTAATGTTAATAGAATTGAACGGAGTGTTTATTGGTTCACAAAAATTAATTATAAATAGATAGAGATTATGAATTACAAAAGTTTCAATACTATATTATTACCCAAAACACACTTATTAGTGTGTTTTGGGTTTGTTTTTAATAAACTATGGAGTTTTAAAATGTTTAAGAATTCAAAATTTATTTTATTATTCTTTTTTGCCCTACTGTTGTCACAAACAATAGCTAAATCAGAATGGATACCTTCAAAAAGCTTTCCTTTGAATACTTATTCTTGGCGCGATATTAAGAGTTGTAATGATAGTACATATTTGTTAAGCGGTTATTTTCAGGAATTTCCTGATTATAGTGAAGAAAAAGCAAAGGCTGGATTAATATTTTATAAGACAACGGATTACGGCGTTACTTGGGATTCGATATTCTCAACTATAAAACCCTTTGCTGATAGATATCAATTAAATATTTATGAAGGTAGCTATATTTTTTCAAAAGATACAATTTTTCTAATGATTAATTTAGCTGATAATAATTGTATGATTGCTAAAACGCTCGATGGAGGAAAGATTTGGGATTCTATATCTTGTAGGCTTTGGCGAAATTGGAAAGGAGAATACAATGAAAATGGAGAAGTCCCTTATATTTACCCACCGCTTTTTAATTTCCAAACATTTTATAAGGGTTTTTATACAGCACGTCAAGATTCATTTTATTTTACCGTTAATGGCGGGATAAATTGGTTTACATTAGGATTGCCTCATTTGGAAGATGAATATGCTTACGGATATAGTATCGGCCGTTCTGATGTTCTGGGAAATAATATTTTAATAGTTGCTTATCGCGATGAAAATAATCCGAAAATGTTTAAAAAGTTATTACTAAGTGATAATTACGGGCAAGGTAATTGGGATGTAATAGATTTAGATAAAGATAGTATTGCTTATGGAACAAGAAATTATTATTTTAGAACATACAAAGAAATTTGGGGTTTAGGTGTAAACATAAGCAATAAAAAAGAAACAATAATTAGAAGAACAACAGACAGAGGTGTAACTTGGGAACGGTTAGATGGAGGCAAAGTATTAGGTGGTATCGGATTATATATTCTTTTTCAAAGTAAGGATTCCATTTTGGTTAAAACTTCTTCCGGTTTATATTCAAGTATTGATAATGGGGAAAATTGGGTAGAAGAAATTAACAAAGGGATTCAATTTTTTGCTATGAATAGTTGGAAAAGCCGTATAAGTATTGCCCTTGGAGAAGATCATTCCCGATCACAAATTTATCGCTGGGAAAAAGAAACCGGAATAGAAGAAAATCAATTAAATCAAAATATTGCAATTTTCCCAAGTCCTCTTCCTGCAAATAAATCTTTAAATATTATTTTCAAAAATGGAATAACTTATAACAATTTAAAATTAAGTATCATTGATATTTCTGGAAAATTGGTAGACCAATATGAAATAACTGGAAATTCTACAAATATCCAATACAAGCCAGATGCTAATTTAGCGAGAGGCGCGTATTTCTTAGTTGTAGAATCCGATGATGGAATTATAGCAAAGGAAAAATTTGTATTGGAATAAATATTTGAAACCTTCCGAAGGTTTCAAACCTTCGGAAGGTTCAGAAATCCATATCTACAACACACTCGGCGAAATAGTGATGGCTGAATCCATTCATCCGATGACTGCCAGTCGGATGAATATAGAGCCTCTGCCACGAGGGATCTATTTTGTAAAAGTGGGTGGCGAAACCGCGAAGTTTGTGAAGATGTAGAATTGAATAACTCATCGGATGACCGGGCAGTCATCCGATGAGTTTTGTTAAAATTTATTTAAAATATAATTGCAAATGCTTCGTAAAGAATTTTAGTTCGAAATAAGTATTAGTAAAATGAAGATTAGAAAT
>JBBRAO010000088.1:0-2967 GCA_038206725.1 Kapaibacterium sp. (SeqCode)
AATAAATGAAAAAGGATACAGGAATAAACCACTAACTGCAGAACAGATAGAAAATAATCGTATAAAATCCAAAATCAGAGCAAGGGTAGAGCACGTTTTCGGTTTTATGGAACAAAGTATGAATGGACTTGCTCTTAAATCTGTTGGTGTAACACGAGCTACCGGCATTATTGGTCTGATAAATTTGACTTATAATTTATTTAGATATGAACAAATATTGAGAACGGCGTAAACAGTTAGAATACATATTATTAATGATAATATAGGTGACAATAAAAGGGAAATAATTAAAAATATTGACATTGTTTTTTATTTTTAGAATAAAATATTTGGTGATTTAGACAAAATATTATAATTTTGATCTATGATATTAGAAGAATATTTAAATGGGTTCTTGTATTCTTCTTAAATTTAGTTAAAAATTGAATTATAAGAACCCACCTATATTAGAAAAATATTTTTTTCCATTTTTCGGGAGCATTTATGAAAAAATACATTAAAACTTACACACTAATGCTAAGCTGTTTGGTTATTGCTGTCTTAGTAACAAGTTGCGACGATTGGTTCAACACACCTACAAAAGAAGACGTCAAATCGGCTACAAAGCAAATACAAAATTCGACCGGAGGTTTACTGAATCTTGAAAACTACGAGATTCAAATGATTCCCGGCACTCTACCTCCCGCACAAAACAATGTTGACCCTTTGAGCACCCTTTCAATTGAAATCGGTGTAGAGGCTCCCGCACCTCTTCCTTCGGGGTTCCCATTAAAAAGTAAATATGTTCGTTTCGGTCCCGAGGGATTTGTATTTAACTTCCCTGCAAAAATCTATCTACCCGCAGGCGACGCAACCGATCCTTCGAAATTAGGAATTATGCGCTACGATAATTTGACAAATTCCTGGTTATTGGTTCCAATTTCATTATTATCAACCAATCCAAACCGCGTCGGTGCATCAGTGATTATGCTTGGGACGTTTGCGTTAGTGGAAATGCCATCGACAAACGAGATGAAGCAAAGCACTATACTTGACATAAGAAGTGAAGGTGGCGTAAGAGCCGGAAACTTTATAGATAACAACAACTGGTACACATTAACAGTTAAAAGTGCGGTATTTAAATACTCCGATCAAACCGCGTGGTATGGTAATCTAATTGGTACTTCAGCGTCATCAGGGTCAGACCCAACGGGAACGTGGCCGCGTAACCCCTTGCATATGCGTTTACCACAGGGCCAATATGAAATATGGGTAAGCCGTATGACTTGGAATCAGGTAACAGGAGGTAAATGGTCAACATATAGCAAGCCTGCCGTGGTAAATATTAATGGTCCCCTTGTTTTGAAAATGTGGAGCGAAGATCAAGATTTTGCTTATGAGGGTTGGTACAGTTTATCATTAAGCGGTGGCGATTGGACTAAGGGCAGACCGGAAGATTTACCTACAATGGATGTTACTGTTGGAACCGGAGCATTTCAAGCGACTTTGACCTGGATAAACACCGAAGCTTCGACGACCGATTTGGATTTGCATCTTTATGGTCCAAATGGATTGCACATTTATTGGTCGAATGATAAGCCCGCAGGTTCTGCTTTCGAACTTGATTATGATTGGACAAGTCCGCTGGGCAATGCTGTTGAAAACATTTACAGCATATTAACCTCCTATCCGAAAGGGGATTATCGCGTAACAGTTAAGCATTTTACAGGTTATTCACCGAAAGGGTTCAACGCTCGCGTCGTAAGATTCGGAAAATCGAAAACATATTCAGGCAGTCTTTCCGACGGAAAAGAAATAGAAATTGACAAATTTACTATCCAGTAAAACTTATACTTCTATTCACATCAACCCCACCCTTAAACCGAAACCATTCAACCCCACGCTTAAACGTGGGGTTGAATGGGTAGTGGGTTCTTGGTGGATCAATCATCCTTGATTGATAAAAAAAATGTGTTTAATCATTTAGTCCGAAGTTGCTTGTTATTACAACGATTGTAGTATTTGGGCGACAAAGTTGCGGAACGCGTCGTGAACAAAGAGCATCGTCAAAAAGAAACCGGCTATAGAACCCCATAAATGGGCGGAATGGTTTATGCCATCGCGAGCAAAACGTTTTGCGACTATACAAAAGGTAAGATATAGCACAGCAAACACCGGCGCCGGAATATGCAGTGGGATAGGGAAAATCATAAGGCTCATACCCGGATTGAGCAAAAGTGAGCCGAAAATAATACCCGCAACCGCGCCCGACGCTCCGAGGCTCCTATATCCGCTGTTGTTTCTGTTTTTAATTAAACTCGGGATATCGGCAATTATCATACTGGCTATATATATGATTAAGAATGGAATACTGCCAATAGTCGCTTCAAATTGGAAGGCGAAAAAATAGTATGTAAACAGATTGAACATCAAATGAACCAAATCGGCGTGCAAAAAGCCGGCGGTCAGAAACTGCCAGTAACGCTTTTTATTTATCACTTCATAAGGTACAAACAAACATTTCCTCAAATCATATTTGCTGTATAAAGCAAAAAAACTGAATCCTCCTATTAGGATCAAAATAATCATTGCAACCGGGGTTTGCTCAAAACTCATTTATAATTCTCCAAATGTTTTTATAGCACGTTTTACAAATTTTCTACATAATTCAGGATTTTTAAATCCCGAGGCATCTTCGATTCCTGTATGAACATCAACCCCAGCCGGTTCGACAGTAGAAATGGCTTGGGCAACGTTTTGGGGATTAAGACCGCCAGCTAAAATTACCGGCTTCCGAGTAAATTCCACAAGTGCTTTACTGATTTTCCAACTATGGGTTTTGCCGGTAGCACCGCAGGCACCGGTCGCAAAATCAAAAGTATCTGTAATGAACGCGTCGGTATAAGGTGTGAATTCATTCACTTGTGATTTGAGCTCCTCCAGATTGTCTTCCTTCACGATTAAGCTTTTAATTATTTTTAACCCGGG
>JBBRAO010000089.1:0-2711 GCA_038206725.1 Kapaibacterium sp. (SeqCode)
CAAAACACTCAGGTTGTATCTGATATTCTCTGTTATCATTTTCATTTTCAGCATTCCAGTTTTTTACTTCCTGATTCAGGATTTATGGATAAACGATGTTGATGAATCGTTGATTTACCAAAAAGAGAAGATAATCGAAGGTCTTGGTGCTGCTCAGTTCGATTTTGCAAGAATCAGCGATTTTACAAAAAATGCTGAAAAGTTCGACTTGGGCATATATATTTATCCGCTTGAGAATGCCCATTTTCAAACCGATTCGTTGTACAATAACGACTATTTTGATGCAACAAGGCAGCACGTTGAACCATTTCGGGAGTTGGCTTCATATGTTACCATCGATAGTAAAACATACAAAATAATTGTCCGCAAAGATTTGGTAGAAAGTGCCGATTTAATCCGGGAAATATTTATCACCCAAGCCATATTGTTTTTAATTCTGTTAGCCGGAATCCTTCTTCTCAACAGCTATTTTTCGAAAAGAACGTGGCAGCCATTCTACTCCATTGTTTCTAAACTTAAATCTTTCCGTATCGACCAGAAAGAACCAATAGTAGCACCGAAGACCGAGATTATAGAATTCAATGAACTGGGCGAAGCAATTCATCGGCTTACCGAAAATAATATCCGCACTTTCCAGTCGCAAAAGGAGTTTACCGAGAATGCAGCACACGAAACACAGACTCCTTTGGCTGTAATCAAAAACCAAATCGACTTAATGTCACAAGATATTGATTTAACCCTTCATCAATCAGAAATAATTACACGGATAGATAACAATATTCGGATATTGACTAAGCTTAACCGCAATTTGTTGCTCCTTGCCAAAATTGAAAATGAACAGTATAATAAGGCTGATTCTATAGATGTTTCTGTCCTTTCTTCCGAAATCTGTTCTGAATTCGAAGAACAGATGAAACTAAAAGAAATTTCCTTTTTATCGGCGATTCAACCTGAGGTTCGAACATCGTCAAATACATATTTGCTCCATTCATTGATTACTAATTTATTGACCAATGCCATCAAATACAACATTCCTCAAGGCAGCATAAAAGTTGAGCTAAACAGAATATGTTTGATTATCAGCAATACCGGCCCCGGCCATCCTTTGGATGAAAGTAAAATATATGAACGGTTTTTTAAAAACAGCAGTACCTCAAACAGTTCGGGGCTTGGACTTGCCATTGCAAAAAAAATATGCGATTCGCTAAATTACACCATTCGATATCAGTTCGCTGAACCAAATCTGCACTCTTTTACGATTGAATTTTAATCTTCTTTTTGTCAGACAAAACATTTCTAAATTTTTTCAGAATTGAGCAATATACTTGCATAATTTATAAAAACATTAACAATGAACGGTCAACTAATAAAAGTACGAATAGTATTACCGCTATTATCCGTCTTTTTGTTTGTAAGTGTTGGGTTTTCGCAAACCAACCTCGATTATTACCTGAAGGCTGCACGTGAAAACAATCCCACGATTAAAGAAAACCTTGCTATTGTGGAGAAATCAGGGATTCAGGAAAGCATTATCAAAGCTGCAACCAACAGCCCCAAAGTATTCGCATCGGGGAATGTCAATTATTCGCCACTTATTCCTAATAAAGACGACCCGAAAGCGGTAGGTTACGATGTCGCGATTACCGATGGTGGCTTATATCAAGCTATTTTGAATGTGGAACAACCAGTATTTAATAGAACAACGTTCGAAACATTGATACGACAGGCGAAGACCGAAGGTGAAACAAATGCCAACAAAGCAAAACTTACCACACACCAATTGGAAAAGGAGGTAACTGACCAGTATATTCTTTCGTATCAGAGCCTTAACCAAATTGCCTTTGTAAAACTTCTAAGCGAACAACTTGTTCAGCAAAAAGCCGTGATAGAAGCTTTCGCAGCCAGAGGTATTTATAAAAGGTCGGATATATTACTCATTGATATTGAAATCATGAATCAGGCGACTGAATTGAATAACCTTCAGGCCATTTACAAACGAAATATTTTTGTATTAAATGACCTTAGCGGAATTTCCGGCAATGCCGACATAAAATTAACTGCGCCAATAATTGAATTCAATACCGAACAAAATCAATCGCAATTTTTGGAGCAGTTCAGGCTGGATAGTTTACAGGAAATTTATAACATGCAAGTGGCCGATTTGAAATACCGTCCACAATTCAAACTTTATGGAAATACTGGTTTAAACGCAATTGAAATCCCTGGGATTTATCGAAAGTTTGGCATTGGAATGGGAATCTCAATGTTTATTCCAATTTACGATGGACGTCAAAAAAACTACACCCAACTGCAATCAGATATTAACTTACAGGTAATAAATAATTATCGCCAGAATTTTCAAGTTCAAAAGACAAACCGTCAACAAGCCATCGCATCTGATTTGAACCAACTTAAACAAAGAATCGAAATGATTCGGGAACAATTAAAAAAGTACGAAATGCTGATGGAGCTATATAAAAGCCAATTACAAATTGGAGAACTTGACGTTGTTAACTACATGAACACCATTAAATCGTACATCGAGACACAGCACAATCAAACAATTAACCAAACCAATAAACTATTGATAATAAATGAAAACAACTATTATAACTGGTAAAACAAAAGCGATGAAGAACCCGATAATTTTAGGTATTTCCCTGATTCTATTAATCACAGGATGTCATAACGTTCAGGAAAAAGAAGTAGTT
>JBBRAO010000090.1:0-2604 GCA_038206725.1 Kapaibacterium sp. (SeqCode)
ATCACGGACGCGGCACGAATATTTTATTTGCCCGTGCTATGGTATTCAATACATCAAGAAATTTGTTAAGGAGTAGGAGAATGGTGATTGAATTAAATATTTAGGGGTAGATTATTGTTTTAATCTACCCCTTTTTTTGATTACTCGCATTAAAACTCACGCTTTTGTATAGATTACATATCTATAACGCTTCTATTTCTATTGTTCTTTCGTTAATCAGCTCATCGTCTATTTCAATCGTTACGCTATAATCTATTTTTTTTAATCTGTCACCGGCTTTTTGGGACCATTCTATTAATTTTATCGTGGACACATTATATATATAATCGTCAAAACCGATTTGGGTCAGTTCCTCGGGTTTTTCGACGCGGTATAGGTCTATATGCGCAATGTCAATATTAGATTGATCATCAAAGCCGCTGTAGTTATTTATGATAGTAAATGTAGGGCTCGATACTTGCTCTTCTGCGTTGAAATACCTGCACAAACCTTTGATAAACTCGGTCTTCCCCGCTCCCAAAACTCCGGTAAATGTTACCACATCGCCTTGGCTCAGGTTTTTCGCAAATTTATATCCTATTTCAATGGTCTCTTCAGCGGATTTGCTTGTTATTTTTACTTTCTGCATATTTATTTATGTGGATTAAGTAAAGCAACCGGAATAATCATTTCATCCATCGAGATGCCACCGTGTTGGAAGCTATCGCGATACTTATTCAGAAAATGATGGTAATCGGTTGGATATACAAAATAGTAATCTTCTTTAGCAATAATATTATTAACCGTTATACCGTGCGAAGGCAAGCGGAATTCTTCGGGATTAGCCAATTGAATAGCATACCTGCTTTCGGCTTTCACATTCTTGCCGAATTTATAGCGCAAATTTGTTGAAGTATCTCTATCACCAAGCACTTTTACACCTCGCATACAGCGAATTGAACCGTGGTCGGTGGTTATTACTACTTTCAAATCTTTCCGTTTGCTCAGTTGTTTCAATATTCCAAACAAACTTGAGTGGTGGAACCAAGATTTTGTTAATGAGCGGTATGCCGATTCATCGGGAGCAATTTCTTTTAATACAGCGTGGTCGCTTCGTGAATGAGCTATCATATCAACCGCGTTAATAACCATTGCTGTTAATTGTGTGCCGGAATAATTATCTATCTCGCGTTCGATTTTTGCACCGAAATCAGTATCATAGATTTTCACGTATTGCGTAGCATTTTTCAATTTTAATCTTCTTCTTTCAACCCAAGCGTTAAGCATTTCGTGTTCGTAAGCATTAAGTTTCGCTTCTTCGGTATTTGTTTCGGCAACCCACCATTGCGGATAATGCTTCTTGATATCAGCAGGATATAAGCCCGAGAATAAGGAATTTCGAGCGTATTGAGTTGAAGTCGGCAAAATTGAGCAATAATGATTAGTATCTATCGAATAAAAATGCGATAATTCTTCAGCCATTACTTTCCATTGGTCCAAGCGCATACAATCCACTACTATTAAAAATACCTTTTCGTTGGCTTTCAAGAGCGGCAAAACATATTTGTCCAAAACGTGGGGCGACAGAACAGGATCTGCCTCGTCGAGTGAATTTACCAGCCAACTTTTATAATCTCGCTCTACGTATTTCGAAAATACCGCGTTTGCTTCGCGCCATTGGTCAAACAGCGTTTGCTTTAATCCGCTTTCCGACAATCTATCGAGCTCGATAGACCAATCTGTAAGTTTTGTATATAATACAACCCACTCGTCCCAGTCCATTCTCTCGTTCAAAGATCGGGAAATTTCATTGAAACCTGCAAAATAATCTTGTGTGAATTTGGCTTCCGAAATTCGCCCTTTATCGAGGAATTTCTTGCAAGCCATTATTATTTGCGCCGGATTGACGGGTTTTGTTAGGTAATCGTCTATTTTACTGCCGATTGCACTTTCCATCACGGCTTCAGCTTCATTTTTGGTAACCATTACTATAGGTGTCGAAGGGTCAATTTGTTTCAGAATCGGTAAAGTTTCCAATCCTGTCATACCGACCATAGTCTCATCTAAAAAAATCAAATTGAAGTGTTGGGCTTTTGCCAATTCAATGGCGTCTTCCCCATTGGTTGCCGTCTCGATAAAATATCCACGTTGTTTTAATAGTATAATATAAGGTTTCAGCAAGTCTATTTCATCGTCTATCCATAGGATTTTTGCCTGGTAATTTTCCATTACTTGTTCTCTCTATTAATTATAGAATCATTTAAAAAAAGTAGATATTTGTGCATCCGGCCAAGGGATAATTTAACATAGTTGCTTTTAAGACGGTTTGTTGATATTTCAATTGTAATTTATATTTACTAATCCGATGACTCGGAGAAAACCGATGGATTGTTAGAAATGATATTTTTGTTTTGTAACTTTTCTACCGGTTCAAGTGTTATATGATAATAAATAATCCAAATATTTTAGAATTATTTTATTTTAAATCACTATTGTCCGATAAAAGTTTTTTTTTACGAGAAAGGGGATAAAATATCCCCAAACTCAGTTTAATTTTGTAGTGTTCAACAAACAAGATTAACCATGTACAAAAATAACAAATTTTCCGGGAAACCAATCATCAGT
>JBBRAO010000091.1:0-2550 GCA_038206725.1 Kapaibacterium sp. (SeqCode)
CTGTGGTCATTGTTCAGCTCGTGTTGAAAAAGCACTGAATAGTATCAATGGCGTAGAAGCAAAAGTGGATTTAGAAACCAACTCGGCCAAAGTAATTTTAACTGAAGCAGTATCCGATAATATGATGAAAGCTGCAGTTGATAATGTAGGCTATGAAGTAACAAATGTAGAATAGCAAAATATCATATTTATCAACAAGGTTGGTAAGTAAGGTATTAATTCAAGAATAATGAAAAGGAAGGTTGACACTTTCCTTTTTTTTGCGCTTTCACGTTCTTTAAAAATTTCGTTTGCTTTCAAACTCAATATTAAAATTTATTTTCATACTTTTACATAAACTAATTATAAGTTTCTTCTGTTATTTAATTATGTTTTATATGAAATTCATTATAATGCAATGATATTGAATTTCTTATAAACAATGTCAAATACATAATTATTAAATCTATTTTAAATCGAAATCAAAACTATGTATTTTAAAGTAAAAAAGCATCTGTTCTTTTTCCTAGTTTTCATTTCTGTTTATATTAATTGTCAGGAATTCACGCCCATAGTCAGTCAGTTTACCAAAAACAACTATAATGCTTCCAACCAAAACTGGGCTGTAAGTCAAAGTGCGGATGGATTAATGTATTTTGGCAATAATCAAGGACTTTTGCAGTTTGATGGTACGTTGTGGAAGACATATACGATTCCCGAAAACAAAATTGCCCGTTCAATACTCATAAAAGGCAATCGTATTTTTGTTGGTTCGTTCGAAGAATTCGGATATTTTGAAAAGAATAATACCGGACAATTAATGTACACATCCCTCTCTGCCAAACTGTCGGATTACAAGATGCAAAATGATGAAATATGGAATATTCTGGATGTTGACGGCACTGTGATTTTTCAATCGTTCACCTCCTATTTTACGCTCAAAAATAATGAAGTAAAAGGCTTTCGATGCCCTTACACTTTCCTGTTTTTCAATATCCACAATGCTAAAATCTACACTCACACCGACCAATTTGGATTTAGTATGCTCAATTTAAATACCAACTCGTTTGTTCCAGTAAAAAATACCATTCTGAAAAGCCCGGTTGTGTCGGTGCTGACTTTAGATCCCACTCATGCCTTATTGGTAACCAAATCGGATGGATTGTTTTTGTTCGATGGCAGCAATATCTTGCGCTTTACAACCGATGCAGATGCCGAATTGAAAAAGGATGAAATCAACAGGGCGGTTATTACACCCGATGGATTAATCGTTTTGGGAACAATTCTGAATGGTGTTACGGCTATCGACAAGCAAGGTCGAAAACATTGGACATTAAATTCATCGAATGTACTTCAAAACAACACCGTGCTCGGCATGTTTTGCGATAGGAATAATAATCTGTGGCTGGCGTTGGACAAAGGAATTTCGCTGTTGCAACTGAACTCATCTATTCGCTACATTAACGCGTTCGCTCCTTCAGTTGGAGCCATTTATTCGTTGAATTACGACAAACCAAATTTGTATATCGGTACAAATCAGGGATTATATAAAGCCGTGCTGAACCTCGAGAAAAGAAGCATTGAAAACCTGCATCTTGAACCAAAAATTAAGGGTCAGGTGTGGAGTGTAAATCAATTCGACAACCAACAAATTTGTGGAAATAACGAGGAAACCTTTGAAATTTCTCAGAATGAAGCCCGCTATCTTTCGCCGGTAAAAGGTGGAATTTGTATCAAAAAAGGATATATTCATGGCAAAGAAGTATTGGTGCAAGGCACTTATACCCAACTTTGCATTTACGAAAAGGTGAATGGTAAGTGGACATTCAGTCATACAATTGAGAATTTTGTGAATCCTATTCGATATATTGAAATTGACTATACCGGAACCATTTGGGCCGGACATTTACATCAAGGTCTTTACGCTATTCAGCTTTCCACCGATTTGAAAAAGATGGAGAACATCAAAACTTTCGAGTCGCTTAATCAGAAAAATCAGTACCCTATCAATGTATTTTCCATCAATAACCGGGTGGTTTTTACCGACAATACTGGATTTTATACCTTCGACGATATTCAGAAAAAAATAATTCCCTTTGTAGAATTAAATCGCGGATTGGGATATTTTTCGCAGGCTTATCGTGTTTGTCATTTTAAATCGAATCAATATTGGTTTATCCGAAATAATGAAGCAGCTTTGTTCGAAGTGAAAGCAAGTGCAGCAAAACTGATCGATGTGGTTCAATATTCTCTTTTTCTGAACCAGAGTGTAGACGATTACCAGAATATTATCCCGCTTTCCGAATACGAATGCCTTATTACACTCGAAAACGGATTGGCATTATATCATACGGGTAAAGCTTTGAATAATCAAATAGAAGCGAGTTTGAAGATGAAAAGCATTCAAAATTCGGATGCTGAATCGAAGAAAATTGAATTTTTGCCACTTCTTTCCGAAATTGCACCTTCAATACCTTTCGAACGAAACAATATCGTTTTTACAGTTTTTTATCCTCAATACAGCAATCTCAATAATCTCAGCTTCCGGTTTAAGTTGGAAGGATTGGATAA